>NZ_DASXEP010000007.1:0-13729 GCF_036490025.1 Mycobacterium sp. | reverse complement strand
TTGCTGATCGCGGCGACCGCAGCGTTCTCGTTGATCTTCCTGGTCATGCTGTTCATCACCAGAGCCATCATCGCGGCCCTGGTAATCGTTGGGACAGTGGCGTTCTCCTTTTCCGGGGCGTTCGGAATGTCCGTGCTGATCTGGCAAAACCTGCTCGGCATCCCACTGGCGTGGTGGAACATCGTCTTCTGCTTCATCCTCCTGGTGGCCGTCGGGTCGGACTACAACCTTCTGCTCGTTTCCCGCTATCTCCATGAAAGCGATGCGGGCCTCAACACCGGCCTCATCCGAGCGGTGACGAAATCCGGTCGGGTCGTGACCACCGCGGGAATCGTGTTTGCCGTCACGATGATGGCCATGGTGTCCAGCGATCTCACATCCGTCGGCATGTTCGGCTCAACGGTCGGCATCGGCCTGCTGCTCGACACCCTGATCGTGCGGTCATTGATCACCCCTGCGCTCGCCCGACTTCTCGGCCCCTTCTTCTGGTGGCCGCGCCTGATCCCGCAACGGCCGGCCCGCCGAGGCAGCGGAGCTGTCGCACCGCAACCACCTCGCAAAGACGATCTCTTCCGAAAGGTGCTGTGACAAGACAGAAGTCACGGCTTTCGGTGCTTAACCGGCTAGGGAGGCGACGACTTCGACTAACAAATTCCCTGCAGAATTACAAGTTACGAGTCTTAACGATGGAGGTTCGGTGGCACCACGAGCTGACCGGGTCGCCGCGCCGCTGATTCCGTTGATGGCAGTTGTCGTACTGGCTGCGACTTCAAGCACTCCGGTCGCGAGTGCTGATTCAACCGACGATTTCCCCATCCCTCGCCGCATCATCGCCACATCTTGCGACGCCGAGCAGTACTTGGCAGCGGCGCGACACGAGTCCGGCGTACTTCGACCGCTACATGCTCGACAAAAGCCACCGCCCAACCGAAGTGCAGCAAGCTGCGGTAGACCGCATCCACTGGTTTTTCTCACTAGACCCGGCAGGCAGGCGACAATACTCCGAGGACACCGCCAACAACATCTACTACGAGCAGGTCGCCACACACTGGGGAAACTGGGCCAAGATCTTCTTCAACAACAAAGGAGTCGTCGCGAAAGCGACAGAGACTTGCGCGGACTATCCGCAGGGCGACATGAGCGTGTGGGATTGGCGGTCCGGCGGCTAACGCAAGATTGCAGAGACCGCTGGTCAATAAGTCCCACGCCAACTGGCTCTCACATCAGGTTTCTTTACCGAGGAGGTCTTATGACGGCGATCGCTTCCAACGCCGGCGGCCTCTGACCGTGCGCGCCTTCAGGTGCCCCAACTGCGGGCAAGCGGTGCCATTCGAGGCGCAGCAGTGCCCGACGTGTGCCGTCACGGTCGGTTACCACCTCCCGTCGCGGCAGGATCGTGTGCCTACCGTCGCAAACGCTGACCGTGTACGGCCGTGGCTGGGTTCGCTGCGCACACTGGGAGCAGGGCTGCAACTGGTTAACCGCCGACGACTCCGCATCCGGCTGCTGCTACGCCGACAGTTTCGTGCGCGAGGGACCCGCGCCCGATGACACCGACGCGATGGCCGAACTCGATTCGACGCTAAAGGAGCTGCGGCGGTTGATCTTCGAGCTGATCGACCTCGGCCTGCCGGTCCACCCTTACTACGCCGACCCCCAAGGACTGGCGTTCGACCTGCTGTCGAGCAAGACGCTGGGGCGACCGGTGACGATAGGTCACTCGAACGGCGTGATCACCATCGACCTGGCCGAGTCGCTGGAGTTATACAGAGAGTGTGTGCGCATCAAGCTGCATGAGCCCTATCGCACGATGCTGGGTCACTTCCGCCACGAGGTCGGCCATTACTACGAGGTGCTGCTCGTGCAGAACACCCCGCTCATCGACGATGCCCGGGCGATGTTCGGCGACGATCGGCAGGATTACCAGGCCGCACTGCAGCGACACTACGAGGGCGTGGCGCCGGCCGAGTGGCAACACGACTTCATCTCTGAGTACGCCACCGCTCATCCGTGGGAAGACTTCGCCGAAACCTGGGCCCACTATTTGCACATCACCGGAACCCTTGCCACGATTGCTGATTCAGGTCTTGTCGTCCAAGCCGATCGGGTGAAGTGGGACCTGGCCCGCGATGTTAATGCTCGTGTGTCTTATGCGGACTGTGCCATCGAGGACATCATGGCTGACTGGCTGGTGTTGTCGGGGTGCTCAACCGGGTGAATAACTCGATGGGTCGCGACGACCTGTACCCGTTCACCATCTTCCCGCACGTCGTCGCTAAGCTTGGTTTCATCCATCACGTGGTGACCACGGCTGCAGCTGAACATACTGCGGTGAAGGAGAATTGACTCCCTTGGCCAGTACACCAATCCACGCCGACCGGATCGCTCGAGCGGTCAACGCCGCACACATGAAGTGCAAGAACAAACGCGGCGGCAAGAACGCCGGCTACATACCAGCCCTGGCTGAGGTCGACCCACAACTGTTCGGGATCTGCGTGGCAACCACGGACGGTCAAACCTTTTCGGCTGGCGAAGCCGAATCTGAATTCGCGCTGGAGTCGATCTCGAAGGTATTCACCGCCGCGCTCGCGATGGAGCAGGTAGGCCCGCGGGCCTTTCACCGCAAGGTGGGCGCTGACCCGAGTGGCGAGGCGTTCAATTCAGTTCTGGCACTGGAACTTCATAACAACAAGCCGATGTCGCCGATGGTCAACGCAGGCGCGATGACAGCAACCAGCCTGGTCTCGGCTACCGACGCCGGCGACCGCTGGCGCCAGATCCTCGAGATCCAAAGCAATTTCGCCGGTCGCCCGATCAGGGTCAGCGAACAGATCGCCGACTCCGAACCCGCCACCAACTTTCAAAACCGCGCGATCGCGTGGCTGCTGCGCTGCGGCGGATACATGTACAGCGACTCGATGGAGGCCGTTGATATCTACACCCTGCAGTGCTCGACGCTGGTCACCACCGTCGACCTCGCCATCATGGGCGCGACCCTGGCCAACGGGGGTGTCAACCCCGTCACCGCCGAACGCGTCATCGCGAAAGCCAACGTGGCACCTGTGTTGGCCTTGATGGCGATGGAAGGTCTGTACACCGCCTCCGGCGACTGGGCTTACACCGTCGGGCTGCCCGCTAAGAGCGGTGTCGGAGGCGGCCTCGTCGCAGTGTCACCAGGCAAACTGGCGATCGCCGCGTATTCACCGCCGCTGGACCAGGCCGGCAACAGCGTGCGCGCTCAGGCCGCGATCACCCAGATCGCGCACACTCTCGAGCTGGGCCTCTTCAACACGTAACGATGGCTCCGGACCGCTGCACTTCGAACCCTGTCCCATCTGTGCGAGCCTCTGAACTGAACGACCGTACGGTTCTAGGATCCGCCACGAAGATGAGAAAAACACGTCCGCCATCATGATGAGAATTCTGCAAAAACGCAGGTAGGGAAATTGAGATCCGCCACGAGGCATGAGAACCTACACTTCCCGCTTCGGCGGCCGTAGCAGCCATCATGATCTTCTTTCTTCCTCTCTCGTAGTCGACTGACGGCTCTTGCCGCTCGGTGTTCGTTTGGAATCCCTTGGGGAG
Source organism: Mycobacterium sp. (assembly GCF_036490025.1). GTDB lineage: Bacteria > Actinomycetota > Actinomycetes > Mycobacteriales > Mycobacteriaceae > Mycobacterium. Next base: position 10,144 of record NZ_DASXEP010000007.1, on the reverse strand, counting down.
GGCCGTCATCCGGTCCCACGGGAGATGACTTCGAACTCTTCGATCGTCCGGTTATCGAGCCTTGGGACGATGTAGTTCAGTGCCATTTCTTGATAGTGCGGGGCCGTAAGGTGCTCGTCGAACGCCGCTCGTGAAGCGAAGCGCTCTATTAGCAAGTAATTGAGCGGATTATCCAAACTGCGGTATCCCTCGAACATGATGTTGCCCGGTTCGGATCGAGCCGCGTCGATGAATTTTGGTAGCGCAGCCGAGACCGCCCCTTCTTGGCCCGCGGTGATGTTAAGTCGTGCGATGACAAGTAGTTCGGACATGGCGGGGCGCTCCTCGATACATAGTTGAAAATAACTCGGCAATGTGTTGACGACTAACGCTCGATTTAGGGAGCCGCGTAGTCTCGCGTGAGCCGCCGGCGCTCTGTGTTGGCCGATGCCGCCCGATTTGGTGTGTGTAGCCATCGTGTCCCGCGCGCTCCAACCCGATCGAGTCGGTGCCTACGTTACGGGTTTCAGCTCTGGCGCGGCTATCAGATTCTTAAGCGATCCGGTGAGGAAGCGAGACGCGGCATTGCTATCGATGATGTCCGCGTGGGGGATCGAGGGTCTCGTGGTTACGTCGGTTCAGCTCGAGGGAATCGGGCAGGCGCAGCACTGGGTGTCAAGTAGGTGCACACTCAAATCGGCGTTGTGGTGGCCGGCGTCAAATCCTGGCGGCTTGGCGAAAAGCCGACGGTGTCTGGCCGTAGGTCTGCTTGAATGCGGCACTGAAGTGGCTGTGGCTAGAAAAACCGAGGTCAAATGCCAGATCGGTGACATTTTCATAGTCTTTGAGCAGGTCTAGGGCTCGAGCCAGGCGTAACTGCAGTTGGTAGCGGTAGAGCGGTGTTCCCTCGACCTGTTGAAATACATGCGTGAGGTAGACCGGCGAGACCGCGATGTGCGCGGCGATCTCGGCGAGCGTCCACCGGCGACCCAGGTCCGACGAGACGACGAGTTTAGCCAGATCGACCAATTTCTGCCGTCCAACGCTGCTGCGAGCGGTGGGTGAACTACGTTCTCCGAGGGTGCGGCGAAGCAGTGTCAGTGTCAGGGTCTCGACGTCGAGACGTTCGAAACTCTCGTTGTTGAGCTTGTGGCGAAGCAGCGCCGCCAGTGACTGGGTCTGAGGATCGATTGGCAGTCGGGGTCGGTTGAAGGTAGCCCGCCCGGGCGCGCGCAGGTAGTCGCTCGGCGCTAGTTCCAATAGGGTTTCGGTGTCTACCCAGATCGACAGGCATGAATCGCCGCCTTCTACTGGATGGCTGACGCGATAAGGCTCGTCATCGTTGATGACAACCACTGCATTGGGTTCGGCGACTGACAACGAGCGCCCGATGTGCTGTACATAGACCCCCTGGTAGGGGAACACCAGATGGGTGGTGTCGGCAGCCTCTTCGGCACTTTCTTGACGGCACGTACCCGGGCAGACGACGTCCCAGACCGTCAGGGAGTCGGTGGCGAGAAGTTGGTGGGCTTCGAACTCGGCCAGGTCGGGTTGCTGCGTTCTGCGACCCTGGATGCTCGCAGACCGCTGCGGTGGTGATTTGTCCATCATCAGCCCGGTCTCCTGTATCGCGTTCACTAGCGTCCGCCAACAAAAGAGCGCTGGCCGCTGATCAATTATTCCTCGATCCGATGCTGTGTGGGAAACGCGTGCGAACGGTAGGTGCGATGTTTCATGCCGCGGCGTCAGGGAACGGCGCGGCATTTCTTGGGCTGACGCCGCGTCCTGGTACAGGGTTGGCCAGCGGCCCGCTGACGGGCTATGACATGTCGTGAGGCGGTTATCTGTGCCGCCGCGGAGCGTCTTGGACAACGCCGGTGGCGTGCCCGCAAGTCCCGCCTTAGGCGGGAATTCGGTTTCGGGTCAGTGGATTTGAGATTGCTAAAGATTTTGACAGATCGGTGATCCTGCGGGGCGTAGCGTCCTGGGCGTATCGCGAGAGTAGGGGTGGTTATGAGCGGCGGCATGCACACGGATAGCGCACCGGGCAGGCATAGTGTCCAGTTAGCGTCGGGGCGTATCAGCTACGCCGAAGCAGGTTCGGGCGCGGTGGCGTTGTTCGTCCACGGTGTGCTGCTGAACAGCCATCTGTGGCGATACCAGCTGGCGGGGCTGGCTGACGTGCGGCGCTGCATCGCGGTGGACTTGCTGGCACACGGTGATACCGAAATCGATCCTGCGCAAGACGTTTCGGTGACGGCGAACGCCGGGATGCTCACCGAGTTACTCGACGCCTTAGGCGTCGATCAGGTCGATGTGATTGGCAATGACAGCGGCGGCGGAATCGCTCAAATCTTCGCCGCGACTAACACTGACCGAGTGCGAACGTTGACGCTGACCAACTGCGACACGCACGACAACTGGCCACCGGAGGGGTTTAAGCCGTTCATGAAGATGGCCGCCGCCGGCGAGCTCGCCAACACGCTCAACGCGATGCTGTCTGATAAGGCGGTCTACCGCTCGCCGGATGCGCTGGGACCGGCTTACGAGCGGCCCGAGACCGTCTCCGATGACGACATCAACACGTACTTGCAGCCGTTTGTGCGCACCGCTCAACGCACACGTGACCTAGAGCGCTTCTTGGCGGCATTCGACAATCGCCACACCGTGGCGATCGAACCCCAGCTGCGTCAGCTGCGTGCGCCCACGCTAATCGCCTGGGCCACCGACGATGTCTACTTCCCCGTGGAGTGGGCTTATTGGCTGGCCGATGCAATTCCGGGAGCCAAATCCCCAGTGGAGATACCCGGCGCACGGATCTTTTTTCCCGAAGAGCGGCCGGAGACCTTCAACCAACTGCTCCGCGCACACCTCGTCGCGCAATAACCTGCCCACCACGGTTAAGCCCTTTAATCACATCGCGTCTATGGCCACCTTTGCCTGAACACGCCTGCCGCACAACGGTGATCGCGGCGCCGGCGTCTCAGACAACGTAAATGCGCACAGGAGTCAAGGATGAGCACCAACGGAACCAAGAAGTTGTTCACGCCCACGCAGATCGGGCCGACGACGCTCAAACATCGCGTCGTGATGGCACCGATGACTCGTCAGCGGTCACACTGGCCCAGCAATGTGCCCAGCGATCTGCAAGTCGAGTACTACACGCAACGCAGCTCCGAGGGCGGACTGATCATCGCCGAAGGTACCGCGGTCTCGCACCGGGGACACGGCGGCAAGGGATCACCGGGACTGTGGACTGCCGACCAGGTGAGCGGATGGCAGCGGGTCACCGACGCCGTCCATGCCAAAGGCAGCTTCATGTTCGCGCAGCTGTGGCATGCCGGTCGACTCTCGCACGTGACGACCAGCGGTGAGACGCCGGTGGCGCCCTCGGTGGACCCCGAGTTTTGGATCAATCCGGCCAGTCCGGCCAACCTCGTGTCGACCCCAGACGGCCTAGTACCGCCCTCCCCGCATCGAGCATTGAACGTCGCTGAAATCCCCGGAGTCATCGACGAGTATCGCATCGCGGCCAACAACGCCAAGACCGCCGGATTCGACGGCGTCGAGCTGCACTCGGCGTACGGCTATTTGCTCGACGAATTCCTGCAGGACATCAGCAACCACCGCACCGACGGCTACGGCGGCTCGATCGAAAACCGCGTCCGACTGCTCACCGAAGTCGTTGAGGCCACGATTTCAGTGTGGGGAGCCGACCGTGTCGCGGTACGCATCGCTCCGAGCAACACCTTCCACGCCATGGGCGACAGCAACCCGCACGCGCTGTTCAACCATGTCGCTGCACGGCTTAACGAATACGGGCTGGCCTATCTGCACGTGATCGAGCCGCGCGTGCGAGGATTCGAGCTCATCGCCGAGGGGCAAGGCCCAGTCGCCGCACAAGCGCTCAGGAAGCTCTTTGATGGGCCGATCATCGCCACCGGGGGCTTCGAGCCCGCTACCGCAGAAGAAGCCATCGTCAGAGGCGACGCCGATCTGATCGGGTTCGCGAGGTGGTTCATCTCCAATCCAGACTTGCCGCAGCGCATCGCGTTGGGCGTGCCGCTCAACGACTACGCTCGCAACACCTTCTACACGTTCGACGCGCACGGTTACACCGACTATCCGGTGTATGACATTGCGGCACAACAACATGTCTGACGCGGCATATTCTCACGCTCTGGCGTCAAGCCTCGCTTATCAGGCCGGCGACACAGGGGTGAGGTCTCGTTGCAGACAATCCGATCGCATCGTTGAGGAGGACACGTGATGAATCAGTCTGAAAAGGCCGCGCGGTTCGCGGAGCTTCACGGCAAGCGCGGGGCGCCGCTGCTGCTATACAACGCGTGGGATGCCGGCAGCGCCAAAGCCATCGCCGCCGCCGGCGCGGCGGCGATCGCAACCAGCAGCTGGTCAGTGGCTGAAGCCCACGGATACCGCGACGGGCAAGACATTCCCCTGGAGTTCGCCGAACAGATCGTGGCACGCATCGCGGCGGCGGTGGACGTGCCAGTCAGCGTCGATTTCGAGGGCGGCTACAGCGAAGACAACGGTGAACTAGCCGAGAATGCCGGCCGCCTCATCGATTTGGGCGTGATCGGCATCAACTTCGAGGACCGAGTCGTCCAAGGGACAGGGCTGTACGACATGGAGCGGCACGCCTCGCGTATCGCGGCTATCCACACCGCCGCTCATCAACGACGCATCGACCTGTTCATCAATGCCCGGACGGATTTGTTCCTCGGGCAAGGCAGGGTTCCCGCCGGGTCCATCACTGAGGCCATAGAGCGATCGAAGGCCTACGCCGACGCCGGAGCTTCGGGCTTTTTCATCCCAGGCTTACAGGAGGAGGCGCTGATCGGTGAGATCTGTGAAGGCGTCGCGCTGCCAGTCAATGTGATGATCATGGACGGCGTTCCCTCAATCGAGCGGCTCACCGAGCTGGGGGTGGCACGCATCAGCTGGGGGCCCATCTCCTACCTGCAGGCGATGACCGCACTGGAAGAACAGGCCAGACAAGCATTGTCACCACCGGTCGCAAACTTAGCTTAGGTATGCCCGACCAGCCCACATATCCGAATCGATTCGCCTCAAAGGAGTTTGACGTGAACACGACTACGTTGCTGTACCTGAAAGCCTCACCCCGCAAAGCCGAGTCGCAGTCGATTCAACTCGCCGAGGTGTATCTAACCGCGCTGCGGTCAAGCAACCCAGACCTCGTTGTGGACACCATCGACGTGTGGGAGGAAGAGTTACCTGCGTTCGATGGCGATAAGGCGGCCGCGAAAATGAAAGTCATAGCCGGCCAACAACCTGACGGGCCACAACGCACCGCATGGGATGAGGTCGTCGCGATCGCCAACCGCTTCATCGCCGCGGACCGCTATCTCATCGCCACGCCGATGTGGAACTCCGGAATCCCGTACCGGCTCAAGCATTACGTCGATCTAATCCATCAGCCAGGGCTGCTATGGGGGCTTGACCCACAAAAGGGCTATTACGGGCTGCTGAAAAACAAACACGCAACTTTGGCCCTCACCTCCGGTGTGTACGCACCCGGTGTCGCCCCGCCGTTCGGGATAGATCACCAATCCACCTACCTGCGCGATTGGCTTAATCAGGCCGGCGTCACAGCGATGGACGAATTGCGCTTCCAGCCCTCGATCCTGACCGCAGACCCTGCCGGTGACTTCGAAAAGGCATGCAAACGTGCAGTCGAGCTCGCCCAACAGCACGGCAACGTCTCTGGCTTGGGCCAACCCGCCTGACTCTCTGATTAAGGCAACCGCGGGCTCAGTGAAGCCGCCGTCGCCAGTCTTTCGGTACTCGCCCGGCAGGACCTGGAGCCGGTTGGCCCGGCGGGCGATGGCGCGGCGGGGCCAACGGCGGCCCGCTCACCACTTGCTCGGTCACGAAATCCCAAAACCACGTTTCGCCGGGCTCGAAACTGCACATGATGCGATGTCCGGTGACCGCGGCATGCTGACGGGCGTGTCGGGAAGGTGAGGAGTCACAACAGCCGATGTGCCCGCACGCGGCACAGCGGCGCAGGTGAAACCACCATCCCTGTGCGGCCAAACATTCCCCGCATTCCGTCCCTGTCGGCAGTACTGGCGGGTCAATCATGTTATCTCCGGCCATTGCTCAGCTCGCCGCGTCAACGGTGGGCGGAGCAGCCACGGCGAGGCCAGTGGTCTGCAGCCGGTCAAACACGAGCCGCACCGCCATCGAGCCTTCCCCGATCGCGGTCGCTGTCCGCTTGATCGAACCGCTGCGCACATCGCCGATGCAGAAGATTCCCGGCCGAGAGGTTTCCAACAATAACGGCGGCTGGGCTCGCGCATCTTGAATGTCGAGCGGGAGGTCGGGCCCGGTGAGCACGAAGCCGTGATGGTCCACTGCGAGCTGGCCCTCGAGCCAGTCGGTGGCCGGCTTGGCGCCGATGAACACGAACAATCCACCGGCTTGCAGCACCGACGACCTCCCGATGACGTTGTGGCGCACTTGCACTCCTGACAACGTGTCATCGCCGATCAGCCGGACAACGTCGGTGTGGGTGAGCACCTCGATGATCGGGTGACGTTCGATTTGGTCGACGAGGTATCGCGACATTGAGCTGGCCAGGCTGTTGCCGCGGATCACGACATGTACCCGCGAGCAGCTGCGCGCCAAAAACATTGCGGCTTGGCCGGCCGAATTGCCCCCTCCCACAATCACCGCGGGACGGCCGCCGCATGATTGCGCTTCCATCTGAGTTGCGGCATAGAAAACCCCGGCGCCCTCGAATTGGCTCAGCCGCTCCAACGGCAACCGGTTATATCGCGCTCCCGTAGCGATGATGACGGCTTTGGCCGCGATCGTCTCGCCGTCGTCAAACCTCACCTGGTGCACACCATCTCGGCTGCACAGCCCGACAGCGCGTGCCGCGAGTTTGATCCGGGCGCCGAACTTCTGAGCCTGCAATGCCCCGCGTGCAGCCAGTTCCTCTCCGGACAAACCCGCCGGAAAGCCAAGGTAATTCTCGATCCGCGACGATGTTCCCGCCTGCCCGCCCAGCGCGGTGTCCTCCGCTAGGGTAGTGGTCAATCCCTCCGAGGCTCCATAGACGGCAGCCGCCAACCCACCCGGGCCCCCACCAACAACCAGCAAGTCGCAGACCGACGCCTCGTCATAGCGTCCCTCGGCGCCGGTCGCTAAACCCAGCGCGCCCAACAACTCCCGATTCGACGGGTTACGCAGCAGCCGATGACCCGGCACCAAAACGATGGGCAGGTCACTGACACGCACCTGCAGTGTCTGCAGGAGCGCCTCAGCCTCTGCGGAGCGTTCTAGCTCCAGCCACCGTGATGACAGCCGATTTCGCGCCAGCACTTCCAAGAGCCGACGGGTGCCTGCGCACAATCGCGAACCCACCAATGTCAGCCCCACCCCCCGGCTCGTCAGAAGTGCGCGGCGGAACAAAAATGATCGCAAGATCAACTCGGAAAGATCTGGTTCTTCAGCCATGATCACCCGGACCTGCTCGACCGGTATCCGCAATACCCTCCCCGGTGCAGCCGCCACCCCGGTCAAAAACACGCGCTGCCCAGTGAGCAGGCCCATTTCGCCCACGAACTCCAAACGGCCGTAGGTCACGATGACGTCGCAATCAGGCCTTCCGTATTGCTCGACAACATCAACACAGCCTTCGAGCACCACGATCAAGTCATAGGTGCAGTCACCATCGGCGAAGAGCACGTCTGCGGCGGCCATTGCCTGCTCAGACCCGTATCGGCGTAAAGTCCGCAGCTGACTTTCCCCGAGAGACGGTTGACCAGCCAAGGGATCATCAGACACCCAAATGTCTCCTGTCACCGGAGCATCTTCCTTTCATTGGCCACGGCTTCGCGCTCGCAAGATTCGGTCCTGCGGGACGGACTCCCAAAGCACGGGCTGCGACGGCTTTGGCGAAGCTGTGCAGCGGGGTTTTGCCGATGACGGTTCATGTGATCGCCTGGGCTGCACTGGTGTAGTTCAGGCTCATCCGCGGCCCGGTCGGTGCCTGTTGTTTCGGTACACAGTGCTGCCAGTCGCGTTGGCAGCGGCCCCGCATGATGATCAAGTCGCCGCCGGCGGGAACGAAGACGGTGCTGCGCCCGCCGCCGTTCGGTCGGATGAGGAAGCGGCGTGTCGCTCCCAGACTGAGGACCGGGACGACCGCGGTCACAGGCAGATTCGCTGGACGGTCGGCATGCCACGCGGTGCTATCGCGATTATCGCGATACCAATTCATCCAGATCCCGTCATAGGGCACATTGCAATAATCGCTGAGCACACCGGCGATTTCGGTGAGAAGCGGCGGGGCGGCGGTCAGCTCTCGGTACTCGTGGGTTAACCGCGGCTCGTCTACCTTGCGGTTGTACATCCACCGTCGCCGTTGCTCCCATCCTTGAAGAAGGCTCAACTGCTGCATCAATATGTCGTGTCCGAGCAAAAACTGCGGCACGTGCGTGATCGACGCAGTCGCGTCGAGCCGGTGATCGGTCGCGGCTGCAAAGGCGCCGTGGTTTATGACCGCCTGACGGCTGTCGTGCTGGACATCGAATAAAGCCAGCTCATGAACAGAAGACAAATCAGTTCTTCCCTCTTGTGGTGCAGCGCGTTTCGTGCGACACGCCAGGCCGGGCTGGTTGAACGTTGAGCGCTCCGCTACCGCGGTGCAACTCGACCGGTTTGGGCCAAGTTCGCGATTGGCCATCGGTATTCACCAGTGAGCAAGCATGCCCGTCGACGCGAGGCTACTGACGCGCAGCGATGTCGCACTGTCAGAATCTTCACCAATTTTGCAAAGCCGGCCTGACTAAGTTGCTTTCCTCCAAGGATCACCCAGTAAGGGTGCTTAGCAATCAGTTCAAGTTGCGCAGGCCTACTTGAACGCGCTATGCGGCATAAAATCCAGATCTGAAAGTCGACACCATTGAACTCCCCGCGTCCAAGTCTGGTGTTGGGATGGCAAGGCGGCGTCGGCTGGGGCGGCTTGGCGCCACAACTTCACCCCCGGTGGCAGATGCACCTTCGCGCCGCCCCGACAGCCCGGAGTCACGGCATAGTCAGGGAGGAGTGCCGCCCGCGCGCTGCCACTTGGTGGATAACGACGAATAACGATCAAACCTGTTGTAGGAACATTGCTTTTAACCGCGGGGCCACCGTAGGGTTCTAGGATTCGCCACGACGATGAGAAAAACTCGCCCGCCATCTTAATGAGAATTCCGCAAAAGCGCAGGTAGAGCGACTGACGTCCGCCACGCAGGATGACAACCTACTCGAGCTGTAGGTTCTCATCCAACATGGCGGAATTCTCAACTTCGTTACTTAGAAATGGCGGATCCGCCATAAAGGTGAGAAACCGACTAGCGCTGCTACATGTCGGATGGCGTTGCGCGAGATGCCCTCAGTCTGACAGCGCCCCCAACGCGGGCCGGCATGGCGGCCCAACCTCGCCCGACCCGCCGAGCGGCGGTTCTGCGGCGTCTCGGGGACGACATATGAGAGTCTCAGAACTCACTCTCAACCCTCCCCGGCATCTGTCTCGCAAGCGATCGTTCGACTACGTTGAGTCACGCCAAATCGGCTTGCTTGGGTGCTCAACGTTTTCGTGCGGCGTAGTCGCGGAGGCTGCGTCAAGTATTCTGGATCGCAGTACAGACTGTAATCTCGACTCTGATCGAGATCAAGGACTATGATTGGCCGCATGAGGAGGCCACCGTCCAAGCTGGTCCAGCGACTGGTCAGTGCGAGCGAGGAGGTGCTACGCCCAGATCCGGCACTTCGGTTGGAGGACATCGCGACACTGATCGGCTCAGCTCGCGCAACGCTCTACTACCACTTCTCGGGCCGCGACGACCTGGTCGCGTTCCTACTGGAAGAGCACCTGCGCGTCGCCGCCAAGACAATCGAGCTCGCCGTCACACTCACCGGGTCACCAGTCGTCCAGCTGCGCTCAGCGATAACCGCGCTCGTAGGGTTCCTCGGGGGGCATCCCGGAGTATGCGCCGGGCTGCTCTCCTTCGCGGGAGCCGCCGGACGACTAGGAACCCTGATGGCCGCCAAGGACGCGCAGCTCGCCACGCCACTTCGAAAGCTCCTCGACGAGGGCGCCGCCACCGACCAATTCACGATCAGCGAC
>NZ_DASXEP010000152.1:0-18356 GCF_036490025.1 Mycobacterium sp. | reverse complement strand
ACAACTGATATGTAGAGAAATTTGTCAAGAGGGCAAGGTGAGGCGCCGCCGGGAAGCTACCCCGACGGCGCCTCTTTGCTTCCCCGGCGAGTCTGTGTGGTGAGCGTGTCGGTTGGCGACGCGCGGTCAGACTGATATACGCGGGTTGTGTACCGCAGGACGGGGTTTCGGCTGGATCGCATCCGCTTGTCTAGCATCGAGCATCGACCCGAGGGGGTCTGCTCATAGTTGTGTCGCGGGTCGATCCACGCGCTGTCACCACCGGACTCGAGGAGGAAGAAGATCAGGTGGCGATCAGTCCTCCATGACCGCCAGGGACCAGCACCAGCCGGCCAGCTCGCGGGCGATCGCGACGTTGGCCACCGTTGGGCGCTTGCGGCGTTCCAGGAAACCCACCCACCTGCTGTGCAGGCGGCGGTTGCCTTCGTCGCCTCGGGCTCGCGCAGCTGCCGGAGCTTGATCCCAACGCGACCGCATCACCGCACCTACGTGATACCGGGGCCGGTGATGCCAGGCTGCCTCGACCAGCAGCCGACGAACATGAGTGTTGCCAGTCTTGGTGATGGGTCCTTGCGCCCGCGACGAGCCCGACGAGTACTCCGAGGGAACCAAGCCAACGAATGACCCAATCGTGTTGCCGGTGAACCGATTCCAATCACCAATTTCCACCGCCAACGCGAATCCGGTCAACGTGCTCACACCCCGAAGGCACGACACCCTCCGAACAATCGAGGTGAACTCACAGTCCTTCGCGATGTCTTCGATCGCCAAGTCCAAACGCCCACGCCGGGCCTGCATCGTCAATACGTGGTCATAGTCGGCGTCAAAAGCCATCCGCGTCGCCGGCGCCATCAGCTGCGGCGCCGCTACAGTGCGCAACCAGCGATCGTGCGCGCCGGTCCACGCGGCACCTCCGTAATAGACGATGCCGTGGCGCAACAGCAGTTTGGACAGGCGATGGCGCGCCCTCATCAGATCACCGCGGCAGCCCTCACGCGCCCGCACCAGGTCCCGAGCCGCTTCTTGACTTACGCTCGGAATCGACACCGAGGTGATCTCGTCCAGGCGCAGCAACCGCGACAGATGCAGAGCATCCCGGGGGGCGTCGGTCTTGATCCGGTCCCCCGACGGTCTCTGCAGTTTCGACGGCGCGACGACCTCGCACCGAACCCCGGCATCGGTCAACGCCCGATACAACCCAAAACCGGTCGGCCCGGCTTCATAGGCCACCGCCACCGGGCCCGGCAACTCCGATAACCACGACCGGATGTGCTCATGGGACGGGGTCAACCGGGTCTGGCGCACCTCACCGGTCACGCCGTCAATTGCCGCTGCCGCTACCGAACGTGCGTGCACGTCCAGTCCAACACTCGTACGCTCTGTAAACACCGGGGCCTCCCACCACTGTTGGATAGACCGAGCAGGCGACTCCCTACTCGGTAACCCACGAACATGGGTGAGTGGGGCCCCGGCCCGCAACCCCCAGTTCAACGCCGACGGTCACCCATACCGTCTAGTCGATCAGCCCACCGAATACGTGGGTTGCGATCGGCCGCGGTGGCGCTGCGGGTCGCGCCCACCGGTGGGTGCTGCAATCAACGTCAAGAGGGTCGCTTCGGGCCGGCAGCAGAACCGCACCGGCGCATACGGGGACGTGCCGATCCCGGCGGACACGTGCAGCCGCATGTTGGCGCCCCAGCGCGACGGTCCTTTGGCGCGGGACCGGTCCAGACCCGAGTTGGTCACCAGGGCCCCATAGAACGGCAGGCACAGCTGTCCGCCGTGCGTGTGACCGGCCATCACCAGTTGGTAACCGTCGGCGGCGAAGCGGTCCAGCACCCGCGGCTCCGGCGAGTGGGTCAACCCCAGCCGCAGGTCGGCAAGTGGGGTGGCCGGACCCGCGATCGCGTCGTAGCGGTCCCGCGCAATGTGCGGATCGTCCACACCCGCGGCCGCAATCTGCAGCCCCGCCACCTCGAATTCGCGGCGGTTGTGGGTCAGGTCCAACCAGCCACGCTCGGTGAATGCCGCTCGCAGGTCCTGCCAGGGCAACGGCTGGCCGTGCACCCGATGGCCGGGGTCGGTCAGGTAGTTCAGCGGGTTCTTGGGACGCGGTCCGAAATAGTCGTTGCTGCCGAAAACGAAAGCGCCCGGCACCGAGAGTAGGTCGCCGAGGCTCTGGACGACCGCCGGGACCGCGCGTGGATGCGCCAGATTGTCACCGGTGTTGACGACCAGGTCGGGCTCCAGGCCGGCGAGTTCGCGCAGCCACGCCTGCTTGCGGCGCTGGCCGGGACGCATGTGCAGGTCGCTGATATGCAGCACCCGCAGCGGCGACGAGCCCGGGTCCAGGACTGGGATGGTCAACTCTCGCAGCACGAATGCGTTGCGCTCGATGATCGAGGCATAGCCGACTCCGGCAACAGCCGATCCGAGCGCGACGGCGCCGGCACCTTTCAGAGCGGACAATCGGGTAGAAGCGGAAGGCATGCAGGCCAGCCTACTGCCGCTTGCCGGGTGGCGGCTCGTCACACACCAGCAGACCGGCTAGGGAGGCGGCGGCGCGAGAATCGGGATGGTGATGGGCGGCAGACCCGGGATCTCGATCACTTGGGAGCCCACCGGTACCGGGGCGCCGGGGAACCCCTCCGGAGGCGGTGGCGGCGCCGGCGGGATGCCGTTGCTGGTCTGAATGGTGACGACCGCACCCGGGATGGTCTGACCATTGGGTGAGGTTCCTACTACCTCGCCGTATTTCGCGCTGCTGTTGACCGATGTCGGCTGCTCGGCCACCTGGAAACCGGAATCCTTCAAGCGCTGGCGCGCGCCGTCGACGTCGAGGCCTGCGACGCTCGGTACCCGGGAGCCGGGCCCGCCTTCGACGTACTCGTGGTCCGTCGGTGGCAGGTGCACGTCCCCGAAAAGGGTGGCGATCGGTTTCATCGCGGTGAACCAGGTGCGGGCCGGCTCGTTGCCGCCGTAGAGGTTCCCGTCCCCGCACCGCCGCAGCGGTGACGAGCACAGATCCGACGGCGAGGTGGAGTCGTCGTAGATGTAGTTGGCCGCCGCGTACTGGTTGGTGAAGCCGACGAACCCCGACGACCGGTGCGCCTCGGTGGTCCCGGTCTTCCCCGACACCGGCAGGTTCCAGCCCGCCGCGCCGGCTGAGCCCGACGCGGTGCCGCCGCCCTGCGCGTCCTTGCTCATCGCATTGGCCAGCGTGTTGGCCAGCCCTTCGGGCACCACTTGGTCACAAGCTTCAGTGGTGACGGCCACCTGGTTGCCGTTGCGGTCGATCAGCTTGTCAATCGGATTCGCCGGGCACCACGTCCCGCCGGAGGCCAGCGTCGCGGCGACATTGGACAGCTCCAGCGCGTTCAGCTCGAACGGGCCCAGCGTGAACGAGCCAATGTTCTGCCGCTTGATGAAGTCGGCCAGGCTCTCGTTGCTGTCCGGGTCGTAGTCACGGGCGCTGCCGGGCTCCGCGTACGACCGCAGTCCCAGCTTGACCGCCATATCGACCGCGCGTGGCACCCCGACCAGCTGGATCAGCCGGGCGAACGCGGTATTAGGCGACGTGGCCAGCGCGTCGGTCACGTTCATCGACCCGCGGTAGTTGCCGGCGTTGATCACGCACCAGGTTTCCTTCGGGCAACCTTTGGCTCCGCCGTTGCCCATGCCCTTGGTCTGGAACCTGCCCGGCACGTCGAGTTGGGCGTTGATGCCCATACCCATCTGCATCGCCGCGGCCGTGGTGAAGATCTTGAAGATCGACCCGGCGCCGTCGCCGACCAACGAGAACGGCTGCGCGCGCATGGTCTCGCCGGCTTCGGTGTTCAGGCCGTAGGTGCGGTTGCTGGCCATCGCAACAAGCTTGTGTGAGTTCTTGCCCGGCCTGATCACACTCATCACACTGGCGATGCCCTCGAGGGTGGGGCTGGCGTAGGTGTCGATCGCGTGCTTGACCGGGTCCTGCACGTCGGGATTCAGATTGGTGCGGATCAAATAGCCGCCGCGGGCAAGCTGTTCCTTACCGATACCGGCGCGCGCCAAGTAGGCCTGCACGTAGTCGCAGTAAAAGGCGCGATCACCCGCCGCGATGCAGCCGCGCGGTAATTCCTTGGGCTGCGGCAAAATTCCCAACGGCTCGGCCTTGGCAGCCCGTAGCGCGTCTGCCTCGTTGGGGATGTTCTGAATCATGGTGTCCAGAACGAGGTTTCGGCGGGCCAGCGCCCCGTCCGGGTTGGAATAGGGATTGAGCGAACTGGTCGATTGGACCAGGCCGGCCAGCAGCGCAGCCTGCTGCCAGTTCAGGTCGGACGCGTTGACGCCGAAATACGTCTGCGCCGCGTCCTGGACACCGAAAGCGTTGTTCCCGAAGGAGACCAGGTTCAGGTAGCGGGTCAGGATCTCCGGCTTGGTGAAGGTCTTGTCCAAGGTGAGCGCCATGCGGATCTCGCGCAGTTTGCGCGCCGGCGTGGTCTCGATGGCCGCCCGCTTTTCGGCGTCGGTCTGCGCGATCACCAGCAATTGGTAGTTCTTCACATACTGTTGCTCGATCGTCGAGCCCCCGCGGGTGTCGGCATCGCCGGAGGCGTAGCCGGCCAGCCCGGTCAGCGTGCCCTTCCAGTCCACGCCGTTGTGCTCGGCGAATCGCTTGTCCTCGATCGAGACGATGGCCAGCTTCATGGTGTTGGCGATCTTGTCGCCAGGCACCTCGAAGCGGCGCTGTGAGTACAGCCAGGCGATGGTGTTGCCCTTCGCGTCCACCATCGTGGTCACCGCCGGGACATCGCCTTCGAGAAGTTGCGCCGAGGCGTTGCCGACGACCTCGCTGGCACGGTTGGACACCAACCCGATGCCACCGGCGACGGGGAACAGCAGGGCGGCCACGATGACGCTGGCGAGTGAGCAGCACCCGGCGAGCTTGGCGATAGTGACCGCAGTCGCGGGACGCTCCGACATGGCTACTACACTAGCGACGCTGCGATGGAAGACTTCGCGAGTGGCCGATGAGGACTTTTCGCCCCGGCTGCCGCACCTCAGGTTTCTCTCAGTCGCAGCTCAGGCCGCTATTAGCCGCTCTTGCCGCCGACTTGCAGCTCCCTTTCATGATCGGACTGCACGGTCGTCCCAAAAAAGGGGTTCCCAGAATGTTGCGTAATTGGTACCTGACCACGTAGCTTATCCACACAATGAGATACAGGTAACACCGACGGACGCAGTGTGGCACAGGTCGCATCGGAGTTCTGGATCCAGCAGTGGGCGCCACACCGGTGGCAAGAGCGAAGGGGAATCGCTGGTGTCAGCTATACGGACGGCGGAGCAAAAGACGTGCGCAACAGCGCCGACGAGTGCAGTTCCTTATGGTGCTGAGGCGGAGTCGAGAATCGCGTGGGTGTCCAAGGCACTGTGCCGGGCTGCTGACCCTGACGAGCTGTTTGTCCGCGGCGCGGCACAACGCAAGGCTGCGGTCATCTGCCGGCACTGCCCGGTGATGCTGGAGTGCGGCGCTGACGCGTTGGACAACCGTGTCGAGTTCGGTGTCTGGGGTGGGATGACCGAACGTCAGCGGCGGGCGCTGCTCAAGCAGCACCCCGAGGTGGTGTCCTGGGCGGAGTTCTTCAGCACCCAGCGCAAGCACCGCAGCGTCGGCTGAACGAGTCTTATTTCCCAGCCGTCAGGCTCGTCATCTGGTCGGCGATCGCGCGTAACGCCTCCAGATCGGAGACGTCGAACGGCAGCGACGGCACCCCGACAATCGCGACGTGGGGATTAGCCCCGGTAAATCGGGACAGCAGCCTGATCTCCCGCTTGGACGTCGACGCGCGGTCGGCGTGAATCTGCAGGACGGCCTTGGTCAGGCCGTTCGCGCCGGCGCCGTTCGGCCCGCTCTCGAAGGTCTCGGCGCCGTCGATGGCCCGCTCGATCGGCAGTGAACACAGCATCGGATGCGTGCGGTTCAAAATGAGTCCGGCCAGCGGCATCCGTTCCTCCGACAGCCGGTCCACGAAGAACGACGCCTCCCGCAGTGCATCGGGCTCGGCGGCCGACACCACGACGAACTGGGTACCGCGCCTCTTGAGCAACGAGTAGGTGCGGTCGGCCTTCTCTCGGAACCCGCCGAAGGTCGCGTCCAGCGATTGCACGAAACTCGCAGCGTCGGAGAGCATCTGCGAACCGAGGACGGTCGACAGCGCTTTCATCGCCAAGCCGACCGCGCCGGTGACCAGTCGCCCGATCCCGCGTCCGGGACCCAACAGCAGTTTCCACAGCCGGCTGTCCATGAAACTGCCCAGCCGTTCGGGCGCATCGAGGAAGTCCAGTGCGTTGCGCGACGGCGGAGTGTCCACCACCACCAGATCCCAGCGGTCCTCGGCCAGCAACTGGCCGAGCTTTTCCATCGCCATGTACTCCTGCGTGCCGGCCAGTGAAGTGGCGACCGTTTGGTAGAACTGATTGTCCAGAATCGCCTGCGCGCGACCGGGTCCGGAGTACTGCACCACCATTTCGTCGAAGGTGCGGCGCATGTCTAGCATCATCGCGTAGAGCTCGCCGGGCACCTCAGGGGCCAGCGGCACGCGTTGCGGGGAGTTGCCGAGATCGGTGATTCCCAACGCCTGTGCCAGCCGCTTGGCCGGGTCGATGGTCAGCACGACCACGGTGCGGCCGTACTCCGCTGCGCGCAGCGCCATGGCCGCGGCGGTGGTGGTCTTGCCGACCCCACCCGCACCGCAGCACACCACGACCCGGTTGGCGGTGTCTTCGAGGATGCCGGCGATGTCCAGTGTGGGCGGTGTGGTGCTCATCGAACTCCCTGCTGCGCAAGCGATTCGGAAAGCTCGTACAGGCTGCCGAGGTCGACGCCGTCGGCAATGGTCGGCAGCTCCAGTCGTGGCACCTTCAGCTCGTCGAGCTGCTCCGCGGTCGCCGCCCGTGCGGCGATCCGGGTGGCGTGCTGGATGGTCTCGGTCAGCAAGCCCGCGAAGTCCTCGTCGCCGAGCTTGATCCCGGCGGCGGCCAGGCCCGTTCGTACCGCGTCGGCATCGACGTCACCCTCGGCGGCTTTGGCCAGATCGTCGGGCTGCAGGTAAACGGGGATGTTGCGGTTGACGATGACCGAGCCGATCGGCAAACCCAATCCCTGTAGCTCGTCGATGGCCTCTTTGGTCTCCTGCATGGGCAGCGCCTCCAGCAGCGTGACCAAGTGGATTGCCGTCTGGTCGGAATGCAGGATCTTCACCACGCCCTCGGCCTGTGAGTAGACCGGGCCGCCCTTGGCGAGATCGGAGACCGCCCGGGTGACGTCCAGGAACCGGACAATGCGACCGGTAGGCGGCGCGTCGACGACGATCGCGTCGTAGACCGGCTCCTTGGCCCCCTTTTCGATGCGGATCACCGACTCCTTGATCTTGCCGGTGAGCAAGACGTCGCGCAGGCCTGGTGCGATGGTCGTGGCGAACTCGATCGCGCCGATGCGACGCATCGCCCGGCCGGCGATGCCGAGGTTGTAGAACATGTCGAGGTATTCCAGGAACGCTGCCTCGATGTCGATCGCCAGCGCGTTCACTTGGCCGCCGCGCTCAGCGCTCGCGATCTTGAGCTCTTTGTAGGGCAGCGGCGGCACATCGAAGAGTTGCGCAATCCCTTGGCGCCCTTCGACTTCGACGAGCAACACCTTGCGCCCACCGGACGCCAGGGTCAGCGCCAGCGCGGCGGCAACCGTCGATTTGCCGGTGCCGCCTTTGCCGGTCACGAAATGCAGACGGGCCTTCGACAATCGCGATGGCCAGCTGGCGGCACCGCCGCCGCTTGATGTGGTCGCCACCCCTGCATGCTAACCAGCTTGCCTCGTCGGGCTGCCGATAAGCTCGGGATATGAGCCAACCCACAACCTGGGAGTACGCCACCGTCCCGCTGTTGACCCACGCCACCAAGCAGATCCTCGACCAGTGGGGGGCCGACGGGTGGGAGCTCGTCTCCGTGCTGCCCGGCCCCACCGGTGAGCAGCACGTCGCATATCTGAAGCGCCCGAAGTGAGCGCGTCGGCCCGGCTCGCGGAGCTCGGGATCGAGTTGCCGGTCGTGGTCAAGGCGCTGGGCTCCTATGTCCCCGTGGTGCGCAGCGGCAACCTGGTCTACACGTCGGGCCAGTTGCCGATGCAGGACGACACGTTGGCACAGGTGGGCAAGGTCGGCGCCGGCGTCACACCCGAGCAGGGCAAGGAGCTGGCCCGGCTCTGTGCGCTCAACGCCCTGGCCGCCATTGATTCGCTGGTGGGTGTCGACTCGGTGACCCAGGTGGTGAAGGTGGTCGGATTCGTCGCCTCCGGACCCGGATTCAACGGCCAGCCGGGCGTGGTCAACGGCGCATCGGAGCTGCTGGCCGACGTCTTCGGCGACCGCGGCGTGCATGCCCGCTCGGCGGTCGGCGTGTCCGAATTGCCGTTGGACGCCCCGGTCGAGGTTGAACTGGTGGTCGAGGTCGGGTAGCGGCCGTGACGGGCACCGCTGAGACATTCACGCCGCATCCCGCCTACGGGGAATTGCGGCCGGTCACCGGCACCGCGTCGGTGCTGCTGGCCAATAATCCGGGCCTGATGACACTGGACGGCACCAACACCTGGGTACTGCGCGGCCCGCGCAGCGATGAGGTGGTGGTGGTCGATCCCGGGCCCGACGACGACGAGCACATCGCGAAACTCGCCGCCGTCGGCCGCATCGCCCTGGTCCTGATCAGCCACCGGCATGGCGATCACACCGATGCGATCGACAAGCTTGTCGACCTGACCGGTGCACCGGTGCGCTCGGCGGGCAGCGGATTCTTGCGTGGCCTGTCCGGCGAGCTCACCGACGGCGAGGTGATCGATGCTGCGGGCCTGCGGATCACGGTCTGGGCCACACCCGGTCACACCGCCGATTCGTTGTCGTTCGTTCTCGACGATGCGGTGTTGACCGCGGATACCGTGCTGGGCCGCGGAACGACCGTCATCGACAACGAGGACGGCAGCCTGGCCGATTACCTGGCGTCGCTGCAGCGGCTACGCGGCCTGGGCCGGCGAACCGTGCTACCCGGTCACGGCCCCGAGCTCGCCAACATAGAAGCCGTGGCGGCGGGATACCTGGCGCATCGGGAGCAGCGGCTGCAGCAGGTGCGTTCGGCGTTGCGCACACTCGGCGACGACGCCACCACGCGTCAGGTCGTCGAGCAGGTCTACGTCGACGTCGACGAAGAGCTGTGGGACGTCGCTGAATGGTCGGTGCGGGCCCAGCTGGACTATCTGCGCCGCCAAGCCCTCAGCTAGCGCGCGCGCCTCGCCAGCCGCTCGGAGTCCGAGATCAGCACGCTCTTGCCTTCGAGGCGAATCCAGCCGCGGTGGGCGAAGTCGGCCAGCGCCTTGTTCACCGTCTCGCGGGAGGCGCCGACCAGCTGGGCGATCTCTTCCTGGGTCAGGTCATGGGTCACTCGCATCGCGCCGCCTTCCTGGGTGCCGAACCGCTGCGCGAGCTGCAGCAGCTGCTTGGCGACCCGGCCGGGCACGTCGGTGAAGATGAGGTCGGCGAGGTTGTTGTTGGTGCGGCGCAACCGGCGGGCCAGCACTCGCAGCAGCTGCTCGGCGATCTCGGGACGATCGGCGATCCAGGCCCGCAGCGCGTCGCGATCCATCGACACTGCGCGAACCTCGGTGATGGTCGTGGCGCTCGACGTTCGCGGCCCGGGGTCGAAGATCGACAACTCACCGAACATGTCAGACGGACCCATGATGGTCAGCAGGTTTTCCCTGCCGTCCGGTGAACGGCGGCCGATCTTGACCTTGCCGGAAATGATGATGTACAGCCGATCACCCGGCTCGCCCTCCGCGAAAACCGTGTGTCCGCGGGGGAAGTCGACGGGTTGCAGTTGCTTGGTCAGCGCGGCGACGGCGCCCGGTTCCACCCCCTGGAAGATTCCGGCCCTCGCCAGGATCTCGTCCACGTTGCCCCTTTAGCTCGTCACATGACTCCGGTAGGCCCTGCTGTGCTTGGTCGGTTGCCCGGCCATCCCCGCAAGCGGGGAACCTCCCATCTACCTACCCACCCGCAGGCGGGTGTACCAGTCTCGAGGAGCCTGGCGAGATGAGTCTAGGAGGTAAGCCTTCGACTCGACGTGCCAACGCTACACACGATTGGCATGCTCACGCGGCCCAAATTGCCGATTCGCCCGCGAATGCCGGTGCCGCCGCCGGGGTGAGCCGGGCGGGGTGGGACCGGAGGCAACGGCGGCGGCCGACAATTGATCTGTCGGCGCCTCCACGCGGCTGGGTAGGTACGCCGATTCGTCGTTGACGCGGCCGATGCGGCGGTGCAGGCGATCCAGTGCCTCGGGCATTCCTGCTCGGGCCAATGTGCGCACATCTATCGGCTCGGCCTGCTCGAGAAATTCCGCGACATCACGCGCCGTGAGTGTGTCGTTTCCCAAGCCGGCTTCCAGCCGTTGCAGTCCGAAAGTTGCCAGCATCAGCAAACCCGGGGTGAATGCAACGAGCAACCAGGACACAAGCAGCAAGTAAACACGGCTAAGGTCTCAGCGGGATCACGAATTAGTACTCTGTCGAGGTGATAATGGGCAAACCTTCTCGCGCCGCCGCCCAAGTGTCCGGCCCACCGGACGCCGCCGTCGCGGACCGTTGGTCTTCGGAAACCCGGCTGGGTTTGGTGCGCCGGGCCCGCCGCATGAATCGCAAACTGGCACAAGCGTTTCCGCATGTGTACTGCGAGTTGGATTTCACCTCGCCGCTGGAGCTGACGGTGGCGACGATCTTGTCGGCGCAAAGCACCGACAAGCGAGTCAATCTCACCACCCCAGCGCTCTTCAAGCGTTACCGCACCGCACTGGACTACGCACAGGCCGACCGCGAAGAACTCGAAACGCTTATCCGCCCCACCGGCTTCTACCGCAACAAGGCGTCGTCGTTGATCGGCTTGGGGCAGGCATTGGTCGAGCGCTTCGACGGCGAAGTGCCGGCCACCATGACCGAACTCGTGACGCTGCCCGGCGTGGGCCGCAAGACCGCCAACGTGATCCTGGGCAACGCATTCGATGTCCCCGGAATCACCGTCGACACCCATTTCGGACGCCTGGTCCGGCGTTGGGGTTGGACAGCCGAGGAGGACCCGATCAAGGTCGAGCACGCCGTCGGTGAGCTCATCGAGCGCAGCGAGTGGACGCTGCTCAGCCACCGGGTGATTTTTCACGGTCGCCGGGTGTGCCATGCCCGCAAACCGGCTTGCGGAGTATGCGTGCTGGCCAAGGACTGCCCGTCATTCGGAACCGGTCCGACCGAACCAGAGATCGCCGCCGCGCTGGTGCAGGGGCCGGAAACCGAGCACCTCCTGGCGATGGCCGGGCTGTAGCAGCGGCGTTGTCGACGGGACTTCCTTGATCACGCTCGCCTCTCGGACCGCTCGCTGGACCCTCGCGGTCCTGGTGATCGTCGTGGCGCTGCTCGCCGCATTTCTGGTGGAGCTGCGCCATGTCTCGCAGTCGTCCCCCGTCCCGCCGGGCGGTCCCAGCCGCGAGCACCGCGACGCCGACACCGCGGCGGCGCTGGCCGCACCGCGTCAACGGGCCGACCTGCCGCCGTGCCCGCATCCCGGCGAGCAGCCAGGGTCGGCGGTGTTGCGTGGTGTGACGGCCGAATGCGCGGCCGACGGCTCGGCCGTCGACGTCGGGCCGGCACTGGCGGGTCATCGCGTCGTGCTCAATCTGTGGGCGTACTGGTGCGCGCCATGCGCAGCCGAACTCCCGGCGATGGCCGAGTATCAGCGGCGGGTTGGATCCGATGTGATGGTGGTGACGGTGCACCAGGACGAGAACGAAACGGCCGGTTTGCTGCGGCTGGCGGAGCTCGGTGTCCGGCTGCCGACGCTGCAGGACGGCAGCCGTGGGGTGGCGGCGGCATTGGGGGTGCCCAATGTGATGCCCGCGACGGTCGTGCTGAACTCGGACGGTAGCGTTGCGCAGACGCTGCCCCGCGCTTTCGCGACTGCGGACGAGATCGCGGATGCGGTCGGGCGGCTGGATGCACGAAGGGGGCGCCGGTGAGCGGACGCGGCACTCCCCAGCGTCTCGGTTCGGGCGTGCCCGGGACGGATGTGCTGACCCCCGAGCTCGGCCCGCCCTGGTTGCGACCGTTGGTCGACAACGTCGGCCAGATCCCCGATGCCTACCGGCGGCGACTGCCCGCCGATGTGCTGGCGATGGTGACCGCGTCCAAGGCGCTGACAGGCAACGCCGGACGCGAAGCCGCAGTGCTGGTGCTGTTTTCGGGCCCGCCGTCGAACCAGTCCGGCGGCGCCGCACCCGGCTCCCTTCCCGACGACGCCGACCTGCTGCTCACCGTGCGGGCCGCCACGTTGCGTCACCATGCCGGCCAGGCCGCATTCCCCGGGGGCGCAGCCGATCCCGGTGACGGCGGGCCGGTGGCCACCGCGCTGCGCGAGGCGCGTGAAGAGACCGGGATCGACACCGCCAGACTGCATCCACTGGTCACGATGGAGCGAACGTTCATCGCGCCGTCGGGTTTTCACGTCGTCCCGGTGCTGGCTTATTCGCCGGATCCGGGGCCGGTGGCCGTCGTGGATCAGGCTGAAACGGCAAAGGTGGCCCGAGTTCCGGTTCGGGCCTTTGTCAATCCCACCAACCGGCTGATGGTGTACCGCCGCACCTTCAGTCGCCGCTTCGCCGGGCCGGCATTTCTGCTGAACGAGATGCTGGTCTGGGGCTTCACCGGTCAGGTGATTTCGGCAATGCTGGATGTCGCTGGTTGGGCAAAGCCCTGGGACGCCAGCGATATTCGCGAGCTGGACGAAGCGATGGCCCTGGTCGGCGACGAGGATGAGGCCTGATGAACTCCTCACAGTGGTTGGACATCGCGGTGCTGGGGGTGGCTTTCCTCGCCGCGGTCTCGGGCTGGCGTTCGGGTGCACTCGGGTCGCTGCTGTCCTTCATCGGTGTGTTGCTCGGCGCGATCGCAGGTGTTCTGCTGGCTCCGCACCTCGTCGCGCACGTTGCCGCGCCGCGGGCCAAACTGTTCGCCGCACTGTTCTTGATCCTGGCGCTGGTCGTGGTCGGAGAGGTCGCCGGTGTGGTGCTGGGCCGCGCGGTGCGCGGCGCCATCCACAGCAACTCGGTCCGGTTCTTCGATTCGCTGGTCGGGGTGGCCGTGCAGTTGGTGGTGGTGCTGGTAGCGGCCTGGTTACTGGCCACTCCGTTGACGTCGTCGGCGGGCCAGCCCAGTTTGGCTGCGGCAGTGCGCGGTTCGCGAGTACTGGCCCAGGTTAACGATTACGCGCCGGAATGGCTCAAGACGGTGCCGAAGCGGTTGTCCGCCCTGCTGGACACTTCGGGCCTGCCCCAGGTGCTCGAGCCGTTCAGCCGCACGCCCGTCGTCGCCGTCGCGGCCCCGGATGCGACGCTGGCCAAGAATCCCGTCGTCGCGAACACCGAGCCGAGCGTGGTGAAGATTCGTGCGATCGCGCCCAGCTGCGAGAAAGTGTTGGAGGGCAGCGGATTTGTGCTCTCGCCGGACCGCGTGATGACCAATGCGCACGTGGTGGCAGGGGCGAACAACGTCACCGTCGAGGCCAGCGGTAACCCTTACGACGCCACCGTGGTGTCCTACGACCCGACCGTCGACATCGCAATCCTGTCGGTGCCGCACCTGCCGGCGGGGCCGCTGTCGTTCGCCCATTCCCCGGTGACCTCGGGTACCGAAGGCATCGTGATGGGTTACCCGGGCGGCGGGGGATTCATGGCGACACCGGCCAGAATCCGGGAGCTCATCGAGCTCAACGGCCCGGACATCTACCGGAGCGCGACCATCAACCGCGAGGTCTACACCGTCAGAGCCAATGTGGAACAAGGCAATTCGGGTGGCCCGCTGATCGACCTGGACGGTCAGGTGATCGGTGTCGTATTCGGTGCCGCGGTCGACGACAACGACACCGGATTTGTGCTGACAGCCAAAGAGGTGGCCGCTCAGCTGTCGCATATCGGCGACACGTCGCCGGTGCCCACCGGCGCGTGCGTCAGTTGAGCGGCGATCGGTACACCCGCTCGAGGAATCGCGACAGGTGACCGTTGACCTCGTCCGGCTTTTCTTCATGACTGAAATGTCCTGCGCCCGATATTGATACGTAGCGGCCGTGCGGCGCGTAGCGCTGCGTTCGTTGGACCGGATCATCCAGGACATAGGGATCGGCGTCCCCGTGAATATGCAGCATCGGGATCCCGAACGGCCGGCTCATCGAGCGCATGAAGCGCCGGCCTTCCTCGCGGAGTTGGCTGCGCACTGCCCAGCGCTGATACTCCAGTGCGCTGTGCGCGGCCGACCGAATCTGGATCGCCTGTCGCAGGTAACCGATCGATTCGGAAAAGTCTTCGGACGCAACCCATTTAGCTCCGGCGCGGCTACGTATCAGACGTTCGATTTCGCTGCCGTTATGTCGGGCCAGCGCGCGTTCCGGCCAGATCGGCAGCTGGTAGCGCAGCAGCGAGGGCAGCAGCGCCCGGCCTTGGTCGCGACGGGTGAGCGCTGAGCGGCGCAAGGCGGCCGGGTGTGGTGAGCTGATGACCGCGATGGCACGCACCTGCCGCGAGTGCAGCACCGAGGCGGCCCAACACACCAGTCCACCGTCGGCGTGGCCGACCAGCGTCGCCGACGTGTGCCCCAGCGCGCGGATCAGTCCGGCAGTGTCCCCGGCGAGTGTCCAACCGTCATACCCGCGCGGTGGTTTGTCGCTGCCGCCGTAGCCCCGCAAGTCCACCGCGACCACGCGGGCCCCGGTCAGGCCGCGCAGCTGGTGGCGCCATGACCACCAGAACGAACCGAAGCCGTGCAACATGATCACCAGCGGCTGCGCTGTCGGCGGGGTGGCCGTGCCCTGGTCGTCCGGCGTCGCCTCCACCACGTGGAAACGAATGCCGTTGGCGTGCACGTCCAGATGCCGCCATGGACCGTCGATACGGGTTACCGACGGATCTGGTGGCGCCACTTACCAACCCGAGGGATCGGCGGGCGTGCCGCCCTGCGCCGCATTGAGCGCCGGTGCCGGGGACTTGTCATGGCCCGGCGTGAACGCCGAGCGGGTCTCCTTGACCGACTCGATGGTCTGTTGCGGGCCGCGGATGCGCCGGACCTTGAGGTAGCCGAACAATGCCAGCACGCCGGTGACCACCACCATGATCCCGAACACGATCAGGAAGGCCGCCCACCGCCAGATCCAGTTGTCCAGCAGCTCGGCCAGGAAGAAGAAGAAAAAGAAGGTCGAATAGAACAGCACCACCAGCGCCGAGATGAAGAAGACGCTGCCGGTCAGGCCTTTCTTGACGTCGCGAGTGATTTCGGCGCGGGCCAATTCGACTTCGGCGCGTACCAGCGTCGACATCTGCGCGGTGGCGTCCTTGACCAGCTCACCGATCGACGGCTTGACGGACAGCGCGCGCGGGTCGGTCAACGGAATTGTGGTCAGCGTGCGGGGCACCCCGTCCTTGTGGTCGGCGTTCTTTCGATCTGACTTGCTCACAGACGGTCCTCCCGGGCCCGGAGTTGGTTGTCGCTGTCGTCCGCGGTTCATGTTGCCATGCAGCCCGTTGCCAGACGAGGCCACCGAGCATTGCCGGCCGGTTTGAAGATCGGCGGTGGAGAGCATCGCACACGCTAGACTGACGCCGCCGTTTCTGGCGCGCGTGCATTTTGTCGACAGGAGTATCGCTTTGCAGATCACGTGCCGTCGGCTGCTTCAGCTCGCGGCGGTCGCGGTGACCTGCTTGGTCGGACTGGTCGGACTGCACGGCGCGCCCGCACGAGCCGACGACCGGGTCCCGCTCGGTGGCGGGGCAGGCATCATCGTCAATGGCGACGCCCTGTGCACGCTGACCACCATCGGGACCGACGGCAAGGGCGAGCTGATCGGGTTCACCTCGGCGCACTGCGGTGGCCCCGGTGCTGTGGTTGTCGCCGAGGAGGCGAAAGAACGCGGCACCGTGGGCACCATGGTGGCCGGCAACGACGGTCTCGACTACGCCGTCATCCAGTTCGATCGGGCCAAGGTGGCGCCGGTCGCCGACTTCGGCGGCTTCGCGATCAACGGCATCGGGCCCGATCCGGCGTTCGGGCAGGTGGCCTGCAAACAAGGCCGCACCACCGGCAACTCGTGCGGCGTCACCTGGGGACCGGGCCAGGACCCGGGCACCATCGTCATGCAGGTGTGCGGACAACAGGGCGACTCGGGTGGCCCGGTGACCGTCAACGATCAGCTGGTCGGCATGATCCACGGCGCGTTCAGCGAGAACCTGCCGGCCTGTGTCACCAAATACATCCCGCTGCACACCCCGGCGGTGGTGCAGTCGATCAACGCGATACTGGCCGACCTCGCCGCCAAGAACCGCCCCGGCGCGGGCTTCGTGCCAATCCCCGCCTAGATGCGGCTACTGCGCGGCTATTGCGCGGCGCGGATCGCGTCGAAGACGCCAGGGTCGAGCAGCGTGGAGGTGTCGCCGAGTTCACGCTTCTCGGCGATGTCGCGCAGCAGGCGGCGCATGATCTTGCCGCTGCGGGTCTTCGGCAACTCGGGCACCACATGGAGTTCGCGGGGCCGGGCAATCGGCGAAATCACCCTGGCCACTTCGGCGCGCAGCTCGTCGATGATCTCCGCGCCCGTCGTCTCCGCGTGGTCGGCCAGCAGGACAACGAAAGCGCAGATCGCCTGGCCGGTGGTGTCGTCGGTCGCGCCGACCACCGCGGCCTCGGCCACCCCGGAATGGCCGACCAGCGCCGACTCCACCTCCGCGGTGGAGATACGGTGCCCCGAAATGTTCATCACGTCGTCGATGCGGCCGAGAATCCAGATCGCTCCGTCCGCGTCGTAACGGGCACCGTCGCCGGCGAAGTACCAGCCCTGTCGGGCGAACTTCGACCAATACGTGTCGCGAAAGCGGTCCGGATCGCCCCAGATGCCGCGCAGCATCGAGGGCCAAGGTTGATCGAGCACGAGATATCCGGTGACATGCTCGCCCTCGTCGTTCGACGGCGGCGAGAGCTCGTTGCCGTCGTCGTCGACGATCTTCGCCGAGATACCGGGCAGCGGCGTCATCGCCGATCCCGGTTTGCTCGCCGCGACGCCCGGCAGCGGCGAGATCATCGCCGCACCGGTTTCGGTCTGCCACCAGGTGTCCACCACCGGCACGCGGTCGGCGCCGATGACCTTCCGGTACCAGCGCCAGGCCTCCGGGTTGATCGGCTCGCCGACCGAGCCCAACACCCGCAAACTGGACAAGTCATGGGCGTCCGGGATTTCGCGACCCCACTTCATGAATGTCCGAATCATTGTCGGCGCCGTGTAATAGATTGTCACGCCGTACTTTTCGATGATCTGGAAATGCCGGTGCTGGTCGGGTGTGTCCGGCGTTCCCTCGTAGAGAATCTGGGTCACGCCGTTGGAGAGCGGTCCGTAGACGCTGTAAGTGTGACCGGTGACCCAGCCGATGTCGGCGGTGCACCAGAACACGTCGGTTTCGGGCTTGATGTCGAAGATGTTGTGGTGGGTGTAGGAAGCCTGGGTGAGATAGCCGCCGCTGGTGTGCACGATGCCTTTGGGCTTACCGGTGGTGCCCGAGGTATATAGCAGGAACAGGGGATGCTCGGCGTCGAACGCCTCGGCGTGGTGTTCGGGTGACGCCACCTCGACGACGTCGTGCCACCACACGTCGCGGCCGTCGGTCCACGGCACGTCGATTCCGGTGCGTTTGACTACCAGTACGTGTTCGATCGTGCTGGTGTCGGCCACGGCCTGGTCGGCAGCTTCCTTCAACGGCGCCGGCTTGCCGCGGCGGAACTGCCCGTCGGCGGTGATCAGCAGCTTGGCCTGCGCGTCAGCGATCCGGGCGCCGAGCGCGGTCGCGGTGTAGCCGGCGAACACCACGCTGTGCAGCACGCCGAGTCGCGCGCAGGCCAGCATCGCGACAATGGCTTCCGGGATCATCGGCAGATAGATCGCGACGCGGTCTCCGGCGACCAGCCCGAGATCCGTCATCGCGTTGGCGGCCTTGCTCACCTCGGTCTGCAGGTCGCCGTAGGTCAGGGCGCGGTCTTCGCCGACGCGCTCGCCCTCCCAATGGATGGCGACGCGACCGCCGTTGCCGGCTTCGACGTGCCGGTCCACGCAGTTGTAGGTGACGTTGAGTTTGCCGTCAGTGAACCATTTGGCAAACGGCGCCGCCGACCAGTCCAGCACTTCCGAAAACGGTGTGGCCCAAGACAGTCGGTTAGCCTGCTCAGCCCAGAACGCCAGCCGGTCCTGTTCGGCCTGCTGATA
>NZ_DASXEP010000135.1:0-10821 GCF_036490025.1 Mycobacterium sp. | reverse complement strand
GTCGGCCGGCCGCGTTAGCTCAGTTGGTAGAGCGTCGCCCTTGTAAGGCGAATGGCGAGAGTTCGAGTCTCTCACGCGGCTCCATCCCTGTCGGCGCTAGGACATACCGTCTCCAGCGGCCTCAGTATCCGAAGGCTAGCTCTCTGTTGTGACCCGGCCGGCCTAACGGCTCACTCGTCGGGGCCTGAGCTCTCGTGGTCGATGATGCGCTGCGAGCGCACGGTCCGAGTCGAAGTGCGCCTCGACGGACGGCGACCGGGCAGCGGGATCCGCTCGGCGATGCTGCTCAGCGGGTTGACCACCAAGGTCAGCGACATCACCGCATCCTGCAGCGTGGCAATGGCCGGCTCCAAGGCCTCCATCCCGGGCGCCAGCCGGCTCAGTGTGTCGGCGACGTCGGCGAGCTGCTCCAGCGGCCCGTTGCGGGCGGTCAGCTTGTCGATCAAACCGCCTTCGGAAAGCAGCCGATCGGCCAGCCCGTCTTCGGCGAGCACCCGCTCGATCAGTCCGTCGTCGGCGGTCAGTTGGTCCACCAACCCGCCGGGCTTCAGCGCGCGCTCGAGCCCACCGCCCTCGGCGGTCAGTCGATCGAGCAGGCCGCCCTGCGAGGTGAGCATGTCGACGACTCCGCCCGGGCGCAGCAACCGATCGATCGGCCCATCGGTGGCAAGGGCTCGTCCGAGCGGTGCGTCGTCGTCCAGCAACCGAGCCAGCCTGTTGGCCCGGGTAATCGCGTCGTCGATGCCCAGCATGTGCGCGACCGCGTTGGATCCGCTCGCCGTGCCCGGATCGCCCAGGGTTCGGTGTGCCATCCCCAGCGCCGACGTCGCAAGACCTAGGCCCGCGTCGGCGGCGGCGAGTCCGACTCGCACCGGCGCGGTGGCCAGGTTTGCCAGACTCTTGCCGAGATTCATTCCCCGAGTCTATTCAGGCGGGGCGATATCCTGTGGACATTGGCCGGGATCGGGCTGGCACTGAACTCTCAGGCGCAGCACAGCCAACGTGCAGCATTCTTTTAGTTAAGTGCGAGGGAATTGAACTCATGGCCGCACTACTTGCAGAAGAATCAGTACCAGAAGCACGGGTTCTCGTCGTCGACGACGAAGACAACATCGTCGAACTGCTGTCGGTCAGCCTCAAATTTCAGGGCTTCGAAGTCCACACCGCAACCAATGGAGCATCGGCGCTGGATTTGGCTCGCGAAGTCAAGCCGGACGCCGTGATCCTCGACGTGATGATGCCCGGCATGGACGGCTTCGGGGTGCTGCGCCGGCTGCGCGCCGACGGCATCGACGCGCCCGCACTGTTCCTCACCGCCCGTGATTCGTTGCAGGACAAGATCGCCGGGCTGACCCTGGGCGGCGATGACTACGTCACCAAGCCGTTCAGCCTGGAAGAAGTCGTCGCCCGGCTGCGAGTGATATTGCGCCGCACCGGAAAAGGCATTACCGAGAACCACCAGGCGCGACTCACGTTTGCCGACATCGAACTCGACGAAGACACCCATGAAGTCTGGAAGGCCGGCGAGCCAGTGTCGTTGTCACCCACCGAGTTCACGCTGCTGCGCTATTTCGTGATCAATGCCGGGACAGTGTTGAGCAAGCCGAAGATCCTGGATCATGTGTGGCGTTACGACTTCGGGGGTGACGTAAACGTCGTCGAGTCTTATGTGTCCTATCTGCGTCGCAAGATCGATACCGGTGAGAAGCGCCTGCTGCACACCCTGCGTGGCGTCGGCTACGTGCTGCGGGAGCCTCGATAACCGGCTATGCCGCGACAATTTCGAATCGAACTGCCGCTGCGCGTGGCGCTGGTCGCCGCCACCCTGCTGCTGGTTGCGTGCGGCCTGACAGCGTCGGGCATCGCGGTGACCTCGATCCTGCGTCAGCACCTGATCGCGCGCGCCGACCAAAACCTGGAAGAGGCGTCGCGCGGTTGGGCGCAGGCGCCGAAAGGCGCGCTGAAGGTGCCGCACGGGGCCAATCTCGACCGCCCGCCGTCCAACTTCTACGTGCGCAGCCTCAGCTCCGACGGTCGTAGCCGGACCGTCATCAACGACCGGCACGCCGAGCCGGTCCTGCCGGCCAACAACGACGTCGGACCCGAGCCGACAACCGTTGGATCGATCGACAACTCGGGCGTGCAGTGGCGGGTGGTGTCGATGCGGGGGCCCAATCGACTGATCACCGTCGCCTATGACCTGTCCGAGATCCAGCACACCGTGCGTTCGCTGGCCTGGTTGCAACTCGGCATTGGTGTGGCGGTGCTGCTGGTCGTCGGCTTAGCGGGGTGGTGGGTCGTGCACCGGAGTCTGCAACCGTTGATGGAGGTCGAACAGACCGCCGCCGCGATCGCTGCGGGTCAGCTCGATCGCCGTGTCCCCGAGCGTGATTCGCGAACCGAGGTGGGTCGACTTTCCGCTGCGCTCAACGGAATGCTCGCACAGATCCAGCAAGCGCTGGCATCGTCTGAGTCCTCTGCGCAAAAGGCGCTTATCTCCGAAGACCGAATGCGCCGGTTCATCACCGACGCCAGCCACGAACTGCGCACACCGTTGACCACGATGCGGGGTTTCGCCGAGTTGTACCGACAGGGCGCCGCGCGCGACATGGAGATGGTGATGTCGCGCATCGAGAGCGAATCGCGGCGGATGGGCTTGCTCATCGACGACCTTTTACTGCTGGCCCGACTGGATGCGCAGCGCCCGATAGAACGCAACCGGGTGGATCTGCTGGCGCTGGCCACCGACGCCGTGCACGACGCGCAGGCGGTCGCACCCAACCGCACGATCATCATCGAGGTGCTGGACGGGCCCGGTACCCCTGAGGTGCTTGGCGACGAGGCCCGGTTGCGTCAGGTGCTCGGCAATTTGATGACCAACGCTCTGCAGCACACTCCGGAAACCGCCGATATCACCGTGCGCGTCGGCACCGACGCCGAAGATGCGATTCTGGAGGTCACCGACAAAGGTCCCGGTATGAGTCAGGAAGACGCAATGCGCGTGTTCGAGCGGTTCTATCGCACCGACTCCTCGCGCGCCAGGAGTAGCGGCGGTACCGGCCTGGGGTTGTCGATCGTCGACTCGCTGATCCAGGCCCACGGCGGAACCGTGAACGTCACCACTGCGCCCGGGCAGGGTTGCCGGTTCTACCTCAGCCTGCCCCGTATCGCCGACGTGCCCGCGCGGGCGGGTTCAGCCCGGTAAGCAGCAGGCCCCCACCGATGGCGACTCCCGATAACGATTCAATCGGCGGTGAGGATTCGGTGCCTGCGATCGTCGCGTTGTTCCAGGCTGAACGGACCGAGGTGCAAAGCATCCTGGGACATGCGCTGTCGCTGATCAGCATCCTGGTGGCCTATTCCACCGTGGTGGGCGCCGTGTGGGCAACCAGACCGGACACTGTCCCGCACGCTTTGGTTCCGGTCGTTCCAATACCTCTGTGGATGGTCATCGCTTGGCATTCGCAGTTGAACAGTCGAGTATTCGCGCACAATCAAGCGATAGTCCTTCTCGAGCAGAAGCTGCTGGATCACATCCCCAGCATCACGTATCCGACGAGGTTGTGGCTCGGCCATACCAGTGGACGGCTGGTGAATGAGATCCCAATACTGTTGAAAGAAAAGAGATATGCGATCGCGGCGGCCGCCATCATCACCTACGGTGGGCTGCTCGGCATCGTGCTGGCTCTGACAATCGCGAGTGTTGTGGTGCCCGTCGCCGTCAACCACGACTGGCAAGAGCTTGCCTGGGCGATGTCGGGTGTATATGTGGCCATGTTCTTGCTACTCGCGGCCTCGTACAAGTCGACCTTCGGGATCAACATCGACACCATGGACGAGTGGGCGAAATCTGCCCACGGTTCGTTTCCCGATCTGTTCAAGACTCGGCACGGTTATCACGAGCGAAGCTGATCAGCCTTCGCCGAGTTCGGCAAGCGCCGCTTTGATTTTCGCCTGCGCCTCGTCGAGGGCTTCCGCGGAGGGGTTGCGGTCGACGTTGGCGAAGCCGAAGTCGCTGAGGCTACGAGTCGGGAAGACGTGGACGTGCAGGTGCGCAACCTCGAGCCCGGCGATGATCACCCCGGCCCGGTCGACCTCGAACGCCCGGCAGACCGCCTTGCCGACCAGCTGGGCGACGGACATGATCCGGGCGAACACCGCCGGCTCGATGTCCTGCCACTGATCGATCTCGGCTCGCGGCACCACCAAGGTGTGTCCCTGGGTCATCGGCTCGATGGTCAAGAAGGCGACGACCTCGTCGTCCTCGTACACGAACCGGCCCGGCAGTTCGCCATTGATGATTTTGCTGAAGATAGTTGTCATAGGCGCCGCTCCTCCTGCCCTTTCAGGTCGCACTGCTCTGTCTATCGTCGCCGACGCGGGCCATCGCTTCAGCATATGTTGCGCTGCGAACGCCTAGGCAGCCCCGCCGTCGAGTAACGCGGACAGCTCCTCCACCGACCACGGCGGTGAGTCGTGATGGTTGCGGTAGCCGATCAGATCTGTTGTCGCTCTGGGGAATCGGCCCACGAAACCGCCTGAGGCGACAAAGATTTCGCCGGTCAGGCGGTTGGCGAGATCGCTGGCCAGATAGACATAGACCGGCGCGGCGTGATCCGGCCCTGCAACGTCCAGCGCACCCTGCATGGAAACTTCGTCAAGCAAGCCTCGCCGGTGCAGGTCGGTGATGTGCGCGGCGTAGTCCGGCCCGGTGGACAACCGGGTCTTGGCGCCGGGGCACACCACATTGGCCCGCACGCCATGCTCCTTGAGTTCCGCGGCGATGGCCAGCGTCAGGCTGTTGACCGCGCCCTTGCCGGCCGGGTATCCGGTGCCGCCGTAGTCGCCGAGGAACGCGAACGAGCCGCTGTTGACGATGCTGCCGCCGCCCTGCGCGACCATCTTGGGTGCTGCGGCCCGGCAGGTCGCAAACACCGTGCCCAGGTGCGCGTCGAGCAACTCC
Source organism: Mycobacterium sp. (assembly GCF_036490025.1). Classification (GTDB taxonomy): domain Bacteria; phylum Actinomycetota; class Actinomycetes; order Mycobacteriales; family Mycobacteriaceae; genus Mycobacterium. Next base: position 5,858 of record NZ_DASXEP010000135.1, on the reverse strand, counting down.
GCGAACTGCGCTGAGCTGATGTCGAGGATGGACGAGCCCGGCGGCTCGGCGATGCCAGCGCAGTTGATCAGGATATGGATGCCGCCGAACTCGTCAATACATCTGTCCACCAACGATTCTGCTGCCCACTGATCGGACGGCGAACCGGAATGAGCGACGGCACGCCCGCCGGCGGCGGTGATCTCTTCCGCGGTGGCGTGGGCGGCCTCGGCGTCTCGGCCGTTGACCACGACACCGGCGCCGCGCCGCGCCAACAGAGCCGCAACGGCCGCCCCGACGCCCCGCGACCCGCCGACCACCACCGCGCCGCGGCCGGCGAGCAGTGCGGTCACTCCTCGTTGCCGAATGTCATCATGTCGAGGTTCCAGTAGCCGCGCATGTTCGCGATCAGGCCCGCGTCGTTGACCCGGTAGGTGAACACGCCCCGCACGCTGCTGGTGATTCCGTTGTCAAACTTGCTGCGCAGCACCAAGACATGTGCGACCTCGTTGGGATCGCTGGATGCAAAGGTCTCCTCGCAGGTGATCTGCAACTGGTTGGCCGCGATGTTGGTGTCGTAGAACTCCGCGACGCCGTCCTTGCCCCGCACGCCGGTGCCGTCGGGGTTGGTGACGGACTTCCCGATCGGATCCTCGACGACGACATCGTCGGCCATCAGCGCCAGCCAGCCTTCTCGGTCATGGGCCTGGACACAGCGCCACGACGACTGTGAGGCGCTCACAGCGGGGGACTCTTGGACGGTTTCCTGCGACATGGCGTTTACCGGTCGGCGTCCGTGTAACGGATGACGCCGCGAATGTTCTTGCCGTCCAACATGTCCTGGTAGCCGTCGTTGATCTGCTCCAGCTTGTACTGACGGGTGATCATGTCGTCGAGGTTGAGCTTGCCGGCTTTGTACATCGACAGCAGCTGGGGGATGTCGTACTGCGGGTTGCCGCCACCGAAGATGGTGCCCTGCAAGTTCTTTTGCATCAGGGTCAGCATCGCCAGGTTCAGGTTGACGTTGTTGTCCAGCAAGCTGCCGATGGCGGTCAGCACGCAGGTGCCGCCCTTCTGGGTCAGGATCAGGTAGTTTTCCACGTCCGCGCCGTGCAGCTCGCCGACAGTGACGATAACCTTGTGCGCCATTAGGCCGTGGGTCACTTCCATGATTCCGCCCATTGCGGAGTTGATGTCGGGATAGACGTGCGTCGCGCCGAACTTGAGGGCCTGATCGCGTTTCCACTCGACCGGGTCGATCGCGAAGATGTAGCGAGCGCCGGCGGTGGCCGCACCCTGCAGCGCTGCCATGCCGACCCCGCCGACGCCGACGATCGCGACGTCCTGGCCCGGCCGGATGTCGGCGGTGCGAACCGCCGAACCGTAGCCGGTGGTGACACCACAACCGACCAGCGCGGCAACCTCAAACGGGACTGAGGGGTCGATCTTCACCACCGAGCTGCGGTGCACGACCATGTACGGGGAGAACGTCCCAAGCAGCGTCATCGGGAAGACGTCCTGGCCGCGGGCGTGGATGCGGAACGTGCCGTCGGATACCGCGGCGCCGCCCAGCAGCCCGGCACCCAGGTCGCAGAGGTTGCGCATGCCGGCCTGACAGGTCGGACACTGGCCGCAGGACGGGATGAACGACAGCACGACGTGGTCGCCCGGTGCGATGTCCTCAACGCCGGGGCCCACTTCGGTGACGATGCCGGCGCCCTCGTGGCCGCCGAGAACCGGGAAGCCGCCCATCGGGATACCGCCGGTGACCAGGTGGTGGTCGGAGTGGCACATGCCGGCCGCTTCCATCTGGATCTTGACTTCGTCCTTCTGGGGGTCGCCGATCTCGATCTCCTCGATCGCCCACGGCTGGTTGAACTCCCAGATCAGCGCACCTTTGGTCTTCACCGTGAACCTGCTTTCGTCATTGAACGTCGGTTGAGGACGGCCCGAGCTCCAGGCAAGCAACCGCTTGGTCAAGTGTAGGTCAGCGGGTGACCCCGGTCACCAGGGGAGCCGTACACGATCACCAGAGGGGCACCGGGGCCTGTCCCAGTGGGTAGTAGCCGGGCAGCTTCTCACCGGCCACGCTTCGTTCGATGCGTTTTTGCATGCCGGTGCTCAGATCGCCGGACTCGATCAGGTTGCCGAACATCTTCGCGACGTGTCCGAAGTCGAAGAAGTCGCGCTGCCATTCGATGAGCGCGTTGTCGTTGAGCCGGAACCAGCTGCCGCCGATGCCGTAGATCTCGTCCTGGCTGCCGTCGGTCTTGTTGACGATCTGCTTCCAGAAGCCGACGATTTCACCCTGTTTGTCGTCGATGAGGACCTTCTGGTACTCATACACCCAGTTCTCCAGGCCCTGCATTTCCAGGCCCAGCGCGACGTCGCGGATCTCGTCGACCCCGACGCACATCACGTCCTCCTTGGGTCCGATGTTCCAGCCGTAGGTCGCTTCGGGAGCGTAGAAGTCTGCCAGCGGTTGCCAGTCGCCGGCCTTTTCGCAGTCCTTGTTGGCCTGCAGCCAGCGGTCGACCCATGCCTCGAGTGTTTCGCGCGAGTGTGACGGCTTCGACATTTTGAGTCAGTCTCCCTTGTCTTCTTGGATCGATAGAGCTTGGGTTGGGCACATCTCGACTGCCCGCTCGACTTCGTCGCGGGCCTCGTCCGGGGGTTCTGGATCGAGGATTTCGACTTTTCCGCGTTTGGGCACCCGGAAGTAGTCGGGTGCCTCCAGCTCACACATTGCGTGACCCTGGCACAAATCCAGGTCTGCGACGATTCTAAATCTCTTTGTGCTCATGAGTTTTGACACCTAAGCGCCGCGTTTGCGGTAACGGACCTTGGCCGGACTGGCGAGCTGCACGACCATCTTGGAGTGGTCGTTATGGTAGCTGTCGGCAGGTTGCGCCATCTCGAAAGCATACTCGCGCAGCAGAACCGAGAAGATCGCTTTGATCTGCATCTGCGCGAAAGCGGCTCCTACACAACGATGTCGGCCCGCACCGAACGGGATCCAGGTCCATCTGTTGGCGGTGTCAGCCTGCTCGGGCTTGTTGTAGCGGTCGGGCCTGAACGCATCGGGGTCGGGGAAATCTTCGGGAATGCGGTTGGAAATGGCCGGAGATGCGGCGACGTAGTCGCCGTCGTGAATCGGAAAGCCGGCGACCTCGAATTCGCCTTTCGCGACCCGCATCAGAATGATCAGGGGCGGGTGCAGACGCAGGGTCTCCTTGACCACGTTGTCCAGCTTCGGAATCTGGCGCAGCGCATGGAAACTGACCTCTTGACCGTCGGAGTACAGCTCCTCGAGTTCGGCAAGCACCTCGGCGTAGACGTCGGTGTGGCGGATCAATTCGATCAACGTCCACGCCGACGTGCCGGAGCTGGTGTGGTGTCCGGCGAACATCAGCGAGATGAACATGCCGGTGACTTCGTCCGCGGAGAACCGGGGATCGCCCTGTTCGTCCTTGATCGACACCAGCACGTCGAGCATGTCACGGTCGGCCTTGTCGGCGGGCGGGTTGGCGATCCGCTGATTCATGATTTCCTGAACCAGCGCAACCAATTTCACCCGCGCCTCATCGCGACGCTTGAAGCTTTCGATCGGAAGATACGGGTCGACGTAGCACAGCGGATCCGTGCCGCGCTCCAGCTCGTGGTAGTACTCAGCGAACCGGTGGTCGAGCTGTTCGCGGAATTTCAGGCCGATCAGGCAGGCCGTCGACGTGTAGATGGTCAGCTCGGCGAAGAAGTCCAGCAGTTCGATCTCGCCTTCGTCGCCCCAGTCGGCGATCATCTTCTTGACTTCGCCCTCGATGGTGGCGGCGTGGCCCTTCATCTGTTCGCCGCGCAGGGCGGAGTTGTGCAACATCTCCTTGCGCCGCTCAGGGCTGGCGTCGAACACCACGCCCTTGCCGAAAATCGGTGTCATGAAGGGGTATGCCTCGGCCTGGTCGAGGTCCTCGTCGGCCGAGCGGAAGAAGAATTCGTTGGCCTCGGCGCCTGACAGGAAGATGACGTGCTTGTCGACGAGCTGGAACCAGCCGACGTCGCCGCACTCCTCGCGGATGCGCTGCATCAAACCGATTGGGTCGGTGCGGAATTCCTTGAGGTGGCCGTGTTCCTCCTCGCCGCCGGACACCCGCGGCACGATCGCTGTGTTCGCCGTTGTTGAATCAACCATTTCCTGGTATCCCCTCTTCGCCGAGCGCGAGTTTCTGACGGTCCTTTTTACCGGCCAACGGGGCCTCGGGCTGAAGCTCCATGTTCGCGATGAAGCCACCGCGCGGTGTCTCGGCGACGAAGGTGATGGCACGCCCGAGGTCGGCTGCGCGCAGGAAGTAGTCGTGGCGGGCCTGGCCCCATTTGGCCCAGTCCTCCAGTGCGGGGCCGATCTTCTCGGCCGGCAGGCTCCAGCCCATCGAAGTCTTGGTCGGGCCGGGGTGCACGATCGAGGCGCGCACGCCGGTGCCCTCGAGCTCCATCTGGAAGTTGGTGACCATCGCCACCAGCGCGGCCTTGGCCGCGCCGTAGGCGCCCATATGGGGCCGCTGGCGCAGTGCCACATCGGAACCGACGAAAATCAGGTCGCCGCGTTGCCGGTCAAGCATGCCCGGCAACACCGCGGTGGCCAGCCGGTTAGCGCCGACGAGATGAATCTGCAGCTGCGACTCGAACTCGTCGGTGGTGATCTCGGCGAGTTTGCCAAAGTAGGTATCGCCCGCACCGGCCACCAGCACCTCGATGTCGCCGAGCGCATCCACCGACTGTGCGACAAACGATTTGACCGAGTTCGGGTCGGTGACGTCCAGGTGGAAGCCGACCGCCTCGCCGCCGTCGGCGTTGATCTTTCCGACGAGGTCGTCGAGCTTCTCGACCCGGCGGGCACCCAGGGCGACTGGGAAGCCGTGCTCCGCGAGTTCGATGGCGGCGGCCTCACCGATGCCGGAGGAGGCGCCTGCCACAATTACCGGCCGGCGTTCGGGCAGTGGCTCAAAGCGTGGCATTCAGCGGACCTCCAAACTCATTGGTAGGTGAGCGAATCCGCGGACATTGCTGGAGTGGACGCGGACGGCGCTGGCCTCGTCCACTTCGTAACCGCGGATTCGCTCGAACAACTCGGTGAGGGCAACACGGGCTTCCATCCGCGCGAGATGCGCGCCCAGGCAGAAGTGTGCCCCACTGCCGAAACTCAAAAGCTTGGAACCGATATCGCGCCCGATCAGGTAGTCGTCGGGATTCTTGAACACCCGCGCGTCGCGATGCCCTGAGCCGGGCAACAACAACAAGACGTCACCATCAGGGATCGTCGTGTCGTAGAGGGTGAGTTCTCCGGACACCGTGCGGGCCAGGATTTGGCTGGAGGTGTCGTAGCGCAGGGTCTCCTCGACCCACAGCGGGACGCGGGACAGATCGTCGTAGACCGGCTCCAGCTGATCGGGATTCCTGTGACCCCAAAATGCCGCGTTAGCAAGAAGTTTGGTGGTGGTCTCATTCCCGGCGATCACCATGAGGAACATGAAGCCCAGGACTTCTTCGTCGGTGAGCCGGTCTCCGTCGATCTCGGCTTCCAACAGCGCCGAGGTCAGATCGTCCGTCAGCTTCTTGCGCCGCTCGGCCACCATCTGCTGGTAGTACACGATCAGGTTGAGAGAGGCCTCGATCGCCTCCGGCGGTACATCGTTGACGCCCTCTTCGCGGTGCATCACGCCGTCGGCCCAGGCCCGGACCTGAACTCGATCCGGCTCGGGGACACCCATCAGCTCCGAGATGACGTCCATCGGCAATTTCCCGGCGAACTCGTCGACGTAGTCGACCGTTCCGCCCTCGGCCCTTTCCAGCATGGTGTCGAGATGCTGTGTCGCGATCTCGGTCAC
>NZ_DASXEP010000123.1:0-44081 GCF_036490025.1 Mycobacterium sp. | reverse complement strand
GCGGCGACGGGGTGTTCGGCAGCGCCGGAATCTCGGACGCGGGGATGTCGTGCAGGTCGTTGGCCGGTGGACCGTTGTCTCGACCGCCGTAGACGCTCCCCGCGGCGCGCTGCCCGAGAAGCTGGCTGACCGTCACCAAGTGGTAGTCGTTGGCTTTGAGCACCGGGATGAACTGCTCGACGAGGTCGACGGTGCTGGAGTAGGTGTCGTGCATCAGCACCACCGAACCGGGCTTGATCTGGGTCATCAACAGGGGCCGGCTGGCCGCGGTGTTGGAGTCGTTGATCCAGTCGTAAGGGATGACGTCCCAGAGGATTCCGGCCAGGCCGGCTTTCCGGGCCTGCTCGTTGACCGCGGCATTGGTCAACCCACCCGGTGGCCGCCACAACGTCGGGGTCACGCCGGTGGCCGCGGCAATCGCGTCGTTGGCCCGGGTCAGCTGGGCGGGCACGTCGACCGGTGGCAGCGTCGTCATGTTGGGGTGTTCCCAGGTGTGGTTGCCCAACTCCATGCCCGCATCGACCACCCGCTTGGCGCCCGCCGGGTTGGCCGCAACCTTGTTGCCGATCTCGAAGAACGTCGCCTTGGCCTTGTTCGCGGTCAGGATGCTCAGCAGCCGGTCGGTGTAGGGGGTGGGGCCGTCGTCGAAGGTCAACGCGACGCACTTGACTTGCGCGCAGTCGACGACGTCGTTGGCGTGGGCGAATCGGACGTGCCCGGTAAACGCACCGATCGCGACGATCACGGCGCCTGCCGCTACGCCGGCGACCATGCGCCCGTACCGCCAGGCTTGGTTGTCCAGTCGTTTCGGCACGGGCAAACCTTACCCGCGCCCTGATTACAGCGGTGCGCCGCTGATCTCCTCGAGCATCTCGGTGACCAGCGCCGCGATCGGCGACCGCTCGCTGCGCAGCAGCGTGATGTGCGCGAACAGCGGATGTCCCTTGAGCTTCTCGACCACCGCCGCGACCCCGTCGTGACGGCCCACCCGAAGGTTGTCACGCTGGGCGACATCGTGGGTCAACACCACCCGTGAGCCCGCGCCCAGCCGCGACAGCACGGTCAGCAACACGTTGCGTTCCAGCGACTGCGCCTCGTCGACGATGACGAACGAGTCGTGCAGCGAGCGACCGCGGATGTGGGTCAGTGGCAACACCTCGAGCATGCCGCGAGAGAGCACCTCTTCGAGCACCGCGGGGCTGGCCAGACCTTCGAGGGTGTCGAAGACCGCCTGCGCCCACGGGCCCATCTTTTCGCTCTCGCTGCCCGGTAGGTAACCAAGCTCTTGGCCGCCGACCGCGTACAGCGGCCGGAAGACTACGACCTTGCGCTGCGTGCGCCGCTCCAGCACGGCTTCCAGCCCGGCGCACAGCGCCAGCGCCGACTTGCCGGTGCCGGCCTTGCCGCCCAGCGACACGATGCCGACCGACTCGTCGAGCAGCAGATCCAGGGCCACCCGCTGTTCGGCGGAGCGGCCGCGTAGCCCGAAAACCTCGCGGTCGCCGCGGACCAGCTGGACGCGCTTGTGCGCATTCACCCGGCCCAGTGCATGCGAGCTGCCGGCCAGTAGTCGAATACCGGTGTGGCAGGGCAGATCTCGCGCCGCTTCCAGGTCGACATCGCCGTCGGCGAACAACGCGTCGATGTCGTCAGTGCTGGCTTCCATCTCCGTCATGCCGGTCCAGCCGGATACCACCACATCTTGCGCGTGGTATTCGTCGGCGGGCAAACCCACCGCGCCCGCTTTCACGCGCAGCGGAATGTCCTTGCTGACCAACGTCACTCGCTTGCCTTCGGCGGCGAGGTTGGCGGCACAGCACAGGATGCGCGAGTCGTTGGTGTCGGTACGGAATCCGGGCGGCAGCACGTCCGGGTCGCTGTGGTTGAGTTCGACGTGCAGCGTGCCGCCTTGTGTCCCAACCGGAATGGGCAGATCCAGCCGCCCGTGCTCGAGCCGGAGGTCGTCGAACAACCGCAACGCCTGGCGGGCGAACCAGCCCAGTTCGTGGTGGTGGCGCTTGGCTTCCAACTCACTGATCACTACCAGCGGAACCACCACTTCGTGTTCGGCGAAGCGGGAGCAGGCCCACGGATCGGACAGCAACACCGACGTGTCGAGAACGTAGGTCCTGATGGTGTGCTGTGAAACCGCCGGAGAATCAGTCACGAGCGCTCCTCGAGCTCATCGCCCGGTTGCCTGCGCCATGCGGGTGGTGGCCCCACCGCCACCCATGCGCGCGAGGCGTCCTGACCGGGCTGGATGCCCGTGCGGCCCGCACGGACGATTCGGCGGGGGCCGCGGCGCCAGGACCGGGGCCGGCGGTCCTGTCGAAGTTGAGATGAGAGGCGCCGCCCGGATAGCAGAGCATGTCGCTAGCCATCGAAAACGACGCTACTCCGGTCAGCGCAGGTGCGCCGTGCAGGCGCGCCGACGATGACGCAGAGCGCAGCGATGCCGAGGAGCGGCGCAGATAAGCCCCGCCGACATGGCTAGCTGATGACGAACTGCTGCAGCGCGGGCTCGTCGGCGACTCCCCACACGGTGATGCGGTCGGAAACCACCTGGCGCAGTTGGTCGGCGCCGAAAATGCCTGCATCAGCGACGTTTCGCACCTTGTCGCCGTAGGCGTCGATGTCGGCGCCGATGACGTCGATCTCAGCCGCGCGCGCGGCGATGGCGGCGATCGTCTCGTCGCGGGTGTAGCTGAGGCAGTGCGCGACGAGGTTGGCGAAGAACTCCTCGTGCCGCTCCTCGTCGCGCGCGATGTGGGTGATCAGGCCGGCCAGCACCGGCTCCTCGATCTGGGCCGCCAGGTTGTTGCAGTACACCGCGTGGGCGCCCTCGAAAAGAGCCATGAACGTCAACGTCTCGACCTGTGAATAATGGTCGGCTCGGTAGCCCTTCGACGACACGTGCTCGAAGCGGACCTGCTCGTTGGCGGTGGGGTCGACCTCACGGGTCACGACGAAGTACTCGCGCAGCGCGATGGCGTGCAGATGTTCTTCGGCGGTCCACCGGCCGATCCAATGGGCCCAATTGTCTTCGAGGATGAAGTGCTCGACGAGCTCGCGGTGGTAGCCCGCGATGTTGTCTTTGGTGATGAGCAGGATTTCGCACGCGTCAGTGATGGCCTTGGGCAGCGTCACCTGCGACGGATCCCAGTCATGTCCGCCGAGGAAGGCGAAGTTCTGGCCCTGTTCGAACGGCACGAAATCATGGGCGAACCAGAGTTGCTCGGTCGCGAGGTGGCGGTCCATGTTTTCGCCGACGACTGGCTCGAGTTCGAGAATGAGCGCGTTAGCAACGGGTTTGACTGCCATGAAAGTAACTGTAACCCCCGTACACAGGTTTCGTAAAATCTGGCGCGACGTTATACCAGCGACCAGTCCTCCAGGCCGTCATACAGCGGGAATTCCCTGGCCAGACGGGTCACGCGGTCCCGCAACGCCGACACATCCGAAGCACTGCCGGCCGCCAGCGCGGTGGCGATGATGTCAGCGACCTCGGTGAATTCGGCGTCCCCGAAGCCGCGGGTGGCCAGCGCCGGGGTGCCGATCCGCAGGCCCGACGTAACCATCGGCGGCCGCGGATCGTTGGGCACGGCGTTGCGGTTGACGGTGATCCCGACGTCATGCAGCAGGTCCTCGGCCGCCTGACCGTCCAGCGGTGAGTCGCGCAGGTCGACCAGCACCAAGTGGACGTCGGTGCCCCGGCTGACCACCGAGACCCCGGCCTTGGCGACATCGGCGGCCAACAGGCGATCGGCGATGATCCGGGCACCGGACAGCGTGCGCTGCTGACGGTCGGCGAATTCCGGGGTGCCCGCGATTTTCAGCGCCACCGCCTTGGCGGCGATGACGTGCATCAGCGGCCCGCCCTGCTGGCCAGGGAAGACCGCGGAGTTGATCGACTTGGCGTACTCCTGCTTGCCGATGATCAGGCCGGACCGCGGGCCACCCAACGTCTTGTGCACGGTGGTCGACACGATGTCGGCGTGCGGTACCGGCGATGGGTGCAGACCGACCGCGACCAGACCCGCGAAGTGCGCCATGTCCACCCACAGCTTGGCGTCGTGCTCGTCGGCGATCGACTTGAACGCCGCGAAGTCTAGAACTCGCGGGTAAGCCGACCAGCCCGCGACAATCACCTTCGGGCGGAACTCGAGCGCCTGGGCGCGCAGCGCGTCCATGTCGATCAGGTGCGTGGTGGCATCGACGCCGTAGAAGGCGTTTTCGTAGAGCTTGCCGGAGAAATTCAGCTTCATGCCGTGCGTCAGGTGACCGCCGTTGGCAAGGTCGAGACCCAGCAGTCGCTCCCCCGGCGACATCAGCGCGTGCAGCACCGCGGCGTTGGCCTGGGCGCCCGAGTGCGGCTGCACGTTGGCGAAGTCCGCGCCGAACAGCGCCTTGGCGCGGTCGCGGGCGATGTTCTCCACCACGTCGACGTACTCGCAACCGCCGTAGTAGCGGCGACCGGGCAGACCCTCGGCGTACTTGTTGGTCAGCACGCTGCCTTGGGCCTGCAGTACTGCCCGCGGCACGAAGTTCTCCGAGGCGATCATCTCCAGCGTGTCGCGCTGGCGGCCAAGCTCTTTGCCGAGCAGCTCGGCGATGTCGGGGTCGACGTCGGCCAGTGGCGCGGACATGACGGAGGCGGCGGTACGAGCGTCGGGTGCGGCAGTCACGCCCGTCAGTCTATCGAGCGGCTTCGTCCCGCAGCGCCGACGGGAGAAGTGGTTCGTCCAGCAGCCGGCCGAACCGCTCGATCACGCTCACCTCGGTGGGGCGATCGTCCAGCCAGCCGCGAAGCAGCCGATAACCCTCGACATACGTGCTGGTGTAGGCGCGCCACAGCGGCGAGGACAAGAACCGCAGCATCTGCCGCGCGCGGACATCGTCGACCAGCAACCAGCGGCGCAGGAACTCCGCGACCTCGTCGGCGTCGCGGTGCTCGTCGTGCAACATCAACGCCGCGTCCTGACGCACCCGGGCCAGCGCCGCCGACGCCTCCGATACCGCCTCGGCATGTTCGCCGTCGAACCGCAGTCCCAGATCGGCGTAGATCTCGGCTGCCCACCGCCCCCAGCCGGGGCCGATCGCCGCATACAGCGCCAGGTCGGCCAGACCTTCGGCGATCAGGCACTGCGGCGTGTTCACCAGGAAGATGGTCTGCTCGGCCTGGCCTTTCCGGCGGACCAGCCCGGCCTCTTTGCGGCAGTGCTCGGTGTGGTGGCCGGGATAGGACTCGTGCGCCACCAGCCGCGGCAGGTTGGACATCAGTTGCTTGATGTCGGCGTTGACGGCGACCGTTGAGCGGTAGTCACCCAGGTAGTAGTTGAATCCCGACCAGGGCTTGTCGGTCACCACTTGGTAGTCGACGGTTTCGGCGTCCGGCAGCGGATACTCGGCGCGGACCCGGTCGCGCAGCGTGCTGGAGAACGCTTCGATGCATTCCCCCAGCCGCTCGGGTGGGATCTCCTCGGCGGTGCGGTGCGCTGCCATCCGGTCGGCCAGCGGGCCGTCACCGCCGAGCACGTCGTCGAGGCGGGCGTGCGCCTGCCGGTATGTCTCGGGCTCACCCTTGCTGATGTGCACGTCGAAGTAATCGTGCACCTCGTCGACGAATCCGATGTCTTCTCCGGCGAACTTGCGCCCGGCACATTCCAGCGCACGCAGATGAGCGCCCAGGTAGTCGGCGCGCTGCTGATCAAATCCATTGCGGTGCGGGACATCTGGAAGCGCCGCAATCAGCCGCCGGGCTTGTCGAACCAGGTCGGCCGGATCGGGCGCGGGCTCGGCCGACACCGCCTGGCGCAGCGCCGGATCGCCGGTGAAGGAGTCGACGTAGCCCGACTCGATCCGGTCGAAACGCAAACCGAGGAGCAGGTGATCGCGGACCAGCGCGTCAGGTTCCACGTCAGCCAACGCTATCTGTTCGCCCCAGCGGTCCGCATTGTGGTTGGGGCTGCAAGACTGACACCCATGCCGCGGCCAAGCGAGCCGAGCCCCTATGTGGAGTTCGATCGACGTCAATGGCGCGCCCTACGTATGTCGACGCCGCAGCCGCTGACCGAAGAAGAGGTCGTCGGCTTGCGCGGCCTCGGCGAGCAGATCAACCTGCGCGAAGTCGAAGAGGTCTACCTGCCGCTGGCCCGGTTGTTGCACCTGCAGGTCGCCGCCCGTCAAGGGCTGTTCTCTGCCACCGCCGAGTTCCTCGGCGAGCCCCAGCAGAACCCGGATCGGCCGGTGCCGTTCATCATCGGGGTGGCCGGCAGCGTGGCGGTCGGTAAGTCGACGACGGCCCGCGTGCTGCAGGCGCTGCTGGCCCGCTGGGATCACCACCCTCGGGTCGACCTGGTCACCACCGATGGCTTTCTCTACCCCAATGCCGAGCTGAATCGACGAAACCTGATGCACCGCAAAGGTTTTCCGGAAAGCTACGACCGGCGGGCGTTAATGCGATTCGTCACCTCGGTCAAGTCGGGTTCGGACTACGTGTGCGCGCCGGTGTACTCGCACCTGCACTACGACCGGGTTCCGGACGCCAAGCAGGTGGTCCGCCACCCAGACATCCTGATCCTGGAAGGCCTCAACGTGCTGCAAACCGGCCCCACGCTGATGGTGTCGGATCTGTTCGACTTCTCGCTATATGTGGACGCCCGGATCGAGGACATCGAGCAGTGGTACATCTCGCGGTTTCTGGCGATGCGCTCCACGGCGTTCGCCAACCCGGCGTCGCACTTCCACCACTACGCGGGGCTGACCGACCAGCAGGCCGACATCGCGGCCCGCGACATCTGGCGGTCGATCAACCGGCCCAACCTGATCGAGAACATCCTGCCGACCCGGCCGCGCGCCACCCTGGTGCTGCGCAAAGACGCCGATCATTCGATCAACCGGCTACGGCTGCGCAAGCTGTGAGAGTCGGACTCGTCGCCGCGGCCCTGATGCTCCTCAACGTCAGCATGCCGCCGCCAGGGACGTCCGCCAAGCTGATGTCCGCTGAGCAGACCGATCTTCCGTTCACCGGTCTCAAGGATCCGAACAGCGTCGCGGTAGCCACCAACGGCGACGTCTATATCACCGATGCGGGCCATCGCCGGGTGCTCAAGCTCGGGGTCGGCTCAACCCAGCAGACCGAGCTGCCGTTGGTCGGTCTGTCCTGGCCGGAGGGCGTGGCGGTCGACGCGGGCGGCAGTGTCTACGTCGCCGACACGATGAACGCCCGCATCATCAAATTCGCTGCAGGATAATCCTTTAACTCAAGCCGATGCGGGGACGCGCACCGCAACCTCTGACGGCGACGCCCCGCACCGGCGGGACGGGAGTCACGCCGGCAGGCGGCGCACTCCGAGGTATTGCAGGTAGCCGATCAGCGCGGTGTAGCCGCCGGTGGCCAGTGTCGCGGCGATGCCGGTTTCGGTCAGCGGCAGTACGTCCGCGGCGACCACCGCGACCGCGGCCACCGTCAGGACGATGTTGCCGACAATGACGCCGATCCCGGCGCGGCGCAGGTCTGGTGCCGCGGCGAGGCCGAACATGAGCGCACCGCAGAGAACCAGGAATGCGCCCAGGCCGTACTCCGCGATGGAGCTCAGCCCGGTCAGCGACGAGAGCGGGTCCGCCGCCGCGGCTATGAACAGGCCGACAAGGCCGCTCAGCGTTGCGTCCAGCCGCATGGCAAACCGCAACAGGGAGTCAGTCGAGTCGGCGAAGGGGCGAGTGGCCAGTGGAGCAACAGCGGTCATGTCGGAACTCCTTGCGATATCGGATCGAACACTTCTGAGCGTGCCGTTCCGGGACTGCCAGATCGACGCTTGACACTGCCAAGCAGTGCCATGCGCAGGTCAACCAGGTGATCTAGGCCACGTATTCCTTGGCTAGCCGGGCTAATCGGCTGAGGCGGACCGCCCAGGCCGTTGCCTGTTCAGCGTGCATCTAGGGCGCCCACCGTGCATCCAGGGCGGTGACACGCCGGTGGCCATCGCCCTGAGCGCACGGTGAAGACCCGTCGCGTCCTAGCTGGAGACGGTGACCCGGCCGCGAAGATCGGCGGCAATCAGCTTGGCCGCGGCATTCTGCCAGTTGTGCAGCGACCGCTGCGGCACCTCGGTGACGAACCATTGCCACGCCTGCCGCGCGGTCGGGTCCAGACCGGCGGCGGTGGCGTTCTGCGCGTAGGCGCGCACCCCCACGACGTACGGGAAGTACAGCGAGTTGTAGTGCCGCCATTGCTCGGTGGTGCCGAAGTCACCGCCGTCGCGCGGTTTGAGCGCTGCAATCCGATCCGCCAGCAAAGCCTTGAGCTCGATGGCACGCTCCAGCGGCTGATCCGGGACGCCCCGGGCGGCCAGTCGCTCGTCGATGCAGGGCAGTGCGGTCAGCGGGTTGGCGACCAGCTTGGACAGGTCGCCGTAATGGCCGAGCGCACGGCGGGTCAGCCGGGCGAATGTGTCGTCGTCGAAGCCGCCAAGCGGATCGGCCAGCCGCAGCGGCAGCGCGGATTGCGTGCGCCGCAACGTCTCCCGATGCGCCCGCAGCAACGGCGCTCGGGAAAACACCAGCCGGTCCAGCGCGGCGGCCAGCGGATCGGCCAGCACCTGCACCGAGGCGGCGATCCCCAGGCTGGTGAACAGCAGCACCGTCAACGCAATCTGCGCGACGCTCTGCCGCCGGGTCAACTCGATGGCGATCAGCAGCTGACCGCCGAGCAGCGCCACGACTGTGCCGGTGCCAGTGAACGAGCGCATCATGTCGGCCCGCAACGCCTGGCCTTCATCGAACGCGTCCCACAGCGCCACCGCCACCCCCAGCCCCAGCACGTCGCAACTCGTCGACGCCAGGGCCAGCCAGCTGGGTACCACGCCCAGCGGAATGATCAGGATCGCGTTGGCCAGCGCGAAGAACAGCGTCGCCGTGATGATGAGTCCGACCAGCGGGATCTTCTGCGCCCGGCTCCGCAGTGCGGCGACCATCGCGCCCAACGTGGACACCGAGATCACCGCGCACATCACCACATGGCCGAGCCGCAACGGGCCGTTGACACTGCCGGCCAGCGTCGCACCGACGAGTGTCAGCGCGGCGACAATACCGACCAGCAACAGCTCGCCGGTGCGTGCCCGCTCGCCGTCGGTCGGCCGGGCCAGCTCGAGAAGCACCGCGAACCAGGCCACGCCGGGCACAGCGACCAGATAGATCTCGATGTGGCCGAGCAGGGCGGAGTGCGTGACGAGCCGCACCGCGTCCAGCGCGACCGCCATCGCGAAACTGCACAGGCCGACCGCCGAGAAAGCCAGCACCGGCTTGCGCGGGTTACGGGCCACCAGATACAGCCCCAGCCACCAGCTCAGCGAGAACACCAACGCCGAAAGCGCAGCCATGCTTTCAGTGTGGCACGCCACGGGGTAGTCGGCGGCGACCCGCCGCACCCGGCTGCGCCGCGCTTGCGATCGTCGTCAAGCGCCGTAGCGGCGGTGGCGCAAGCTGTAATCGCGCAATGCGCGCAAGAAGTCGACCCGGCGGAATGCGGGCCAGTGCGCTTCGGTGAACCACATCTCCGAATAGGCGCTTTGCCAGAGCAGGAAACCGGACAGCCGCTGCTCCCCTGAGGTCCGGATCACCAGATCGGGGTCGGGTTGCCCGGAGGTATACAGGTTCTCCGAGATCGCGTCGACGGTGACGGCATCGACGAGCTCCTCGCCGCTGGCGCCGTCAGCAAGTGCCTTGCCCAGCAGTGCGCGCACGGCGTCGGCGATTTCCTGGCGGCCGCCGTAGCCGACCGCGACGTTGACGTGGAAGCCGCCGTTGCCGGTCGCTGCGGTGCCCTCCACCGCATCACGCAGTCGCCGCGCGGGTTCCTCGCCGATCAGCTCCAAGTCCCCGACCGTGCGCACCGTCCAGCCGTTGGCCGGCGCACAAATCTCCTCGACGACATCTGTGATGATCTCGATGAGCGCGGCCAGCTCGGCGGGATCGCGGCGCAGGTTTTCGGTGGAAAGCAAATAGACAGTGGCCATTTCGATGCCGGCGTCCTGGCACCAGCGCAACATCTCGGCGATCTTGGCGGCGCCCATCCGGTAGCCGTAGCTGACGTCTTCGTAGCCGGCATCGCGTGCCCAGCGCCGGTTGCCGTCACACAGCACCGCGATGTGGCGCGGCAGCGCGGATTTCGATGCGGCCAGGCCTTGCCGCAGCCGCAACTCGTAGAGCCGATACAACGGTTCCTTGACACGCGGCGGAATGATCTCCACAGCGATCCAGATTACTGTGGGCGATACGGCCCATCGGCATCCCTGCCGCAAAGGCAGGCCGACGTTAAGGAGTGGCATTGAGTCGCGACACCGACGTGGCCACGAAGGGCGGCGCAACCGGGGCGTCCGACGCCGTCGCGGACGTTGCCGGGCAGATCGTCGAGGGCGTCAAGGACACCGCCCAGGCACTGGTCAAGCCTCGGGCGCGGGGCTGGATTCACCTGGTGTCGGCGGTCGTCGCCGTCATCGCCGGCGCATCGCTGATCTCGGTGTCCTGGCCGTTGGCCGGACTCACGGCAGGTCTGGCGACGTTCATCTACACCGGCTCGGTGGTGGGGATGTTCACCGTCAGCGCCATCTACCACAGGGTGACCTGGAAAACGGCGTCCGCCCGCAAGTGGATGAGACGGCTCGACCACTCGATGATCTTCGTGCTGATCGCGGGCACCTATACACCGTTCGCGTTGCTGGCAATGCCGCATCACGCGGGGGTGCTGGTGCTGTGGATCGTCTGGGGCGGCGCACTGGCCGGGGTGTTGCTCAAGATGTGCTGGCCCAGCGCGCCACGCTGGGTCGGTGTTCCGCTGTATCTGGTCCTGGGTTGGGTGTCGGCGTTCTACATCGCGATGATCCTGCACCAGGCGGGGGTGGCCGCGATGGTGCTGCTGGCCGCGGGCGGCGTCCTCTACAGCGTCGGCGGAGTCCTGTACGCGCTGCGCTGGCCCGACCCGTGGCCGGGCACGTTCGGCTATCACGAGTTCTTCCACGCCTGCACCGCGGTCGCCGCGATCTGCCATTACATCGCGATTTGGTTCGCCGTCTTCTGACGTGCGGGCGCTATAACTGCGTGACGCTGTCCGGCGACCAGTAGGCCTTCATCGCAGTGATCTTGCCGTCGTCGCCGAACACCATCACATCGATCGGCTCGATGAGCATCCGGCTGTCCCCGGCGCTGACCGTCAACTTGAAGTGGAAAGCCGCCTCGTTTCCGGCCACCCGCAGCGTCACCAGCTCGCAGTCCCGCTGCACGCTTTCCATCGCGGAGTAGAAGCCGTGGATCGCCTGGCGGCCGATGTGCACCTCTCCGCCGACCGGGTCCTCGACGGTGGCGTCTTCGGCGTACAACTCGACCAGATCGTCCGCGGTGCCCTTGGCGACCAGACTGATGTAGCGGTTGACGGTCTCGGTGATGTGTTGAGCACTCGGCATGGGAGGCAGGCTACCCGCCGATTCACGGCCCGCATCGTCACCGGGCGAGAGCGGCCGCCAAGTCCGCGGCGGAGGTGACCGGCAGATCGCACAGCCGGCCGCGGCACACGTAGGCCGCGTCGGCATCGCCAACCCGGCCGCGGCCGGCCAACAACTCCGAGGAATCGGCCGCGCCGCCGACGACGATCGCCCCGCCGGGCGCGAGCCGGCGGGCATCGGCCAGCAGCGGCGAATCCGGCCCGCAGGCCACCGCGATCTGCAACGGCCCGCGCACAACGGATTCCGCGACGGCCAGCCAGTGAGCGGCCGAGCGCGGCACGCGGGCCAGCAGCACAGTGTGCGACTGCAGCGTGTCGGCAGCCGCCTGCCGGTATCGGTCCGCTCGCCCTGCACCGGTCAGATGCGCCGCGGTCAGCAACGCTTCGGCGATCGCGGATGCGCCCGACGGCGTCGCGCCGTCGTAGGGGTCGGCGGGCCGCAGCAACAGCCGCTCAC
Organism: Mycobacterium sp.; assembly: GCF_036490025.1. GTDB lineage: Bacteria > Actinomycetota > Actinomycetes > Mycobacteriales > Mycobacteriaceae > Mycobacterium. Next base: position 32,127 of record NZ_DASXEP010000123.1, on the reverse strand, counting down.
CATCGTCGGCGCTGTCGAACCAGCGGCCCGGATTGTCGTGATCGGCGAAGTGCGCCAACGCAATATCCAGCAGGTCGGTCGCGGTGGTCAGCCAGTCGGCTTCGGTGGTCAGCTGATACAGCGCGAGCAGGCCGGTGGCCAGCATCGCGTGATCTTCCAGGATCGCGGCGCTTTCACCGACCCGCCCGCCCAGGCTGGCCCGTCGCAATCGGCCATCCACCAGGTGCAGACCTACCAGGGCCCGCGCGCATGCGGTGGCGGCGTCGGCCAACTCCGGTGCGGCCAACGCGACACTGGCCTCTGCCAGCGCCGTGATGGCCAGCCCGTTCCAGGCGGTGACGACCTTGTCGTCACGCGCCGGTTGAGGTCGGGTCAGCCGGGCGGCCAGCAGCGCGGCCCGGATCCGGTCGAACCGGGCAGCGTCGTCCGGATCGCCGGGCCGTTGCAGCACCGATGCACCGGCCTCGAATGTACCGGCCTCGGTGACGCCGAAAACCGAAGCGACCCAATGCCCGTCGTCGTCCCCGAGGATCTCGGTGAGCTGTGCCGGCGTCCAGACGTAGGTCGAGCCCTCCCGGCCGTCGGCGTCGGCGTCCAGCGACGAGGTGAACATGTCGGCCTCGCGCAACTCGTCGAGCAAGAACCGCGCGGTTTCGTCGGTGACCCGGCCCGCCAACGGGTCGCCGGTTCGCCTGGCCGAGTGCGCGTACGCCCGCAACAGCAGCGCGTTGTCGTACAGCATCTTCTCGAAATGCGGTACCACCCAGGCATTGTCAACGCTGTAGCGGGCGAACCCGCCGGCCAGTTGGTCGTACATTCCGCCGCGCGCCATCGCGCTACCGGTGCGGCGCACAGCAGCCAGTGCCTGCTCCGATCCGGTACGCTCCCAGTGCCGCAGCAGCGCCTCCAGCAGCATCGACGGTGGGAATTTTGGTGCGCCACCGAAACCGCCGTGGACGGTGTCCTCGTCGCGCAGCACCGCGGCTACGGCCTGATCGCAGAGGAACGGCTCCGCATCCGGGCCGCCGGGCAAACCTGATGCCATTGACCGCAGTTCGCTCGCGATGTGATCGGAGCTCTGCTCGACCTCGTCGCGACGGTCCCGCCAGGTACTGGTTATGGCCGAAAGAAGCTGCAGGAAAGCATCTTTGGGATAGTAGGTGCCGCAGTAAAACGGCCGTCCGTCCGGCGTCAGAAAACACGTCATGGGCCAGCCGCCCTGCCCGGTAAGCGCGACGGTGGCATTCATGTACACGGCGTCGATGTCGGGCCGCTCCTCGCGGTCCACTTTGACGCACACGAAGCGAGCGTTCATCGCCGCGGCCACCACGTCGTCATCGAACGATTCGTGGGCCATCACGTGACACCAATGGCATGCGGCGTAGCCGATCGAGAGCAGGATCGGCACATCGCGTCGTGCGGCCTCGGCCAGCGCGTCCGGCGACCATTGCTGCCAGTGCACCGGGTTGTCGGCGTGCTGGCGAAGGTAGGGGCTGGCGGCCCCGCCGAGTTGGTTACCCGCCGGGCTCATGCGGTGCTTGGTCCTCATGCTGCTGGATCGTCCCGTCGTCGGCGGCCTGATCCGGTTCGGGATGCTGCGGGTCGAAGGACTCCGGCAGTTTCTTGAGGTGCCGGTTCATCGAGCGGACCAGTAGCAGCACGCTGATCAACAGCAGCACCACCACCAGTAGGCCGAAGGGGCTGGCCTTGCCGAAGTCCGGTCCGCTGTTGTGCGGCGCGTCGTCGGCCAGCAATGCCAACGCCGCCAGCTGAAGGTGCATCACTGGTGGGCCTCGATTCCGTCGAACAGGTCGTTCTCGGGCAGCCGCACCGGAACACGTGATCGCGCCAGCTCGAATTCCTCGGTCGGCCAGAGCCGTTGCTGCCATTCGATCGGGGCGGCGAAGAAATCTCCCTTGGGATCGATCTGGGTGGCATGCGCGCGCAGCGCGTCGTCACGCTGACTGAAATACGCCGAGCACTCGATGCGGGTCGTCACCCGCCCGGCGAACACGTCGTGGGCGGGATCCCAATGCTTGAGCCATTTCTCGAACGGACCGGTCTGCCCGCGCTTGGCGAACTCGTCCTGCAGCATCTGCATGCGCTGGCGCAGGAACCCGTGGTTGTAATACAGCTTGGATACCGCCCACACCGGGCCCGCATCCGGGAACCGCTGATAGTCACCGGCGGCCTCGTATGCGGCCACCGAAACCTGGTGGCAGCGAATGTGATCGGGGTGGGGGTAGCCCCCGTTCTCGTCGTAGGTCGTCACCACATGCGGCCGGAATTCGCGCATCACCCGAACCAGCGCCTCGGTCGGCGCGTCCAGCGGCGTCAGCGCGAAACAGCCATCCGGCAGGGCTGGCGCCGGATCCCCTTGCGGCAATCCGGAATCGACGAAGCCCAGCCAAGTGTGTTCAACTCCGAGGATTTCGGCCGCCTTGGCCATTTCGTCGCGGCGGATATCTGCGATGCGACCGTGCACTTCCGGCAAGTCCATCGCCGGGTTGAGGATTTCGCCACGTTCGCCCCCGGTCAGGGTCACCACCAGTACGCGGCAACCCTCATCCGCGTAGCGGGCAAGGGTGGCAGCGCCCTTACTGGACTCGTCGTCCGGGTGGGCGTGCACCGCCATCAACCGCAGTTCGCTCACGTGCTCCCTGACTGTGTGCTGTTTCCTGCGCCTATAGTTCCAGGTCTAATAGTTCCATCCCGGACACCGGGGCCCGAAACCCGAGTACCCGGCGCCGACAGCAACCCACAATGACCGACGATTCCCGCTCGCCGCCACCGACCCGCTACGGGCCTGGCCGGTTGCGTCGCCCGTCGCGACGCAAGGCCGCGGCCGCCGTCGTGGTGGTTGCCGCGGCCGGCGTCGTGCTCGCTGTCATCGGCTATCACCGACTGGGCCGCAGCGATGTCGACGGCACGTTGGCCGGCTATCGGCTGATCGACAGCCACACCGTCTCAGTAACGATCAGCGTGACGCGAACCGACCCGTCGCGCCCGGTCGACTGCATCGTGCGGGTGCGGGCAAAAGACGGCAGCGAGACAGGCAGGCGCGAGGTGCTGGTCCCGCCGTCGGACCAGGCAACAGTGCAGGTGACGACGATCGTGAAGTCGAGTAAGCCGGCCGTGGTGGGCGACATCTACGGCTGCGGCACCGATGTGCCCGACTACCTGCGCGCACCCTGATCACGTCGGCCCCGGCAAACCCTGGCGGCAAACGCCGAACTGCGAAAATGGCCTCGACCGCCCCGGCCGCGGTGGTAGGCTGTTCGGATGCACGGTTCCGGCTGGGACCGTGTATTGCTGCATTAGTGGCCATATGCGCCGCGCAGGGGGTCCGCCCGACTACTGAGGTCGGCGGTACAGGTGGTGGGACCGCCCGGCAGCACGACCGACAACCTGCCGAGGCGGATGCCGCCCCACCGACACCACAAGGAGCACGACGAGATGACGGACACCCAGGTGACCTGGTTGACCCAGGAATCGCACGATCGACTCAAGACCGAGCTCGACCAGTTGATCGCGAACCGTCCGGTCATCGCCGCCGAAATCAACGACCGGCGCGAGGAAGGCGATCTGCGCGAGAACGGCGGCTACCACGCCGCCCGCGAGGAGCAGGGCCAGCAGGAGGCCCGGATTCGCCAGCTGCAAGACCTGCTCAACAACGCGAAGGTCGGCGAAGCGCCCAAGCAGTCCGGGGTCGCACTGCCCGGTTCGGTGGTGAAGGTTTACTACAACGGCGACAAGTCGGACAACGAAACCTTCCTGATCGCCACCCGCCAGGAAGGCGTCAACGAGGGCAAGCTCGAGGTGTACTCGCCGAACTCACCGCTGGGCGGCGCGCTGATCGACGCCAAGGTCGGTGAGACTCGCAGCTACACCGTGCCCAACGGCAACACCGTCAAAGTGACGCTGGTCAGCGCGGAGCCCTACCACGCCTAGTTTTCCTGCCGAGCAGACGTAGAATCGCACGCTGGGCGGCTTTCGGATGCGATTCTCTGTCTGCTCGCGGGGACCAGTCAGCCCAGTGCCTGTTCGAGATCACCGATCAGGTCGGCGATGTCCTCGATGCCGACCGACAGCCGCACCAGATCGTCGGGAACCTCCAACTGGGAACCGGCCGTCGACGCATGGGTCATCGCACCCGGATGCTCGATCAGCGACTCCACCCCGCCGAGCGACTCGGCGAGGATGAACACTTTGGTGTTGGCGCACAGCGCCTGCGCCGCGCTGCGTCCGCCCCGCATCCGCACCGACACCATGCCGCCGAAACCGTGCATCTGCCGCGCGGCGACCTGGTGACCGCGATGAGTGGGCAGACCCGGATACAGCACCGCGTCCACCGACGGGTGTCCGGCGAGGAATTGCGCTACCGCAGCGGCGTTTTCGCTGTGCCGCTGCATTCGCAGCACTAGCGTTTTGAGGCCGCGCATGGTCAGGTAGGCGTCGAACGGTCCCGGTACGGCACCGGCCCCGTTCTGCAGGAAGGCGAACGCCGCGTCCAACTCCTCGTCGTTGGTGACCAGTGCGCCGCCCACCACGTCGGAGTGCCCGCCGAGGTATTTGGTGGTCGAGTGCAGCACGATATCGGCACCGAGAGTCAGCGGCTGCTGCAGCGCTGGTGAGGCAAAGGTGTTGTCCACCAAGACTTTTGCTGACTTCTCTGCGCCAAGCTCGGCAATCGCGGCGATGTCGGCGATCGACAGCAGCGGGTTGGTGGGGGTTTCCACCCAGATCAGCCGCGTCTGCGGGGTAACCGCCGCGCGGACCGCCTCGACATCGGACAACGGGACCGGGGTGTGCTGCACGCCCCACTGGGTGAAGACCTTGTCGATGAGCCGAAATGTTCCGCCGTACGCGTCGTCGGGGATCACCACATGATCGCCGGGGCGTAGCAGCGCGCGCAGCGCGCAGTCGCTGGCCGCCATGCCGGAGCTGAATGCCCGGCCGAAACGGCCCTCCTCGACCGCGGCCAGCGCGGTTTCCAGCGCGGCCCTGGTCGGGTTGCCGGTGCGGGCGTACTCGAATCCGCCGCGAAGCCCGCCGACGCCGTCCTGGGCGAAGGTGCTGCTGGCGTAGATCGGGGTGTTGACCGCGCCGGTCGCCGGATCGGGCCGGTAGCCGGCGTGGATGGCCTTGGTGGCCAGCCCTGCGGAGTGAAAGCCGGCGGAGGCACTGCGGTGTTCGCTCATCGACGATCACCCTCGTGAGAGGTCTCCTCGGCGGCCGCCGACCGGTCCAGTGGCAGGCACACGGTGGCGATCATCTTGTCGGCCAACGTCTGGCGCTTGGCATCCCACAGCGGGAACAAGTAGCCGATGTAGAAAATGACCGCGTCGACCAGATGGGCGATCTGTCGCAGTAGCGACAAGCCGAAACCGATTGGCTTCCCGGTGTTCTCGCTGACGACTTTGAATCTCAGCAACGACTTGCCGATGCTCGATCCGGTGGTGCCCTGCCGGTATCCGTAGTTCCAGACGAAGTAGGCCAGCCCGGCCAGCACCGCAACCCACATCACCGTCAGACCCTTCGTCGAGTATCCGATCGCACAGATCTGATCACCGGCGTTGGGGGTGATGCCGGTCAGGCAGGCGCTGTCGATGGAGTTCTGCAGCACCAGCCAGCCGACGCCGAGGATCAGCACCAGCGGCAGATGGTCGACGAGGTAGGCCGCGACCCGGGTGATCCACGGCGTGCACTGCTCTTGCGTCAGGCCGCGCAGTACCGGCCCGGGCGGCGGCGGCAAGTATCCGCCCGACGGCGGGGGTGGCGGCGGATAGGCACCGCCCCCCGGCGGCGGGGGCGGCGGAAACGACGATGGGGGTTGTTCGGTCATGACCGGCTTTCTCGTTGCACAGTGATTTGCTACCCGAAGTAATTTGCCTGCAGGCCCTCCGGCTACTTGCGTGACACCCCGTCGGAGAGAAAACCCAACAAGTCGTAGCGGGTGATGACCCCGACCGGTTTGCCTTCTTCGACGACCATCACGGCGTCCAAGTCGCGCAGCGCCTTGGCCAGCGAGCTGACCTGTTCGCCTGCACCGATGATCGGCAGCGGCGGGCTCATGTGCATACCGACGGCGTCGGCCAAGCTGGCGCGTCCCTCGAAGACCGCCGAAAGCAGTTCGCGCTCAGAGACGCTCCCGGCCACTTCGCCGGCCATCACCGGCGGCTCGGCGCCGACGACGGGCATCTGCGACACCCCGTACTCGCGCAGGATGCTGATCGCGTCACGGACTGTCTCGGACGGGTGGGTGTGCACCAGGTCGGGCAGGTGACCGGACTTGCCCCGCAGCACGTCGCCAACCGTGGGCTGCTCGATCGAGCCGTCCAGCCGGGTGCGCAGGAACCCGTACGACGACATCCAGGCGTCGTTGAAGATTTTCGACATGTAGCCGCGCCCACCGTCGGGCAGCAGCACCACGATCAGCGCGTCGGGTCCGGCTTGCTCGGCCACTTTCAGGGCCGCCACCACGGCCATGCCGCAGGAGCCGCCGACGAGCATGGCCTCCTCGCGGGCGAGCCTCCTGGTCATGTTGAACGAGTCGGAGTCGGACACCGCGATGATCTCGTCGGGCACCGCCGGGTCATAGGCGGCCGGCCAGAAGTCCTCGCCGACGCCCTCGACGAGGTAGGGCCGGCCGCTGCCGCCGGAGTACACCGACCCTTCCGGGTCGGCACCGACGACGCGCACCTTCCCACCGGAAACGTCTTTGAGATAGCGCCCGGCGCCGGTGATGGTTCCGCCAGTGCCGATGCCGGCCACGAAATGGGTGACCAGGCCGTCGGTGTCGGCCCAGATCTCCGGGCCGGTGGTCTCGTAGTGGCTGGCCGGCCCCTGCGGGTTGGAGTACTGGTCGGGCTTCCAGGCACCGTCGATCTCGCTGACCAGCCGGTCGGAGACGCTGTAGTAGCTGTCCGGGTGTTCGGGCGGCACCGCCGTCGGGCAGACCACCACCTCGGCGCCGTAGGCCCGCAGCGCGTTGCGCTTGTCCTCGCTGACCTTGTCGGGGCAGACGAACACACACCGGTAGCCGCGGTTCTGCGCAACCAGGGCCAGGCCGACGCCGGTGTTCCCCGAGGTCGGCTCGACAATGGTGCCGCCGGGCCTGAGCTCGCCGCTGGCCTCGGCGGCGTCGATCATCTTGACCGCGATCCGATCCTTGCTGCTCAACCCGGGGTTGAGATATTCGACCTTGGCCACCACCCGGCCCGACCCTGGTGGCACGACCGAGTTCAGCTGAACCAGCGGAGTATTGCCGATGAGTTCACTGATGTGTTGCGCGATCCGCATGTGTGAATCGTCTCAGGTGCGGCTCGGCCGCGCGCAGCGGCCGCCCGGACGGCTACCCGGTGGCCTCGCGGATGTACTCGCCGATCTGCCGCAGCGACCGGACGGCCTCGGGCACAATCGGCGCGGCAAGCTGAAAGTCGTGAATCTGGCCGGGCCAGACCCGCACCTCGGTCGGCACTCCCGCCGCCGCCAGTGCACGGGCGGCGACGCGGGCGTCGTGCAGCAATACCTCCGACCCGGACACGTGGATCAACGTCCGCGGCAGCCCCGGCTCGAGATGGTCCAGCGGTTCGTAGAGCTGCTCGGGCTTTCCGTCGACGACGTGCTTGGACGCGGCCTTGGCGACCAGGGCTGACAACGCGTCAAATGCCTTGGCCGGGAACATCGCATCGGTCTTGATGTTCGGGTGCGACTGCTTGGGCTCCTTGGCCAGCTGCAGCAGCGGAGAGATCGCCACCAGTGCCGCCGGTTGCTCGTGTACCTGTTGAAGTCGTTGCGCCAGAGCCAGAGCCAGATAGCCGCCGGCCGAGTCGCCGGCCACCACGATCTGCTCCGGGGGATATCCGCGCAAGCGCAGCCAGCGGTAGGCGTCGTGGCAGTCGTCCAGTGCCTGACCGACGGAGTGCTTCGGGATGAGCCGGTAATTGACCACCAGCACCGGCGAGTCGGCAAACTTCGACAGCGCGTTGACGATTCGGCTGTGCGAGTTGACCCCACACGTCAAGAACGCGCCGCCGTGCAGATAGAGCACCACGCGCCGGTTGCCGTCGGCCGGCAGCACGCCGGGAGCGCGCACCAGCCGGGCGGTGCAGTGCGGCAACCCGACTGTCTTGCGGATCGTTCCGGGCCCGGGAAGCAACGCCCGGGAAGCGAAGTCGATGATCCCGAACGGGAAGGGGACGTGCGGGATATGGCTGACCACACCCAAAGTCGGACGGATCGTCAGACGACAGGCCAGCGACGCCAGCATCCCGGTGAGGCTGGGTCCGCTCTCGACGACCTCGACCGGCGCGCCGTCGTCAGCGGGAAATCTGCGCGCCCGCAAGACGTCGCGGGCACGAACTGCGGTACGGGGGGCACCCCAGACCTTGTTCGGTGCGGTCATGCTCAACACTCCTACGCCGTTGTAGTCCGCGGTAAACATGTCGGCGAAGCAGCGGAGAGGGCGTCCTCAGCCAACCTCGCGAACTTAGCTTGACACTATAAAAAGTTTCAACAATCAAAGAGTCTGATTTGATGCCGAGATTGCTCCGACTCGTGATGGCACAGGCCGGGCGCAGGAGCCAGCGGCCGCTCAGGACATAAACTGATCACGTGGTACGACGCGCACCGCGGGGTTCGATCGCCGCGCTGGCTGCAGCGGGCGCGCTGGCATCGACCGGCACAGCCTATGTGGGGGCGCGCAATCTGCTGATCAGCCAGGCCGCCAAGGCACGCAGCGTCATTCCGAAGTCGTGGGACGTCCCGCCGCGAGCGGACGGTGTGTACGCCCCGGGCGGCGGCCCGGTCCAGCGCTGGGAGCGCGGGATGGACGTCGACTTGCATCTGATGATCTTCGGTGACTCGACGGCAACGGGCTACGGCTGCATCATCGCCGACCAAGTTCCCGGCGTCCTGATCGCCCGCGGGCTAGCCGAGCAGACCGGCAAACGTATCCGGTTGAGCACCAAGGCGATCGTCGGAGCCACCTCCAAGGGCTTGTCCGGACAGGTCGACGCCATGTTCGTGGCCGGTCCGCCACCGGATGCCGCGGTGATCCTGATCGGCGCCAACGACGTCACAAGGCTGAACGGCATCGGTGCCTCCGCGCGCCGGCTCGGGGCAGCGGTACGACGGCTGTGCGCCAGCGGCGCAGTGGTCGTGGTTGCCACCTGCCCCGACTTCGGGGTGGTCAGGGCCATTCCGCAGCCGCTGCGGTGGACGGTGCGTACCTGGGGGCTGCGGCTGGCCCGCGCCCAGTCCGGCGCCGTCAGGTCGGCCGGCGGCGTGCCGGTGCCGCTGGCGTCATTGATGAGTCGCGAGTTTCGGCATGCAGCCGAGCTGATGTTGTCCGAGGACCAATTCCATCCGTCGGCGGCCGGATACGCGCTCGCCGCAAGTCAGCTGCTGCCGGCGCTGTGCCACGCGCTCGGCGACTGGGCGGGCCAGCCGATACCGGCCCTGCAGTCCGATACCGCCACGGAGGCTGGTCCCGGCGGCTATTCGGCGCTGGGCCTGATCTCGCGGTTGTGGCGACGGCCCACCACCGGAGTCCCCGCATCTCTCGTCACAACCGCCCCCCGCTGAGTCTCCCGGGGTGTCTAGCCAGGCCGTTTACGGCCTGCATCGTCGCCGGGCTAGATCCGATTGCCCGGCTTCTCAGCAGGCCGTTTACGGCCTGCATCGTCGCCGGGCTAGATTCGGGTCCGGACCTAACACCACGGATGGAGCCGAAATGCCGGAAGCCGTCATTGTTTCAACTGCCCGTTCGCCGATCGGGCGCGCCATGAAAGGATCGCTGGTCAGCGTGCGGCCCGACGACCTCGCGGCGCAGATGGTGCGCGCCGCGCTGGACAAGGTGGAAGCGCTGAACCCGCACCAGATCGACGACCTGATGCTGGGCTGCGGCCTGCCGGGTGGCGAGCAAGGCTTCAACATGGCCCGCGTCGTCGCCGTCGAGCTCGGCTACGACTTCCTGCCGGGCACCACCGTCAACCGCTACTGCTCATCATCGCTGCAGACCATTCGGATGGCCTTCCACGCGATCAAGGCCGGTGAAGGCGACGCGTTCATCTCCGCGGGCGTCGAGACGGTGTCCAGGTTCGGCAAGGGTAGTTCGGACTCGCTGCCGGACACCAAGAACCCGCTCTTCGACGAGGCCGCCGAGCGGACGGCCAGCGCCGCGGAGGGCGCGACGGACTGGCACGATCCCCGCACCGACAACGCGATCCCCGACATCTACATCGCGATGGGTCAGACCGCCGAAAACGTCGCGATCATGACCGGGATCAGCCGCGAGGACCAGGACCACTGGGGCGTGCGCAGCCAGAACCGCGCTGAGGAAGCCATCAAGAGTGGCTTCTTCGAGCGCGAGATCGCGCCCGTCACGCTGCCCGACGGCAGCACTGTCAGCACCGACGACGGCCCGCGGCCGGGCACCACCTACGAGAAGATCAGCGAGCTCAAGCCCGTCTTCCGGCCCAACGGCACGGTGACTGCGGGCAATGCCTGCCCGCTGAACGACGGCGCCGCCGCGGTGGTCATCACCAGCGACACCAAGGCCAAGGAGCTCGGCCTGCAGCCGCTGGCCCGCATCGTGTCCACCGGCGTGAGCGGCCTGTCCCCGGAGATCATGGGCCTGGGACCGATTGAGGCGAGCAGGAATGCGCTGCAACGGGCCGGGCTGTCCGTCAAGGACATCGACTTGTTCGAGATCAACGAGGCCTTCGCGGTGCAGGTGCTCGGCTCGGCACGTGAACTGGGCATCGACCAGGACAAGCTCAACGTCTCCGGGGGCGCCATCGCGCTGGGTCACCCGTTCGGCATGACCGGCGCCCGCATCGCCACCACGCTGCTGAACAACCTGCAGACCCACGACAAGACGTACGGTCTGGAAACCATGTGCGTGGGCGGTGGTCAGGGCATGGCGATGGTGATCGAGCGGCTGAGCTGACACCGCGGCACACGTCTCCTGTTTTGCCGCCAAACTGGCGTAACCGCACGTTCGGGCATGGGATCACCCGGATTGGGTTACGGTTTGCCAGCTGCCGCCCGGTGGCCTGCGCATCCGAGTTCGAGATGACTCGGTGGAAAAGGAGCGGCGCAATGAGTACTTCCCTGAGAACAGTTGCAGCGGTGACGGCCGCGGTGGCGGCAGTCACGTCGGCGTCAGCGGCCGGCTGCAGTAGCAATCCGAAGTCGCCGACGGCCTCGTCGAAGTCAGCCAGCTCGGCGCCGACCAGCCACAGCTCGACAGCGAGTTCGGCGCAACCCCAGTCCGCCGACTACAGCCGACTGTTGATCCAGGCCAAAGACATCGAATCGCCCATGCCCTTCACCGCGGGCCCGGTAACACATAACCCAAATGGCCAGGCCGGGGTGGAAACGACGTTCAGCAACGACGACAACACTCGTCAGATCCACGACACCATCCTCGTCCTGGGCGATCCTTCCGCGGCGGCCGGCGCGCTCGACGCCGCGAAGGCGAAGCTGGGTGATTCCGTCCAGGGCACACCCGGACCGGCTGACGTGGGAACTGGCGGTACCACAGCCTCGGGCAACTCACCGGACGGCTCCAAGGGGGTCATGGTGTTGCTGTTCACCGAGGGCAAAGCGTTCACCACGCTGAACTTCGTCGGTCCGCCCGACATGCTGCCGCCACCGGATTTCGTCACCGGCCTCGGCCAAAAGCAAGACATGGCCATCAAGAACGGACTGAGCTGACGCAACGACGTTGACGCACAAAAAGGCCGGCACGTTGCGTACGTGCCGGCCTTCTTTTGTGTCAAGCGTCAATCGTTCTGCAGATAACTGAGCAACCGCAGGATCTCGATGTAGAGCCAGACCAGTGTCACCGTCAGGCCCAGCGCGACACCCCATGCGGCCTTCTCGGGGGCTCCGGCACGGATCATCTGATCTGCCGCGTCGAAGTCGATCAGGAAGCTGAATGCCGCCAGACCGATGCAGACCAGCGAAAAGATGATGGCCAGTGGGCCGCCGCTGCGCAGACCCATGCCCTCGCCGTGGCCGACACCGAACATGCCCAGCACCAGGTTGCCCAGCATCAGGGCCAGCACTCCGAACAGACCGGCGACGATCATCCGGGTGAACTTCGGGGTGACCCGGATGGCGCCGGTTTTGTAGACGACGAGCATCCCGACGAACACCCCGAGCGTGCCCAGGATCGCCTGCCCGATCATCACGCCGGCGCTGGTGTTCGACACCGAGAAGTTGGCCAGCAGGAAGGAGATCGCTCCGAGGAACAGCCCCTCCAGACCGGCGTAGGTCAACACGATGGCCGGGTTGTCCTGCTTGCGGGCGAACGTCGCGATCATCACCATGGCCAGCCCACCGAACGCACCGACGAAGGTGAACGGCGTGGCCAACGCCTGGTTGGCCGCCACCATGAAGTACGAGACGACGGCGACAGCCGACAGCACCGCCAGGGTGATTCCGGTCTTGGTGACGACATCGTCGATGGTCAGCGGACGCGAAACGCCTGCCCGCTGATCGGTATAGGACGCATAGGGGTCCGCCTGATGCCCATATTGCGTCGCGGCGCCCGCGACGCCGCTGCCGAACTGCGCGTACCCGCCACGCTGCTTGGGCAGCGAGCGAAATACCGGGTTGCTAGTCTCCCGCACCGTCGGTTCCTCTCGTGAGCTGTGACTTCGAGCTGTGCGAACAATCGATCAACGAACGGTAGTCCAGCCGTGTTCCCCGCGGGGGCTTTACCCGAATGTGCGGCCGGACCTACTCCAGATAAACCTTACCCGCCCGGGACCCCGACCGGGGTAACGATCTAGATTGCTCGTCAGGCCGCGACCAGCGTTCGACGAGGGATCCAGCAGACCATTCACCAAGGGGAGACCACGCGCGTGACGGACGAATCCGACGACATTCTGAGCCGAGTCGACAACGGCGTCGGCTTTGTGACGCTCAACCGGCCCAAGGCGATCAACTCGCTGAACCAGAGCATGGTCGAGGGGCTGCGCGCGGTCTTGGCGGAATGGGAGCACGAACCGGCGGTCAGCGCGGTGGTGCTGGCCGGGGCCGGTGAGCGCGGGCTGTGCGCCGGCGGTGACGTGGTGGCGATCTACCACAGCGCCCGCGCCGACGGGACCGCCGCGCGGCGGTTCTGGCGCGACGAATACTTGATGAACGGTCAGATCGGCCGATTCCCGAAGCAGTACGTGGCGCTGATGGACGGCATCGTGATGGGCGGTGGCGTCGGGGTCGGCGCCCACGCCAACACCCGCGTGGTGACCGATACGTCGAAGGTCGCCATGCCCGAGGTCGGGATCGGCTTCATCCCGGACGTCGGCGGGGCTTTCCTGCTGTCGCGCGCACCGGGATTGCTGGGTCTGCACGCCGCGCTCACCGGAGCGCCGTTCTCCGGGGCCGATGCGATCGCCATGGGCTTCGCCGACCACTACCTGCCGCACGACAAACTGGACACCTTCAGTCAGGCCATCGCCGCGGACGGTGTCGAGCAGGCGATTGCCGCCCACGCCGTCGAACCGCCACCCAGTAGCCTTGCCGCCCAACGTGACTGGATCGACCACTGCTACGCCGGTGACACCGTCGCCGATATCGTCGCCAGTCTGCGGAACCACCAAAAAACGGGGGCCGGCCCCGCCAACGACGCCGCCAACCTGATCGCTACCCGTTCGCCCATCGCGCTGTCGGTGACCCTGGCGGCCATCCGCCGCGCCGCCAACCTCGACACGTTGGAAGACGTTCTGGCCCAAGACTATCGGGTGTCATCGGCGTCGCTGCGTTCGCACGATCTGGTGGAAGGCATCCGCGCTCAGCTGGTTGACAAGGACCGCAACCCGCAGTGGTCGCCGGCATCGCTATCCCAGGTGAGCGCGGCCGACGTCGAGGCCTATTTCGCACCCGTCGACGACGAACTGGAGTTCTAGGAAGGCAACCATGGCTTACGAAACGATTCTGGTCGAGCGCGACGAGCGAGTCGGCATCATCACCTTGAACCGGCCAAAGGCGCTCAATGCGCTCAACAGCCAGATGATGAACGAAGTGACCACTGCGGCAGCCGAATTCGATCGCGATTCGGGCATCGGCGCGATCATCATCACCGGTTCGGCGAAGGCGTTCGCCGCGGGCGCCGACATCAAAGAGATGTCCAGCCTGGTGTTTTCCGATGTCTTCGACGCCGACTTCTTCGCCCCGTGGGCCAAGCTGGCCGCCACCCGCACGCCGACGATCGCGGCGGTGGCCGGCTACGCGCTCGGCGGTGGCTGCGAGCTCGCGATGATGTGTGACGTGCTGATCGCTGCCGACACAGCGAAATTCGGACAACCCGAGATCAAACTGGGCGTGCTGCCGGGTATGGGCGGTTCGCAGCGGCTGACCCGGGCCATCGGCAAAGCCAAGGCGATGGACCTGATTCTGACCGGACGCAACATGGACGCCGAGGAGGCCGAACGCAGCGGACTGGTGTCGCGGGTGGTGCCCGCCGATGACCTGCTGACCGAGGCCAAGGCGGTGGCCACCACGATTTCGCAGATGTCGCGGTCGGCGTCCCGGATGGCGAAGGAAGCGGTCAACCGCGCCTTCGAGTCCACGTTGGCCGAAGGGCTGCTGTACGAACGCCGGTTGTTCCATTCGGCTTTCGCGACCGACGACCAGTCCGAAGGCATGGCCGCGTTCATCGAAAAGCGTGCACCCAATTTCACCCACCGTTAGGGGGTCATGGTGAGCGAGTCGGCGATAGCCGAACCCGCGCAAGCGGCCGAGCCACAGCGCCGAAAGGCGTGGTGGGTCCGGCACTACACCTTCACCGGCACCGCGGTCGGCCTGATGTTCATCTGGTTGTCGATGACCCCGTCGCTGCTGCCGCGCGGACCGCTGTTTCAGGGTTTGGTCAGCGGCGTGGGCGGCGCAATCGGCTACGGCATCGGGGTTTTCGCAGTGTGGCTGGTTCGTTTCATGCGCTCACGCGATTCCAGCCCACCGGCGCCACGGCCCGCATGGTGGGTGCTGATCGTCCTCGGGGCCATCGGCATGGTCGCAATGGTGATCTGGTTTCACGTGTGGCAAGACCGGGTGCGCGACTTGATGGGCGTCAAGCACCTGAGCTGGCACGACTATCCGTTGACAACCGCAGTCTCGTTGACCGTGCTGTTCGGCGTCGTGGAAATCGGCCAGCTCATTCGCCGATTGGTCCACTTTCTGGATCTGCGACTCGATCGCTTTGCGCCGCCGCGGGTTTCGGCCGTCATCGTGGTGTCGTTGTTGGTGGCCCTGACTATCGCGTTGCTCAACGGCGTCGTGGTGAAATTCGCGATGCGGAACATGAACAGCACCTTCGCCGCCGTGAACGACGAGGTGGATCCCGACTCCGCTGCGCCGCGCACACCGCTGCGTT
Source organism: Mycobacterium sp. (assembly GCF_036490025.1). Lineage (GTDB taxonomy): Bacteria > Actinomycetota > Actinomycetes > Mycobacteriales > Mycobacteriaceae > Mycobacterium. Next base: position 16,736 of record NZ_DASXEP010000123.1, on the reverse strand, counting down.
CCGGCGGCCCCGGATCGCTGACATCGTGGGAGTCGCTGGGACATCAGGGACGCATTTTCGTCCAGGGCGGGCCCAGCGTCGCCCAGCTCACCGCCTTCAACGGCGCCGCAGCGGCCGAGCCGATTCGTGCCTACGCCGGGCTGGACTCCGCCGACGGAATCACCGCGACCGCGGAGTTGGCCGCGCGCGAGTTGGAGCGTGCGGGCGGATTACGCCGCGCCGTCGTCGCAGTCGGAACCAGCACCGGCACCGGCTGGATCAACGAGGCCGAAGCCGACGCGCTGGAGTACATGTACAACGGCAACACCGCGGTGGTGAGCATGCAGTACTCCTTCCTGCCCAGCTGGCTGTCGTTTCTGGTGGACAAGGAGAACGCGCGTCACGCGGGCCAGGCGCTGTTCGAAGCTGTCGACCGGTTGGTGCGCCGATTGCCGGAGGCGCAGCGCCCCAAGCTCGTCGTATTCGGTGAAAGCCTGGGCTCCTTCGGCGGCGAAGCGCCCTTCCTGAGCCTCAACAACGTCTTGGCCCGCACCGACGGCGCGCTGTTCTCCGGGCCGACCTTCAAGAACACCATCTGGACCGACCTGACCTCGACCCGCGACCGCGGGTCACCGGAATGGCTGCCGACCTACGACCGCGGCCTCTATGTGCGGTTCGTGGCACGCCCACCGGACCTGAACCGTCCCGATTCGCCGTGGATCACGCCGCGGGTGGTGTATCTGCAGCACGCCTCCGATCCGATCGCCTGGTGGGATCCCGGCTTGCTGTTCCGCCAGCCGGACTGGTTGCGCGAAAAACGGGGCTACGACGTGCTGCCCGAGACCCGATGGATTCCGGTGGTGACGTTCTTGCAGCTGTCGGCCGATATGGCGGTCGCCCAGGATGTCCCGGCCGGGCACGGCCACGACTACGTCGCCGATGTCGCCGACGGCTGGGCGGCAGTGCTGCAGCCACCGGGCTGGACGCCGGACAAGACCGCCAGACTGCGCCCGATGCTGCGTGCCAGCAGCAGTTGACCCCGACGCGCCGGGCGCCAGGTTTCCACCGTCTGAACATTGGCTACGTCGCGATGAACAGCTCTCGGGCCGCCTCGATTAGTGGCACGATCAGCCTATTCCGCGCCCGCGGAAGGGAGTAGTCAATGACTCGATCACGGTCGTCCGAAGTCTGCACAATCACCAAGCTCGCCATCGCAAGCATGCTCGTCGCTGCACCCCTTGCCGCGGTGAGCGTCCCCGCGTCCGCGGCACCCGCCCCGCCCAGCGTCATCCCGGCGCCGCTGCCGGCGGATCCACCCACCGATGTGCCGGCGCCGCCGTGGCATCCGAATGGGGAGTATTACAACCCCAACGACTCGAATGACTGGTGGTACTACAGCAGCGGCGGCGAAGGCGGCGGGGGCGGCTGAGCCGAACCAGCGGCGGCCAGCGCCTGGTAGCCGCCGATGACATCCGTCGCCCGGTGCAGGCCGAGGTCCTGCAGGGCTGCCGCGGCCAGGCTCGAGGTGTAGCCCTCCGAGCACAGCACCACCCATTCCACGTCCTCGCTGACGGCCTGCGGGAGGCGGGCGTCGCTGCTGGGATCGCACCGCCACTCCAACACATTTCGCTCGATGACGAGAGCCTTCAGGTCCTCGGGCACCTCGCCTTCCCGGGTCCGCTGCGCCTGCGGCCGGATGTCGACCAGCAATGCTCCGCGCCGCAGCGCCGCGGGCACCTCGTCGGCGGCCAGGCGCCGCAGCCGGGCTCGTGCCGCCGCCAAGGCCTGGTCGATACGGCTCACAGCGTCTCCGGTTGATCGGTCAACTCAGTTCGCTTGCGGTGCAGCCGGTGTCGCTCGTTGATCTCGTAGTACGACATCACGGTCAACGGTGGCGAATAGGCGTGCACGCTCAGTGCGGGCTCCGATGGGCTGGACAGCGACGACACCGACGCCCTCGGCCCGGGCGGGGACCACACCACGTCATGCACCCAGCCCAGCGGAAAACCGGCCTGATCCCCCGCCTCGAGTCGTCGGCAGCGTAAATCCCGGCCGTCCCAACGGAATTCGTCCAACGACCCGGACAACAACGTCAGTGCACCCAGCGAGCCGCCGTGGTCGTGCAGCTCGGTGCGATGCCCGGGCACCCAGCTGATCAGCCAGACGTCGACTTCGTCGTCACCGTGTAACCGCGCGAACCAACGGTCGTCGGTGGGCACACCACCCGGCGGAACCAGGTGGTCGTAACGGCCGCTGAGCACGTCGTCCGCGGTTCGGTCGGTGATGTGCAGCAGGTCGGCCATCCGCAGCCGGGTCGGCCCAGGGACAGACCGCAGCGGCGAAGGACGGGACAGGACAGTGTCAGCAACGAGGTTTGCAGAAACCATGCGGGATGCTCCAGAGCGAACGGGTGTATGAGGGGGCGGCGGCACGGGCCCTATTGCTAAGGCCTTGCTAGGGCCGACAACACTCCCAAAACCGGGTTCGCTGCATCACGGTCGCCAGTGTTGCATAGATTTACTCGGGTGCGGTGGCACCCGTCTCGGCCCCTGATCTGGGCCACATCTGCCGTCCTGGCCGTTTCGCCGGCCACGACGGGCTGTTCGGCCGACGGCAAGAACGGCCCGCCCCCGTCGGTGACCGCGCCGAGCACCGTGCCAGTCGGCGCGACGGCCGCACCCGGCGGGGTGGCGGTATCTCCCGCGGGCGTCACCACCAAGGTCGACGTGCCCGCGTACTCCACCGAGGAGCAGTACTTCCAGGCCTGCCATGCAGCGAAAACGTGGATGCAGGGCCATCCGGGTGACCCATCGGGTCTGGTCGAAAGGTACTTGGCGGCAGTCCAGGCGCCGGGCACCCCGCCCGGTGCCGGCACCTGGAACATCGCCTGGGGCGCATTGCCGTTGGCACGCCAGGCCGGGGTGATCGTGGCGGCCAAAGCCGCCGCCAACGACGAATGCGGCTGACCTGAGACCGGCCCGCGAATGAATCACGCCGAGCAAAATGGGCGCCGGACGGCAGTTGGCGGACAGCGCCCGCCCGACAGGAACCGGCGACCCGGCCGATAAATAGATTTCTGATTGCATTCCCAGCATTCGGCGCCAGGTATTCAGCCGATGCGATGACGTCGAGGCAGCTTTGGCATAGCCAAAGGAAATCTCCAGCGTCTTTTCAATTTTCGGAGGCATAATGCTCGCGAATCGGTACCCGTATTGAAGTCGTTAAAATGGCTTCGGCCAGTTGCGGCCGTTGCTCGGCGTACTTACCTTCGGTGCTATGCCAACATTCAATGTGAACAGCGTCGACTGGGATGAGCTGTACAACGGAGAGGCGTCTTACGCACCCGGAAATCCCGGCTGGAATATCGGCGAATTGCAACCCGAACTCGCCGCGCTGGAGCGTCAGGGGCGTTTCCGAAGCCCGGTTCTCGACTCTGGCTGCGGGGTCGGAATCACGACATTGGCGCTTGCCAAAAAAGGATATGACGCCGTCGGCCTCGACCTTTCCGCAACCGCTATCGAGCGAGCCAGGCGCGCGGCAGACGGGTGCGGTCAGGACGTTGAATTCGGCGTCGCCGACCTCTCGAAATCGACCGGGTACGAAAACTACTTCTATACCGTCGTCGACGGGCTGGTCTTTCATTGCCTGCCCGAGCAGTTGCGCGACGGTTACATCGAATCGAGCGCGCGGGCGCTGCGGCCCGGCGGGAGATTCTTTGCGCTGGTTTTCTCTACCGACGCCTTCCCGCCCGATGCCGACTTCGGGCCACGGCCGTTCACCGAGCCGGGATTGCGCGACATCGTCGGCAGGCACCTCATCGTCGACGAGGTGCGGCCCGCGCGCGCATGGGTCAACGTGCCCCGGACCCTGCCCGCCGGTTTCGAATACCGCAACGTGACAATCGGGTCCGACGGCCGCGCGCAGCTGCCGTCGCTGCTGGTCAGCGCGCACCGCGGCTAATCTCCTGGCCGTGTGGCTCGCCGGTCGCCACCGACGGGCCGCCGAACCCTCCTCGCACCGGGGTGCTGTGCGCCCTACCGTTCCCGCGCGGGGAACAATGAGCGCATGCCCGACTTCGATGCTCACGCCGGCGGGGACGTGTCGCGGCCGCGGGTCGCACTGGCGCTGGGCAGCGGCGGTGCCCGCGGATACGCCCACATCGGGGTGATCCACGAGCTGCGCGACCGCGGCTATGAGATCGTCGGCATTGCCGGGTCGTCGATGGGCGCGCTCGTCGGTGGGCTACAGGCCGCCGAACGACTCGACGAATTCGCCGACTGGGCAAGGTCATTGACTCAGCGCTCGATCCTGAGGCTGCTGGATCCGTCGATCACCGCGGCGGGTGTGCTGCGGGCCGAGAAGATTCTGGACGCGGTGCGTGAGATTCTGGGCGCCGCCACCATCGAGGAATTGCCGATCCCATACACCGCGGTGTCCACCGATCTGTTGGCCGGCAAGTCAGTGTGGTTGCAGCGCGGACCGGTCGATGAGGCGATCCGGGCGTCGATCGCCATCCCCGGAGTCATCGCGCCGCACGTCGTCGACGGGCGGCTGCTGGCCGACGGCGGAATCCTCGATCCGCTGCCGATGGCGCCGATCGCGGCCGTCAACGCCGACCTGACCATCGCGGTCAGCCTGTCCGGCAGCGAAGCCGGCGGCGCCGACGCGGAACCCGAACCCCGGCCCACCACCGAGTGGCTGAACCGAATGCTGAGCAGCACGTCGGCGCTGTTCGACCGGTTCGGGGCGTCGAGCGCGGACGACACAGCGGACCCCGCGGATCCGGAGGACTCGCAGGTCCTATCGGAATCCGAATCGGAGGTACCCAAGCTCGGCGGTTTCGAGGTGATGAACCGCACCATCGACATCGCTCAGGCCGCGCTGGCCCGCCACACGCTGGCCGCCTATCCACCCGACTTATTGATCGAGGTGCCGCGTTCGGCGTGCCGCGGGCTGGAGTTCCACCGCGCGGCCGAAGTGATCGAGATCGGACGCACGCTGGCCGCCGAGGCGCTGGATGCCGCCGACGCACCCCGTCCGGTCAGCTGACGTCCAGGAACGCGGCGACGGCGGCGGCCTCCCGTCGGCCCTGAGTGCGCCCAGCCTCCGCGGATGCGGTGCGGCAGCGCGGATCCAACGGGTTCGGCCCAAAGGCCGACAGCGACTCGTCGTCGGCGAACACACCGAGTGCCGCACCGCGAAATCCGTTGATCTCACTGGCAGGCCCGGCGCCGAAGGCAGCCGGCGCCGATTCACCGGCGGGAACGAGCACCACCGCCGCGGCGCAGTCATCGGCGACGTCGAGGTTGATCGTGCTGCCGATGCCGCCGTCGATGTAACGGCGGTCGCCGATCGTCACCGGCGGCCACGCGCCGGGTACGGCGCAACTTGCCGCGACCGCGTCGATCAGGTCGACGCCCGAATCACGATCGAATACCACCAATTCGCCGGTGGCCGTGTCGATCGCGGTGATGCGCAACACTCGGTCGGGCCATACGTGAGCGGGAAGTCGCTGCGCGATCACGTTGCGCCGCAACGGCGCGGCCACCGTTTCGACCGTCAGTGCGACCGCCCCGATCCGCTGCCGCCGCTGTGTCACCGTGGCGTCCGGGTCGGCCATGGCGGCCAGGAAAAGCTCTGTGACGCCGTCGATCCCGACCCCAGGGTCGATTTCGGCGGACCTCGCACCGACTTGCCGGGCGAACAGGTCCGCCAGACCCAGGCCGCTGCTGATCTGCGCGACAACCGCCGAGCCTGCCGAGGTGCCGAGCAGCACGTCGGAATCCAGCAATACCCGTGCCGCCGACGGAGACTCATCCGCAATACCGAGCAGAATACCTGTCTCCCAGGCGATTCCCGCCACCCCGCCACCGCCCAGCACCAACGCGCGGTTGGCTGTAAGGTCCACCCGCTAAACCGATGGGTGTAGCGAGGCCTGAGCCGCCGGGCTCAGATCCGCGGCGCGTAATTGGTGGCGCGGTGGATCCGGCAGCACCAGATGGCGGCTGATCTGCAAACCGGCATCGACGTGGATCAGCTCACCCGGGTCGATGAGCTGCCAGCGCGCCGCGTCATCCATCGGCTCGGTGGCGAACACGACCGATGGCAGCTGGCGCAGATGTTGTGAGTCGGCGCGAATTCTGCTGGTGCGCAGCTGGAATCGGTGGCTGGCCGGAACCTGGCGGCGATCCGACACGTACAACTCGTGCGACTCCGGGTAGCGCAACGCCCACAGGTCGGTGGCCGTACTGAGCAGCACGTTGACCGCGTAGATCGGCACATTGGCGGCCAGCCAGCGCATGGCGTCGACCAGACCGGCGGTGACGTCGCCGCCGCGCGCCCGGATCGACGCGGTGATCAGCGCGAACACCCGCTCGGAGTCGGTCTGTCCCAAAACCAGGTCAGCCGTACCCGATTCGCGCAGCCGCTCGTCGAGTACATCGAGGCCTTCCAGTACGCCGTTGTGCGCGAAGATCCGGCCGTCTTGCAGGAACGGATGGGTGTTGACCACGTCGTGCGAGCCGGTGGTCGCGTAGCGGACATGCGCGATAAAAGTCGTGCCGGTCAGGTCGTGGGCTTCGGTGGCGAACTCGGCGTCATGCCACGCCGCGATCGGCTGCTTGTGCACCTGCGGGCGGCCCTGGCCGTCGAAGACCCCGAGACCACTGCCGTCGGGGTTTCGCCTGCTCTGCTCGGCCAGATTGTCGGGGGCGTCCAGCAGCCAAAACGTCGCAGTGACGACGTTCTTGCCGGCGTGCAGACCGAACAGTCGGCACATCAGCGGGCCAGCTGTGCCGACAGCGTTTCCAGCGATCTGCCCGCGTAGCCCTTCCACAGCTGGCCCAACACCGGCAGCAACGGCGCAGTGAGCGCCGACCGGGCGTGGATGTTCCACCGCCAGGTGACCGTGGTCGCGCTACCGCTCGGGGTGAAGCGCCACTCGCCGTCTGCCCGCCCCACCAGCAAGCCCAATGGGCCGGTGACCCCGGTCAACGCGTAGCCGAACGAGTGCGGCGGGTCCAGACTGGTCAGTTCTTCCTTGAAGCTCCCGCTGGGCGTCAGCAGCACTGTCCGGGTCTGCCCGACGGTGCCCCACTGGCCGGTCTGATCGCGGACTCCTTTGATCGGCCCGATGGGTCCGTACCAGCGGCTGAAAATTGTGGTCAGCGGTATCGGCAAGGTGCCGGCGAAGGCATCCTCGACGCTGACCGGAATGACACGCGATTGCTCAACGGCCAAAGTGCTCACCATGCGGGCAGGTTACCGCGACAGCCCGGGTGCGGCCCGCGCGGTGATCAGCGGCAGGTCGAAGAAACTTTGGATGCCCGCCGGCGCCGAGCAGGTCGCCGGTACGGCGTTGACGCAGTGCGCCGCGGTCGCCACCACCCCGGGGTTGCTTTTCAGACCTGCTTCCACACTCTCCGGCTGCCAACCCTTGACCGTGATGAACGCGTCCGGGTGACCGCGGACCTCGATTTCGTAGCGCTCCCCGGCCGGCCCGAAAGTCCAAGGGGGATCGAGGTTTTCCTCGCCCATCAGCCAGTTCACCGTGATCCGTACCACCACCACGTCGCCGACCAGCGCCTCCCAGTGGAAACGGCGACCGGCCACTTGCCCGGGCTCGATCACCCCGATCGGCGACTCGATCGGGCCGGTCGCCACCGCCACCTCTTGCGCTGTGTGGATCTGCGGGTCGGCGGCAAATCCCAGCCGATCCACGCACAGCCGCACCGACTGAATGAAGCCCCCGTCGAGAATCTTCTGCATGGGTCCGGTCAGCGCCTTGTCCGGCGTGCCGCCGAAGCCCATCACGTGGCGCAGCACATCCGGGGCCCCGTAGGTCCGTAGATCGGAAAACTCTTCGGAGCGAACGAAAGTCACCCCGGTCGACATCACCGAAAGGAGTAACGGAAACAGTTCGGTCGCGGCCCCCGGACCGATGCCCGCGCCGTGCAGTGTGGCATTTCCGGCCTGGGCGGCAACCTCCAGTGGCGCGGCTTCCTTCTCGCCCGGGTAGAACCAGCCAACCGGGGTGACGACGTTCTTGCCCGAGCGCAGCAGCGCCGCGACTTCGTCGACGTTGGGCAGCAGCGGTGCGTAGATCACCGCATCGGCGTCGAGCGCGAGAATGTCGTCGATGCTGTTGGTCGCGGTGACGCCGAGCGGGGACCAGCCGATGATGTCACCGACGTCCTTGCCGTTCTTGACTTCCGAATGCACCCAACACCCGGCCAGTTCAAGCTCGGGATGCTCGAGTATGCCCTTGATCGCGGCCACACCGACCGACCCCGTTGCCCATTGAACGACCCGCAGGCTCATAGCTCTCCCTTTCAGTCTCGGGCTTCGGTGACCGCATAGACATCGTCGGCGTATCGGGACCGGATGGTCTTCTTGTCGTACTTGCCGACGCTGGTGCGCGGAATTTCGTCGACGAATGTCCAACGCTCCGGCAGCCACCACCGAACTACCTTGTCGGCCAGAAACTTTCGCAGGTCGTCGGCTTTGACATCGGAGCCTTCCCTGGCGACGACTACGGCCAGCGGCCGTTCCTGCCAGCGCTCGTCGGGGACCGCGACCACGGCGGCTTCGATCACATCCGGATGCGCGATCAAGGCGTTCTCCAGGTCGACCGACGAAATCCATTCTCCGCCAGACTTGATCACGTCTTTGGCGCGGTCGGTCAGGGTGATGAACCCGTGTTCGTCGACCCGGCCCACGTCGCCGGTGCGTAACCAGCCCGAGTCGAACTTGGACGCGTCGTGGCCCTGGTAATAGGAACTGGTGATCCAGGGCCCGCGGACTTCCACCTCGCCGACGGCCTCGTTGTCATTGGGCAGCACCTGCCCGTCGTCGTCCACAATCCGGGCTTCCACACCGCAAAGCGGCTGACCCTGGGTCGCACGGAACGCCCAGTGCTGGTCCTCAGGGGTGCCCGGCGGCGGCCAGGCCATGGTGGCCGTCGGCGATGTTTCCGTCATGCCCCACAGCTGGCGGATCTGAACGCCGTGCCGTTCCTCGAAGGTGCGCATCAGCGACACCGGCACCGCCGAGCCGCCGCTGGGAACCATCCGCAGCGACGACACGTCGTGGCCCGGGTTCTGCTCCAGGTAGTGCATGACGTCGTTCCAGATGGTCGGCACCGCGCCGGCGACGGTGGGTCGCAGCTTCTCGATCATGTCGACCAGCGACTTGGCATCCAGATGCCGGTCGGGCAACACCAGGTCCGCACCGGCCATCAACGCCCCGTAGGGCAGGCCCCACGCGTTGGCGTGAAACATCGGCACGATCGGCAACACCGAATCGCCGGAACCGATGCCGATCCCGTTGCTGGTACAGATCGCCATGGTGTGCAGATAGCTCGACCGGTGGCTGTAGACGACGCCTTTGGGGTTTCCGGTGGTGCCACTGGTGTAACACATTGCGGCCGCGGAGTTTTCGTCAACTTCGGGCCAGTCGAATTCGGCCGGCTCGCCGGCGACGACGTCAGCGTAGCGCAGCACGGTCTTGCCCGATCCTTCGAGCGCAGCGGTGTCACCGTCGCCGACCGCGATCACGGTGTGCACCGTCTCGAGGTCGGCAAGTATCGGCGCCAGCAGGTTGGCCAGCGACAGGTCGACCAGCACCACCTGGTCCTCGGCCTCGCTGGCGACATACACGATCTGCTCGGGGAACAGCCGAATGTTCAGGGTGTGCAGCACCGCGCCCATCGCCGGCACCGCCACATACGCAGCCAGGTGTTCGGAGTTGTTCCACATGAAGGTGGCAACCCGTTGATCCCCGGTGATACCGATGCGCCGCAACGCATTCGCCAACTGCGCACTTTGCCGACCGAGCTCGGCGTAGGTGATCTCGCGATAACCGTCGCCGGTGGCCGTGGTGACCTTGCGCGCCCCGTGGACGTGGGTGGCGTGCCGCAGGATGGCGGTAATCGTCAGCGGGAAGCTGTGCATGGTGCTGTACATCGATGGACCGCCTTTGGCTCCGCCGCCTGACTACCGGGGCGGCCCGCCCTAGGCCCGCCCTGGTGGCGATCATCGCACGTCCGGCCGATCGCCTTGTCGGCGATGCGGCCGCGACGGCGGCTAGGCCGGCGTCGGCTGCAGTAGCAGCAGGTCGGGCACTGCCCACAGATGCGGAGCGGTCGGATCGTCATCGATTGACCGGGCATCGGCGCGCGGGGCCGTTGCAGCGATCTCCATGACGGTCACCGTCCCGGCGTAGTCGGCGATGTACAGCCGCTTGCCGTCCGGGCTTTCGATCGCGCACGACGGCTGGCCGTCGATCACGATGTTGCCGATCACGTCCTGCGTCGCGGTGGACAGCACGGTCACGCTCTGGTCGCCGACCAGGTATGTCCGCTCACCGTCGCGGCTCACCGTCAGCTGGGCGAGAGCCCCCGCGACGTCGCCGAACTTGTAGGTGGCGTTGATGGACATGCGGGTGGCGGGGACGTCCACGACGTCGAGCACGGTACCGAAGTCGGGACCGCAACTGCCCACATAGGCGGTGGCACCGTTCGGGCTGAGCGCGATATCCCGGATGGGCGAACCGATTTCGATCGTGCTCAGCACACGTTTCTGCACAGCGTCGATCACCACCAGCTCCGCGGTGAAGGCGCCGTTGACCGCGACATACAACCGGCGCCCGTCCGGGCTCACCCGCACGCATCCGGCGGTCGCTCCCGCGGTGCTCGCGATGCTGACCGAGTCGCCCTTGCCGGTCTTGGTGTCGATGATCGCGACGTCGGCGCCGTTGACGCCGGTCCGGCCCGCATAGACCTGCCGACCGTTCGGGCTGACCGCCAAGTCGGTGACGCTGAACGCCAGCGGATACTCCGCGGCAATCTCGTTGGAGTCGGTGTCAAAGGCCAGCACCGAGTCATGCTCGGCTGCCACGGTGCTGACGTAAGCACGGCTACCGGACATGGCAACGGCAGACGATTCATCGACGTCGACGACCGTTAGTGCGACCGCACCGCTGCGGGTGTCGATCAGCGAGAAACTGTCGTCGCCATAGTGGGTGAGCGTCAACATGGCGCCATCGGGACTGATCGCCATGCCGCTCACGGCGCCGTGCTTGGCAGCGATCTCGTCGGCTACCGCGAAACCGGGGGGCCGATCCAGCCCAGGAATCACATCGCTCACAGTGGTACCAGCCTCTACTTGTTGGTCCGTGGTGGGCGGACATCGGGTATCTGAGCCGATAACGCTCCAGCTGGTCCGATGCTTCCGCGGACCGCACACTCAGATCCCTGCTTCAGGCGCGTCGAGCGCCGCTTCCGGCCGAGTCTAGCGGCTGAAATTGCCACCCTGTCGTGCGAAACTCCGGTTTGTTGCTCATGTCACCGGAGTAACTCAGGCAGCCTTAAACAACATTTACCGGGCATCACCCAGGGTTTCTAAACAGCAAACGGAGTAAGCAGTTTCGCCAGGTACTTCATGGTTTTCGCTAACCGAGAATAGCCTGGGGCGGGATTATTCGCCGATAAGGATTCCTTATCCTTTTCTACAAAAGAGTCGTATATCACAACGGGTTAATGGGCGCACCGCGCATTCGCCGGATTGCGGGCGGGCCGGGGGTAGCCGGATAATCCCCGGCGTGGACCGGCGCGGATCCGGGCCGCTCCCCGGGGACGGAGCACCGCTGACGTGAACAACGACGCGCGCGCTGATGTGGTCAGCCGCCAGTACGAGCGGTGGAGATACCCACCTCCCGTCGAAGACCTGGTGGCGTGGAGCGCAACGAACTGGGACTGGTTCGACCCGGTGCATGCGCACCGCATCTTCTGGCCGGACCGGAACTATCGGCCGGATCTCGACATCCTGATCGCGGGTTGCGGCACCAACCAGGCCGCGGTCTTCGCGTTCAGCAATCCTGACGCCAACGTGGTCGGGGTCGACATCAGCCAGCCCTCGCTGGATCACCAGCAATATTTGAAGGACAAACACGGCCTGTCCAACCTGCAGCTGCATCAGCTTCCGATCGAGGAACTCCCGACGCTGCGGCGCCAGTTCGACCTGGTGGTGTCGACCGGCGTGTTGCATCACATGGCCGATCCGCGGGCCGGCCTGAAGGCTCTGGCGGGATGCCTGCGACCCGATGGCGTCATGGCTCTCATGCTCTACGCCAAGTACGGGCGAATCGGAGTCGAGTTATTGGAGTCGGTCTTTCGCGATTTGGGCCTGCGCCAAGATGATTCATCGGTCCAGTTAGTCAAGGACACCCTCTCGACCCTGACGGTGGACCACCCGATTCAGAGCTATCTGAAAATTGCCTACGATCTGCAAGACGATGGCGCGCTGGTGGATACGTTCCTGCACCATCGCGCGCGCAGTTACACCGTCGACGAGTGCCTCGATTTCGTGGCCTCGGCCGGGCTGGTTTTCCAGAGCTGGTATCACAAGACGCCGTACTACCCGAACAGCCTATTCGCGCCGCCGAGCGGGTTTCAGCCAGCCGTTAATGCTTTGCCCGAGAACAAGATCTGGTCCGTGATGGAACGGTTGCAAACGTTGAACGGGTGCCATTTCTTCATGGCATGCCAGCCAGTACGGCCGAAAAACAGTTACGCGATCGACTTCTCGACGGCTGACGCCTTGAACTATGTGCCGCTGATGCGAATGCGGTGCGGAGTCGACGGGGACGAAGCCTTCTGGCCGGCCGGGCGTATACGTCTGAACCCGGCGCAGTTGGCGTTCTTACGCAGTGTCGATGGCCGCCGCAGTATTCGAGAGATCGCCGCGGACCTGGCGCAGCGAGAACCGCCCAACGGAGTTAGCACAGCCGACTTGGAAAGCTTCGGCCGCAACTTATTCCAGTCGCTGTGGCGCCTCGACTTCATCGCGATCAAGTTGGACGCGACCTGGCGACTGCCTCCCAGGTCGAATCAGTTCTGAACATTCAGCGTCAGCCAATCCGGCTGAATTGGGCTGTCGAACACGTATGTCCCGGTATGGCTTAAACGCACCCAGGGTGCCGCGCAAACCTTGAAACCGTGGTCACGTGCCAGCCGGCAGAAGTGGTAATCCTCCGACATCATCTTGCCTGTTTCGGGGTCAATGCTCGAGGCGTAGAACTCCTTGATCACCGTCTGCTCGTGTACGTATCCGCGGGCGTCATCAGCCAGAGCTTCGAATACTCCGCGCTTGATCAGCATGAATCCGGTTCCACCGCCGGCGATCTCGAAGAGTCCGTCGGTATCCCCGCAGACAGTGCCGGCGGGGCCGGTGATCAAGTTGACCACGAACGATCCCGCGTGCTGGTGCAACTCTTCTGGCGGCACGCCATCCCTGACCGCCTGCGCCACGCGCTTCCAATCGATCTCTTTCTTGGGATACAGGCCGCAGACGATGTCTCTGTCCGCCACGACCATGCTCACGATGTCTATTGGGTTGAAGCCGATATCCGCGTCAATCCACATCAGATGAGTCGCCTGAGATTCCAGGAATTGGTGGGCCAAGGTGTTTCTGGCGTTGGCCACCACGCTGTCATTTACCTTGTTCATGTAGAGCAGGCCCAGTCCGTTGCGCATGAAAATAGCGGGCGTCTGCGCCATTGACCACGTGTATGCCGCCATAGCCATACCCCCGTACATGGGTGTAGCTATGAAGATGATAGGCGCACTTGGGTTCAAGCCCGGGTCTTGTCGAGCGTCGCCATCGGGATTCGAAAGCTGATCAGCCACCGTGCAACCGTACCCAGCATCGAAGGTGAACGGCGCCCCGCAAGGAAACCGTCAAGATCGTTGGCAGTCCGATGTCGGTGGATCATGGTGTACCCACGGACCTCGTTGTCTCACAACAGCACACCTTGACCAAACGCCGTACGGCGGGTGGCCGTGCCCCCAGTCGGACTCGAACCGACACTGGGCGGATTTTAAGTCCGCTGCCTCTGCCAATTGGGCTATGGGGGCCAGCGACGAATCTAGCGTGTTAACGCCAGATTCCGTCGGACGCCCGTAGCCGCAGGACGGCGCAAGGAAAGTGTTAAAAGTTCCGCCGTGCTTGTTAAGAAGCCATTAACCAGCTGGGCAACGCACCCGCAGGTCCGCGAAGGTTATCCCGTGGACGCCAGCGAAGCCCGACCTACACCCACGCATTGATGACCGTGGCCGACCCTTCACCGGGTCGGCTTTTTACACCAGGAGACTTACATGGCCTTCGTGAATACACAGCCTGCAGCGATCGCGGCCGCCGCGACGCAGCTCGAGGGAATCGGCAACTCGTTTGCCGCTGAGAGCACCGGCGCTGCGACCTCGACCACCGATGTCGTGCCCGCGGCCTCCGACGAGGTGTCGATTTTGCAGGCAGGGGTGTTCTCCACCTACGGGCAGCTCTACCAATCGGTCAGCGCCCAGGCCCAGGCCATCCATCAGCAGTTCGTTCAGCTGCTGAACCAGAGCTCCGGCTCCTACCAGGAGACCGAGTCGGCCAACCAGGCCGGCGCCGCCGCCAACTCGCTGTCGGGCGCGACCTCGGGCGCCTCGTCGGCCGCGGGCACGGCGGCCACCGACCCGGCAGAGACCCTGGCCGGCTGGATCAACAGCGTGAGCAGCGCGCTCAGCGGCTCGTTCTTCGGCAGCAACATCGGCAACCTCGCTAACGTCCAGGTCGGTAACTGGGCGTCGGCTGGTTCGGACCTCATCGGACTCGGCGGTGGCGGCATGCTCACCGCGCTGGCCGGACCTGCGACTGCGGGCGCCGACATCGGGGGCCTGGGCGCCGGCCTGGCCGGAAACGTCGCCCCCGGGATCGGCGGAGCCGGCGCGATGGGCGCCGCACCGGTGCTAGCCGCGGCCGGCCAGGGGTCGTCGATCGGCGCCCTGTCGGTGCCGCCCAGCTGGGCCGGCGGAGCCGGGATCCCGGGGGCGAGCACACCCGTCACGCTCGCGTCTCAGAGCTGGGCCACTCCCCCGCCGGCGACTGGTGGCATGACGAACGGGATCGCGGGCATGCCCGCCGTCGCCAATGGCGGTCGTGGCGGCTCGAGCTTCGGCGCCCCGCGCTACGGCGTCAAGCCCAAGGTCATGCCGGCGGTGCCCAAGCCGACGATCACCTGACAGCCCACGCCGCCAGCGTCGGCCGGCCACACCACCAATCGCACCCATATGAATAGACGGGACCCAAGAAATGGTTTTTGATTTCGCAGCGCGACCGCCGGAGGTCAACTCCACACTGATCTACTCCGGTGCCGGAGCAGGACCGATGATGGCCGCCGCCTCGACATTCAGCAGCCTGAGCTCGGAGCTGAGCACCAATGCGGCGGGGTACGAATCGGTGATCTCGCAGCTCACCGGCTCGGACTGGCAGGGACCGTCGTCCACCGCGATGGCCGCCGCAGCTCAGCAGAGCATCGAGTGGCTGAACACCACCTCAGTGCAGCTGCAGGAAGCGGCCGCGAAGGCCACCGCCTCGGCGGCGGCGTACGAGGCGGCGTTTTCCGCCTCGATCCCACCGCCGGTGGTGTTCGCCAACCGGGCTCAGCTGGCAGCGCTCGTCGCGACCAACATCCTGGGACAGAACACCCCGGCGATCGCGGCCAACGAGGCCCTCTACGGGGAGTTCTGGGCGCAGGACGCCACCGCGATGTCTACGTACGCCGGCTCCGCGGCAACCGCGGCGCAGGTGACACCGTTGACCGAGCCGACCCAGAACACCAACCCCGGCGGCTCGGGTGCACAATCGGCCGCGGTTGGCAACGCCGCCAACAGCAACGCAGCGAACGCCGGGCTCAACGGGCTGCTCGGCAACCTGCAGAACTCCGCGAGTTCGATCGCCAACCCGGCGGCCAGCACCGCGGCCACCACGCCGCTGACAGACCTGTACAACGCGGTCCAGGGTTTCTTCGGAGTCGGTGCGGTGACGAACTCGGTCAACTCCGTGGACGTGACGGCGTCCTGGTGCGCCATGATGGGGATATCGGCGGCGGGAACCCTGGGCCACTTCATCGCCGGTGCTCCGTTCGGTGTCACGATCGGCGATGTCACTCCGCTGGGGGCCGGGTTGGGCTTCGGCACCACTCTGGCGGGCTCGGCCTCCGGCGTCGGTGGCGCAACGCTGGCCGGCATGGGCTCAGCAGCCGAGGTCGGCGGGCT
Source organism: Mycobacterium sp. (assembly GCF_036490025.1). Lineage (GTDB taxonomy): Bacteria > Actinomycetota > Actinomycetes > Mycobacteriales > Mycobacteriaceae > Mycobacterium. Next base: position 664 of record NZ_DASXEP010000123.1, on the reverse strand, counting down.
GTCGGTGCCGGCCGCGTGGTCGGCGGCCGCCCCGGCCGCCGTCAGCGACGCCACGTTGGCGGGCACCGGCTGGACCGCGGCCGCCGACCAAAGTGTCGCCGGCATGGGAGGTGCGCCGGGCATCATGCCGGGAATGGCCTCCGCGGGCGGCAAGTCGGGGATGGGCTTTGGCGGACCGCGCTACGGCGTCAAGCCAAAGGTCATGCCCAAGCAGGTATTCGTCTGATGACGATGGGGGCGATGCCGCCTTCCTAAACCAGGTCAGCAGATCCGGCCAGTATCAATTCACAGCAAGGAGAAAGACATGCCCACACGTTTTATGACTGACCCGCATGAGATGCGGTCGATGGCGGGCCGTTTCGACGTGCACGCCCAAACGGTCGAGGATGAGGCCCGCAAGATGTGGTCCTCCAGTCAGAACATCGCCGGGGCCAGCTGGAGCGGGATGGCCCAGGCCACCTCCTACGACACGATGGGCCAGATGAACACCGCCTTCCGCAACATCGTCAACATGCTGCACGGGGTGCGCGACGGGCTGATCCGCGACGCGAACAACTACGAGTCCCAAGAGCAGGCCTCCCAGCAGATCCTGTCCAGCTAGCCGATCACCGAAACCTCATAGGAGAACACTCATGTCGATCAACTACCAGTTCGGTGATGTCGA
>NZ_DASXEP010000103.1:0-58048 GCF_036490025.1 Mycobacterium sp. | reverse complement strand
CCTCGGGGAGCTGGGCGACCTCGAAGGCCAAGCCGCGTTCTGCACCGCCGAAGTGGTGGAGCCCGGCGAAGTACTCGTGGTACCGACCGAGCGGGTGCGGGCCCTGATCGCCCACGATCCGGTGCTCAGTGACCTCATCCTGCGCGCATACCTGTTACGCCGCTCGCTGCTCATCCAGGAAGAATCTGGATTCCGGATCATCGGCTCCTGCTATTCGCCGGACACCGCCCGGCTGCGGGAATTCGCAGCGCGAAACCGATTGCCACACAGATGGATTGACCTGGAACGTGACAAGCACGCCGAACGGCTGCTGCAGCGGTTCGGAGTATCGCCCCAAGACGCCCCGGTGGTGATCTGGAGCGGTGAGGTGCTGCGCAACCCGACCAACACCGAGCTGGCCCGCCGGGTGGGACTGCCGGTACCCGATACAGTGCCCGACGAATCCGACGTCGTCGTGGTGGGCGCCGGTCCGGCAGGGCTGGGCGCTGCGGTGTATGCCGCGTCGGACGGCCTGACCACCGCGGCCATGGAGCGGATCGCAACCGGCGGGCAGGCCGGGACGTCATCGAGAATCGAGAACTACCTCGGATTCCCCGGCGGAATCTCCGGAGCCGACCTTGCCGAACGGGCAGTTCTGCAGGCCGGCAAGTTCGGAGCGCGGATCATCGTGTCCGCGGAGATCACCCAGCTGGAATCCGGCGGCGGCCAGCACCGGGTAACGCTCGCGGACGGCGGGTCGGTGGTGGCCAGGGCCGTGGTGCTGGCCATGGGAGCCAGGTATCGAAGGCTCGCTGTTCCAGGAATCGAATCGTTCGAGGGCAACGGCGTGTACTACGCCGCCACCTTTCAAGAGGCCTTGATGTGCGGCACAGGGCCCGTCGTCATCGTGGGGGGTGGTAACTCCGCGGGCCAGGCGGCGGTTTTCCTCGCCGCGCAGGTTTCCCGGGTGTACGTGGTGATCCGCGGCGACGACCTGAACAAAACCATGTCCCGATATCTCGTCGACCAGATCATCCGGCACCCCCGCGTGACTGTCCGGTCGTGCACCCAGATCCGGCAGGTACACGGAAACGGTGCACTCACGGCGGTGTTGACCGAGGACAAACGAACAGGCGAGCAGCACTCGATCCAGACCCGCGCCCTGTTCGTCTTCATCGGCGCCGATCCCAACACCTCATGGCTCGCCGGCGCCATCGAGCTCGACGACCACGGCTTTGTGCCCACCGGCCGGGCTGCGCTCTACTCGGACACCGACGGCAATCAGGGGCGAACGCAACGTCAGCCGATGATGCTCGAGACCAGCCGACCCGGCGTGTTCGCGGCGGGAGACGTGCGCAGCGGCTCGGTTAAGCGGGTGGCATCCGCGGTCGGCGAAGGATCTATGGCCATCCGCCAAATCCACGAGTACTTCGGGACCTGATCGGCGGACCGGACGCCCCGACCGGTCGGCAGCCCGCCATTTGGCAATATCGAACCGGTCGCCTGATTCGGACCGGTCCGTCTTGGAGTGCGCTGGCCACATCTGTAGTGGTGGGAATCACCCGAGGACAAAATGTCAAGAATCAACCGAGGTAATACATGACACGAGTGCCCCCGGCAGGATTCGAACCTGCGACACCGGCTTTAGGAGAGCCGTGCTCTATCCCCTGAGCTACGAGGGCTGAAGACATCGTTAAACCTAGGCCGCTCGTCGGCCTCACGCGAGTGCGGGTGCTAAATCCAGACGAACAGACGTGGGCGGCCGGCACCGTCGCTCGGGGTCTCCCGCGAGAAGGAGATCGGCGCGTCAACGCCGTCGAGTTTGAGGTGCACCGCTGCCGCATCGGCCGAGACGGCGACGATCGTGCCGATCTCGTACTGGTGCTCGTCATCCCACTTGATCGTGGCGTACCGCCCGAGGTGTTGCGCGCCAAGGTCTTCGGGCGCGACTTCTGTCGGCTGCGGAGGAAGTGCTGACGCCTTGGCATCCAACTCGCCGTGAGCGGGCCTCGGTCCGGAGTCCTCGGACCACGCGCGGTCATCGCCGAAGTACTCGCTGTCGTCGCCGGTCTGCCCGATCCGTCCCAGCGCGGGCTTAGCCGACTTTGCGTCCGGGGACCCGTCCTCGACCCATAGCTGCCACCCAGGCGGGGGCGCCGGCCAGGACGGATCCGGCGACCAGTCGGCGTGCGGCGCCCAATCTTTAGGCGGCTTTGGCCAGTTCGGCGGCGGGTTGTAGCGCATCAGTCCACCATACGGAAAATGGCTATGTGGCCGCTGTGCAGCGCCGAGCGTGGTCAACGAAATTCGGGAATCACCTTCGCGATGGTGTCGACGTGGTTTTCCTGGAAGGTGAACGACGTCAGCCCGTATTCGTCGCGGTAGCCGCGCAGGGTGTCGGCGATATCGTGCGGCGATCCGCTCAGCACGGAGGGCAGCGCCAGCAACTCTTCATCGGACAGGTCGACGAATCTGCGGGTGAGCGACAGGTCGGCCTTTCCGGAGTTGTCCGACGGCACGGCGGTGATCGCCAGGTTCAACTCGAGATCGGCGAACCGGTCGCCGGCGGCGTTGCGGACGAATTCGATGCGCTCGGCGAGGGGATCGGCCACGTCGGCCACGCGGGCACCGGTCAGTCCGATGATGTCAGCGTGCTGGGCGGCGATGGTCAGCAACCGATTTCCGTTGCCGGCGATCAGGATTGGCATCGTGGGCAGGTGCTTCTTCAAGTAGGTGGTGACGTGCTCGAGATAGTCGACGCGCTGGCGTGCGCTCGGGTATGGCAACTCAGCAGCCTCGAATTCCTCGCGCACGTACCCGGCGCCGAGGCCGAGGTCCAGACGCCCGTCGCTGAGCCGATCGAGTTCGCCGGCATCACGAGCCAGCAAGGCAGGTTTGTAGAAGCCGGCATTGAGCACGTAGGTACCCAGCCGCACCGTCGAGGTCGCGGACGCGATCGCGGTCAGTACCGGAAACGGTGCTGGGGCGCCGAGGTGGTCGGGCAGATGCAAGCCATCGAATCCAATATCCTCATAGCGCTTTGCCTTGTCCTGCAATGCAGTTCGCGACTTCGCTGAATGAATGCCCACCGAAAAGCGAAAGGTCCGTTCGGCCATCGGCCACCTCCGATTGTGTAGTTATGTAGACGGTAGATCCCACGAGCGGGCGGCGGCTGCCAGTCCCTGCACGAGCGCGGCGGTGACCGGTGACAAGCCGTCGGCACCGGGCAGCGCACTGCGCGGGCTGATGCCCCTGACCCGGGTCGGCAATTCCACTTGTGTTCCGCCATACCGCGTCTGGTTGACCGGGTTCTGCGGATGCAACCCGCGTAGTTCGAGGGGAATCTCGTCGAGGTCGGTGACGACGCGATAGCCGGGAAGCTCGAGATGGTCGGCGACGTGGGTGGCCAGCGCGCGGTTGCCACCGCCGGCCAACAACTGCGTGGCACGACCGATCCGCCCGTAGCCGTGCAGCGACACCGCGACGTCGACGTGGTCGAGGAACTCGGCGAGGCGGGCTGATTCGTCCCGATGAAACTGTGCCGACGACAGGTGGTGCGGATAGCGGTCGGGATGCCGGATCACGTACACCGATGCGCCGGCCACATCGGCGGCGCGTTCGGCGATCACGTCGGTCATCTCTTCCAGGCCGCCGCCATGGATCGCCAGGAAACCGAATCGCGACCGTAAGCGGCTGGCCTCGAGCACCCCGCTCTCGGCGAGCAGCTCGGAAAGCGATTGTGGCGCAGGCGTTGTCGGTCGCGATCGCGGGCGCGGCCAGCGGGCGGGATCCCATCGGCGCAGGAAATCGATCCAGCGCTGCGGCAAGCCGTGGTGCAGCGCCCCGTCGATGATGCGTTCCAGGTAACCGGGCCGTGGCGGACCCGGATTCACTCGGTGGTCGATGTAGACCCATGCATCCGATGGCCCGTCTTCGGTCTGCACGGTCAGCTGGTCGCGTCGGTAGCGCGCCGGCACACCTTCAGCGCTGTCCAGGGTGGCCAGATCGTGATCGGACAGCTCCCAGACGACGCCGTGCACCTGCGTCCCGTCGAAGGGCTCGACGGTCGCCACCCCGCGCTGATTGATCAGCCAATCGTGGTCGGCGAGCACGGCGCGGCGTGGATTGGCTGCCTCGGGACAACGCTGCGCCATTTGCCGCACGCACAGGTTCGACCCGTACGCGAAGTAGGAATGACGGCGGAGCAGCGTCACGAAAATGATGTTAGTCGAGCGAAATATTTGCGCCGCCCCCTGCTACACCGAGCCGTTCCTCGTCACGGTCAGATAAATCAGCGCCACGTTGAGCAGACTGATCATCACGCCGATCACCCAGCCGATGGCGGTCGTGACGCGGTGATTGACGTCGGCTCCCATCAGCGCCCTATCGCCGGTCAGTCGAACCAGCGGAAGCAGCGCAAACGGAATGCCGAAGGACAGGACGACCTGCGACAGCACTAACGTGCGGGTGGGATTGAATCCCAGCGCAAGGATCAACAGTGCGGGCGTCAGCGTCGCCAATCGGCGCAGCACCATCGGAATCGATCGGTGCAGCAATCCCTGCATGATCATCGCGCCGGCGTAGGCGCCCACCGATGCGGAGGCCAGCCCTGACGCCAGCAATCCGACCGCGAAGAACACGGCGATCAATGGACTCACGGTGTCGTGCACCGCGGCGTAGGCCACCTCGATGGAACTGACGCCGCCTCGGCCCTGCATGTTCAGCGCGGCAACCAAAAGCATGGCGGCGTTCACCCCCCCGGCGACGACCATCGCCAGCCCAACGTCCAACCGGGTGATCCGCAGCAGTCGGCGCCGCTGCGGGCCGGGGTCAGGATGGCCATGCCGGTCGCGCGCCAGCCCGGAGTGCAGATACACCGCATGGGGCATCACTGTCGCGCCGAGGATGGCCGCGGCCAACAGCACGCTTTCCTTTCCGAGGAATCGCGGCACCAGGCCTCCGACCACGGCCTCGGGTGGCGGGGTCGCCACGAAGAAACTGGCGGTGAAGCCGACGGCGATGACCAGCAACAGTCCGGTGATGACACGTTCGAAAAGTTGCTGTCCGCGTTGGTCTTGAATCCGCAGCAGCAGCAGCGAGACCACGCCGGTGATCACGCCGCCGAGTAGCAGCGGCAGGCCGAACAGGATGTGTAGCGCAATCGCCCCGCCGATCACCTCGGCAACGTCAGTTGCCATCGCGACGATCTCGGCCTGCACCCAGAAGGCCAGCCTGGCCGGGCGGCCCAGCTGCCCGCCGATCGCCTCGGGCAGCGAGCGCCCGGTCACCAGTCCGAGCTTTGCCGACAGGTATTGGACGAGACCGGCCATCACGTTCGCGATGACGATGACCCACAGCAGCGCGAAGCCGAACTGCGCACCGGCGCTGATGTTCGCTGCCACGTTGCCCGGGTCGACATAGGCGATCGCGGCGACGAATGCGGGGCCGAGCAAATACCACCCGGTTTTGAGTTGCGGGCGGGTGTCCTGGGGCACCTAACTCACTTTCCGTCTACGAATAAGAAAGTTAGGTTAGCCGAAACCTTTAGCCCGCCGAGTACAGCCCGCGACCGGTGATCAGCGGCAGGTCCAGCGTGGTCCGGATCCCGGCGGGAGCCGCAACCACGGCGGGGATGGCATTGACGATACGCATCGCCGTCGCCACCAGACCGGCGTGATTGTGGTCGCCGTTGGGGCTGCTCAGGCAGACGTCGATGCCGTAGGAGGGTTCGCCGGTGATCTCGATCCGATAGGAACCGCCGGGCTGGGCCGGCTGCGGCCAGTCCGCGCACAGTTCCTCGCGCAACCGGGTTACGTGTTCGAGGACCACCGCCGGCTCGCCGTCGACCAATCCGAGCACCTCGAACCGCAGCGCCGCGGCGCTGCCCTTGGGGATGTGCCCCGCTGCGATGTCGAAATCCTCGGACGCCGGGATGCGCTCGTGTCGTTCGGTGACCTGATCGAGGTCGATGCCCAGCCCCGCGGCGAGTTGGCGCACCACCGATCCCCACGCCAGACTCAGCACGCCCGGCTGCAGCAGCATCGGGATCTCGTCGAGCGGCTTGCCGAATCCCATCACGTCGAACATGACAGTCGCGCTGTCATAAGTGGCGTAGTCGACGATCTCCATGCAGCGGATCTGCTGGATGCTCTGGCACGTCCCGGCCAGCGCCAGCGGAAGCAGGTCGTTGGCGAATCCGGGATCGATGCCGTTGACGAACAGGCTCGAATTACCTTCCTGCGCAGCATCTTCGATCGGCTTCAGCATGTTGTCCGGCAGCACCTGCCAGGGGTATTGCAGGAACACCGCGCTGCTGCCGACGACGTTGACGCCGGCGGCCAGGATGCGCCGGTAATCGTCGAGTGCGTCGGGCAGCCGGTTGTCGGCCATCGCGGCGTAGACAGCGCACTGAGGGTCGGTGGCCAGCACCGCATCCAGATCGGTGGACGCGGTGACGCCCGTCGAGATATCAAGTCCGGCAAGCCCTCCGGCGTCTTTGTCGGCTTTGGAGTCCGATGACACCCACACCCCGGTGAGCTCGTAGTCCGGATTGGTGATCAGCGCCCGCAGCGCGTGGACGCCGACGTTGCCGGTGCCGATCTGGGCGACGCGAATAGCCATCGTCACAGGTCCGGAATCGGTAGGTCGAGGTTGGGAAAGGTGATGCCGCCGTCGACCTCGATCACCTTACCGGTCAGGTAGGCGCCTGCGGGCGACGCCAAATATACTGCGGCGGCGGCGATCTCGTCGGGATCGCCGAGGCGTCGCAGTGGTGTCGCCTTCTCCATCGGCTCGCGTAGCTCGTCGTTGGAGGCGACGATGTCCAATGCGGACGTGGCGATCGATCCCGGCGCGATGGCGTTCACCCGGATCCGCGGGCACAGGTCCAGCGCGGCCAGCCGGGTGTAGTGGGCGAGTGCGGCTTTGGCGGTGCCGTAGGCGGCGAAACCGCGGCCGGCCACTCGTCCCATCGTCGAAGTGATGTTGATGATGCTGCCGCCGCCGGAGTGCTCGAGCATCAGCGGCACCGCGGCGGTGGTCAATGCGTGGGCGGTGGCGACGTTGAAGGTGAACGCGCTCTTGAGATCTTTCGTCGAGGTGCTCAGCAGCCCGTTGGGCATGGTGCCGCCGACGTTGTTGACGACAATGTCCAGCCGTCCGAACGCCTCGACGGCCTGGCCGGCCAGCTCCGCGGTGACCTCGGGCTGGGCCAGGTCCGCGGTGACGATGTGGGCACGCCGGCCGGTGGCACGGACCTTTTCAGCGACGGCCTCTAGTTCGGATTGGGTGCGGGAGGCGATGACGACGTCGGCGCCGACGTCGGCGAACGCCAGCGCGATGGCTGCGCCAAGACCACGGCCGCCACCGGTGACGACGGCGACTTGGTCGTCGAGTCGGAATTTATCCAGAATCACGGCCGCCACCGTAACAAGGCGCGGACGGCCGGGGAACCCTATTTCTGAAACACGTTCTAGTTTTTTCGGGTTGGCCGGCGCACCGGGCAACGGAAGATCAACGCTCTCACTGAGGCTGCGGGTTGCTCCCGGGTCGTGTGATGCCGGATGACCGGACGAGGACCGACAGCACGACGGCGGCCAGCAGCAGCGCCGGGACGTCGCCCCACAGATGTCCCATGTGGTGGTGTTGGCCTCCGAAGGATTGCACCGCCATGATCGCGGCGTGCACGACGCAAGACCACACAGTGAACCAGATCAAGCTGATGTTGGCTTCCGGGTGGCGCGCTGCCTTACAGACGAACACGCCCAGCGTGGCGTACAGGCCGACGATCATCATGAAGTAGTCGGACTGGTAGGGCGCACCGTGATGCCATGCCCACCCCGACGGCCACACCACGGCCAGCGGGTAGAGCAGGAGCATCAGCGCGCCGAAGAAACCGAGCGCGATCTGAAGAAGTCGGTAGCTGGTTGACGGTCCCAATGTGCACTCCAAAAAATATGCGGTTCAACAAGTTCCGCTCTAGCCCCAGCTTCCTGGAGTTCCCTGGGGTACCTGTTGGCCCATCCAGTTGCAGGGCATCATCATGCGATACGCGGTCAACGCGCACTGCTGTTCCGGGGTCAGCGGGCTCGGGCCGGCGCAGGGCACGTCCGGGCTGCCGCAGATCGGCGGATCAGCGTGGGCAGGCGGAGCGGCACCGATCAAGCCGTATATCGCGGCGGAGGCCGCGATCGCGAGTCCTGCTGCTGCTGTCTGGATGCGACCCATGTCGAGCTCTTCTGTGAACGCGGCCCGGATCCGGCCGCACTGGACCCGGACGATACTCGCGGACACGTGTTTGCGGAGCGGGTTTGACGCTACCGGCGTATCAGGACTTCGAGGCGGCCTTCGATGGTGCCTTCTTGGCGGAAGTCTTCTTGGCGGAAGTCTTTTTGGCCGGAGCCTTTTTCGCGGCCGCCTTCTTCGCCGGAGCCTTTTTCGCGGCCGCCTTCTTCGCCGGCGCCTTGCCGTCGCCGGAGCGCGCCTTGACGCTGGCTTCCAACCTGGCCAACAGGTCCGAGACGTCTTCGGTCTCGTCGAGCTCTTTCGGCTGCTCTTCGGTGGTAAAGGCTTCTCCACCTTCGAGTTTGGCTTGCACCAACTCTTGGAGCTGTTCCTGATAGTCGTCGTGGTAGCGGTCGGGATTGAAGTCGTCGGCCATCGACTCGACCACTTGGCCGGCCATCTTGAGCTCTGCGGGTTTGACCTCGACCTTCTTGTCCAGCACCGGGAAGTCGGGGTCGCGGATCTCGTCGGGCCACAGCAACGTGTGGATCACCATGACTTCGCGCTTGCTGAAGTCCTTGACCCGCAACGCCGCAAGTCGGGTCTTGTTGCGCAACGCGAAGTGCACGATCGCCACCCGATCGGTCTCTGCAAGCGTCTTCGCGAGCAGCACATAGGATTTCGTCGATTTTCCGTCCGGCTCCAGGAAGTAGCTGCGGTCGAACATCATCGGGTCGAGCTCGCTGGCAGGGACGAATTCCAGCACCTCGATTTCGCGGCTGCGTTCCTCGGGCAGGGTCGCGATGTCGTCGTCGGTGATGATCACCATCTGTCCGTCGTCGGATTCGTAGGCCCGCGCGATATCGCGATACTCGACAACCTCGCCGTCCGCTTCGCACACGCGCTTGTACCGGATGCGGCCGTTGTCTTTGGCATGCACCTGGTGGAACTTGATGTCGTGGTCCTGGGTCGCGCTGTACACCTTGACCGGCACGTTGACCAGCCCGAACGAGATCGAGCCCTTCCAGATGGAACGCATGGTGCAAGTATGCCCACACTGCTAGCCGGTTATGCGGCTAACGCTGCTGCTCCGCGGCGATCAGTGCGTCCCGATCCGGCAGGTCGGCGCCCGCTCGCCCGACGGTCACCGCGGCCGCGGCACTGCCGGCCTCGAGTGCGGCTGTCAGCGCCTCGAGATCGATCCCGGCGAGCACGGCGCGTTGTTGCGCGCCCAACAGATTTTGCCCCCACAGCGCGTCGAGCAGGCCGACCATGAACGCGTCGCCGGCGCCGACGGTGTCGACGATCCGCGCCGATCGCGCCGGCACCCGCACCGCCCCGGCCGTGCACACGGCCTCGGCGCCCTGATCAGCCATCGTCACCGCCACGATCGCGGGCCCCAGTGACTGCCAGGTCTGCGCGATCTCTTCGGGCCGACGATCCGGGTCGATCCAATGCAGGTCTTCCTCGCTGACCTTCACGATGTCACTGCGCTCGACGAGACGCTCGATGCGGGTGCGGGCCAGTTCCCGATCGGCGATCAGCGACGGCCGCACATTGGGATCAAAGCTGATGGTGGCCGACACCCGGTAGGCGTCGACGAGGGCCGCGACGGCCAGACAGCCCGGGTCCTGGACTGCGGCGATGGATCCGGTGTGCACCACAAGTGGCGGCGCTACCGCCGGGGTACCGGACAGCCGCCAGTCCAGATCGAATTCGTATTTTGCTGAACCGTTTTCGTCAACGTTCAGCCGCGCGGTCGGTGTCTGCTCGGCGCTCTGACTTCCCGAAACAATTTGCGCCCCCGAAGCATTGACGTACTCAGTGATGCGGCGGCCGTGCGGGTCATTACCGATGTGGGTGAGAAAATCGACATCGCGGCCGAGCCGGGCCAGCCCGACTGCGACATTGAGTGGGCTCCCGCCGACGTGCTCGCAGGTGACGTGTTGGCCGTCCTGGACGATGTCGATGAGTGATTCGCCGATCACCAGCCCGCGGCTCATTGCACCAACGCCTCCAATGTCGCGCGAGCCCCCTTGCGGTGCAGCGAATCCAGCGCCCAGCGATATGCCTCGACAAACCGTGGCTGATGGGACAGGTCCCCGAATACCGCGGTGATTTCGATGAACGCGGTGGGATTCTCGTATTGCGAGCGCGCGATCGGAATCAGTGAGTCCGCCAGCTGGTCGAGCACCTCGAAGGGCTCGCCCCACTCGTCGACGCCCTCGGCGTAGCGGGCCCAGGCGGCCACCGCCGCTGCGGCCAGCTGGACTGGTCCATCACTGTCTAGATTGTCGCAGATGACCGGAAACAGCCATTTCGGGATGCGATCCGACGAGTAGGCGCACAGTCGCGCAACGGTGTCGCGCACAGCCGGATTGGCGAACCGCTCGACCAGTGTGCGGCCGTACTCGTGCAGGTCGATCCCGGGCACCGGTGGCAGCGTGGGGATGGCCTCGGAGTCGAAATAGGACAGCAGGAACTCGGCGAACAGCGGATCTTGCGCCGCATCGTGGACGAACTCGAAGCCGCACAGATGGGCGAAGTAGCACAGGCACTGATGCCCCGCATTGAGCAGTCGCAGCTTCATCAGCTCGTAGGGGCGGACATCGTCGACCAGCAGCACACCGGCCGCCTCCAACGGCGGCCTGCCGTCGGAAAAGTGGTCTTCGAGGACCCAGGCGCTGAACGGCTCGGCCACCACCGGCCACCGGTCGTCGACGCCGAAGTCGCGCCGTACTTCGGCGGCCATCTCCAGCGTCGTGGCCGGGGTGATGCGGTCGACCATCGAACTCGGGAAGCGAGTGTGTTCGGCCACCCATTCGGCCAGCGCGGGATCGAAGCGCTCGGCATTCGCGAGGACTGCCCGCCCCGCGACCTCACCGTTGTTCTCGATGTTGTCGCAGGACACGATTGTCGGGGCCGGGACACCCCGATCGCGGCGACGGGCCAGCGCCTGCGTGATCAACGCGAACGCGGGCCCATCGGGATCGCGGTAACCGCCCTCGGTGATGGTCAGCGAAATGATCCGAGTGGACGCCGCCGAAAGCATCTCCAGCGCAGACTCCGGATCGTCGGGGGCGTAGCGGTAGTCGATGATCGAGCCGATGACGCGCGCATCCCGGCGGCCGTCGGGGTTCTCCAGAATCAGCGTGTAAAGCCCGTCCTGATCGCGCAAGACGTCGCGCATGGTCCAGTCGGCGGGCATCACCCCTACGCCGCAGATGCCCCATTCATGCGCCAAACCCTGCTCTAACAGCCGGTCGATGTACGTGGCTTGGTGCGCCCGGTGAAAATGGCCGGCCCCGATATGCGCGATGCCGACGCTGACACTGCCGCGGTCGTAGGTAGGCGCGGCGATCGGCAGGTCTGCCAGCGTCGCATTGTTCAGGTTCATTGCGTCAGGCACGATTGCGCAGCTCCTTCCGGGTCGGAACCCGAATCGTCGAGCGAGTGCCGATGCCTAGGTAAGCGCCGAACTTCCACCTGTCACGGACGACAGCATGAGGGCATCGGCGAGAGCGCGCCACGAGTCGGTGACGGCGACCGCGCCGGCATCGATCAATTCCTCACTACGGCTTTGCCGTTCGTCGGCAGGCACAAACATCACGTTACCGACGGCGACGTAACCGGCTGCGACCGCCGAGGAGACACCGGGCACCGAGTCTTCGACGGCCAACCCGTGCGATCCCTGGACCCCCATCACTTGGCCGGCATGCAGGTACACCGCCGGGTCCGGCTTGCTCGTCGGCACGGGCAGCGAGTCCTCAGCGCTGAAGCGCAGCGTCACCGGGATGAACGGATCGAGTCCGGTGGCGGTGAAGCAGGCCTTCAGGCGTGCACTGGCACTCGAGCTCACCGCGGCCATCGCATACCGCCCCGCGAGATCTTGCAGCGGCGCAATCACCTCCGGGTCCGGCCTCAGCGTGACGGCCAGGTGGGCGGTGACCCGCTCGCGCTCTTGGCGCACCCACTCTTCGAGCTCATCGCCGCTCAACGCAGCACCGCTTGCCACGTCGCTGTCGGAAGCCACCTTCGCGTCGGGACGCCCCTCGGCCAGGGCTTTCTCGAAGGGAACTCCGCTCAGCACGGCCAGATCTGTGGCAGTGCTGCGAAAGTTCTTGCCAGTGGCTTTCTTCCGCAGCTCATCGCCGCTGAGCGGCGCCGAGACGCCGAACCTGGCCAGGAAGCGGCTGGTCACCTCGGCCGACGCGTCGAATGCCGGTGCCTCGGACGGGAACAGGTTGTCGTCGGCGTCCAGGAGCAACGCGGTGATCGTCCCGGGATCGAATGGGCGGACAAACTGCAGGGGGTGGTTCATTGCAGCACCAGCTCCCGCACGTTGTCCCGCAGCGCTTGGCGCATCGTGGGGATCACACCCTGCTCGTCGATGTCGGTAATCATCTCGCCGAGGCGCTCCGCAAATCCGGGAATCGACCAAAGCTCCGCGAAAATCTTGTGCTGCAGCAGCGCCTCATGGTTGTTGCCCGGCGTGGTTGCCAACTTGGTCAGCAACTCCTTCTCCGGGTCGTCGATGCGGATCTTGCGACCCTCGAGGTCATAGCCGCGCAGGTACCGGGCCCACCCGGCGAGGGCGAGCATCAGCAGGCTGTGCGGCCGGTCCTGCTCGATCGCCTCATGCAAGGACGGCAGCAGGAACGACGCGATCTTCTCCGAGCCCCGGCGCGCGAGCCGTGACAACTGGTCGCTCATCTGGGGATTGCTCAGCCGAGACAGCAGCGTGTCCCGGTAGTCGGGGGTGTTCATTCGGGGCACCGCCGGCAGCAGCGGCTGAATCTCGTCGCGCATGAGCCGTTCGACGTAATCGAAGACGGTCTCGTTGTCCATCGCCTCGTCGGTGCGCTGGTAGCCGGCCAGCGTGGCCAAACATGACATCGCGATGTGAGTCCCGTTGAGCAGCCGGGTCTTTACCAACTTGTGGTCGGTGACGTCGGCAACGAACTCTGCGCCGACCTCATCGAGCGGCGGACGTCCGTCGCTGAAGCTGTCCTCGATGACCCATTGGCAATACGGTTCGGTGAGCACCGGCCACTTGTCGGCGATGCCGAAGGTCTGTTGGACGAATTGGCGCTCGGTGTTCGAGGTCTGTGGGGTGATCCGATCGACCATCGTCGACGGGAACGCGACATAAGTGTCGATCCACCGGGCCAGCCCGGGATCCTTCAATGCCGCGAACGACACCAGCGCGGTCCGCGCCGCCTGGGTGTTGTCGGGAATGTTGTCGCAGCACAACACCGTGAACGGCGCGGTGCCGGCGCGGCGACGCTGATCCAGCGCCTCGGTCAGGTATGCCCAGGCGGTGACGTAGCTGTTCGATTCGATGAGGTCGGCCCGCACATCGGGGTGGCCGGCGTCGAACTCACGGGTGACCGGATCGAGGAAGTAGCCGTTGCCGGTGATGGTCAGGCTGACGATGCGGGTGCGGGGATCTGCCAGCGCGGCACGGACCGCCGCGCCGTCGTTCGGTGCGTAGTGGACAGAGCCGATCGAGCCGACCACCCGCGCCGTCTGGCCTTCATGGCCCCGTTCCACGACGGTGTACAGCCCGTCCTGGGCGGACAGCACGTCTTTGATGTCGCGGGAGCGCAGGCTGACGCCGGTGACTCCCCAGTGGGTGGAAATGCCCGAGCAGGCCAGGTCGTCGAAGTAGACAGCCTGATGTGCGCGGTGGAAATTTCCCGCACCGATGTGTACGACACCGCGTTGCAGGGTAGACCGATCGTAAGTTGGCACGTCAATACGTTGTGAGTGCAGTCGAAGGGTTTGATTACTGAGCGGAACTCCGGCGCTTGGCCGCCATGGAATTACTTTTCGCATGCGTGTCCGTGCCCGTAGTGACCGCCGGGCTAAACCTGTAAGTGGGTTATGTCACGGTGCGCTGCTGCCCGGCGGGGGCGGATGGCGCCGATAAGCGGTGGTGAGACGAGGTTATCGGCGGCGTAAGTTGACACCATGGCGCCGCAGGTGGAGTTGACTAACGCCGACAAGGTGTTATATGCCGCCACACAAACCACTAAAGCCGACGTCTTCAACTACTACACCGGCGTCGCCGAGGTGATGGTGCCACACATCGCCGGACGCGCGGCCACCCGCAAACGCTGGCCCAACGGCGTCGAGCAGTCCTCGTTCTTCGAAAAGCAGCTGGCCTCTTCGGCGCCGGAGTGGCTGCCGCGCGCCAGCATTGCACATCGATCCGGCACCACGACCTATCCGATCATCGACAGCGCCGATGGTTTGGCCTGGATTGCCCAGCAAGCCGCGCTGGAAGTGCATGTGCCGCAATGGCGGTTCGCCGCCGAGTGGACACGCAAAGGCGAAGAAGTCAAGCCTGGCCCGGCCACCCGGCTGGTGTTCGACCTCGACCCGGGCGAGGGCGTGACGATGCCGCAGCTCGCCGAGGTGGCCCGCGCCGTCCGGGATCTTATCGCCGACATCGGGCTGAGGACTTTTCCGCTCACCAGCGGCAGCAAGGGCCTGCACCTCTACAGCCCACTGGACAAACCGATAAGCAGCCGTGGTGCGGTGGTGCTGGCCAAACGTGTTGCACAGCAACTGGAAAAGTCGATGCCCAAGCTCGTCACCTCGACCATGACCAAGAGCGTACGGGCGGGCAAGGTGTTCGTGGACTGGAGTCAGAACAACGGCTCGAAAACCACTATCGCGCCGTACTCACTGCGTGGCCGCGATCATCCGACCGTCGCCGCACCGCGCAGTTGGGAGGAACTGGACGACAAGAAGCTGCGTCAGTTGCGCTACGACGAGGTGCTCAAGCGGGTCGAGCGCGACGGAGATCTGCTGGCCGCGCTGGACGCCGACGTGAGCACCCCGGATCGGTTGACCAAATACCGCAGCATGCGCGACTCCGCGAAAACGCCGGAGCCAGTGCCCGGCACCAAACCAGTTGTCGGGCAAGGTAACAGCTTCGTCATTCAGGAGCATCACGCCCGCCGGTTGCATTACGACTTCCGCCTGGAGCGCGACGGCGTGCTGGTGTCCTGGGCCGTGCCGAAGAATCTGCCGGAGACCACCGCGGTCAATCACCTGGCGGTGCACACCGAAGACCATCCGTTGGAATACGGCGGATTCGAGGGCACGATTCCGAGGGGGGAGTACGGCGCGGGCAAGGTGATCGTCTGGGACTCCGGCACTTACGACACCGAGAAGTTTCGCGATGACGGTGAGAAAGGGGAGGTCATCGTCACGTTGCACGGTAACCGGATCTCGGGACGCTACGCGCTGATTCAGACCAACGGCGACCAGTGGCTGGCGCACCGAATGAAGGACCAGCATGTCTTCGACTTCGGCGAACTCGCTCCGATGCTGGCTACCCACGGTTCGGTGGCGAAGCTGAAAGCATCGCAGTGGGCGTTCGAAGCGAAGTGGGACGGCTACCGGCTGCTGGTGGAGGCCAACCATGGCGAGCTGCGGTTGCGATCGCGCAGTGGGCGTGACATCACCAAGGAGTTCCGCCAGTTATCCTCCGTCGCAGCCGAACTCGCCGGCCACCACGCCGTGCTCGACGGGGAGGTCGTCGCGCTTGATGCGTCCGGCGTGCCGAGCTTCTCCGAGATGCAGAACAGGGCGCGTGCCACCCGTATCGAATTCTGGGCGTTCGACCTGCTCTACCTGGATGGGCGGTCGCTGCTGCGCGCCCGCTACGACGACCGGCGAAAGCTGTTGGAAACACTGGCTTCCGGTGGCGGTCTGAACGTTCCCGACCTGCTGCCCGGTGACGGTGCGGAGGCGCTGGACTACTCGCGCAAGCGCCGGTGGGAGGGTGTGATCGCCAAGAAGCGCGACTCGACGTATCAGCCGGGTCGGCGGTCGGCGTCCTGGGTCAAGGACAAATACTGGAACACCCAAGAAGTGGTCATCGGCGGCTGGCGCGCCGGCGAGGGCGGGCGCACCAGCGGGATCGGTTCGCTGTTGATGGGCATCCCTACCGCCGAGGGACTGCATTTCGCCGGCCGGGTCGGCACCGGCTTCACCGAGCGCGATCTGGCCAATCTGAAAAGGACGCTGGCGCCGCTGCACACCGACCAATCTCCTTTCTCCACCAAGCTGCCTACTCGGGATGCCAAGGGTGTGACATTCGTTGAGCCGACCCTGGTCGGCGAAGTCCGATACAGCGAATGGACGTCGGATAACCGCCTGCGTCAACCCAGTTGGCGTGGCTTGCGGCCCGACAAAGAACCCGGTCAGGTAGTTCGAGAGGACTGAATCACGATGCGATGGGTCACTTTCCAAGACGGCGACGGGCAGCGGACCGGAGTGCTTTCCGGCGATGCGATCCACGCGCTGGCACCGGATGTGAGCTTGCTCGAACTGATCGGGCACGGCGCCGCTCGCCTGAAGGAAGCGGGGGAGGACGCCTTGCGGTCGGCGTCCATCGTGCCGCTGGACCGGGTAACGCTGATGGCGCCGATTCCGCGACCGCCGTCCATCCGCGATTCGCTGTGCTTCCTCGACCACATGCGCAACTGCCAGGCGGCGATGGGTGGCGGACGCGCGCTCAAGGACACCTGGTACCGGATTCCCGCGTTTTACTTCGCCTGCCCGTCAACCGTTCTCGGTCCCTACGACGATGCCCCAATGGCGCCCGGAAGCGTCTGGCAGGACTTCGAATTAGAGATCGCCGCGGTGATCGGAACAGCGGGCCAAGACTTGTCGGTCGATGACGCCGAACAGGCGATCATCGGCTACATGATCTTCAACGACTGGTCCGCGCGT
The DNA here is from genome assembly GCF_036490025.1 of Mycobacterium sp. Classification (GTDB taxonomy): domain Bacteria; phylum Actinomycetota; class Actinomycetes; order Mycobacteriales; family Mycobacteriaceae; genus Mycobacterium. The sequence goes on along the minus strand of NZ_DASXEP010000103.1, from coordinate 41,095 downwards.
GATTTGCAACAACTGGAAGGCCAGTTGGCGATCGGCCAGGCCAAGGGCAAGGACAGTGGCGTCACGCTGGGCCCGTACCTGGTCACGCCGGACGAACTCCAGCCGTACCGTCGCGACGGCAGGCTGAACCTGGACGTCACTGCGTTGGTCAACGACGAGGTGATCGGATCCGGCTCCACCGCACAGATGGATTGGAGCTTCGCAGAAGTCATCTCCTACGCCTCACGTGGCGTCAGGCTAACGCCCGGCGATGTCTTCGGTTCGGGCACCGTGCCGACCTGCACACTGGTCGAACACCTCGACCCGACTGCACCGGAGTCCTTCCGTGGCTGGCTTCACGACGGCGACGTCGTGACCCTCAAAGTCCAGGGCCTTGGTGAGACGCGCCAAACTGTCCGGAAAACTGCTGCGCCGCAACCACTACCGGCCCGGGCCAATTCGGATGCGGCGTCGGTGAAAAAACGGGTCAATCCGGCGCCGGCGAAGGTCCCGTTCACCCGGGGGCTGCACGAGGTCGGCGAACGGGTTTGGGCCTGGACGCTGCCGGACGGCGGATTCGGCTGGAGCAACGCGGGTCTGGTCGCCGGCGAGGGGGCGTCGCTGTTGGTCGACACCCTGTTCGACTTGGCGTTGACCCGCGAAATGTTGGACGCGTTCGCGCCCATCACCGACCGCGCGCCGATCACCGATGCGCTGATCACCCACTCCAACGGCGACCACACCCACGGCAACCAGCTGCTGGACAGTTCGGTGCGGGTGATCGCCGCAACCGGCACCGCCGAGGAGATCGCCCACGGCATGGCTCCCGAGATGCTGGTGATGGCCCAAACCGCCGATCTCGGTCCGGTGGCGACACCGTATCTACGAGAACGGTTCGGGCCCTTTGATTTCGGTGGCATCACCGTGCGCAACGCCGATCAGACCTTTGAAGACCGGCTCACCATCGAGGTCGGCGGTCGAGAGGTGCAACTGCTGAATCTCGGCCCGGCTCACACCGCTGCCGACTCGGTCGTTCATGTACCGGCCGCCGGGGTGCTGTTCGCCGGGGATCTGCTGTTCATCGGCTGCACCCCGATCGTATGGGCCGGACCGATCGCCAACTGGGTAGCCGCGTGCGACGCCATGATTGCCTTGGATGCGCCGACGGTGATCCCGGGCCATGGGCCGGTCACCGACGCGGACGGAATCCGGGCGGTGCGGGGGTATCTGGCGCACATCGCCGAGCAAGCCGAAGCCGCCTTTCGCAAGGGCCTGTCGTTCGTCGAAGCGGCTGACACCATTGATCTGGCCGAATATGGGAACTGGCTGGACGCCGAACGCGTCGTCATCAATGTCTATCGGCGCTACCGCGAACTCGATTCGAACACACCGCAACTGCCCGCGATGGGATTGTTGGCGATGCAGGCCGATTGGCTCGCCAAACACGGCTAGCTGCCGTTCCCTTAGGGTTGCCCTATGAGTGCTGTCGAATTAGAGACGCTCGACGACAACGTCGCCGTCGTCACGTTGAATCGCCCCGATCGGCTGAACGCCATCGACGGCTCCCTGATCAACGCGATGGACGACGTGCTGGGTGCGCTCAGCAGCGGCGAGTTCCGGGCGGCGATCCTGACCGGCGCGGGCCGCGGATTCTGCGCGGGCGCGGACTTGAGCGGTATCGGGGAAGCCTGGACGAAACCCGCGCCGCACACCCCGTCATTCAAGGTCAGCTACGACGCCCAGGTTCGGCTGGCCGACCTGTACATCCGGCTTTACGAGTTGCCGATACCGGTGATCGCCGCGGTCAACGGTGCCGCGGTCGGCGGCGGGCTGGCCTTCGCGCTGCACTGCGACATCCGGATCGCGTCGCAGCAAGCCCGGTTCGGTTCGGTGTTCATCAAGGCGGGATTCTCCTCGATGGACATGGGAACCAGCTACCTGCTGCCGAAGATCGTCGGAGCGGGAGTGGCGCGAGAGCTGATGCTGACCGGCCGCATCATCGACGCGGACGAGGCCTACCGGATCAGGCTGGTGCACGACGTGGTGGCACCGGACGAGTTGATGGCCGCAGCGTCAACAATGGCGCGCTCGATCGTCGAGAACAACGCTTATGGCGTGTGGCAGACCAAGATCGGTCTCAACACCGCGCTGGACGCGCCAAGCCTGCGGCACGCCATCGAGATCGAGAACCGCACCCAGATTCTGAGTGGCTTCACCAACAACCCGCTCGAAGCCGCCAAGGCGCATCAAGAGAAGCGCGCGGCGGTGTGGGATCCGCTGTAGCAGTTAGGATTTGGTGATCACTTTTTCGGCGAACCTCTCCAGATTGCGAATCTTGGTTTCGAGCGGTTCGGTGTCGGGTCCCATGATGTAAGGGATGCGGAAGCCCACGATCACATCCGTCACACCCTTGTCTTCCAGACGCTTGATGCCGTCGAGGGTGAAGCCGTCCACCGAGATCACGTGAATTTCGAACGGCCCGGTTTTGCCCTCTTCCTCGCGAAGTTGCTTGAGCCGCACGATGAGTCGGTCGAGTTCTTCGGGGTCGCCGCCACCGTGCATCCAGCCGTCGGCGCGAGCCGCGCGCCGTAACGCGGCGTCGGCGTGGCCACCGATCAGGATCGGAATGGGTTGGGTGGGAGCGGGAGTCATCTTCGTTTTGGGTATGTCGTAGAACTCACCATGGAATTCGAAGTACTCGCCGGTGGTCAGGCCGCGGATGATCTCGATGCACTCGTCAATCCGCTTGCCGCGCTTGGCGAACGGGACACCCATCAGCTCATAGTCCTCAGGCCACGGGCTGGTGCCCACGCCAAGGCCCACCCGATTGCCGATGAGTGCCGCCAGCGACCCGGCCTGCTTGGCGACCAGGGCCGGCGGGCGGATCGGAAGCTTGAGGACGAAGAAGTTGAACCGCAGCGTCGACGTCACCGCGCCCAGGGCGGCGGTCAGCACGAATGTCTCGATGAATGCCTTGCCGTCCAGAAACTCGCGGTTGCCGTCGGGTGTGTAGGGGTATTTCGAGTCCGACTCGAATGGGTAGGCGACGCTGTCCGCGATCGTCATGCTCGCGTAGCCGGCCGCTTCGGCGGCCTTTGCCAGCGGGATGTAGAACGTCGGGTCGGTCATCGCCTCCGCATAGCTGAACCGCACGCCATCTCCTCCACCGGTCAAGACATGTATTGGCCAGATACTAGGGGGTGTTAGCAGCGCCGATGGTTACCGGGCCGGCGGGGAGGGGGATACCGTTGTGGTTAGTGCCGATCGTTGACTGTTGCCGGGTTTGCCGGGGCGCGGAAATGGCAACGTCACGATCCAAACAAGCGATCGGAGTAGCGGCATGGAGGCGGCACACAAGAGCAATCTCTTTCGCGAAATCGCTGGGTCGGTGCAGCTCCTGCAGCGGCAGATCATCGATGGCGAGGCCATGGTGGGTCAGCTGACCCAAAGCGCGGTCAAATCAGTGCCGGGCGCCCACGACGCCGGCATCACAGTTGCAGACCGCGCCGGCACAATACAAACGGTCGCGGCGATCGGCCGATACCCGGAGCTGCTCGACAAAATCCAGCAGCGGCACCGCGAAGGGCCGTGTCTGTCGGCTGCCTGGGAACAGCGAATGATCCGGATCGATGACGTGGCGCTCGAACAGCGGTGGCCGGCATTCTGCTTCGCGGTAGCCGAAGAGACGCCGATCCGGTCAATTATGTCGTTCCGATTGTTCGCCGATCGCCACAGCATGGGAGCGTTGAATTTCTACGCTGAAAAATCCCGCGCATTCGACGACGACGCCGCCGAGGTGGGTTTGATCTTCGCGACCCACACGGCTTTGGCGTGGAAGCTGGTTCGCCGCGAAGAGCAGTTCCGCAGTGCCCTGGCGTCCCGCGACATCATCGGCCAAGCTAAGGGCATGCTCATGGAGCGGTTCAAGATCGACGCCGGGCGGGCCTTCGAATTACTCAAGCGGCTCTCCCAGAACTCGAACACGCCGGTGGCCGTAGTAGCCCGCCGGCTTGTCGAGTCGGAACGTCGCAGCTGATGGCCGCTGATCAGCAAGGCGCGTCGGGTCGGGACCCCGCTGCCCGCGCCGAGGCCGCGCGGTTGCGCGCAGGCGAGCTGCAGCTGCGTAGATCCGAACTGGAATCTGGTCTGCCGTCCAACGCCGAGAGCGCCGAGCGCGCGCGGCTGCGCGCCGAAGATTCACTGCAACGGGCCATTCGCGCTCACCGGTCGGCGGCGGAAGGACACCTTCAGGCCGGTGCCGCACACCTACGCGCCGCGGCCGCGCACGAGCAGGCTGCCATGCTGGCCAGCCGCGGCACCGGCGAGGAACATCAGGATGCGGCCGCACTACACCGTGATGCGGCGGCCGACCACGACGTCGCCGCCGTCGAACAGGAGGAAGAGGCGCGGTTCGCCGGGAGCTGATCCGGACGGGCGTTGCGACGCCCAGCCGCCAATCGCCCTGTCAGGACTGTGGATCCATCAACAGCACTGCGCCGTTCACGCCGCCGTCAGTGGATTGGAAACTTGTGCACATCACTCGCAGCCGGGTGGGCCGGCCACGGCGGTTGACCGCATCGACAAAAAGCTCACCCGGGTTGTCTGGATCCACGAAAGCGTTGCCGATCAGCGGCCGCACCTGGTCCATCGGCAGCCCGATGTCCAGCGTGGTGAGAACCTCACCGGTGATTTCGTCGGCGCGCAGGCCCCACAGCTCTTCGCAGCCGTGATTCCAAACCACCACCCGCATCTCGCGATCCACCACCGTCATGCCGAGACGGACCGAGTTGACCAGCGAGTGCACGAACGTACGGGCATCGTCGAGTTCGCCGCTGCGCTCGCTCAAGGTGTCGTTGATGGTGTGCCATTCGTCGTTGGTCGACTGCAATTCCTCGTTCATCGTTTCGAGCTCTTCATTGGTCGATTGCAGTTCTTCGTTGGTAGTCTCCAATTCCTCCACGGTCGACTGCAATTCTTCGTTGGTGGTCTCGAGTTCTTCGTTGGTGGACTGCAATTCCTCGTAAGCCGCCTCGAGCTGGCGATTGGTGTCGACCACCTTGTCCAGCAGCAGCCGGGTCGCGGTGACGTCGAAGAACGCGATCGAGATGCCCAGCAGCCCGTTCTCCGCGTCCACGAGCGGGTTGATGTGGATCTCGAACCAGGTGGTCTCGACGCCTGCTCGCTGCCATTTGACGTCTTGGATGCGGGTGGACCGGCGCTCCACTCTGGCCTGCTCCAAATAAGCGCGCAACTCAACCGGTCGGTAGGAGACTTCCAGGTCGCGCAGCAGGCGTCCGATGTCGCGGGCCGACAGCCCGAACATCATTTCGGCCTGCTGGTTGATCATCGCGACAGTGTCGTCACCGGTCACCACGATCTGGGCGACCGGGTTGGCGCCGAAAGCCAACTCGCGCACGGCGTTCAGGCTGGCCAGATCGCCGTGCCGCTCATACATCGTCGCGCCGAGGTCGTAGGATTCCATGCCACCATTGGAGCCCGGGACCTTGCGGAAAACCCGGTGCTTGAGACTCAACGGCGTGAACCGATCGCTGTGGCCCAACAACATCTCGGCGTGGCCCAGAAACAGCGTGCCCTGGGTGCCTAATGCAAAATGCAAGCGTCCCAGAACATTCCGCTGTGTTTCCGGATTCATGTACATCAGCGTGTTCCGGCACACCAGCAGATCCACCCGCGAGATGGGCGCATCCTTGACCAGGTCGTTGCGGCCGAAGATCACTGCACGACGTAGATCCTTGTGAAAGACGTAGCGGCCGTTGACATGTTCGAAGTACTTGCCCAGCAGATCTGCCGGCACCGACTCGATGGCCTTCGCGTCGTAGGAGGCGGCACGTGCCTCGGCCAGGGCGTCCTCGTCGACGTCGGTCGCATAGATTTTGACCCGCCGCCGGAATGAATCCGCTCCGAGCGCTTCGGCTAACAGTATGGCCAGCGTGTAGGCCTCCTGGCCGGCGGCGCAGCCGGCGCTCCAGACTCGAATGGCGCTATCCGGACCGCGTTCGGCCAGCAGTCGCGGAATCACATCGGTGGCGATGTACTCCCACGCCTCCGGGTCACGAAAAAAGGCGGTGACGTTGATGAGAATGGTGTTGAACAGCGCCGCGAACTCGTCGGAGCTGGCCTGCAGGACATCCAGGTATTCTTCGAAAGTCTCATTGCAGATCTGGGCCATACGGTGGCGAACCCGTCGCATCAGCGTGGTGCGCTTGTATCCGGTGAAATCGAATCCCCGCGAATCCCGCATATATCTGAGCAACGCCTCGAATGAGTCGTCCGTCGTTGTTCCCATCTCGTCCTGTCCGCCGACAACGTGTCGCGAACTGAACCCTACTCGCGGTCAGAGCTGGTTCTCGGGTCCGACGACCGCCCACACCGTCTTTCCGAACGGCCTCGGCATGCTGCCCCAGGCCCGGCACACTGACGCGACGATAGAAAGGCCGGACACCCGGTCCCCCCCGCGGTAAGGGTCCTCGTGGCGCGCCGCAGGCACGGTGCTGGCGTCCTGCACCGAGATGCTCACCGAGGCACCGTCGGATTCGACGATCACCACCGGCGCGCTGGCGGTGTGCTGCAACACGTTCTCGACGAACACGTTGACGATCACCGTGGCGACCGGGATGAGGTCGGCCTGGGACCAGGCCTTGAGCCACTCGGACACCAATGCGCGGGCCGTGCGCAGACTGGCGAGTGAGGCGGGCAGTTCCGCGCGAGCCCGCCGCCGGGCACATCGATGGTCGTCGGTGAGAGCCGCCAATGCCGCCGCGACGCTGGCGTGCACCGGCACATAACGTGTCACGCCGGTGCTAGCGATAGTGCTCCGGCGGCCATCGTGCTGACATACCAGGATGACCGGCACGTCGGGCCATGTGCTGACATGCCAGCGCGCGCTGGTGAACACCGACCATGCGGAGGGGGCCGGTACGTCGAGGTCATTGACGTCGACGACCACCGCCCGCGGTTCTTCCAGCGCGGACTTGATGATGGCGTCCCGAAGCTTCAAGTAGGTGGTGCCGTCGAGGACGCCTTCGGCGGTGAGCAGACGGGTCGGTCCTGCGGTGTCCGTCCGCACCGCGACCTCGCTGACCGGCCTAGCCACCGGGTTACCGTTGTTTGGCGTAGACATTCGACAGCCGGGTACCGAGGACCGACATCGCATGCTCCGACTCGTCGGCGATCGCGCGATACCGCTCGCGGAGCATCCCGGCACTGGCTTGGTCGGCCAGCCGGCGCGACAGCTTCGCCTTCTCCTGCAAGCTGCGCATGGCAACCCACATCGCGCCCTCGATTTCATCGTCACGTGCGCCCAGCAGCGCATCAGCAGTCCAGGCGTGGCCGACGTGACACCGGTAGTTGCCCTCGCTGACGTCGATCAGTGAGCCATTGCAGTCCGGGCAGGTGTATCCGGACGGCTGACCCAGTTCCCGGGTGTCGAATTGCGTCGAGAACCGTCGTGCCATGGCGATTCGGTTCTCCAGCTCCATGCGGGCATCGGGTTCCATCTGACTTTCCTCGAATGTTCGATCAGTCAACCGCTTGAGCAATCCGCCCACCTCGGCCGCCGCCACCTGGTGGTCGACCACACCGGCTGCGATGGCATTGAGCGGCATGGCGGGAAACAGCGCATCGCTGGGCGATTGGGCAATCGTCGTGCCGCCGCGTGACCGGACGGCAGCGGATCCCAGCGTGCCGTCATCGAGCACACCGGACAGCAGCACGGTGACGGCTCGCTGACCGAAGGACAGTGCGACTGAGCGGAACAGCGCATTGATCGCGGGCCGGTGGCCGTTCTCGGTGGGGCCCTCCGACAGCACCATCCGATGGTCGTAAACCGTCAGGTGGCGACCCGGAACTGCGACCCGGATGGTGCCAGGCTCCAACCGCGCTCCGTCGACCGCAGGCCCTGCCGGCAGTGGCCCCTTGCGATCCAAAATCTGGGCGAGGACGCTCGGGGCTCTGGACGGCATGTGTAGCGCCACCAGCACCGCGTATGGCAGGTCTTCCGGCAGGCCTGCCACCAGATGACCCAGTGCCTCGACCCCGCCGGCCGAGGCGCCGACTGCGACCACGTTCACCGTGTTGTTCTCGATTGGCATTGCATCAGCCACCATCGGAGATGTACCCATAGGCCCGCGCAGGCAACCCTGTTGACAGGGTCCACTCAGACTACGCGCCTGCGCCGGCATCGGGGAGTGCCCGATGCGAAGCGTTTCGGTTTACCGTTGCGGCACGGTGAGTTCGATGTCTGGCAGACCAAACGGCGGCGCACCCACACCAGCGATCGAGTGCGTGCCTTGCGGGGTCTTCTCGGTGATGCGCGCCGCCGCGCTCTGGTCACCCACCGCCAGGCCCACGGTGCGCGATTTCGTCAGCAGATCTGTCGGCAGCTCGTCGAAAACGACACCCTGCCAATGGTATTGGCCATCGATCGGATCGATGTGCCCCGCCAGCCGAACCCGTACTTGCTGGGAGATGTCGGCCAAGGTCAGTGTCGCGGGGCCGTCGTAGAGGTCATCATGCATGCCGCCGGGCGACGACAGGTCAAATGCCGATGCCGTGGGCGCAGACGTCGTACCGCGCAGATGAACCCGCTCGTTGAACACCCGCTGCGCGCTGCGCCGCACCTCGATGCGATGGTGACCCGCCATCAGGTGCAGGCAGTTGGTCACGCAGCGCAGCGCCGTGTCGGTGTCCGGCTCGCCGAGCATGAAGTAATTCGGGAAGCCGTGCATGGCGACGCCGAGGTAGGGCTCAGCGCCGTCCGGCCAGGCCTGCTGCAGCGTCAGCCCGCCCGTGCCGACCAGGGTGGGGCATTCGGCGGAGACCGCGAACCCGGTGCCGTAGATGATGGTGTCGACCTGATGAAGGGCGCCGTCGACGGTGCGGATTCCCGATGCGGTGACCGCGTCGACCAGCCACGGCACCAGTTCGGGCCGACGACGTAGGTAGCGTCGGGCTCCCCGGGTTGGCCGGACGGCCCGGCGCGGCGGAAGCGGAAAAACTTTCACCGAGGCTGCCGACCTGGTCAGCTTGCCGACCAGGCGCCCCGCGGCGGAGTCGGCGCCAACGACGGCGATGCGTTGGGCAGCCGGGTCGAAATTCGGTGCGATCGCCGTGGCGTGAAACGATTCACCGCGAAAGCTCGTGCGGCCCGGCAGGTTTGGTATCCACGGCTGCAATGGTGACTCGCGGGCCAACAGAAGTCGGGTCCGGCAGATGTCGTGGTCGTCGGTGGTCAGCGTCCAGGTGTTGGTGTCGTCGTCGAACACCGCGCCGATCACTGGTCGATCGAGCGTTGTGAAGCCGGCGACCTTGCCGCCGACGACGAGGACGTCGTGGATCACAGGAACTTGGTGCGGGTCCAGCCTCGGCGCGCTATCGGGCCCAGCAGGCCGACTTCGTCGAGGAATTCCGCGAGTGGGGCGAAGCCGGCCACCTGCACCTGGTGGCGGTGCGGGCTGTTGTGCGCGATTCTGCGCGCGTGCCGGGCGTCCAGACCCGCGCGCGCATACTGGACCCGGTTGGTGAACAGGTAGCGGAAGAACCACCCGCCCAGGCCGTTCACGTTGCCGACGAACCACCGCTCCGGACGGCGCATCCTCGGCGTCCGCTTGCGCAGACCATCGCGGGCGAACTGGATGTGACGGGCTTCCTCGGTGACGTGAATTCGCATCAGCCGCTGGATGATCGGCTGCAGCTCGGGATCGTCCATCATCTGTCGCTGCAGCGAGTCGAAGATCTCCTCGCCGATCAGCGCGGCAACCCAGAGCACCGAGCCGCGGAAGAACAATGGAAGCGTGTTGATGATCATCCGGTGGTGCAGCCGCGGTCGCACCGGCCTGGCGCCGACCCGCTCGATGGCCTTGCCGAACATCACCATGTGCCGGGTTTCGTCGCCCAGTTCGGTCAGCGCGTAATGGGTGGCCCGGCTGGTGGGGTCGGTGTGGATGATCTTGCGCAACAACGCCTGATTGAGCATGTTCTCGAACCAGATTCCGGCCGACAGCGTGTTCACCAGTTCCTGCCGGGACAGTTCGATGCGCTGAGCCCGGGTCATCTCGTCCCACAGCGGGGTGCCGTACAGCGACACCGTCCGCGGCGGAAGATAGAACTTGTCCGGGTGCAGGGGCGCGTCCCAGTCGATGTCGACGACCGGCGCGTAGGACTTCTTGACCGAACCCTTCAGCAATCGTTGCGAGAATTCTTCACGACCGGGCCCGGTCGGCTTCACTGCGGTAGTCATGGCGCCGTTCCTCCTCATCGAGTCACGTGGCATCTGACCCGACGGTAAGGAGCAGCGCGTCCGATGTCAATACTCGCGGTACCGGATACTTAGGGTTCCGGCTAGTCTCTGCGGGGCTAGGAGTAGGTTCAGCCGGATGGGGCCATTTGTCATTCGCGCCGCGCTGACCGGATTCGCGCTCTGGGTGGTCACGCTGTTCGTCCACGGCCTCAGCTTCGTCGGCGGTGACACCCGTCTGCAGCGGGCCGGCGTCATCTTCGTGGTCGCGGTGATCTTCGGTCTGGTCAACGCCTTCATCAAGCCGATCGTGCAGATCCTGTCGATCCCGCTCTACATCCTCACGCTGGGCCTGTTCCACGTCGTGATCAACGCGCTCATGCTGTGGATCACCGCGTGGATCACTGCGCACACCACCCATTGGGGCCTGGCCATCGACCATTTCTGGTGGACCGCGATCTGGGCCGCGATCGTCTTGTCGATCGTCAGCTGGGTGCTGTCGCTGGTGGTTCGCGACGTGCGGCGCACCACCCGGCGTTGACCGGCACACTGGATACATGCCCGAGCTGCCCGAAGTCGAGGCGCTGGCCGACCATCTGCGTCGCCACGCCGTCGGAAAAACCATCGGGCGTGTCGATGTAGCCGCGTTGTCCGTGCTCAAGACCTTCGATCCGCCGATCAATGTGCTGCACGGCCTGACGGTCAGCGGGGCCGATCGCTGGGGCAAATACCTCGGTGTGCGCGCCGGCGAGCTCAATCTGATCACCCATCTGTCCCGGGCCGGCTGGCTGCGCTGGTCGGACAAGTTGGCCGCAGCGCCGCTGAAGCCGGGCAAAGGGCCGATCGCGCTGCGGGTTCACCTTGGCACGCCCGGCGAGGCGCCGGGCTTCGATCTCACCGAGGCGGGCACCCAGAAGAGGCTGGCGGTGTGGCTTGTCACCGATCCAAAGCTGGTCCCGGGCATCGCGGCGCTGGGTCCGGATGCGCTGCAGCTGTCCGCCGAGGAATTGGCCGGGCTGTTGGCCGGCAATACCGGCCGGATCAAATCCGTCATCACCGACCAGAAAGTCATCGCCGGCATCGGAAACGCCTACAGCGACGAGATTCTGCACGTCGCCAAGCTCTCGCCGTTTGCCACCGCGGGCAAGCTCTCGGACGGACAGCTCGCCGCGCTGCACTTCGCGATGGAGTCAGTACTGTCTGACGCGGTGTCAAGGTCGGTCGGCCAGCAGGCTGGCACGCTGAAGGGCGAGAAGCGCTCCGGTATGCGGGTGCACGCGCGCACCGGCTTACCGTGTCCGGTCTGCGGCGACACGGTTCGCGAAGTGTCGTTCGCCGACAAGTCGTTTCAGTACTGCCCGACGTGCCAGACCGGGGGCAAGGTGCTGGCTGACCGGCGGATGTCGCGCCTGCTCAAATAACTGGGCCGGCTTCGCCGTTATGCTGCGCGGGTGACTCGGCAGAAGATCCTCATCACCGGCGCGAGTTCCGGCCTGGGCGCCGGAATGGCCCGCGCGTTCGCGGCCAAGGGACGGGACCTGGCGCTGTGCGCCCGTCGCTCCGACCGGCTCGACGAGCTCAAAACCGAACTGGCGCAACGGTATCCAGATGCCAAAGTTGCCATCGCCGCACTGGATGTCAACGATCACGACCAGGTGCCGAAGGTGTTCGCGGAATTGTCCGACGCACTCGGCGGCATCGACAGGGTGATCGTCAACGCCGGTATCGGCAAGGGCGCGCGGCTCGGGTCGGGCAAACTGTGGGCCAACAAGGCGACCATCGAAACCAATCTCGTTGCGGCCCTGGTGCAGATCGAAACCGCGCTGGAGATGTTCAAGGAGCAGGGATCCGGGCATCTTGTGCTGATCTCGTCGGTGCTCGGCGCGAAAGGTGTGCCCGGCGTGAAGGCGGCCTATGCGGCCAGCAAGGCCGGCGTGCGTTCATTGGGCGAGTCGTTGCGCGCGGAATACGCCAGCGGTCCGATCAAGGTCTCGGTGATGGAGCCGGGCTACATCGAATCGGAGATGACCGGCAAATCCCAAAGCACGATGTTCATGGTGGACAACAAAACTGGCGTCAAGTCACTCGTCGCTGCCATCGAGCGAGAGCCCGGCCGCGCTGCTGTGCCGTGGTGGCCATGGGGGCCGATGGTGCAGCTGCTACGGGTGCTGCCGCTACCGCTGACCAAGCGCTTCGCCTAGCTCACACCACTTCACTCAGTGCCGCGCCGGTGTGTAATGCGCTGCGTCGGTGGTAAATTCGGGTTTGCCGTAGGTCGCGAGCCGAAGCTTGAGGAGCCCGATGACGTATGCGTCGGTGAGGTCGCGAAGCACCGGGATGCGGCTGGCTTGGCTCACCGCGGTGAAACGCCCGATTATGAAGGGTGCGGTGAGGGCGACACGCATGAGATCCGTCGGCCCGAGTGACACACCCATGGCGTGGGCGACGTCGCGGTCACCACCGCAGAACGTGCGGACGAACGTGAGCTTGCTGAAACTCTTTTCGACCGCCTCGGCGCAACGGTCGAACAGGGTGGTGTCGGGGCGCAGATAGGCCGCCATCGTGCCGCTGACGAGTTCGCGGCAGATGTCGTCGAATCCGTCGCGCAGCAGCGCTGAGCGAGCGTGCATGACATGCACGATGTCGGCAGGTTCTGCGGGCAGGAGTTCGGGCGGCAGGCCGAGCAGAAAACAGCGATACCTGGCGAATTCGACGACCGCGCGCTCTTCTTTGGTGAACTTCGTCCGGCCCTGTTGGCGTGCCTGGCGGGCCAACAGGTACTGCCCGATCATTCCGGCGGGCATCTGGTCGACCTGCGGCACCGGCATCCCGTAGACGGCTGTGTCCCATTTGTCGGATTTCTTCAGCGCGTTGTAGCGGACCATCGAGTGCATCAACCGGACCATGGCGGCGGCTTCAAAGCCGGGGCCGTAACGGTTCAGCGCACCGGGCAGGGTGGTCACGGCGAAGAAACTGGCTGTCTCGTTGACCCGCCGGGCGGCTCGCGTGCCCGAGAGTGCGCCGGTCAGAGCCATCGGCAACGCGGCGTAGGTGTTGGTGAAGGTCGCGATGAAGGCTCCGCGGGTAATGAACGGGGCCAGCAGCGCCGCCGGGATGCGCTCTTGGCGAGCGCCTTCGCGCACCAGGTCGAAGTCGATCCACTCCGGGGTGTCCTCCATGGCGGCGATGAACGACACGAGCTCGGCGGGCGCGTCGGGCACGGCCTCCATGCCCTCGCGGCAGGCCGCCTTGAGCATGTCGATCAGCTGCGCGACGCCGTGTGTGGTCATCAGCGACGCATAGGGATCGGCGACGACGTCGCCGAGCAGGGTGGCCGTGCTGATCAATTCGAGGACGCGGTCGTCTTCCAGGATTGGCGCCCGGTCGGCGACCCAGGTTGGCAGGGCCGAGACGACGTCGGGCTCGGTGGCCAGGCGATCCGGCTGCTGGTCGAAGTCGAAGTCCCCGTAGAGGCCGGGCTGCAGATCGCGCTGGCTGCGGACTCGCTGAGCCAGTTCGGGGTAGTAGGTGACCATTACAACCTCCGGCTAACTAACAGTTAGTGAGTAATACTCACAAGGTGTTAGTTATCCTGTCAAGCGTGACTATGGCCAACGCGAAGCGGCGCATGACCGCCGAGGGGCGGCGCGAGCAGATCCTCGACGTCACGCACGCGATCGTCGACGCCGACGGGTTCTACGCGGCAACACCGAACCGCATTGCAGCGCAGGCCGGCATCAATCGGTCGTTGATTTATCAGAAGTTCGGCGATTTGGCCGGGCTGTTCGTGGAACTGATCGACCGTGAGGCGGCGCGGGCCGGTGCGCAGTTCGCCGAAGCGATCTCCGGATTGGATGCTGCTGCCGGAGATCAGTCGCTCGTGCTTGCGTTCGACGGTGTGCTGGCCGCCGTCGATGCCCAACCGGCAACGTGGCGGCTGTTTTTGTTCCCGCCGCAAGGCGCTCCCCCGGAGTTGTATGCCCGGCTGGCTCAATCTCAGGACGTCGTACTCGAGTTCTTTGTCAGAGCACTGCTGCGCATCAATCCCCAGCTGCATGATCCCGAATACACAGCGCGGATCCTGCATGCTGCCGGCCGCGAACTGCTGCAGTTGCGCCTCAGTAACCCGGAAACCGCGACCGTGGAACGCCTGCGGACCTTTGTGCGGGAATTCGGATCCGAGCTCGTGGTCCCAGCGCGTTGAGAGCGCGCTCGGCGCGAAACGTCAGCGTGCGCGACCTCTCTCCGCGCGGAAGCGGCGCACCAGAGCATCGGTCGAACTGTCCGATTGTTGTTGTGGCGCAGCATCTTCGGTGATGACCGGCAGCAGCGCCTTGGCCTGCGTCTTGCCCAGTTCGACGCCCCACTGGTCGAACGAATCGATACCCCAGATGACGCCCTCGGTGAAGACCTGATGTTCGTAGAGCGCGATCAACTGACCCAGCACCGACGGGGTGAGCCGAGTAGCCAGAATCGAGGTGGTCGGTCGGTTGCCCGGCATCACCTTGTGCGGCACCACGTCGGCAGCCGTGCCCTCGGCGGCGATCTCCTCGGCGGTCTTGCCGAACGCCAGCACCTGCGTCTGGGCGAAGAAGTTGCTCATCAACAAATCGTGCATGCTGCCGGTGCCGTCGGCGGTGGGCAGGTCGTCGGTGGGTTGGCTGAAACCGATGAAGTCGGCCGGGATCAGCCGGGTGCCCTGGTGCAGCAGTTGGTAGAAGGCGTGCTGGCCGTTGGTTCCCGGTTCGCCCCAGTAGATTTCACCGGTGTCAGTGGTGACCGGGGTGCCGTCGGCGCGAGTGGACTTGCCGTTGGATTCCATCGTCAGCTGCTGCAGATATGCGGCGAACCGGGCCATGTCGTTGGAATACGGCAATACCGCGCGCGACTGTGCGCCAAAGAAATCCGAGTACCACAGTCCTATCAGTCCGAGCAGCGCCGGCGCGTTGGCCTCCAGCGGCGCGGTCCGGAAATGGTCGTCGACGAGATGGAACCCGGACAGGAAGTCCGCGAAAGCTTCCCGGCCGATCGCGGCCATCACCGAGAGCCCGATCGCCGAGTCGACCGAATACCGTCCGCCGACCCAGTCCCAGAATCCGAACATGTTCTCGGTGTCGATGCCGAACTCGTCGACCAACTTCTTATTGGTGGAGACGGCCACGAAATGCTTCGCCACCGCGTCGTCGCCGAGCGCGTCGGTCAGCCAGCGCCGGGCCGCGGTGGCGTTGGTCAGCGTCTCCAGGGTAGAGAACGTCTTCGACGCGACGATGAAAAGTGTTGTGGCCGGCGCTAAGTCGGCCAGCTTTGCGATCAGGTCCGCGGGGTCGACATTGGAGACGAAGCGTGCCGAGATGCCGGCGTCTGCGTAATGCCGCAGTGCCTGGTAAACCATCACCGGTCCGAGGTCCGAGCCGCCGATACCGATGTTGACGACCGTGTTGATCCGCTTCCCGGTGGCGCCGGTCCATGCACCGCTGCGCAGCCGTTCGGTGAAATCGCCCATCGCGTCGAGCACCGAATGCACATCTTCGACCACGTTCTGACCGTCCACGGTCAGCGTGGCATCGCGCGGAAGTCGCAGCGCAGTGTGTAGCACCGCGCGGTTCTCCGAGGTGTTGATGTGCACGCCGGCGAACATCGCGTCGCGACGCTTTTCGAGCTCGGCGGCCCGCGCCAGGTCGGTCAGAAGTTTCAGGGTTTCCCGGTTGATTCGGTGTTTGCTGTAGTCGATGTAGAGGTCACCGACGGTGACGTTGAATTCGCGGCCGCGATCCGGGTCGTCGTCGAAGAATTGCCGCAGATGGATGTCACCGATCTGCTCGTGGTGCTGGCGCAGCGCGTTCCATGCCGGGGTCGCTGAGATGTCGGGAATCTGTTCAACCGCAGTCATGATTCGACCCTAGTCAGGTTGGCCGGGGCCGTGCTGAAGCCGGGGTGAACGAGTGACGAACCGGCCGGATCAGTGACCGAGCCGGCCGCGGCCCAGCCGCAGCAGCAGCATGGCCAGGTCCTTGCCCTCGGGCCCTAGTTGGCTGTAGCGCTCGATGACCTTCATCTCGCGGCTGTGCACCAGTCGGGTGCCGCCGGAGGCCATCCGGGCCTTGCCGATTGCCTGGGACACCTCGGCGCGACGTTTGACCGCGGCCAGGATCTCGGCATCGAGACGGTCGATTTCCTTACGCAGGTCATCGATGTCGGTGAGGGGTTCTGTTTCGACTGTCATGTCAGACTCCGGAATCTCGTTGTGTGGAGGGTGTGGTGGTGGTCTCATCCGGTTTCGGGCCTCACACAAGAGACGAGCCCCGGATCCAGAAGCGGACCGCGGGGCTCTGCGAAGCAGCTAAACCACGGGCACCGCTGGTCGGTACCCGTAGAAAAATCGACGCTGCATGTTGAGCACGAAATGAGTGTGCCACTTGGAGGCGTTCCAGCGCAAAGGTGTCACCGAACGGCGGTAAGTTGACACAGATATGAGTGTGGAGCACGTGACCGAGACCGAAGCCGACCAGTTGCTCGACGGTCTGAACCCCCAGCAGCGTCAGGCGGTGTTGCACGAGGGCTCGCCGCTGCTGATCGTCGCCGGCGCGGGTTCGGGCAAGACGGCCGTACTGACGCGGCGTATCGCCTACCTGTTGGCCGCGCGTGACGTCGCGCCCGGTCAGGTGCTGGCGATCACCTTCACCAACAAGGCCGCCGCCGAGATGCGGGACCGGGTGGTGGCGCTGGTAGGCCCGCGGGCACGGTCGATGTGGGTGTCGACGTTCCACTCGACCTGCGTGCGCATCCTGCGCAACCAGGCGTCGCTGATCGCGGGCCTCAACTCCAACTTCTCCATCTACGACGCCGACGATTCACGACGCCTGCTGCAGATGATCGCCAAGGACATGGGCCTTGACGTCAAGCGGTACTCGCCGCGGCTGCTGGCCAACGCCATCTCCAACTTGA
This sequence comes from Mycobacterium sp., assembly GCF_036490025.1. Lineage (GTDB taxonomy): Bacteria > Actinomycetota > Actinomycetes > Mycobacteriales > Mycobacteriaceae > Mycobacterium. Next base: position 23,916 of record NZ_DASXEP010000103.1, on the reverse strand, counting down.
AGAACGAGCTGATCGATCCGCAGCAGGCGATGGCCAACCTGTCCGACGACGCCGACGACCTGGCGCGCACCGTGGCCGCGGTCTTTTCCGAGTATCAGCACCGGTTGCGGCTGGCCAACGCGCTCGACTTCGACGACCTGATCGGCGAGACGGTCGCGGTGCTGCAAGCCTTTCCGCAGATCGCCCAGCATTACCGTCGACGCTTCCGGCACATCCTGGTCGACGAGTATCAGGACACCAACCACGCGCAGTACGTACTGGTCCGCGAGCTGGTCGGCCGCGAGCCGCAAGCCGGAGAAGACGATGTGCCGCCCGGCGAGCTGTGCGTGGTCGGCGACGCCGACCAGTCGATCTACGCGTTCCGCGGGGCCACGATCCGCAACATCGAAGACTTCGAGCGTGACTACCCCGACGCGAGGACGATCCTGCTCGAACAGAATTACCGCTCCACGCAAAACATCCTGACGGCGGCCAACTCGGTGATCTCCCGCAATGCCGGCCGGCGGGACAAGCGACTGTGGACCGATGCCGGTGAGGGTGAGCTGATCGTCGGATACGTCGCCGATAACGAGCATGACGAGGCGAGGTTCGTCGCCGAGGAAATCGACGCCTTGGCGGCCGGTAGCGGTATCACCTATAACGACGTGGCCGTCTTCTACCGCACCAACAACTCGTCGCGGTCGTTGGAAGAGGTGTTCATCCGCGCCGGCATTCCATACAAAGTCGTTGGGGGAGTGCGGTTTTACGAGCGCAGGGAGATACGCGACATCGTCGCCTACCTTCGGGTGCTGGATAACCCCGGCGACGCGGTCAGCTTGCGACGCATCCTCAACACCCCGCGGCGCGGCATCGGTGATCGCGCCGAGGCCTGCGTCGCGGTGTACGCCGAGAACACCGGGTCCAGTTTCGCCGACGCGCTGGAAGCCGCCGCCGAAGGCAAAGTGCCGCTGCTGAATACCCGGTCGGCGAAGGCGATTGCGGGTTTCGTCGAGATGCTCGACGAACTGCGCAGCCGACTGGACTCGTCGGAAGGCGATCTCGGAGAACTGGTGGAGGCGGTGCTCGAGCGCACCGGATATCGCGCGGAGTTGGAATCGTCTTCCGACCCGCAAGATTTGGCACGGCTGGACAACCTCAACGAACTCGTCAGCGTCGCACACGAATTCGCTATCGACCTGGCCAACGCCGCCGCGCTGGAAGACGTGCCGGCCGACGAGGACGTGCCAGACACCGGTGTGCTGGCGCAATTCCTGGAGCGGGTCTCGCTGGTCGCCGATACCGATGAAATCCCTGAGCACACAGCCGGTGTGGTGACGCTGATGACGTTGCATACGGCCAAGGGGCTGGAATTCCCGGTGGTGTTCGTCACCGGATGGGAAGACGGGATGTTCCCGCACATGCGGGCTTTGGGCGACGCAGGCGAGCTTTCGGAGGAGCGTCGTCTGGCCTACGTCGGGATCACGCGTGCGCGTCAACGGCTTTATGTCAGCCGGGCCAAGGTGCGCTCGTCGTGGGGGCAGCCGATGCTCAACCCGGAATCGCGCTTTCTGCGCGAGATCCCCCAGGAGCTCATCGACTGGCGACGCACCGACCCGGCCCCGTCGTTCAGCGCGCCGGTGAGTGGAGCGGGGCGGTTCGGGGCGCCGCGCCCGTCGCCGACTCGCGGGGCGGGCAGCAAGCGTCCGCTGCTGGTGTTGGCACCCGGTGACCGGGTCACCCATGACAAATACGGCCTCGGTCGGGTCGAAGAAGTTTCCGGCGTGGGCGAATCGGCGATGTCACTGATCGACTTCGGCAGCTCGGGCCGGGTGAAGTTGATGCACAACCATGCTCCGGTGGCGAAGCTCTAGCCGCCGAGCCCTACTCGAGCAGCCAATCTCTGGTCCGCGGCAGCAGCGTCAGTACGGCGCTGGTGATCGGCAGAATCGGCAGGGTGTGCACGATCCATGCCACCCGCGCGCCGGCGATGAACACACCGAGGTAGGTCAAGATCGCGACCGCGGCGCCGGCCACGATCAGGTAGCGGCTCAGCGGTTGCCGGAGCAGCAGCAGGATCACCCCGGAGACCGTGGCCAGCGCGAACACCAGCGCAAGGAACGCCACGGCGACGCAGAACAGCCGGTCGGATCGCCACCAGCCCGCGATCAGATCGGTCGCCACCACCGACGTGGCCCAGCCGCTGATGATGCTGACCGCCGATGCGGCCACCGCCGTCGTCCGGCTGGGTTCGGAATAGGGTGCGTCTGCCGTCCCCGGCTGGCGACTAGGCGGAACGAATTGCGGTGGTGTTGGCGGTCGCGGAATGTGCGTGGTGCGGGCGTCGTCGACGATCTGGGGCATCGGCCCGGTGGGTGCGCGCCGAATGATGCGTGTTTCCGGGCTGCCAGCACTCAGCGGCCCGCTTGGCGCTGGGGTGGGAGGGCGATCGCCTGGGTTGGGGTTGCTCGGGTCGGTCACCGGTCAACCGGCGAAGGTGCCGACGGACAGGCCCCGCTTCGCCAGCCACGGCACCGGGTCGATGCGCTGTGTGCCGCCGAGCAGCACCTCGAAGTGCAAGTGCGGCCCGGTGGAGTTGCCGCGGTTGCCGATGGTGGCGATCTGGTCGCCCGCCATCACGCGCTGACCCACGCTGACGGTGGTGGTGTTGACATGCCCGTAGAGCGTGACCGTTCCGTCGGCGTGACGCACCTTGACCCACATGCCGTATCCGGCGGTCGGGCCCGCGTCGATGACGACGCCGTCGGAGACCGCCTTGATCGGGGTTCCGATCGAGTTGGCGAGGTCGATGCCGGCGTGCAGCACGCCCCACCGGTACCCGAACCCCGAGGTGAAGATGCCCTTGGTCGGCATGACGAACAACGGCTGCTGCAGCCTGGCCTCGCGCTGGGCGCGTTCTTGAGCGAACGCGACGCCGTGGGCCAACTCGGCGTTGTGCACGGCGACGTTCGCGGCTGGCTGCACGGTGACCATCTGCATGCCGTTGGCCGAAGTACTGATCGGCCCGCTGGTCGTCGGTGCAGTCTCGGCGGCCAGCACGGTCTGGGCTTTGGAGTGGTCGGGGGGCTTGGTGGCGGAGTGCGCAGCAGCGGCGGCGGCCCCGGCGGCCATCGCGCCGATCAGCACTCGGCCCCGAGTCGGGCCGGTCAGCTGTTTGCGGTGCTGCCCGCCCCGGGCGACCAGCTCCGGGTGGGTCGGGCGTCGTGGCGCGTCACGCCAGAGTGGGTCGATGCGTCGCTCAGGGCTCGACTCGGATGCACTGGGGCCGGCCAGGTCCATGACGACAAGGTTGTCGGTGTCGTGCAGGTCGTCGAGCTCGGGCGCGCGGAGTACCTGCGCTTCTTTGTCGAAGACGGAGTTCGCACTGAAATCCAGATCGTCGAGTCTGCCGAACTCGTTGAAAGGAATGATGTCGGTGACTTCATTGCGATTGGGGATGGACCTGCGGTCGCGCGACGCCGAAAACCCTCCTTGCGCAGGAGACGGTGCCGGGATTTGCTGGGTCAACCTGATTGTCCCTCGAGCCGTAACCATACCGTTATCTGGACTCTGCGACGTTAACCGGCGACCCTGGGGCGTTGCAAGCTAAGCCAGGAATCCGCCCGGGAATGTGATTTCAATCACGCAGCACCCACCGGTGAGATCTGCCACATCCACCGATGCCGACGACGGAACATTCAGGCCGTGTCGATACAGTTCCCGCAAGCGGGCACTGGGAAACCCCGGCCCGCTTGCAAATAGGCCGACACACAGAAGTGAGCCCATGGATCTTTTCGAGTACCAGGCGAAAGAGTTGTTCGCCAAGCACAACGTGCCGACGACACCCGGTCGGGTGACAGACACCGCTGACGGGGCCAAAGCCATTGCCGAAGAGATCGGTCACCCGGTGATGGTCAAGGCGCAGGTCAAGGTCGGCGGACGCGGCAAGGCCGGCGGCGTCAAGTACGCCGCGACCGCTGAGGACGCCTACAACCACGCGAAGAACATTCTCGGCCTCGACATCAAGGGCCACGTCGTCAAAAAGCTGCTGGTCGCCGAGGCCAGTGACATCGCCGAGGAGTACTACATCTCCTTCCTGCTCGATCGGGCCAACCGCACCTACCTCGCCATGTGCTCGGTGGAGGGCGGCGTGGAGATCGAAGAGGTCGCGGCCACCAAGCCCGAGCGGCTGGCCAAGGTGCCGGTGGATGCGGTCACCGGCGTCGACGTGGCGTTCGCCCGCTCGATCGCCGAACAGGGCCACCTGCCGGCGGAGGTGCTCGACGCCGCGGCAATCACCATCTCGAAGCTCTGGGACGTCTTCGTCGCCGAGGACGCCACCCTGGTCGAGGTCAACCCGCTGGTGCGGACGCCCGACAACCAGATCCTGGCGCTGGACGGCAAGGTGACGCTGGACGGCAATGCCGACTTCCGGCAGCCTGGCCACGCCGAGTTCGAGGACCGCGACGCCACCGACCCGCTGGAGCTGAAGGCCAAGGAGCACGACCTCAACTACGTCAAGCTCGACGGTGAGGTCGGCATCATCGGCAATGGCGCCGGACTGGTCATGTCGACGCTGGACGTCGTGGCCTACGCCGGCGAGAAGCACGGCGGGGTCAAGCCGGCCAACTTCCTCGACATCGGTGGTGGCGCCTCGGCTGAGGTGATGGCCGCCGGGCTCGACGTCATCCTGGGTGACCAGCAGGTCAAAAGCGTGTTCGTCAACGTGTTCGGTGGCATCACCGCGTGCGACGCCGTGGCCAATGGGATCGTGTCGGCGCTGAAGATCCTGGGCGACGATGCCAACAAGCCGCTGGTGGTCCGGCTGGACGGCAACAACGTGGACGAAGGCCGGCGCATCCTGGCCGATGCCAACCACCCGCTGGTGACGGTGGTACCGACGATGGACGAGGCCGCTGACAAAGCCGCCGAGCTGGCGAGCGCCTGAGGCGAAAGGACCCATCACACAATGTCTATATTCCTGACCAAAGACAGCAAGGTCATCGTCCAGGGCATCACCGGTAGCGAGGCCACCGTCCACACCGCCCGCATGCTCAGGGCGGGCACCCAGATCGTGGGCGGGGTGAACGCGCGCAAGGCCGGCACCGCCGTCACGCATGAGAACAAGGGCGGCCAGATCGTCGAGCTGCCGGTGTTCGGCAGCGTTGCCGAGGCGATGGAGAAGACCGGCGCCGACGTGTCGATCATCTTCGTGCCGCCGAAGTTCGCCAAGGACGCCATCATCGAGGCCATCGACGCCGAGATCCCGCTGCTGGTGGTCATCACCGAGGGAATCCCGGTGCAGGACAGCGCATATGCCTGGGCCTATAACCTGTCCAAGGGCGGCAAGACCCGCATCATCGGGCCGAACTGTCCAGGCATCATCACCCCCGGGCAGGCGCTGGTGGGCATCACGCCGGCCAACATCACCGGCCCCGGGCCCGTCGGCCTGGTGTCCAAGTCCGGCACGCTGACCTACCAGATGATGTACGAGCTACGCGATTTCGGGTTCTCCACGTCGATCGGGATCGGCGGTGATCCGGTGATCGGCACCACGCACATCGACGCGATCGAGGCCTTCGAGAAGGATCCCGAGACCAAGGTCATCGTGATGATCGGTGAGATCGGCGGTGACGCCGAGGAGCGCGCGGCCGACTACATCAAGGCCAACGTGTCCAAGCCGGTCGTCGGCTACGTCGCCGGATTCACTGCGCCGGAAGGCAAGACGATGGGCCACGCCGGCGCCATCGTGTCCGGTTCGTCGGGCACCGCCGCCGCCAAGAAGGAAGCGTTGGAAGCCGCCGGAGTCAAGGTCGGCAAGACTCCTTCGGAAACTGCCGCGCTCGCACGGCAAATCCTGGAGAGTCTGTAGGCGCTATGGATCCGCGCCGACGACGATGCAGAGCGCAGCGATGAGGAGGAGCGGCGCACTTGACCCCCGCACTCCGGTAGTAGTGGGCGTCGGGCAGGCCGCAGAACGCATCGACGACGCCTACTACCGGGGCATGTCGGCCGTCGAGCTGGCGGCGGCCGGAGCCCGCGCTGCGCTCGAGGACTGCGGCGCCGATGCCGCCAAGGTGGCTGCGGCGATCGACACCGTTGCCGGCATAAGGCAATTCGAGATTTCCGGGCCGGCAAAGGCCGTCCTGGGTAAGTCGAACAACTATCCGCGGTCGGTCACCAATCGAATCGGCGCCGACCCGGCCCGCGCCATCCTGGAAGTCGTTGGGGGCCAAGGCCCGCAGCACCTGATCACCGAGCTGGCCGGCGAGATCTCGGCCGGGCGCTTGGAAGTCGCGATGGTCTTCGGTTCGGACGCGACCTCCACCAACCGCTATTTCGCCGACGCGGAGAACAAGCCGGACTTTTCCGAGACCGTCGACGGGCCTCTGGAAGACCGTGGCCACGGCCTCGAACAGTTGATCAGCCGCTACACCATCATCCACGGATTGGTCGACGCGCCAACCCAATACGCGCTGCTGGAGAACGCTCGGCGAGCCCGGACCGGACTCGGTCCCGCCGAGTATCTGCGGCGGATGGGCGAACTGTTCGCACCGTTCACCAAGGTCGCCGCTGGTAATCCGTTTGCCGCCGCGCCAGTCGAACGCAGCGTCGAGGAACTGATCACCGTCACCGAGCGCAATCGGATGATTTCTGATCCCTACCCGCGGCTGCTGGTCGCCCGCGACCAGGTGAACCAGGGCGCCGCGGCGCTGCTGATGTCAATCGAGGCCGCACGCAAACTCGGTGTGCCTGAAGATAATTGGGTCTATCTCCATGGCCACGCCGATCTCGAAGAGCAGAGCCTGCTGGATCGGCGGGATCTCGGCCACTCCCCGTCGGCGGTGATGGCGGTGCGCGAAGCACTGGCGGTCGCCGGACTCGGCATCGACGACATCGCCACCTTCGACCTGTACAGCTGCTTCGCGGTCCCGGTGTTCAACATCTGCGACGGCGTCGGTCTCGCCACCGACGACCCTCGCGGGCTTACCCTGACCGGTGGCCTGCCGTTCTTCGGCGGCGCGGGCAACAACTACTCGATGCACGCCATTGCCGAGACGATCGCCGAGTGCCGAAGTACACCAGGGCAATTCGGCCTGGTCGGCGCCAACGGTGGCTTGCTGAGCAAGTACTCGGTCGGCATCTACTCGACGGCGCCCGTGCCGTGGAAGCCAGACCGCAGCGCGAAGCTGCAGGCGCAGATCGCCGAGTCGCCGAAAGAAGCAGTGACCGAACAAGCCGACGGTCCGGCAACAGTTGAGACCTACACGGTGCGGCGCGACGGCGGACGGATGACCGGGATCATCGTCGGCCGGCTCGACGGCGACCAGACCCGGTTCCTGGCAACCACCGAGGATGACGACCTGATCGAGCTGCTCACTGACGGAGAGCCGTTGCGGCACGCCGTGACGGTGCGCTCGTTCGACTACGGCAACCGCTGCTCGCTGCGCTGATCAGCCGGCGCGGGTGATCGCCGCGGCCAAGCCTTCGCAGTCCTCAACGGTCACGGTCAGCGCGGAGTGGTCACGCAGCCCGATCACGCGACGAACTCGCGGCTCGAAGTGGATGCACACACCCTGGGTCGCATTGGTGCCGAACGTGAGCCCGTCGTCGGTCATCGACAGCCGCACGCCCACGGCGGTCCACCATCGATACGGCCCGGTGATGTGTGCGTACTGCACCTGCGACAGCGGGGCCTCGACGCGAAGTGGCCCGTAACGCGCGATCAAGCGCCCGTCGTCGGTGACGGTGACCCCCTGGGTGCCGGGCCACACCCGGAACGGCAGCCAGATTGGAGCCAGCCGGGGTTCGTAGCGATAGGGAAAGTGCCGGCCCGGCTTTTCGTCGGCTGTCACGATGCGGCTCCGATCGGATTCAGCGGCTAAACCGCCGCGGCGAGTTTGCCGGCCAGCCGCTCCACGTAGGCCGCGACCTCGCCTCCGGATTTGTCGGGCAAACCGAACAGCACTTCGGTGACCCCGAGCTCGGCCCAGTGCGCCAACTTCTCCGGGATGGGCTTGAAGTCCAGCGCCACGATCTGCGGCGCGCCCTTCCGGCCGGCGGCGGCCCAGCTGTCCTGCAGCAATTTCACCGGTTCGTCGATGTCGAAGTCGCGGGGAGTGGTGATCCAGCCGTCGGCACTGCGCGCGATCCACTTGAAGTTCTTCTCGGTGCCCGCCGCCCCGACCAGTACCGGGATGTGCGACTGCACCGGCTTGGGCCACGCCCAGCTGGGCCCGAAGTTGACGAACTCGCCTTCATAGGAGGCTTCCTCCTCGGTCCACAGCACCCGCATCGCCTCGATGTATTCACGCAGCATGGTGCGGCGCCGTCCGGGCGGCACATTGTGATCGGTGAGTTCGTCAGTGTTCCAGCCGAACCCGACGCCCAGGCTGACTCGTCCGCCGGAGAGATGATCGAGCGTCGCAATGGATTTGGCCAAAGTGATCGGATCGTGCTCGACCGGCAATGCGACCGCGGTGGACAGCCGCACCCGCGAAGTGACGGCACACGCCGCGCCGAGGCTCACCCATGGATCCAACGTGCGCATGTAGCGGTCGTCGGGCAACGAGGCGTCACCAGTCGTCGGATGAGCGGCCTGGCGCTTGATCGGGATGTGGGTGTGTTCGGGTACGTAAAACGTCTGAAACCCATGGTTATCGGCAAGCGTGGCAGCCGCTGCCGGGGTGATTCCGCGATCGCTGGTGAACAGCACGAGCCCGTAGTCCATGGATGAATTAGAACGTGTTCCAATCTTGCGGGCAAGCGGCGGGGGGTGGCCGGGGGTGGCGGGGTGCGCGGCGGCGCGTCGAGGTCCGCGCCGACGAATGGCCCGAGGGTGCGCTAGCGTTGATGATCGGCTCGCGTCGCAAGCCTGCGCCAGCCGCCGCCACGGCGTTCATGGAGCGTCCCGAGGTAGCCTCGCGAGGAGCGGCGCGGGAGTACCAGCGCCGCACGACAGTGGCGCCGCAACCGCATTGGAAGGCACAGGAGAAGCGATGACCTACCCGCCCGGCAGTCCCGGATATCCGCCCGCGCAGTCGCCTGGCTCCTACGGGGCTCCCGCCGCGCCGTCGTTCACGAAGGCCGATGACGGTGAAAGCAATCTGAAGCACTACCTGACCATCGCGGTATTGGCGCTCGGCGTGATCATCTACCTGGCGAGCTACGCCCCGATGATCACCCGGGTCCTTCCCAACGGTGACGAGCTCGTCGAAAGAGGCAGCAGCCTGCCGATCGACTTGGCCCTGTTGGCGGGTCTGCTGGCCGGGGTGGGCTTGCTGCCCAAGGCCAAAAACTTCTACGCGGTGGCGGCCGTGGTCGCCACGTTAGGCGCGTTGTTGCTGATCGAGGACACCATTGGTGCTCCGGGCCGGGGCGCGGCGCTGTGGATCGCCGTGAGTGCCGGCGTCCTGCAGGCCGGGCTCGCGATCAGCGCACTCCTGCTGGACGCCGGTGTGATCACCCCGCCGGCGCCGCGGCCCAAGTACGACCAGTACTACGGGCAGTACGGCTACTACGGTCAGCAGCAGTCTCCGTACCAGCAGTCGGGCTACGGAACCCAGTACGGCGGCTACCCGGGTGGGCCGTCGACCGGTGGTTTCAGCGCGCAACCGGGACCGCAGCAGGGCTCGGCGCAGGCGCAGCAGCACGGATCACCCACGCCGCCAACAGGTTTCCCCAGCTTCAGCCCACCGCCGTCGTCCGGCTCCGGCGGCTCGGGGCAGGGCAACTCCTCGGACCATGGCGGTTCCGCCCACAGCCAGCACTCGTACGGCTCGGGTCAGCAACCGCAGGCGCCGTCCTCGCCGTCGGGCCCGGCACAGTCCTGACGGTGCGCACCGGGGTGCGCACACGGGCGCGGTGGGTCGCCACTCAGACAGCCGCTGTGTAACGTCCTCAAACCGTGACGCCGGTGCAGGACAATCGAACCGCGGGCGCCCATCAGGCCCGTGACTTGTTGCGGGTTGCGTTCGGGCCCGCAGTGGTGGCGTTGGTGGTCATCGCGGCGGTGACGTTGCTGCAACTGGTGATCGCCAACAGCGACATGACAGGCGCGCTCGGTGCGATCGCCAGCATGTGGCTCGGCGTGCATCAGGTCCCGATCTCCATCGGTGGCCGCGAACTGGGTGTGATGCCGCTGCTGCCGGTGCTGCTCATGGTGTGGGGGACCGCGCGCACCACCGCGCAGGCCACCAGGGCGACGGCCTCGTGGTTCGTCATCCGGTGGATCGTCGCGTCCGCCCTGGGCGGGCCGCTGTTGATCGCCGCGATCGCGCTGGCCGTCATCCACGATGCGGCGTCGGTGATCACCGAACTACAGACGCCGAGCGCGTTGCGCGCCTTTGTCAGCGTGCTGGCCGTGCACGCCATCGGCGCAGCTATCGGGGTGGGCTCACGCGTCGGCCGGCGGGCCCTGGGGGCGTCGCCGTTTCCGGACTGGCTGCCCGACTCGCTACGCGCGGCGATGGCCGGCGTACTGGCGCTGCTCGGGTTGTCGGGCCTAGTGGCAGCCGGCTCGCTTGTCGTGCACTGGGCGACGATGCAGGATCTGTACGCGATCACCAATTCGATTTTCGGCCAGTTCAGCCTGACCGTGCTGTCGGTGCTTTATGCGCCCAATGTGATCGTCGCGACCGCCGCGATGGCAGTGGGTTCCAGCGCTCACCTGGGTTTTGCCACGTTCAGCTCGTTCACCGTCTTCGGCGGGGATATCCCGGCGCTGCCGGTGCTGGCCGCGGCGCCCCACCCGCCGCTGGGGCCGGCCTGGGTCGCGCTGCTCATCGTCGGAGCGTCCTCGGGGGTGGCGCTCGGACAGCAGTGCGCGCGCCAGCCGTTGCCGCTGTCGGACGCGATGGCGAAGCTGGGGATCGCGGCGTTGGTGGCGGCGTTGACCCTGGCGCTGCTCGGTTACGCCGGCAGCGGCCAGTTGGGCAACTTCGGGGGCGTCGGAATCGACCAGGGCACTTTTGGGTTCGCGGTCTTCCTGTGGTTCACCGCCGTCGGCGCGATCACCGTCGTGATGGCCGGCGGGATCAGATACCGGCCGCGCAAGGCCAAGCCGGTGCGGCCCGGGCGGCCGCCGGCCGTATCGGCCGAGCCGACGATCGACGCCGAGGCGGACGACACGTCGGCAATCGAGTCGGGCGTCGACGACGCGCCGGACGGACTTGATGGTCCGGCTCCTCCTCGGGCCGCCGACCGGCCCGCATTGTCGCCGGACGGACTTGATGGTCCGGCTCCTCCTCGGGCCGCCGACCGGCCCGCATTGTCGCCGGACGGACTTGATGGTCCGGCTCCTCCTCGGGCCGCGGACCGGCCCGCATTGTCGCCGGACGGACTTGATGGTCCGGCTCCTCCTCGGGCCGCGGACCGGCCCGCATTGTCGCCGGACGACGACGGTGATTGATCGTCCGCTTCCTCGAGCCGCCGACGGCCCGCATCGTCAGCGGACGTAGGCTCGCCCTGTGCAGCAACCGTTCCGCGCGCCTCCCAGCGCACCGGCACGATTGGTGGTGCTGGCATCGGGTACCGGTTCGCTGCTGGCGTCTTTGCTGGACGCCGCCGTCGGAGAATATCCGGCGCGGGTGGTCGCCGTCGGCGTGGACCGCGACTGCCCGGCCGCCGAAATCGCGGCCACCGCGTCGCTTCCGAGCTTCCGGGTGCGACTGGCCGACCACCCAGATCGCGACGATTGGGATGCCGCGCTCACCGATGCTGCAGCCGCGCATTCGCCCGACCTCGTCGTCTCGGCTGGATTCATGAAAATCCTTGGACCACAATTTCTTTCGAAGTTTCAAGGCCGTACCCTCAACACGCACCCGGCTTTGCTGCCGGCATTCCCCGGCGCGCACGCGGTGGCCGACGCGCTGGCCCACGGTGTGAAGGTCACCGGCTGCACGGTGCACCTGGTGGACGCCGGCACTGACACCGGCCCGATACTCGCCCAGCAAGTCGTCCCCGTGCTCGACGAGGACGACGAACAGACCCTGCACGAGCGCATCAAGGTCATCGAACGGCGGCTTTTGGTGGATGTAATCGCCGCGGTGGCGACCGGCGGCGTGACCTGGACCGGACGAAAGGCAACTCTCGGATGAGCACCAACGACGTCAAACGGCCGATTCGGCGCGCGTTGATCAGCGTCTACGACAAGACCGGTCTGGTCGAACTGGCCCGCGGTCTTTCCGAAGCGGGCGTCGAGATCGTTTCAACCGGGACAACGGCGAAAACTATTGCTGACAAAGGTATTCCGGTGACACCGGTGGAGGAGCTGACCGGCTTTCCAGAGGTACTCGACGGCCGGGTCAAGACCCTACATCCGCGTGTGCACGCCGGCTTGCTGGCCGACCTACGCAAACCTGAGCACGCCGCGGCGCTCGAACAGCTTGGGATCGAGGCGTTCGAGTTGGTGGTGGTCAACCTGTATCCGTTCAGCGAGACCGTCGAGTCCGGCGCGGGCGTCGACGAGTGTGTCGAGCAGATCGACATCGGCGGACCGTCGATGGTTCGTGCCTCGGCCAAGAATCATCCCAGCGTGGCCGTGGTCACCGATCCGCTTGGCTATGACGGAGTGCTGGCCGCGGTGCGTAGCGGCGGCTTCACCCTTGCCGAACGAAAGAAGTTGGCGTCGTTGGCGTTTCGGCACACCGCGGAGTACGACGTCGCGGTGGCCGGCTGGATGGAGTCGACGCTGGCGCCCGAGGAGCCGGCCGCGACGTTCCCGGCGTGGTTCGCCGGCACGTGGCGACGATCGACCCACCTGCGTTATGGCGAGAACCCGCATCAGCAAGCCGCTTTGTACGTCGACGACAGCGGGTGGCCCGGCCTGGCGCAGGCTGACCAGCTGCACGGAAAAGAGATGTCGTACAACAACTTCACCGATGCCGATGCGGCCTGGCGGGCGGCCTTCGATCATGAGCAGACTTGCGTAGCGATCATCAAGCACGCGAACCCGTGCGGAATAGCGATCTCGTCGGTTTCGATCGCCGACGCCCACCGCAAGGCCCACGAGTGCGATCCGCTCAGTGCGTTCGGCGGAGTGATCGCGGCCAACACCGAGGTCAGCGTCGAGATGGCCGAATATGTCAGCACGATTTTCACCGAGGTGATCGTGGCGCCCGCCTATGCGCCGGGCGCCGTTGACGTGTTGGCGCGCAAGAAGAATGTCAGGGTGCTGGTCGCTTCCGAGCCGATGGATGACGACACGGAACGTCGTCAGATCAGCGGCGGGCTGTTGATGCAGCAACGCGACCGGATCGACGCGCCCGGCGACAACCCGATCAACTGGACGCTGGCGACTGGTGCCGCGGCCGATCCGGCCACTCTGGCGGATCTGGCCTTCGCCTGGCGAACCTGCCGTGCGGTCAAGTCCAACGCGATCGTCATCGCCGGTGGCGGTGCCACCATCGGCATCGGCATGGGCCAGGTGAACCGCGTCGACGCGGCGCGGCTGGCGGTCGAGCGCGGCGGGGATCGGGTTCGTGGCGCCGTCGCCGCGTCGGACGCGTTCTTCCCGTTTCCGGACGGTCTTGAGACGCTGACCGCGGCGGGCGTCACCGCGATCGTGCATCCGGGCGGGTCGGTCCGCGACGACGAAGTGACTGCTGCCGCCGCCAAAGCCGGCGTGACGCTCTACCTGACCGGCTCGCGGCACTTCGCCCACTGAACCGCTGGCATGCACCTGAACGCCCGACGACCGTCGAGCAAAGTATCGGGCTCGCTGTTTTGGGTCGTTCCGATTCTCCTTCCGCACAAGATCGGATCGGCCTAGCATCGAAATTCGGGCACGTCTACCGGGACGAGTCCGGTGCGATTCAAAAGGTATTCGAGAGGAAAACATGCGCGCGATAAGCAAAAGAACGGCGTCGTTCTCAGTCGCAATTGCGGTGTTCGCTCTGATCGGTGCGGGATGCCACCAGTCGAACAACTCCAGCCAATCCTCGAGTTCGTCAGCGACGTCGTCATCGTCAGCGATGTCGTCTTCGGCGCCGGCGATGTCGCCGGCAACGACCCCGGCGGCACCGACCTCGACGCAGATCAACGGTGCAAACGGCACGCCGTACACCGTCGAGGGACCAATTCTGGCGAAGTGGGAGACCCTTAACGACGCTCAAAAGAAGGACCTGGGCGCACCGTATGACAACCAGAAGAACACCGCGGACAACAGCGGTGTCTACCAGCAATTCGACGGCGGCGTCCTGATCTATCGCAACGGCGGCCCGGTCTACTTCGTGTGGGGCAAGATCCGTGACGCGTGGAATGCGAACCAGGCTTCGCAGGGCAAGCTGGGTTACCCGTCCGCTGACGAGCAGACCGAACCCGACGGTTCCTTCAAGTCGACGTTCGAGCACGGCACCATCACCTGGAAGCCGGGCGACCCCGAGGCAACCGTCGTCACGGGCTAGCCTCACATTCACCTCGGAAGGCCGGGCAATCCACGCGATGGCCCGGCCTTTCCTACTCTTTCCGGTGCCAAAGTGACCTGGGGGCGGTGCTGTATCGGCTGCCTCGTCGTAGCGTGGTGTGGTGACCGCTGCGAATAACCTGCCCCGCACCGTCGGCGAACTGCGTGCCACCGGGCACCGCGAAAGAGCCGTCAAACAAGAAATCCGGGAAAACCTACTGACCGCGCTGGCCGAGGGTGACGAGATCTGGCCAGGCATCCTGGGCTTCGAGGACACCGTGTTGCCGCAGCTGGAGCGGGCGCTGATCGCCGGCCACGACTTCGTGCTGCTGGGCGAGCGCGGGCAGGGCAAGACGCGTCTGCTGCGGGCGCTGATCGGCCTGCTCGACGAGTGGACACCGGTGATCGGTGGCGCCGAGCTCGGTGAGCATCCGTACACCCCGATCACGCCGGAGTCGATCCGCAAGGCCGCCACGCTCGGCGACGACCTGCCGGTCGAGTGGCGACACCGCAGCGAGCGCTACACCGAGAAGCTGGCCACTCCCGACACCAGCGTGGCCGACCTGGTCGGTGACATCGACCCGATCAAGGTCGCCGAAGGCCGCAGCCTGGGAGACCCCGAGACCATCGCCTACGGTCTGATCCCACGGGCACACCGTGGCATCGTCGCCGTCAACGAACTGCCCGACCTGGCCGAGCGCATCCAGGTGTCGATGCTCAACGTGATGGAGGAGCGCGACATCCAGGTCCGCGGCTACACCTTGCGGCTGCCGCTGGACGTGCTCGTGGTCGCCAGCGCCAACCCCGAGGACTACACCAACCGGGGCCGCATCATCACCCCGCTCAAGGACCGCTTCGGCGCCGAAATCCGCACGCACTACCCGCTTGAGCTCGACGCCGAGGTCGGGGTGATCCGCCAGGAGGCGCACCTGAGCGCCCAGGTGCCCGACTACCTGATCCAGGTGATCGCCCGGTTTGCCCGCTACCTGCGGGAGTCCAACTCGGTCGATCAGCGGTCCGGGGTGTCGGCGCGGTTCGCGATCGCGGCGGCCGAGACGGTTGCGGCGTCGGCGCGGCATCGCGGCGCGATGCTGGGTGAGACCGATCCGGTGGCCCGGGTGGTCGACTTGGGCACCGTGATCGACGTGCTGCGCGGCAAGCTGGAATTCGAGTCCGGCGAGGAAGGCCGCGAACAAGCCGTGCTGGAACACCTGCTGCGCCGCGCCACCGCCGACACCGCGTCCAGAGCACTCGGCGATCTCGACGTCGGCCCGTTGGTGGCTGCGGTCGAGGGCGGCTCGGCGGTGACGACGGGAGAGCGGGTTTCGGCCAAGGACGTGCTGGCGGCGCTGCCCGACCTGCCGATCATCGAGGCGATCGCCAAGCGGCTCGGCGCCGAATCCGAGGGTGAGCGCGCTGCGGCGCTCGAATTAGCCTTGGAGGCACTGTATTTGGCCAAGCGCGTCGACAAGGTGTCCGGGGAAGGCGAAACCGTCTATGGCTAAAGGTCATTCGTCAGGTCATTCGGCGAAATACTCGGCCTACACCGGCGGGCCCGACCCGCTGGCTCCACCGGTGGATCTGCGTGAGGCGCTCGAGCAGATCGGGCAGGACGTGATGGCGGGCACCTCGCCGCGCCGGGCGCTGTCCGAGCTGCTGCGCCGAGGCACCAAGAGCATGAACGGAGCCGATCGGCTGGCCGCCGAGGCAAACCGTCGGCGGCGAGAGCTACTGCGCGAGAACAACTTAGACGGCACGCTGCAAGAGATCAAAAAGCTGCTCGACGATGCAGTGCTGGCCGAGCGCAAAGAGCTGGCCCGCGCCCTGGATGACGACGCGCGCTTCGGCGAACTGCAACTCGACGCACTCTCGCCGTCGCCGGCCAAGGCCGTGCAAGAGCTCTCCGAATACGGCTGGCGCAGCGAGGAGGCGCGGCAGAAGTATCAGCAGATCAAGGATCTGCTCGGCCGGGAGATGCTCGACCAGCGTTTCGCCGGCATGAAGGAGGCGCTGGAGGGCGCCACCGACGAGGACCGGCAGCGCGTCAACGACATGCTGAACGACCTCAACGATTTGTTGGACAAGCACTCGAAAGGGCAAGACTCCCAACAAGATTTCCAAGAGTTCATGGACAAGCACGGTGAGTTCTTTCCGGAGAACCCGCAGAATGTCGAGGAGTTGCTGGACTCGCTCGCCAAGCGCGCGGCGGCCGCGCAGCGGTTCCGCAACAGCCTGAGCCCGGATCAGCGCGCGGAGTTGGATGCGTTGGCGCAGCAGGCATTCGGGTCGCCGGCATTGATGCAGGCATTGGATCGACTCGACGCGCACCTGCAGGCGGCGCGGCCCGGTGAGGACTGGGACGGCTCGTCGCAGTTCTCCGGCGACAATCCGCTCGGCATGGGTGAAGGCGCCCAGGCGCTGGCCGACATCGGCGAGCTCGAACAACTCGCCGAGCAGCTGTCGCAGAGCTATCCCGGTGCGACGATGGACGACGTCGACCTCGACGCACTGGCCCGCCAACTGGGCGACCAGGCCGCCATCGACGCTCAAACGCTGGCCGAGCTGGAGCGCGCGCTGGTCAACCAGGGCTTTCTGGACCGGAGCTCGGACGGCCAGTGGCGGTTGTCGCCGAAGGCGATGCGACGGCTCGGCGAAACAGCGTTACGCGATGTGGCACAGCAGCTTTCCAGCCGTCACGGCGAGCGTGATCTGCGGCGGGCCGGAGCCGCCGGTGAACTGACCGGCGCCACCCGGCCCTGGCAGTTCGGCGACACCGAGCCGTGGAATGTCACCCGGACGCTGACCAACGCGGTGCTGCGGCAGGCCGGAACCCAGGCAGCCAACCAGGAATCGGCGATTCGCATCAGCGTCGACGACGTCGAGGTGTCCGAAACGGAGACCCGCACCCAGGCCGTGGTCGCGTTGCTGGTGGACACCTCGTTCTCGATGGTGATGGAGAACCGCTGGCTGCCGATGAAACGCACGGCGCTGGCGCTCGACCACCTGGTGCGTACCCGGTTTCGTTCAGATGCGTTGCAGATCATTGCTTTTGGGCGCTATGCGCGGACCATCACCAGCGCCGAGCTGATGGGCCTGGAGGGTGTGTACGAGCAGGGCACCAACCTGCATCACGCGCTGGCGCTGGCCGGCCGGCATCTGCGTCGGCATCCCAACGCGCAGCCCGTCCTGCTGGTGGTCACCGACGGTGAGCCGACCGCGCACCTGGAAGACGTCGATGGCAGCGGGCGGGGTTCTGCTGTGTTTTTCGATTACCCGCCGCATCCGCGAACCATCGCCAACACCGTGCGCGGCTTCGACGAGATGGCGCGGCTCGGCGCGCAGGTGACCATCTTCCGGTTGGGCAACGACCCCGGGCTGGCGAGGTTCATCGATCAGGTTGCGCGCCGCGTCGAGGGCCGGGTGGTCGATCCCGATCTCGACGGGCTGGGCGCGGCGGTGGTCGGCGACTACCTGCGCAGCCGCAGGCGATAGGCCCGCGGGCTAGCTCTGGGTCTTTCGGTTCTTCCGCCGGATACCGACTCCGCCCCACAACGAGAAACCACGGATCCGCACGGTGGGAGCACCGGGCGTGCCTTGGCCGGCTACTGAATGGTCGAATCCACCCATCACGCCGTGGCCCTTGATCTCGACGTTGACTTCGGGGGGCAGCAGGATGGTCTGCCCGCCCATGATCGACGTGGCGTGGATCTCGACGTCGGTGGAGGTGAAGTCGGCGTAGCGCAGGTCGATCACGCCGCCGCCCCACAGCGCGAACGTCGTCAGCTTCTTGGGCACGTTCCATCTGCCGCGCCGTTCGAATGCGCTCATGATGGCCAGCAGCAGCATCGACGGCGCGGGCTTGGCGTCGCCGCCATCGCGGGGACTCACCGATGATCCCAGCAGGTCGGACCGCAGGCGATCCAGTTCGTCGTAGGTCTGCGCCGCGTAGGCCCTGGTGAGGCGGTCTTCGTAATCGCTCATCTGCAGCCGGCCCTGCGCGGCGGCGTCAGTGAGCAGCTGTGCGACCTGGATGCGATCGGTTTCGGCGGCACGCGCGACTGCCCTCCGCTGGTCCTGCGCGCCTCGCTGCGCTGACTCGCTCATCAGTGACGAGCCTACGACGAAGTAATTTTGCTGCAAGGATCTTCGCTAAACTGTTGCGCCACGCTCAGGCTTCGCTCAGCTGCCGTGGTCCGCTGTGCGCCGCGCTGCCTCGGCCGCCCGTTGGGCGAGCCGGTCGTAGATGGGTTGGGACCGCAGCGCGATGGCGACGAGCATGGCGATGGCGCAGGCACCGAGCATCGGCGGCAATTGATTGGTAATGCCGGTCATTTCGGTGGCGAGGATCAGACCGGTGACGGGGGCGTGCACCGACGCGGTGAAGAAGGCGGCCATGCCGATAAGAGCGCAGGCGGCCAGGCCGGGCATGGCGTGCGGTGTGACGTGCTTGGCTACGAGCCCGATGATCAACCCAGCGTCTGCTCCGAGTACGAGCATGGGGGCGAACAGGCCCCCGGGGGTGGAGGCGGCGTAGGAGACGACGCCCAGCGCGAACCGGAGGACGAGCGCGCCGGTGATCGCGAGCAGTGTGCCATGGCCGAGAAGTGCATTTTGGGTGAGGTTGTCGCCACTGCCGGCCAGGTTTGGCACGACCCAGACGAGCACTCCGATGAGCGCGCCCGTCACGGCGGCGCGAGCCTCCTTCGGCCAACGGCTGGCGTCGGCCCGGCGCAGCCCGAACATCACCGCGCTGTTGTAGAGCACGCCGAGCAAACCCGTGAGGATCCCGATGGCGAATACCCAGCCGGACTCGACTAGCCGCGGTTCGGCTACTGCGGTCATCTCGAACTCATATCGTGATTGCACCAGCAGATGGGCGGCGGCAAACCCGGACGCAGACGCAACGAAGGTGGCGACGGTGGTGCGCGGGTCAAAGCGCTTGACGAGCTCTTCAAGGACGAAGACCCCGCCGGCGATAGGAGCGTTGAATGCGGTGGCAAGCCCCGCGGCAGCGCCACCGGCGACCAGGACACGCAGGTCGGCCAGGTTGCGCCGGGTGAGGGTGGCGACGATGACGGCGGCGGTTCCGCCCATCTGGACTGACGGTCCTTCGCGCCCGAGTGCCAGACCGCTGCCGATGGCCAACAGCCCACCGATGTACTTGACGGGCAGTATCCGAAATCGGTCGGGTCTGACCCGGCCATCAGCGATCGCCTCGACGCGCGGGATTCCGCTGCCTTCGGCGTGCGGTTCGACCCGGTGCACCAGGGCTGCCGCGACGGTGGCGGCCGTCGTGCAGACGAGCACGACGACGATCAACCCCCACCAGCTGCCGTGCGCCCAGGCAGCCAGGCTGTTGCGCAACCGCGCAGCCTCTTCGAGGAGCAGCCGGAAGGTGGCCGCTCCGAGACCGGTGATCACCCCGACCAGCGCGGCCGCCACCACGAACCCGATCAGGCTTTCGGCGCCCTCGCCCCGTGTATCTACCGGGTGTGTAGTTGGGCGCTGCCATCCGGTGAACAGGCTGCGAAGCCAATTTCGCCAGCTTTGGCTTCCGTCGTTATCCACCCCTACTGCTTATCGGAGGCGATGACGGCCCGCTGTCGCGGGGGTCATGTCAGGTTGCCCAGCACGGCGGCCGTTTCTCCAGAAACGCCAGCATGCCCTCGCGGGCTTCGTCGGAGACGAACAGCCGCGCCGACTCGATGCCCAGCCGCTCGGCGTCGCGGTCGAAACCCTCCAGCACCGCGGCGGTGGTCAGTGCCTTCGACGCTGCCAAGCCCTGCGGTGAGCCGCGGCCGATATCGGCGACCAGAGACGCCACCTGCGCGTGGACGTCATCGACGGCCACCGTGATCAGTCCGATCGCGGCGGCGGTCGCAGCGTCGAACGTCTCTCCGGTCAAGTAGTAGCGGGCCGCGGCGCGGGCGGACATCTTCGGTAGCAGCGTCAGCGAGATGATCGCCGGCGCCACCCCGATACGGGCTTCGGTCAGCGCGAAGGTGCTGCGTGGACCGGCGACCGCGATGTCGCAGGCGGCGACCAGGCCCATGCCGCCGGCCCGGACATGGCCGTCGACCGCGACGATCACCGGCCGCGGCGACTCGACGATCGCGCGCAGCAGCGCGGCCATCTCCCGGGACCGTTCGGCGGTCGCCTCGGCGGGATCGGAGCTCGCCGTCGCCGACCCTTGAGAAAGGTCGGCGCCGGCGCAGAAGGTGTTGCCGGTGTGGCCGAGTACGACGACCCGCACCGCGGGGTCGTCCGCCGCGTCGCGCAGGCCCTGATGCAGCTGGCCGACCAACGTCGGCGACAGCGCGTTGCGGTTGTGCGGCGAATTCAGCGTCAGCCGCGCCACCTGCCCGTCGACGGCGTACTCGACGAGAGTGTCCATCAGTAGGACCGGGGCAGGCCCAGCGACGTCTGCGCGACGAAGTTGAGCACCATCTCGCGGCTGACCGGTGCGATACGACCCAGCCGCGCGGAGGCCAGCATGGCGGCCACGCCGTACTCTTTGGTCAGCCCGTTACCGCCCATCGACTGCACGGCCTGGTCGACCGAGCGCGTAGCGGCTTCGGCCGCAGCGTATTTGGCCATGTTCGCGGCCGTGGCTGCACCACCGTCGTCGCCGTTGTCGTACAGGGTTGCCGCCTTCTGCATCATCAGCTTGGCGAGCTCCACTTCGATGTGGCACTGCGCCAACGGATGTGACAAGCCCTGGTGCGCGCCGATCGGCGATCCCCAGACCTGGCGGGTCTTGACGTAGTCGGCGGCGTGGTCGAGTGCGAAGCGACCCATGCCGACCGAGCTCGCCGCACCCATGATGCGCTCCGGGTTCAGGCCCGCGAAAAGCTGTGCGATGGCGGCATCTTCGGCCCCGACGAGCGCGTCGCTGGGCAGCCGGACGTCGTCGAGGAAGACCTGGAATTGCCGCTCGGGGCTGATCAGCTCCATCTCGATCGGGGTGTAGGTGAAACCTGGCGCATCGGTGGGCACCACGAACAGCGCCGGTCGCAGCTTGCCGGTCTTGGCTTCCTCGGAGCGCGCGACCACCAGCACCGCCTGCGCCTGATCGACCCCGGAGATGAAAACCTTCTGCCCCTTGAGGATCCAGTCACTGCTGTCGCGGCGGGCCGTGGTGGTGATCTTGTGTGAATTGGATCCGGCGTCGGGCTCGGTGATCGCGAACGCCATCGTCAGCGAGCCGTCGGCGATGCCGGGAATCCAGCGCGTCTTTTGTTCCTCGGTGCCGAACTTGCTGATGATCGTGCCGTTGATGGCGGGCGAGACCACCATCAGCAGCAGCGCGCTACCCGCGGCCGCCATTTCCTCCATCACCAGCGACAGCTCGTACATGCCGGCGCCACCGCCGCCGTACTCCTCGGGGAGGTTGACGCCCAGGAAGCCGAGTTTGCCTGCCTCGGACCATAGTTCGTCGGTGTGCTGGTGTGCGCGGGCTTTCTTCAGGTAGTACTCGCTGCCATAGTTGGATGCCCATTCGGACACCGCCTTGCGCAGCGCCGTGCGGTCTTCGTTTTCGATGAAGCTGCTGTCGGTCACGGTGCGTCTCCTTCTGCTTCGGGATCGTGGGGGGCGTCGACGCGTGCCAACACGGCGCCGACTTCGACTTGGTGGCCGGTGTCGACGTTGAGTTCGGCGAGGACACCGTCGCTCGGGGCGGTGATGGTGTGCTCCATTTTCATCGCCTCCAGCCAGATCAGCGGTTGACCGGCCGTGACGGTATCGCCGATCGCAGCACCCAGCCGAATGACGTTGCCCGGCATGGGCGCGACCAGCGAACCCTTCTCGACGGCCGATCCCGGTTCGGGGAAGCGGGGCAACGCGACCAGGTGCACCGGTCCGTGCGCCGAGTCGATATAGATGGCTGAGCCTTCTGCGCCGTAGCGTCTAACCGCGAAGCTGCGTGCCACGCCGTTGTCATCGGCCAACACCACCTCGTGTGCCGAAGCCGAGACCAGCCGTATTGATTCGTCGGACGGCAACAGCAATCCGGTTCGGGTGAAACGGTATTCGACCCGGTGTTCGGTGCCGGCGTCGTCGACGTAGGTCTTGACCTGGTAGCCCGAAGACAGATTGCGCCAGCCGCTGGGGATCGAGCCCAGCACGGTGGCCGCGGCGCGATTGTCCGCCGCGTCGGCCAGCGCCGCGGCGATTGCCGACAGCCGGATCACGTCTTTGCCGGCCAACGGCGCGGACAGCTGCGCCAGGTCGTGCGTGTCGAAGAACGCGGTGTCGGTGGCGCCGTCCAGGAATGCCTGGTGCCGCAGCACGTTGACCAACAGATCGCGGTTGGTCCGCACGCCGTGCAGCTGTGCTCGTGCCAGCGCGTCGGCGAGCACCAGCGCCGCCTGGCGGCGCGTCGGAGCGTAGGAGATCACCTTGGCGAGCATCGGGTCGTAGTGGATGGACACCACGGAGCCGTCGACGATCCCGGAATCCAGGCGGATCCCGGTCCGTGACCCCAGTCTGGTGAACTCCGTGCGGGCCGCCGGTACCTCGATGCGGTGCACCGGGCCGGCCTGTGGCTGCCAGTCCCGCGCCGGGTCCTCGGCGTAGAGCCGCGCCTCAATGGAATGCCCTTGCGCGCCAGGCGGTTCGGCTTCCAGCCGGTCGCCGTCGGCGACCGCGATCTGCAGTTCGACCAGGTCCAGACCGGTGGTCTCTTCGGTGACCGGGTGTTCGACCTGCAGCCTGGTGTTCATCTCCAGGAAGTAGAACTCGCCGTCATCATCGGCGAGGAACTCCACCGTGCCCGCCCCGGTGTAGCCGATCGCGCCGGCGGCCAGCCGGGCGGCGTCGAACAGCTTGGCCCGCATGCCCGGTATGCGCTCGACCAACGGCGACGGTGCTTCCTCGATGATCTTCTGATGGCGGCGCTGAATCGAGCATTCCCGCTCGCCGACCGCCCACACCGTGCCGTGGGTGTCGGCGAGCACCTGGACCTCGACGTGGTGGCCGGTGGGCAGGTAGCGCTCACAAAATACCGTGGGGTCGCCGAACGCGGACTGCGCTTCGCGCTGGGCGGCGGCGACTTCGCTTGGCAGCGAATCTAATTGGTGAACGACGCGCATCCCGCGACCACCGCCGCCGGAGGACGCCTTCACCAGCACTGGCAACTGGTCGGCCGTGACGGTGTCCGGGTCGAGTTCTTCGAGCGCTGGGACGCCGGCGGCGGCCATCAGTTTCTTGGACTCGATCTTGGAGCCCATCGCGCGCACCGCATCCACCGGCGGGCCGATCCAGGCCAGCCCGGCGGCGGTGACCGCCTTGGCGAATTCAGCGTTCTCCGAGAGGAATCCGTAGCCCGGATGCACCGCGTCCGCGCCGGCCGCACGGGCGGCCGCGATGATCGCCTCGGCATTGAGATAGTCGTTGGTCTTGGGCAGCCGCACCCGGGCATCGGCCTCGGCGACATGCGGAGCGGCGGCGTCCGGGTCGGTGTAGACCGCGACGGTGCCCAGGCCCAGAGTGCGGCACGTCGCGAATACCCGTCGGGCGATCTCGCCGCGATTGGC
>NZ_DASXEP010000037.1:0-3548 GCF_036490025.1 Mycobacterium sp. | reverse complement strand
GTCGCTTCCGGACCCCGGCTCGGAAAAGCCCTGGCACCAGTGTTCTTGACCGCTGAGCAGCCGCGGCACCATCTCGGCAGCGAGTTCGCCTGGCGCATAGTCGATCATGGTGGGCGCGAGAACTTCCACCATCGAGTAGGGGCCCGGCTCGGCGATTCGGCGGCCGACCACCTCTTCGCCGACGATCGCGCGAAGCATTGCCGGCCCGCCCAATCCACCGACCTTCTCGGGCCAGCCGTATCGCATCCACCCGGCGTCGTACAGCGCGGCATGGACTCGGGCCAGCTGCTTGATGTGGCCTTCCAGCGAGTGATCGGGCCCGGGCGTCAGATCGTGCTCATCGAGCCAGGCTCGCAGATCCGCACGGAACTGTTCGACCTTCATGCAGGATTTGCGCTAGGACGCCCGATCGCGTGCGGCCGGCCCGAGTCGTGCGTGCCGTTACGCCGAATGAACGTCATGGCACGGGTTTTCAGTCGCCACCCGTCGTCCGTCCGCACGTACGTGTCCCTGTAATAGCCGATCCGCATGTCGTGGGTGGCATTATCGATGAAGCACAGCGGCTGCGTTCCGGTCGCCGCGTCGCCATCCAGATCGATCACCGGGGTCGCGGTCATGAACAAGCCCTTAGGGGCGGCGTCCACCAAAACCGGAAAACGGTCCAGGGAATATGTTTCGCCGAACGCGCTGTAGGTACCGTCCGGGGTGAACACCGCGACCAAGCCGTCGATGTCTTCCTGCGTGATGGTCACCGCGTAGCGAGCCAGCAATTGCTGGATCTCGACGAGATCTTCAATTCGGTTGGACATACACCTTTCCGCCTTTCATCACGAAGTCCACCTTCTGGGTTACGCCGATGTCGGACAACGGATCTCCCGGGACAGCGATGATGTCGGCAAGCTGACCCTCGGCCAGCCGGCCGCGGTCGGTGACATTGATCAGCTCCGCGGCGGTCACCGTGGCCGCACGCAACACCGCCAGTGGCGGCAGGCCCCAGTCGACCAGGGTGACAAGCTCATCGGCGTTCTTGCCATGCGGAATGGCCGGGGCATCGGTGCCCACCGCGATCTTCACGCCGGCTTCGTAGGCAGCCAGGATCGAGGTCCGCGACTTCGGAAACATCTCGGCGGCTTTGGCCTGCAGCTCAGGTGGGGCGTGCGAGACATCCATCCCCTCGGCCAGCCGCCGGGTCGACACCAGAAACGTGCCCCGCTCGACCATCAGCGCGATCGCTTCGTCGTCGACCAGGAAGCCGTGCTCGATGCAGTCGATACCCGCTTCGACCGCGTGTTTCACCGCGTCGGCGCCATGCGTGTGCGCGGCAACCCGCAACCCGCGGCGATGCGCCTCGTCGACGATCGCGCGCAGCTCCTCGTCCGAATAATGTTGTGCCCCCGGCGGTCCGGTCAACGACATCACGCCGCCCGAGCAGCAGACTTTGATCAGCTCGGCACCGTGCTTGATCTGGTAGCGCACCGCTTTGCGGATCTCGTCGACCCCGTTGGCGATACCCTCCTCGACCGTCAACTCCAACACGTGTGGCGCGAACGCCGCGAACATCGTCGGGTCCAGATGCCCACCCGTCGGGGTGATCGCATGCCCGGCCGGAACCACCCGTGGGCCGTCGATCCAGCCCGCATCGATGGCCTTGCCGAGCGCGACGTCGAGCAGATAGCCACCGGTCTTGACGAACAGCCCGAGGTTGCGCACTGTGGTGAATCCGGCCCGCAGCGTCCGGCGGGCGTTTCCGACGGCACGCAGCATTCGGGTCGGCGGATCGTCCTGCACCTGCGACAGCCCGGGTTTCTCCCCGCGCCCGCCCATCAGCAGGTTGACTTCCATATCCATCAGCCCGGGCAGCAGGACCGAGTCGCCGAGGTCGATCACGTCACCGTCGGGTTTACCGCCGACGCCGACGATCCGGCCCTCGTCGACGCGCAGGATGCCGGGCGAGACGATCTCGCCGGCGTCGACGTCGAGTAGTCCGGCGGCCTTGAGCGTGAGCACCGTCTAGATCACCGGCTCCCGGATCAGTTCCACCCAGGCGGCTCCGCTGTCGGGGACGCGGGGCTGCTTCCAGGCTTCGATCGGGAACGACACCATGACCAGAGACTGCATCAGATGCATCAGGGTTCGTGCGTCTTCGGGCAAGTCGTCGAGCGGGAATTTGTCGCAGTATTCGATGACATCGTTCAGCCGAGGGAATGCCACGTCGTAGAACGCCTGCATCTCGGGCATCGACGAGGCCAGCCGTTTGGCGTAACGCTCGGGTTCGGTGGCCAGATCCCAGGCGAGATATGGCTCGAGGTAAGAGAATTCAGCGGGCAGCTTACTTGGCGTGGCCATTGCCGACAACCTCCTCCTGGTAGCCAGTCACGTAATCGCTGGTCACTTTGTGCAGGTGGCGCAGCATGATCTCCTGATCGCACAGCAGGAAATCGTTGACCACCTTGGTGCCGATCATGGTCTGCGTCGCTTCCAGGGTGTTGGCGTCCTGCAGCGCGTACTCCTTGAACGTCACCGCCGCCAACTCCTGGGCCAGCCGTTCGCGCGCGTTGCGCGGCGGAACGAAATACAGCGTGCATTCGAAGATGTGCTTGTCGACGGCGGTCGGCCAGTAGTGGTAGGTCAAGAACCAGCCGGGCTCCCAGATCAGCAGCATGAAGTTCGGATAGAAGTGCCACTCGTCAATGCCCCATTGCGGCACCTTCTTGGGGTTGATGCCCGAGGGCAATTCACCGAACTTCTCGACGACCTCCGGCTTGTCCCACGGACCGAAGAGCCCGCTGCGCAGCACTTGGTCCATCGGCTTGACCATGCTCATGTCCGCGGGCGGCGCCTGACCGCCCCAGGTCGAGATCATCGCGTGCGGGCTGGCCATCTCGTAGTACAGCGCCTCGAAGCCGTATTTCTGGATCTTGGCGGCCTCCTCCTTGGTGTACTGGCCTTGATGCAGTACCGGCGCGTGATAGAACTCGGCGAACGCGTCCATGAAGAGCTTCCAGTTGCTGCCGACCTCGGCCCGGTACGAATAGGTCTCGGTCATCTCGCCGAACGGGTAACCCTCGATGCCCTTGGCCAGCGGTCCGAGATAGTCGACCAGCGGCTTGGCCTGGTTGTCGAAGTTGATGAAGATGAAGCCTTCCCACAACTCACACCGAACCGGTACCAACCCGTAGTCACTCTTGTCGACGTCGAAGAACTCGTCCTCCTGCTGGATGAAGGTCAGATCACCGTCGAGGCTGTAGCGCCAGGCGTGGTACTTGCAGGTGAACTGACGGCAGGTACCCGAGGTCTCTTCGTGCGGAAAGTCGTTCCACACCAGCTTGTTTCCGCGGTGGCGACAGACGTTGTGATACGCCTTGACGGACCCGTCCTTGGTCTTGACGATGATGACGGACATGCCTTTGCCGGCCGACGGCAACTCCTTGGTGAAGTAGCTGCCGGTGCGCGGTAGGCGCCCGACGCGGCCGACGTTGAGCCAGGTCCGCTTGAAGATCGCATCGCGCTCGGCTTCGAAGAACGCCGGATCGATCGAGTCGGTGTAA
>NZ_DASXEP010000025.1:0-41932 GCF_036490025.1 Mycobacterium sp. | reverse complement strand
CGTATATCAGTCTGACCGCGCGTCGCCAACCGACACGCTCACCACACAGACTCGCCGGGGAAGCAAAGAGGCGCCGTCGGGGTAGCTTCCCGGCGGCGCCTCACCTTGCCCTCTTGACAAATTTCTCTACATATCAGTTGTGCGACGACTGGATCAAGGCGACGCCGGCCGAGTCCGAGCCCTCAATCGGTGGGCTCCACGCCTGATCGACATCGCTGCCCGGAGCGGTTACCAGCAGCCACAGCACCCCGAGGGTCAGTAATCCGCCGAACACCACGGCGCCTAACACCGTCATGATTACTCGCTTCCGTCGCACGGTCGTGCGCTGTTCAGTCTATTTAAGAGCACCCGATTCCCGGTTATTCCACGCCGGATTGTGGCGCATATCGGTACCCAGAACGGATGTGATCCGCCCCGCGACGGCGCCGGTTGTTGGCTGGGCTATCCGCTTTAGCGGATCGCCGGGGCGGTGCGATACGCTGTCGTGGCTTCACGCGGGGTGTGGCGCAGCTTGGTAGCGCGCTTCGTTCGGGACGAAGAGGTCGTGGGTTCGAATCCCGCCACCCCGACTCATGTTGCAGCAGTTTAAAGTCCGACCCCGCGGCCGGCTTTGACGTAAAGGCCCCCGCGTCCTACGGGGTAACCAGGCTGTTCATCGCGAGCGGCGTCCCGAAGTAGGTCGCGCCCGGATCGACCACGACGCTCTTGGATTCACCCTGCTTGGCCAGGGCGTCGCGCGCCATCTGCTCGAAGGTGATCTTGTCGGGCCCTCCGACGTTTTCGATGCCGTTCAGTGGCGCAGCTTCCGCCACCCGCGCGACCTCACCGGCCAGGTCGCCGGTGGCGATCGGCTGGATCAGCGCGTCGGGCACACGCACCTCGTCGCCGACCGTCAACGATGCCGTGATGGCATCCGTGAACTCCATGAACTGGGTAGCACGCACGATCGAGTAGGGAATCCCCGCGTGCTCGACGAGCTCCTCCTGGGCCACCTTGGCGCGCAGGTAACCGCTCTCAGGCAACTGGTCGCAACCAACGATCGACACTGCGACATAGTGTCCGACGCCCGCACTCTTGGCCGCGGCAGACAAATTCTTGGTCGATGTCGTGAAGAACTCCATCACCGGATCGTCCTCGAAGTTGGGTGCATTGGCCACATCCACGACCACAGCGGCATCGGTCAAAACTTCCGTGAGACCTTCCCCGGTAAGGGCGTTGACGCCCGTGGAACGCGACGCCGCGACCGTGTCGTGGCCTCGATCCCGCAGCGTCCCTACCACTTTCGATCCCAGGACACCCGTGCCGCCAATCACCACGATCTTCATAGCCGTATCAGCGCTGCCCGGCCACTTCAGATTCCGGGGTACCACAAATCGGGCGGCAATAGGCTAGACAGATTCTCGACGGCCGCCAGCGCCGCTGACGTGTCAGCCAACCCACTCCATATCAGGGAAGCGTCGGTAGACCCGGGTGCTTCAAACCAGAGAGCTGAGCCAACCCCTGGGTCATCAAAGGAATAGTAGGTACCCGAGGCCATGGCGAGGAGATTCTCCACTTCGCCGTTGCCTAACGTCACGTGGATGTCATGGAGCGCGGCGGTGACGTCGGCCGGCGGCCACTGCTCGGTGGCGGCGTTGAAGCTGGGGTAGAACGCGGAATCGGTCACCGTCGCACCGGCCAGGCCACCGGGGTCGGTACCACCACTAGTGGCTGCGCCGAAGTTATAGATCGACTCATCAGTCCACGGCGTTGCATAGTCAGACTCGAACACGTCGTAACTGCCGACGGTCGTACCACCTATTTCCACATTGGTCGGCTGATACTGCTGCCACTCGGTGAAATACGGCTGGAACCCGACATACCCGTCTGGGCCGAGCGCCGTGTAGGGCACGTGTGGGCCAGCGGACACCAAGGTAAGGTCGTCGTCGCTAATTCCGTCATCGGCGTGCGCGAGTGCGATAGGGACGACCGCAGCAGCGGCGAGGCCGCCGGCCGCCGCGCCAATTGCCAAGAGAAGACGACGATGTTCCAACATTGGAGCCCCCTATGGTTATTGCACCGACGTGCAACAAATCCGAAGTGTAGAGCGTACCTTGAGGGTGATCTTGAAGAGCCCGGAATGAAAAATATTTGCCTTCACACAAGGTTTTATTAACCACAGACGTGAATATCCTGCACAAACGGCTGCCATGGCTTAACCATCCGAACTAACCGATGGTAGCCAGCGGTGAGCAACGTCGACCGTGAACTGGGGTGATTTGCCCGCCTTTTGGCCGCCTCGGGCCCGAATCCCCGCTCGTTCGATGTGGCGGTCGGGCCGGATCGCCGACCGCGTGCAATAACCGCACACAAGTAACCGTTCAAGATCGATCTTTTCGCCCAAATCCACTGCGCGACTGTCGAAAACACTGCATGATCGCCCGGTGGACATCATCGTCACGGGCGGCAACAGTGGCATCGGCGCGGAGATCGCGGCCACGCTCGCGGCTGCCGGTCACCGCGTCGTCATCGCCTGCCGCACCATCCCGAAAGCCGAGCGGGCCGCCGCGGCGATGAGCGGCGACGTCACGGTCGCCCACCTCGACCTGGCCGATCTGGCCAGCGTCCGAAAGTTCGCCGACTCGGTGGATGGCGTTGACGTGCTGATCAACAACGCCGGGGTGCTGGGCCTGCCACTGACGCGCACGGCAGATGGATTCGAAGCCCACATGGGCACGAATTACCTTGGTCATTTCGCGTTGACGTGCCTGCTCGGCGACAGGATCAGGGATCGGGTGCTCTCGGTGGTCAGCTCCGCTTATGCCTTCAGCCGTCTTCACCTCGACGATTTGAACTGGCATAACCGCAAGTACTCAAAATGGTCGGCCTACGGCGAATCGAAATTGGCCGTGATGCTGTTCAACCACGAACTGAGCGGCCGGGGGGTGCGGACGTACCTGAGCGATCCGGGCGCGACCGATACCGACATCACCCGGGATACCACCGGTGTGTTGCCGTGGGTCCGTGAACACACCTTCCGCCGGTTTCCCGCCCACAGCGCCGCCACCGGCGCACGGTCCACCATCCAGGCCGTCACCACCGACCTGCCCAGCGGCAGCTACCTCGCCCCGCGCTTCAACCAGTGGGGCCGGCCGAAGGTCACCAGGCTGCGCGCCAAAGCTCTTGACCCCGCGATGGCCCGGCGGCTATGGGACGTGTCTGTCGAGCTGACCGGCTGCGACTGGCCCGTTTGACGGGTGCCGATGCGCGGGTAAACACCCCCGTGACTCAGTCGACGGTTGAACCTGCCTTGCCCGCTGCGCACGGTCCGCTGTCGATGGCCGTACGACGCAGCCTCACCGAGCCGGCACCCCGCGATCAACTGATCCGAATAGGCGCATCGGTCAGCGACTCCGATCCGTACGGGCTGGATCTGCAGCTTGCGCTGTACATGTGCTACGAACTGCATTACCGCGGCTTCGCCGGCGTGGACCCGACGTGGGAATGGAATGCCGGATTGCTCCATCTGCGTGGACAATTGGAGCGTGCGTTTCTGGCCGGTGTGCGCCGCGACGTGGGCACCATCGAATCCGGCCGCACCGCGCAAGCCGAAATGGACGATCTTTCAATCGAATCCGGCGACGGGTCCGGTCCTTCCTACTGGCTGCGCGACAACGGATCATGGCAGCAGATGCGCGAATATTTTGTGCATCGATCGCTGTACCACCTCAAGGAGGGTGATCCGCACGCCTGGGCCATCCCCCGTCTTCACGGTCAGGCCAAAGCGTCGTTCGTAGCGGTCGAATTCGACGAATACGGAGCAGGGCACGGCGCACGAGTCCATCAACAGCTGTTCGCCGACCTGTTGACCGCGGCCGAACTGGATGCGACGTATCTGGCATACCTCGACATCGTTCCCGCCGAATCGCTGGCGGTGGTGAATCTGATGTCGCTGTTCGGCTTGCATCGCGAGTTCCGTGGAGCCGCCGTCGGACATTTCGCGTCGACGGAGATCACCTCGTCGCCCGGTTCACGCCGGTTGGTCGAGGCGTTGGAGCGATTGGGCGCACCGCCGGAATGCGTTGCGTTCTACCGGGAACACGTCGAGGCCGACGCGGTGCACGAGCAGGTGGTGCGCAATGACGTAGTGGGCGATCTCGTCACCCGAGAACCTCACCTGGACCACGATGTAGTGTTCGGCATCCGCGCACACGCCGCCGTCGAGGACAGGCTGGCCGACGTCATCATGACGTCATGGAAGGCCGACGAGACGTCGCTACGACGGCCGCTTGACTGAATTCGCTTGCGTCGCATCATCACCGACAAGGCGAGCCCGGGCGGGGCGACATCGCCGGTGACTGGTGTCGCACATCGGGTAGTTCTTACTTCGGCGGCACGTGCATACCGCGACCAGGAATCGGTCGGATTCGACGACACCGCCGCCCGGCGTCTCGATGCGCACCGGCCCGGGTATCAGCACCGGGCCGTTCGGTATCACCTGTACCCGCATGCGTTCGGTCACGGCTTGTCCGCTCGGATCACCACTAGTTCTTCTGTCCGGCATCCCCGCTTGATCTGGCCGGTGACTTCCAGCCAGCCGGCCCGCGCCGAGAGCACTGGGCCGAACGGAATGAACCGGCGAGCAATGACTTCAGCGTGCAATCCGGTCGACCGTAGCGATTCCACCGATTTTCCGACGCCGGATAGCGTCGACTGCACCAGCAACATGGAGCCACCCGCGTCCAGTAGCCCGGCGGCTGATTCGCACAACGGATCAAGCACCATCCGCCCGTCGACACCCGCGTCCCAGGCTCGTGCGGGACCCGCAGTGATCGGGATGACGACAGTGTCGCCGGACGGCGGGGTAGGCACGTAAGGGGGATTCGACACGATCAGGTCGAAGGGCGCGAAATCCAAAGCGCCGGACCATGATCCTTCACGAACATCGATGTCGACGCCGGTGTAGACGGCATTGCCCCGCGAGCAATGCACCGCGCGCGGGCAGATGTCGAACGCGATCACGCCGGCCGCGCCGAGTTCGGCGGCGGCGATCGCGACCACGCCGCTTCCCGTACACAGGTCCAATACCCGCCGCCCCGGCGCCAACTCGGACTTTTGCAGGCTGTCGATCAGCAGTTGCGAGTCATGTTGGGGAGGATAAACACCGTCGGTATCGAGCGAATTTCCCGGTGCGGGATAAGCGATGGTCACTTCGGCCTTTCGAGCAGTTGATCGCCGTGTTGGTCACTTGAGGGATTGATGCCCACAATCCACGGTCCCGAAACCGATTCGTCGGCGAAGTAATCAGCTGTGCGCCGGAGCTTGCTCGAGGTGCTTGACGATGCTGGCGCAGAATGCCGGGAGGTCAGCCGGTGACCGGCTGGTGATCAGATTTCGATCGACGACAACCTCCTCGTCGATCACTTTGGCGCCGGCATTGCGCAAATCGGTGCGGATGCTCGGATACGAGGTCAACGTTCGCCCGGCGACCACGCCCGCCTCCACCAGAGTCCAGGGTCCGTGGCAGATGGCGGCGACCGGCTTGCCGGAATTCACGAAATCGCGCACGAACGATACCGCCGAACTATCCAGTCTCAGCTTGTCAGGATTCACCGTGCCGCCAGGCAGAACCAACGCGTCGAACTCATCGACGGATGCTTCGGATACTGCTCGATCGACGGCGAATGTGCCGGCCGGCTCCAGGTCGTGGTTACGCGCTTGGATGTCATCGGTTTTCAGCGAGAGCAACTCAACCTGTGCGCCGTTCTCACGCAGCGCCGCCCGCGGCTGCTCGAGTTCGACCTTCTCCACGCCGTCGGCAGCCAAAATGGCTACCTTCCTGTCGTGCAACGAGTTTGACATCGGTAATCTCCTTCAAGGGTTGATCGGACCGTTGCTTCCAGTGGTGCGCAACGCCGTATAGAGGTCGACGGCACCGATAACGACGAGAGCCAGCGCCGAGGCCGTCCCGCGTTGACGTCGCCGCCGGTGGTTGCTTCTCGCCAGCGCAGAACCCAGCAAAGCGAGATCCAGCACATCGCCGGCGACCCGGGTCCACACCAGCTCGCTCGGTCCGGACAGCACAGCTGCGGCGTGCCCGCATTCCCGCATTCCCAGCGCCCTGATCACCACCCGGGATCGGCTGGTGTCGTTGATACCCGCTATGGCGGCGACCTTGGTGGGCGCCAGAAGCTCGCTGAGCCCGAGTCCGAGGCTGGCCCCGCCCAAGCCTTTGACCAGGGTCGTGGTGGTCGTGTGTGCGGCGAGATCAGTCATCGTGATCGGCGCCCGCTGCCGTCCGCAGAGCCGCCAGCAGCGGTTCGGCGGCTTCTTTGAGGAACGGTTCTTGGCTGTCGCCGCCGATCTGCAGCAGCGCGATGTCGGTGAAGCCCGCCTCCCAGAAGGGGCGAACCGCGTCGACGATGGCATCCAGATCCGGGCCGCAGGGGATGCTGTCAGCGACATCCTCGGGGCGGACGAACTGCGTCGCACCGGCAAAGCCCGCCGGGGTGGGCAAGTCGGCGTTCACCTTCCAGCCACCGCCGAACCAGCGGAATTGGTCGTGCGCACGTCGGACGGCCGCATCGCGATCGGCGTCCCAACAGATCGGGATCTGCCCGATGATCCGGCCACCGCCGGCCATTCCGTTGGCCTGCCGTGCGGAATGCCACTCGTGCACGAGATCCCCGTCGGGTTCCACCGTGATCAGGTGGTCGGCGAGAACACCGAACTTCTCGATCGCCTTCTTCCCGCCCATCGCCACGCCGATGCCGACCGGCACGTCGGGCAGGTCCCACAGTCGCGCGGAGTCGACCTGGTAATGGTCGCCCCGCCAGTCGACCAGATCGCCGCCGAACAGCGCGCGAATGATCTCGATCGCTTCGCGCAGCATGTCCTGCCGCTGCGTGATCGCGGGCCAGCCCCTTCCGACCACGTGCTCGTTGAGGTTTTCGCCGCTGCCCAGACCCAGGGTGAACCGCCCGTCGGCGAGGATCTGTACGGTCGCGGCTTGCTGCGCGACGACCGCGGGGTGATAACGCATGGTCGGGCAGGTCACGTAGGTATAGAGGTCGACGTGTTGGGTGAGCTGAGCAACGGCTCCCAGCACCGCCCACGCGTTGGGCGCGTGGCCTTGAGAAGCCAGCCATGGCGAATAGTGATCGCTGGTAACCTCGAAGTCGAATCCTTGGTGTTCAGCCGAAATCGCATACCGGACAAGGTCTTTGGGGCCGTTTTGTTCGGTCATCAGGGTATAGCCAAACCGTGTCATCCGATTTGGGTACCCGCGCCCCGCTGAGGCAAACGACCCATCGAGCTCCGGCGCCGATAAACCGCACTAAAGACGGTCTTTGACCGCTTTCGACAGACGCGCTCCGTCCGCCTTGCCCGCAGCCAGCGCGGTGCCCGCCTTCATCACCATGCCCATCTGCTTCATGCCCGGGCGCTCGCCCAGCTCTTCGGCAACCTGCGCGATTGCGGTATCGGCGACGTCGGCCAACTCGGCGTCGGTCAGCGGGGTCGGCAGATACTCGTCGATGACTCGGCCTTCAGCGTGCTCATTGGCCGCGAGCTCGCCGCGGCCGTTCTGGGTGTAGATCTGAGCTGCCTCGCCACGCTTGCGGGACTCCTTGGCCAGCACCTTGAGCACCTCGTCGTCGGAGAGTTCTCGTGCCTGGCTGCCGGCGACCTCCTCGGTCTGGATCGCGGCCAGCAGCATCCGCAGCGTCGCGGTGCGCAGCTTGTCCTTCGCCTTCATCGCGTCGGTCAGGTCCGTCCGCAACCGGGACTTCAGTTCCGCCATGAGCGAGAGGCTACGCGCCGCACCAGCACCGGGGCTCGAGGCCCGCAGACGCCGAGGCACATTGAGAAATGCCCGGGTGCTCGACAGTATGGAGCCATGCGCGACGGCGACAATGCAGAGCGAAGCGATACTGAGGAGCGACGCTTGATGATCGACCGGACCGGTGGCTCCGCCTGGTGAGCACGCCGCCGCCGGATTATCCGATTTACCCGGATCCGGATTACCCCTATAGCGGTTACCCTCCGATCGGTTACCGCCCCGCCGGGTATCCGCCGCCCGGCTATCCGCCCATGGGTTACCCGCCGCCTGGCTATCCGCCGCCCGGCTATCAAGGTCCATACCCCAGCTACCCGCCCCCGCCGGGCTACGCTCCGCAGGCCGCCTATGCCCCGCAGCCCGGCTACGGCGTTCCGCCGCCGCAGGTTCGCCGAAGATGGGCGCCGGGGATCATCCCGTTGCGACCGTTGAGCCTCAGCGACATCTTCAACGGCGCGGCCGTCTACATCCGCGCCAATCCCAGGGCCACGCTGGGGCTAACGGCCGTCGTCGTGGTGATCACGCAAGTCGTCACCCTCATCGCGACCCTCGGACCATTGGCTGCAGCCAGCCGACTGAGAACAGCCCCGCCAGACGAACTCACCGGAGGTGACGTGGGGGCCTGGATGGGCGCGGGAGCGCTCAGCGGCCTCGTCGGTTGGCTGGCCGGGACCCTGCTGACCGGAATGCTCGCGGTCGTCGTCGGCCGGGCGGTGTTCGGTTCGACAATCAACGCCGGCGAAGCGTGGGCCAGAATTCGGGGACGGCTGCCCGCGCTGATCGGGCTGGTGGCGCTGGAATGTGCCGGGCTGCTACTGCTTTGCGGCCTGGTGGGATTGATCATCGGGGCCATCGCTGCGGCCGGCAACCCGGCAGCGGCGATCATCCTCGGCTTCCCGCTGGTGCTGACGTCGATCGCGGCGGTGGTCTATCTGTACGCGGCGCTGACGTTCGCGCCGGTGCTGATCGTGCTCGAGCGGCTGCCAGTGATCGATGCGGTGACGCGATCATTTGCGCTGATACGCAACAGCTTCTGGCGAGTTCTCGCTATCCGCGTGCTGACCTGGTTGGTGATCACTTTGGTCGCCGGTGCCATCGCTGTCCCGTTCGACTTCCTCGGTCACCTGCTGGGCGGCCCCGGAGGCCCGGAGCTGCTTGGCTTGACGGTGGGGGCCGTCGGATCGGCGATCGGCCGAATCATCACTGCACCGTTCAGCGCGGGCGTGGTCGCTCTGCTCTACACCGACCGCCGGATCCGCGGCGAGGCGTTCGACCTGGTGCTGCGGACCGGCGCCGCCGGAGGCCCAGCGGCGATCGCGTCCATCGACTACCTCTGGTTGACTCGGCCGGCGTAGGGACGAGCCGAGGATGCCCACTATCGACATCGACCGCGATACCGCCCACCAGGCTGCCCAGCGCGAACTCGACAAGCCGATCTACCCCAAAGGCTCGGTGGCGCAACGGGTTCACGAATGGATCCACGAGCTGCTGTACCGCCTGATCGAGCAAGGCTCCTCGGTTCCGGGCGGGTGGCTGACCATCAGCGTGCTGGTCACCCTGCTGGTCGTCGCGGTAGTTGCCGCCATTCGCATCGCGCGACGAACCATCCGTACCCGCAAAGCCGCCGACTACCAATTGTTCGACGTCGGTCAGCTCAGCGCCGCCCAGCACCGCGCCATCGCCGAACAGTTTGCCGCGGAGGGAGATTGGGCCTCAGCTATTCGGCATCGACTGCGCGCGGTGGCACGCGGCCTCGAAGAGAACGGGACCTTGGACCCGGCGCCTGGTCGGACCGCCAACGAGCTGGCCGCGGACGCGGCCGAACGTATACCCGCGTTGGCCGCCGAATTGTCGCGATCGGCAACCACATTCAACGACGTCACCTATGGCGAGCGACCGGGCACTGCGGTTGCGTACCGGATGATCGTGGATCTCGACAACCATCTTCGATTCCATTCTGCGGCCGTCCAATCCGGGTCTTCCAAGCGGACCGCAGCCCACTCATGGACCCCGGTTCGGTGACGGTCGCACAGGAACCCCGGCCGGTGCGGCGACGGCCGTGGCGGTCGGCCCTGGCCGCATTGCTCGCCATCTTCGCCGTGGCCGCGATCGGCACCTACCTGACCGCGCCGCGGCGGGGTGGGCACATGGACCCCGGCTCGACCGGCCCCGCCGGCGCCCACGCGCTGGTAGCACTGCTGCGTGACCGTGGCGTCACCGTCGTCGTCGCCAACAGCATCGACGACGCCGCGACCGCAGTACGTCCCGGAACACTGCTGTTGTTCGCGGAAACCCAGCGCGTCACCGACGAGCCACTGCTGAAACGACTGGCCGACGTGCCGAGCGATCTGCTGCTGGTCGAACCGACCTCGCACGCCCGGGCCGCGCTCGCTGCAGGTATCCGAAGCGGCGGTGCCAGCGCGTCGGACACCAAGCCGGATTGTGTTCTGCGAGAGGCGAATCAGGCAGGGTCGGTGGATTTCGGGGTGTCGAACACGTTCCGGGCCGTCGGCGATACAGCGGTGACCAGCTGCTATGGTGGAGCATTGGTCCGCTACCGCGAGGGCGGACGCGCGGTGACAGTGCTCGGCAGCACGGACTTCATGACCAACAGCGGCCTGCTGCGGGCCGGCAACGCGGCGCTGGCGATGAACCTTGTCGGTGGACATTCCCGTCTGGTGTGGTACGCACCGCAACACATCGAAGGTGGATCATCAGGTAAGGCAAAGCTTTTCGATCTGATCCCCGACGGCGTCGGCTGGATGGTCGTGCAGTTGTGGCTGGCGGTGGCGCTGATCGCATCATGGAAGGGTCGACGGATCGGGCCGTTGGTCGCCGAGCATCTGCCGGTCGTGGTTCGGGCGTCGGAGACGGTCGAAGGCCGCGGCCGGCTGTACCGATCGCGGCGGGCCCGCGATCGGGCCGCGCAAGCATTGCGCAGCGCCGCCCTACAGCGAATGCTGCCCCGCCTCGGCCTGGGTGCCGACACCCCGCCACCGGCGGTGGCGCTCGCCATCGCCCAGCGGAGCAGGTCCGATCCGGAGACGTTGCGGCATATCCTGTTTGGCTCGCCGCCGGCCACCGATGCCGACCTGGTACAGCTCACCCGCGCACTCGATGACATCGAAAGGCAGGTCGCCCACCTATGAATCAGCCACCTCCCAGCTCCGCTTCAGCCCCGCCGGCGCAGGCAGCGCGCCATGCGTTACTGGCGCTGCGCGCCGAGATCGGCAAGGCCGTGGTGGGGCAGGACGCGGTGATCACCGGGCTGGTGATCGCGCTGCTCTGCCGCGGTCACGTTCTACTCGAAGGTGTTCCGGGCGTGGCCAAGACGCTGCTGGTTCGTTCTTTGGCCGCCGCACTGCGGTTGGACTTCAAGCGCGTCCAGTTCACGCCGGACCTGATGCCCGGCGACATCACCGGATCGCTGGTCTACGACACCCGCACCGCGGCGTTCGCGTTCCGCAGCGGCCCGGTTTTCACCAATCTCCTGCTCGCTGACGAAATCAACCGCACGCCGCCGAAGACGCAGGCCGCCCTGCTGGAGGCGATGGAGGAGCGTCAGGTCAGCGTGGACGGCGAGCCCAGGCTGCTGCCCGATCCGTTTATCGTTGCGGCGACGCAGAACCCGATCGAATACGAAGGCACCTACCAGTTGCCCGAGGCCCAGCTTGACCGGTTTCTGCTGAAGCTGGATGTGCCGCTGCCGCCGCGTGATGCCGAAATCGCCATTCTCGGCCGGCACGCACACGGCTTCGACCCGCGCGACCTGTCGGCGATCCGGCCGGTTGCCGGAGCGGCTGAGTTGGCGGCGGGCCGCGACGCGATGCGTCGGGTGCGGGTGGCCGACGAAGTGCTGGGCTACATCGTCGACATCGTCGGCGCGACCCGCCATTCGCCGGCGCTGCAATTGGGCGTTTCACCGCGCGGTGCAACTGCTTTGCTGGCCACGGCACGGTCATGGGCGTGGCTGTCCGGGCGTGCCTATGTGACTCCCGACGACGTGAAGGCGATGGCCCGCCCGACGCTGCGTCACCGGATGCTGCTCCGGCCGGAGGCAGAACTGGAAGGCGCCACCACCGACGGCGTGCTGGACGGCATCTTGGCCTCGGTTCCGGTGCCCCGCTAGTGATCTTGACCGGGCGCGCCGGCCTGCTCGCACTGCTGTGCGCGTTACCGATTGCGCTATCGCCCCGGCCGGCAGCGTCTTTCGGCTTGCTGCTGGCGCTGCTGGCGGTCGCGGTCCTCGCTGACGTCGGTTTGGCCGCCAGCCCGTCCCGGCTGCAGTACTCCCGGTTACCGAGTGGGTCGGTTCGGCTCGGTGAGACGGTGGGTCTCGGTCTGCTGATCTATAACGGCGGTCGGCGAGGGTTCCGCGGCCAGGTTCGCGATGCCTGGCCACCCAGCACGCGGGCCGAGCCGCCAACTCATTCCGTCGACATCGTTGCCGAGCAGGTGCGCCGGGTCGACACCTGGCTACGGCCGGTTCGCCGCGGCGATCAGCAATCGGCGGTGGTGACCGCCCGTTCAATCGGCCCGCTGGGGTTGGCCGGCCGGCAGAGATCACGCCCAGTGCCCGGGCAGGTGCGGGTGCTGCCACCGTTCCTGTCCCGCAAGCATCTGCCGTCGCGGCTGGCCAGGCTCCGCGAGATCGACGGGCTGCTGCCGACCCTGACCCGCGGCCAGGGAACCGAATTCGACTCGCTACGAGAGTATGTGGTCGGCGACGACGTGCGCTCAATCGACTGGCGGGCGACCGCTCGACGGGCCGACGTCGTGGTCCGGACCTGGCGGCCCGAACGCGACCGGCGAGTGCTCATCGCACTCGACACCGGACGTACGTCCGCCGGTCGCGTCGGGGTGGACCCCACCGCCGGTGACCCCGGCGGCTGGCCGCGGCTGGACTGGTCGATGGACGCCGCTCTGCTACTGGCCGCACTCGCTTCGCGAGCGGGTGACCATGTCGACTTCCTCGCTCACGACCGGACGACTCAGGCCGGCGTGTTCGGCGCGTCGCGCACGGAGTTGCTGGCTCGACTGGTCGAGGCGATGGCGGCACTGAAACCAGCGCTCGTCGAATCGGACGCCAGGGCAATGGTTTCCGCCATCATGCGTCGCACTCGGCGCCGCGCGCTGGTGGTGCTGATGACCGACCTCAATGCGAGCGCTCTCGACGAGGGTTTGTTGCCGGTACTTCCGCAGCTGTCCGCCAGGCACCGGGTGATCGTCGTCGCGGTCACTGACCCGCGCGTCGACCAACTGGCCAACGGCCGTGCCGACGCGGCCGCGGTGTACGACGCGGCGGCCGCCGAACGGTCCCGAAACGAGCGGTGGGCGATCGCCTCGCGACTACGCCACAGTGGAGTGGAAGTGGTCGACGCACCGCCCACCGAGGTCGCTCTGGCATTGGCCGACCGATATCTGGCGATGAAAGCCACCGGCCGGCTCTAGCTCACCGGGTTGGGACCACATCTGGCGCGTCGGCGATGTCACCGGTGTCGCCGGCCCGAACCGCGCGGCTGCCGAAATAGCCGA
Organism: Mycobacterium sp.; assembly: GCF_036490025.1. Classification (GTDB taxonomy): domain Bacteria; phylum Actinomycetota; class Actinomycetes; order Mycobacteriales; family Mycobacteriaceae; genus Mycobacterium. The sequence continues at coordinate 28,581 of NZ_DASXEP010000025.1, read as the reverse complement.
CGTAGGCCAAAAAGCCTGCCTCGGCCAGGATTCCGATGCCGACTCGCAGGATGGTCGGCAACGCGGATGGGGTGACGAAGGCCTCGATGGCACCCGAAACAAGCAGCACCACAACCAAACCCACGGCGACTGAGACCACGGCCCGACCCTGCTCGGCGAGCACCTGCCCGCGTGGACGATCCCCCGGGGCGATCACCGACCAGCCCAGCCGCATGCCTGCCGCTCCCGCGAGGAAGACCGCCGTCAGCTCCAGCAGGCTATGCGGGAGCAGCAAGCCCAGCAGCAAGTCGGCCTTGCCGGCCTGGAGCATCAGACCGGCGACGACGCCGACATTGGCGGCGTTGGCGAACAGCACGAACGGTATGGGCACGCCCAGTACGACGGAAAATGCGATGCATTTCGCGGCCACCCAGGAGTTGTTTACCCACACGTGCAGCGCGAACGCGGCCGCGGCATGCTCGCTGTAGTAGGAGGAGAAATCGTGATTGACCAATTCGTCGATCTCGCTTGGTGTTCCGATGGTGGACTGCACCTCCGGGCTACCGATGACCCACAGCGCGACCGCCGCCACGACGGCGAAGAACACCACGGCGGTCGCCAGCCACCACCGCCAGGAGCGGTAGGCAACCACCGGGAAGGACACCGTCCAGAACCGGATGAACTCGCTGGACAGCGGTGCGTGCGCGCCGGTGACCGCAGCCCGGGCCCGCGCCACCAGGCTCGAAAGACTGCCGACCAGCGCCGAATCGGACGATCCGGAGCGCAGCATCGACAAATGCGTCGAGGCCCGTTGGTAGAGCTCGACCAGCTCGTCGACCTCGACGCCATTGAGCCGGCGGCGGTCTTTCACCAATCGATCGAGGCGGTCCCACATGTCGCGGTGTGCGAGCACGAATGCGTCGACGTCCACCGAGTAAACACTAGTCAAACCGAGGTAGCGTTCGCTGTATGTCGGAAGTGGTGACCGGGGACGCCGTGGTGCTCGACGTCCGGATCGCCCAACTACCGGTGCGAGCGCTGAGTGCGCTCATCGACATCGCCGTCATCCTGGTCGGCTACCTGGTGGCCTTGATGTTGTGGGCGGGCGCGCTCACCCAGTTCGACGACGCGGTGACCGGGGCGATCATGATCATCTTCACCGTGCTGGTCTTCGTCGGCTACCCGCTGGTGTTCGAGACGGCGACACGCGGTCGCACGCTCGGCAAGATGGCGATGGGTTTGCGAGTCGTCTCCGACGACGGCGGCCCGGAGCGTTTCCGCCAGGCTCTGTTTCGGGCACTGGCCTCGATCGTCGAGATCTGGGGATTGTTGGGCAGTCCCGCCGTCATCTGCAGCATGCTCTCACCGCGAGCCAAACGGATCGGCGACGTCTTCGCCGGCACGGTGGTGATCAGCGAGCGCGGGCCCAAGCCTGGTCCGCCGCCCACCATGCCTCCGCAGCTGGCGTGGTGGGCCGCGTCGCTGCAGCTGTCGGGTCTAGGTGCCGAACAAGCTGAAGTCGCGCGCCAATTCCTCTCGCGTGCAATGCAACTCGATCCACAGCTGCGCGATCAGATGGCGCACCGGATCGCCGGCGACGTGGTCAGTCGGGTGGCCCCTCCGCCGCCGCCCGGCACCCCGCCCCAGCTCGCACTGGCCGCCGTGCTTGCCGAACGGCACCGCAGGGAACTCGGCCGGCTACGCGGGTTCTCCCCGCGCCATTAGGGTTGCGGTCGCTACTGCGCGACGGTGATGGCGATGATGGCGATGTCGGCGATCATCAGCGCGAGCGCGGTCACCGGAACGACGAATCCCCATGGCCGTCGGGCGGTGAAGAAGGACACAAGGATCGTCAGCCCCGCGATTACCGGGGCGCCGTAATACAGCACGTCGAAGCTGATCCCCTTGGGCCCCAGGTTCGGGCATGCTTTGTCGCTGCAGGCCGCGGTGCTCATGACAGCGCCCAACGCGACCGCCATCACGACAGCCGCGCCGACCGCCGTGAGCAGTGCAAGCGCCCAGTTCACCCACAATCGCCGGCGCTTACTGCGATCGGGACTGCCCGGCTCGGCCGACGGCGCGCCGCGGCCAACACCCGCGTCGCCCTTCACGTCAACGTTTTCCTGGCTCATGAATAGTTGCTACCCCGCCAATGGATGCCGCAAACCGCCTCCGGATGCGACGAGCCAGAAATCCGACCTTGCGTAACGATAGTTACCGATATATCGTCGTCGTATCGGTAGCGCATCCCGCGCTGCTTTTCCAGAAACGAGAACAACTGTATGAACAACCCATTTTTCCAAGCGGGCGGGCTTCAAGCGGGCGCGCCCCAGGTTGGCGGGCCATTCGCGGGTGGGCCGGGGCCCTCGGGCTTCGGCTTCGGACCCCAGGACCGCCGCGCACTTCACGAACAGCGCAGGCAAGCACGTCGCGAGTTCCGCGACCACGTCCGCGGGCACGACGCCCGTCATGACGGGCCGTTCGGGCCCGGTTTCGGCCGCGGTTTCGGGCCCGGCGCCTTCGGGCCCGGCGGATTCGGCCCCGGCTTCGGCCCGGCTGCCCGCGGTGGACGACGCGGCACCCGCGGCCGGCGTGGCCGCCGCGGTGACGTCCGTGCCGCCATCTTGGTGCTGCTCGCCGAACGACCGATGCACGGCTACGAGATGATCCAGGAGATCGCCGAACGCAGCCAGGACTTGTGGCGACCCAGCCCCGGCTCGGTGTACCCGACGCTGCAATTGCTGGCCGACGAGGGGCTGATTGTCGGCTCGGAATCCGAAGGCAGCAAAAAGCTGTTCGCGTTGACCGACGCCGGCAAAGAAGCCGCCGAGAAAGTCGCGACACCCCCGTGGGACGAGATCGCCGACGGCGTGGACCCGTCACATCTCAACCTGCGGGCGGCCGTCGGTCAATTGTTCGGCGCCGTAGCGCAATCCGCGCACGCCGCCAGCACCGAGCAGCAGCAGCGCATCATCGAGATCGTCAACAACGCTCGCCGCGAGATCTACACGATTCTCGCCGAAGACGACTGACGCTTCCCCGGCGAGCAGACGCGAAAGCCCGCGACACGCCGAGGTGTGAGGGGCTTTTGCGTCTGCTCGCCACCGAAATCAGGACACCTCGACCCAGTCGAGCGTGCGCTGCACAGCTTTTCGCCATCCCGCGTAGGCCGCCGAGCGTTGTTCGTCGCTCCACGCCGGCGTCCACCGCTCACCTTCGCGCCAATTAGTCCGTAGCTCGTCGGCGTCGGCCCAGAAACCAACGGCCAGGCCCGCAGCGTAGGCCGCGCCCAGCGCGGTAGTCTCGGCGACCACCGGACGCACCACGTCGACGCCCAGCACGTCAGCCTGGATCTGCATGCACAAGCTGTTGGCGGTGATCCCGCCGTCGACCTTCAGAATCTCAAGGCGCACACCAGAATCAGCCTGCATAGCGTCGACCACATCGCGGCTCTGGTAACAGATCGACTCCAAGGTCGCGCGGGCCAGATGTGCGTTGGTGTTATACCGCGACAGTCCGACGATTGCGCCACGGGCGTCGGAGCGCCAATACGGTGCGAACAAACCCGAAAACGCCGGAACGAAATACACCCCGCCGTTGTCGTCGACCTGCCGGGCCAGCGCCTCGCTCTGGGCCGCCCCGCTGATGATGCCCAGTTGATCCCGCAGCCATTGCACGGCCGATCCGGTGACGGCGATCGAACCTTCAAGGGCGTAAACAGGTTTGGCGTCGCCGAACTGGTAGCAGACGGTGGTCAGCAGGCCGTTGTGTGACCGGACGATTTGTTCGCCGGTGTTGAGCAACAGGAAGTTGCCGGTGCCGTAGGTGTTTTTGGCCTCGCCGGGCTGCAAGCAGATCTGGCCGACCATCGCCGCGTGCTGGTCGCCAAGGATTCCGGTGATCGGTACCTCCCCGCCGAGGGGCCCGTCCGCTGACGTGACACCGTACGGCTGAGGTGGCGACGACGACGCGATGGCCGGAAGCATCGTGCGCGGGATGTCGAAAAAGGACAGCAACTCGTCGTCCCAGTCCAATGTCTCCAGATCCATCAGCATGGTCCGACTGGCGTTGGTGACGTCGGTGACGTGGACCCCGCCGCGGGGACCGCCGGTCAAATTCCATAGCAGCCAACTGTCGATGGTGCCGAAAACCGCGTCGCCATGCTCGGCTGCCGCGCGCACACCTTCGACGTTCTCCAGAATCCATTGCAATTTGCCGCCGGCGAAATAGGTCGCCGGCGGCAGACCTGCCTTGTGCCGGATCACTTCTCCGCGGCCGTCGCGATCCAGTGCCGATGCGATGCGGTCGGTGCGGGTGTCCTGCCAGACGATCGCGCCGTGGTATGGCCGGCCAGTGTGCCGATTCCACACCAGTGTCGTCTCACGCTGGTTCGTGATTCCCAGTGCGACAATGTCTTTCGACGACAAGTTGGTCGCATTCAGCGCCGACATCAGAACCGATCCGGTGCGCTCCCAGATCTCGATCGGGTTGTGCTCGACCCATCCGGCGCGCGGCAGGATCTGCTCGTGCTCGAGTTGATGGCGGCCCACCGCGGTGCCGTCACGGTCGAAGATCATGCAGCGGGTGCTGGTGGTGCCCTGGTCGATCGAAGCGACGAACTCGGCCAATTGTTCTCCTCCCGCGGTTGAAGTCCATCATGGACCAGCGCGCGGCAGTCTGTCAGAGGCCGCCGATGGCGCTCAAGCCGATATCGGCACTGATGAAGTCGGTCGGGTCGATCGAGAACAGCGGCGTGATCGTCCCGGCGACATCGTCGAAGCCGAATTGGAACAGCGAAGGGATTGTGACGAGAAGCTCCGCGGTATCCGATCCCGGTGCCCCGGTGAAAAAGTCGAGGTCGAAGGGCAACGCGTTGTAGGCCCCGACGAGATAGTTGTCGAACGCCAGGGTGTCGGAGTTGACGCTGAAGAGGTCCGTGGCTCCGCCCAACAGGAACGGCCCGAAAGTCACGACCCCTTCGCCGGGCGCGACGGCACCACCGAGATCGACCAGGCCGATGTCGGGACTGACGAAGTCAATCGGGTCAACCGAGAAGATTGGGGTGAGCGTCCCGTCCACCTCCTCGAAGCCGCCCTGAAACAGGAACGGGATCGTGAGGAGGACTTCGGCGTTGTTCGATCCGGAGGGGTCGAAGTAGACGTCGAGGTCGTACGGGTAGGAGTCGTAGGACCCGACGAGGAAATTGTCGAACGCCCCCGTGCCGGTGTCATAGGTGAGGGCTTCGGTGTACCCGTCGATCGTGACCGGCCCGATCGACGCCAAGTCATCCGCGGTGTCGGCGCTCGCGACAGGGCCGGCCAGCAACGCGATTGCCGGAGACGCCAGCAGTGCACCCAGGGCGATGCCCACGGCGCCGGCCATCCGGCGGTGGCTGCGACTCATTCCCCGACCCCGATCTACCTGTTAATTCGATGAGGCTGAGCTGAGATTGTCGCAAGAATTCAACGCCAGCGTCAATACCGCCGGCCGGGCAATTCACCCGCTGTCCACGTCAGTTCATTTGTCCGATTTGTTGCGTCGCGCTGGGTAAAACGGTTGCATCTGCGTAGTGGGCAAAGACGTCAAGCGGACCACCTACGAGCGCGTCGACCGGCAGGAGTACCGGCGCAAGGTGCAACTGTGCCTCGACGTCTTCGAAACGATGCTCGCGCAGTCCAGCTTCGAGTTCGAGCGGACACTCACCGGGATGGAAATCGAATGCAACCTCGTCGATGACGCCTATCAGCCGGCGATGACCAACCAGAACGTCCTGGCCGCCATCGCCGACCCGACGTACCAGACCGAATTAGGCGCCTACAACATCGAATTCAACGTCCCGCCCCGGCCACTGGGCGGCCACACCGCGGTTCGGTTGGAAGACGAAGTGCGCGCCAGCTTGAACAATGCCGAGACCCGGGCCAACGCAGGCGGAGCCCACATCGTCATGATCGGAATCCTGCCCACGCTGATGCCCGAGCACCTCGCGAGCGGGTGGATGAGCGACTCGTCGCGGTATGCGGCGCTCAACGACTCCATCTTCAACGCCCGCGGCGAAGACATCCAGATCGACATCAGCGGACCCGAGCCGCTCAGCATGAAGTCGACATCCATCGCTCCCGAATCAGCCTGCACCAGTATGCAGTTGCACCTGCAGGTGTCGCCCGAAGGTTTCGCCAGCAATTGGAACGCCGCACAGGTGCTGGCCGGGCCACAGCTCGCGCTCGGTGCCAACTCTCCGTATTTCTTCGGCCATCAGCTGTGGTCCGAAACCCGCATCGAGCTGTTCGCCCAGTCCACCGACACCCGGCCCGACGAGCTGAAAACGCAAGGGGTGCGGCCGCGGGTGTGGTTCGGTGAACGCTGGATCACCTCGATCTTCGATCTGTTCGAGGAGAACGTCCGCTACTTTCCATCACTGCTGCCCGAGGTGTCCGACGAGGATCCGGTCGCCGAGCTCGCCGCTGGGCGCACCCCGCATCTGGCGGAGCTACGCCTGCACAACGGCACCGTGTACCGCTGGAACCGGCCGGTGTACGACGTCGTCGACGGACGGCCCCATCTGCGGGTGGAGAACCGCGTGCTGCCGGCAGGGCCAACGGTCATCGACATGCTGGCCAACGCGGCCTTCTACTACGGCATGCTGCGCACGCTGTCCGAAGAGGATCGCCCGGTCTGGACGAAAATGAGATTCGCTGCGGCACACCACAATTTTCACGAGGCTGCTCGCCACGGCATGCAGGCCAGGCTGTTTTGGCCGGGACTGGACACCGTCACCACCGAGGAGCTGGTGCTCGGAAAACTGCTGCCGATGGCCCACCAGGGGCTGGACCGCTGGGGTGTCGCCGCAGAAGTGCGTGACCGGTTACTCGGCGTGATCGAAGGCCGTGCGCGCGCGCGACGCAACGGCGCGGCATGGCAGGTTTTAACCGTGCGGGCCCTGCAGCGGGGCGGGATGACCCGGCCCGCGGCGCTGGCCGAGATGCTTCGGCTGTACTGCGAGCACATGCACACCAACGAGCCGGTCCACAGCTGGGAAACACCGGAGTAGGTTGAAAGACATGGCAAATGAAGTAATGGACTGGGATGGTGCATACCGCCAGGAGGCCCGCTTCGAAGGCCCGCCACCGTGGAACATCGGTGAGCCGCAGCCCGAGTTGGCCGCACTGGTCGCCGCAGGAAAGTTTCGCAGTGAGGTGCTCGACGCCGGATGCGGTTACGCCGAGCTGTCGCTGGCCCTGGCTACCGAGGGCTACACCGTGCTCGGCGTCGACCTCACGCCCACCGCCGTCGCGGCCGCCACCAAAGCAGCCGAGGAGCGTGGGCTGAGCGGCGCCAGCTTCGAACAGGCCGACATCACCTCGTTTAGCGGTCACGACGGCCAGTTCAACACCGTGGTGGACAGCACGCTGTTCCACTCGCTGCCGATCGAGGGCCGCGACGGTTACCTGCAGGCGGTGCATCGTGCCGCCGCCGATGGGGCCGGCTACTTCGTGCTGGTGTTCGCCAAGGGCGCTTTCCCGGCGGAATGGGAGCAAAAGCCGAACGAGGTCGACGAGGACGAATTACGCACCGCGGTGAGCAACTACTGGCACGTCGACGAGATCCGGCCGGCATTCATCCACGCGAACATCCCACCGGCGCCGGCGGATTCGGATGTTCCGATGCCCGAGCACGACCGCGACGAGAAGGGCCGGATGAAGCTACCGGCCTATCTGCTCAGCGCGCACAAGGCCGGCTGAACCTACACCGCCACCGTCGCCTCGGTGAGCGCCGCGGCGAAGGTGGTCAGGTCGTCGATTGTGGTGTCCACGTGCGGCGAGATCCGCAGCACCGGCCCTGTCAACTCCAGCGGTGCGCGCTCGATGCCGGCCGACGTGGTCACGATGCCACGTTCGGCGATGAGCCATACACGGATCTTCTGCGGGTCGGCGCCGTCGAGGGGGGCCAGCGTCGTGAGGGCGCTCGGCTCGTCGGCCGCCTCGACCACCCGCCACCGGGGTACCTCGGCAAGGACGGTCCGGCTCGCGAGGCCTACCTCCCTCAGTCGGGCCTGCACCGCGGCCGGCCCGCATGCGATGTGTTCGCCGATTGCCACCGAAAACCCCACTCGTGCAGCGATATTAGCCTCGCCGAGCTCGAGTCGTTGTGCGACCGACAGCGATGAGACCCATTCCGGCGGCGGTAGTCGCGGCCGCAGCCGCCGCAACAGCGCTGGACGTACCGCCAGCACACCGACGCCGCGCGGCCCGGCCATCCATTTGCGCGACGATGCATAGACCGCATCGACGCCGCCCACCGAGCAGTCCACCTGCCCGAGACCCTGGGCGGCGTCGACGATAAGCGGCAGTCCCAGGTCGTTGCACAGCCGTGCCAGCTGTTGCAGCGGTTGCACGACTCCGCGGTGGCTGGCCACCACGGTCAGGTGGACCAGCTCCGGCGGGTCGGCGGCCAGGCTGATCGCCGCCTCCTCGACGACGACACGGCCGTCGGCATCGGTGGGCAACGGCCGTCGGGCAAAGCCGTGCGCGGCCATCAAGGCAAGGTTGGGTCCGTATTCGCCCGGCACGCAGGCCAGCGTTCGGCCACCGGGCGGCCAGCTTGACAGCAGCAGGTCCAGCGCATGCTGCGACCCGGTGGTGAACACCACCTCTGCATCGGCCATGCCCGCAAGCGCGGCCACCGCGGCGCGGCCGGCGTCCAGGGCGGGTTTGGCCGCCTCGGCCGCGACATAGCCACCTACCTCGGCCTCGTGCCGCGCATGCCGGGCAGTCGCGTCGAGGACGCCGAAGCTTTGCCGGGAGCAGGCGGCGCTGTCCAGGTGCAGCCCGGCGACCGGCGGCCTTGCGGCCCGCCAGGTTTCGGCCAGGCCGGCCTTCATTTGACCGACAGCGACAACCCGAAATCGCCGGCGGCATCGGTCCACCACCGGGTGCGCCGCAGGCCTGCCCGAGCCAACTCGCCGTCCACCGCGTCGGCGCGGAATTTGCAGGACACCTCGGTGAGCAGCTGTTCGCCGGCGCTGAAGTCGACGGTCAGGTTCAACGCACCGATGCGCACCCGCTGCGCCCGCTCGGCCCGCAGCCACATTTCCATTCGCTCGTCGGCTGAGTTCCAGGTGGCGACGTGCCGGAAGCTGTCGACGTCGAAGTCGGCGTTGAGTTCTCGGTTGATGACCGCGAGCACGTTGCGGTTGAACTGCGCCGTCACCCCGGCGCTATCGTCATAGGCTCGAACGAGCCGGTCGGCGTCCTTGACCAGGTCGGTGCCCAAGAGCAAGCTGTCACCGGGCCGGAGCCCCGCGGCCAGTCCGGCCAGGAACTCCGCTCGTGCGTCCGGGGCGAGGTTCCCGATCGTCGAGCCCAGGAACACGAACAGCCGACGGCCACCGTTCGGAATTTTGCCCAGGTGCTCCTCGAAATCGCCACAGACAGCGGCGATTTCGATACCGGGATATTCGCGCTGTATAGCGGTCGCGGCGGCCGACAACATGCCGGCGTCGACATCGAACGGCACGAACCTGCGCAGTGCGCCGCCGTGATGCAGCGCGTCCAGCAGCACCCGGGTCTTCTCCGAAGTCCCGCTGCCCAATTCGACCAATGTGTCGGCGCCGGTGACAGACGCGATCTCGGCGGCGCGGTCCCGCAGGATCTCCGCCTCGGCACGGGTTGGGTAGTACTCCGGCAGCCGGGTGATCTGGTCGAACAGATCGCTGCCAACGGAGTCATAGAACCACTTGGGCGGCAACGACTTCGGGGCCTCTTGCAGCCCGGCGCGCACATCGCGGCACAGCGCCTCGTACGCGGAGTCCGCGGCCAGGTGGTTGGACAACGTCAGCGTCATCGATATCCCTTCGTTGGGTTCAGCGCGGTCAACGTCACATGTTCGGCGGTGACCTCTACGAGCTGGCGATCGGGGACGTCTTCCCAACCGGGATGGTCGTCGTAGGGCTCGCTGGCCAGCACCACGCCGTCGTCACGGCGCAGTATCGCCAGGGTGTCTCCCCAGGTGGTGGCAAGTAGTCGAGAACCGTTGGCCGCCAACATATTCAGTCGGGCATTCGGGTCGTCTGCACCCACCTCAGCGATGGTCTGCCCCAACTCGTCAAGACCGCGCGCGAATATCAGGGCGGCGAGAACCGCGCTGTCACAGGTTGACTCGGCAGCAGCACTGGCAGGAAGCACGTCCCGGTCGACGATTCCGTTGTGCGACAACAGCCACTGCCCATCGGTGAACGGCGCGGTCGCGCTGGCTTCGATGGGCATGCCGACGGTGGCCGAACGCACCGCCGCCAGCACGCAGCGACTGCGCAGCGCCGGTGCCACCGAATCGAACGAGACATCGCCCCACAGCGGTGCGGCACTGCGCCAGCGCCGCGGCGTCGCACCGTCGAAAAAGCCCACGCCCCAACCGTCGGCGTTCATCAGCCCGTGCTTTTGCCGACGCGGAGCGTACGACTGCACCCGCAGGCCGTGCGGCGGGTCGAGCACCAGCGAGGAGACCGAGGTTTCTCGTCCCAGCCAGCCCAGGTGGCGGCACATCAGCGGCGGCCCCCTGCGTCGCTGTCGACGGACCACACCAGCCGGACACCGGAGAAGATCTGCCGCCGGTACGGGTGGTCCCAGTTGCGAAAGCTGGGCCGCACGATGGCCGGCTCGACCGCCCACGCGCCGCCGCGCAGCACCCGGTAGTCGCCGCCGAAGAACGGCTGTGAATAGCGCTGGTAGATCATCGGCGTGAAGCCCGGCCACGGCTCGAGTGCGGAGCTGGTCCATTCCCAGACGTCGCCGAGCATCTGCTCGACACCGTAGGCCGACGCGCCGGACGGGTACGCGCCGACGGGCGCCGGCCGCAGCGCGCCGCCGCCGAGGTTGGCACGCGCCGGCGACGGCTCTTCGGCGCCCCAGGGGTAGCGCCGGCGCGCGCCCCGCTGCGGGTCCCACGCGCACGCCTTCTCCCATTCGCGTTCGGTGGGTAGCCGGGCTCCGGCCCATGCCGCGTAGGCCTCCGCCTCGAAATAGCTGACGTGCTGGACCGGCTCGTCGGCGGGGATGTCTTCGACCAGGCCGAACCGGGTGCGGGTGTGCCCGTCGGCGTTCCAGAACTGTGGCGCGGTCAGCTCCGCCGTTTGACGATGCTCCCAGCCCCGCGCCGACCACCATCGCGGCTGCGCGTAGCCGTCGTCGTCGATGAACTGCCGCCATTCGCCGTTGGTGACCGGCACCCGGCCGATGCGGAACGTCGGTATGTCAACCACGTGCGCCGGGCGTTCGTTGTCGAGCGAGAACGGCTCATCGGTTCTGTCGACGCCCAACACGAACGGGCCACCGGGTACCACGGTCGACGTCCCGGCAAGCCCGGCCCGACCCGGCGGCGGTGTGCGGGTTTCGAGCAGCAGCGGCCCACCGGTGCGCAGATTCAACGCCTGCAGCATCGTTTCGTCGTGCTGGTTCTCGTGGCTGACCACCAGCCCGTAGACGAAGTCCTGGCCCGGATCGTCGGGCAGCTGATCGAGCGCATCCAGCGACGCCGCCCGCACGGTGCGGCAATAGGTCCGCGCCTGGGCCGGGGACAGCAGCGGCAGGTCGGCGCGGTCGGCGCGGGAGTGCACGAAGGCGTCGTAGAGGTTTTCCACCGCATCGGACAGGAGTCCCGGCCGGTCCGGGTCACCGCCGCGCAACAGCCACAGTTCTTCCTGCTGGCCGATGTGCGCCAAGTCCCATACCAGCGGGCTCATCATCGGGTCGTATTGGCGACGGAGTTCGGCATCGTCGAAATCGACCAGCCGCAGCGTTCTTTCGCGTGCCCGGTGCAGATCGCGGACCAGCGCTTCGCGTGAGGTCACTGCTCCCCTAGCGCCAGCTCGGTCACGGTGGCGGCGATGCCGTTTTCGATCACCCGGTCGGAAATGTCGTCGGCCGGGCAACGGCCCCGCTCGACCGCCTCGACCAGGCGCTGCATCCCCTTGGAGAGTCCGGCGGGTGCGCATTCGGCCGCGAGGGCCACGCACCGATTGGCCGCGGTGAAGATTCGCGGATCGTTGAGCCCGATCCGGGCCGCGGTGTCCCAGGCCGTGGCGACGGGTTCGACCGCTTCCGCGGCGATGGCCGCGGCGACCGGATCGTCGAGCAGCGTCACCAGCGTGAAGACCACCGCCGGCCAGATCTCACGCGGCACGCTGTCCAGGTAGCGGATCTCCAGCCATTGCCGTGGACGCACCGGCGGGAACAGCGTGGTCAGGTGGTAGTCCAGGTCGTAGCGGTTTGGCCGGCGACCGCCAAGCAGCTCGCGGCCGTCGGCCCAATCGGCGAAGGGTACGCGGTGAGTGACCGGCACCGCAGCGCCTCCCGCGGGGGTGTGCACCAGCATCACCGGTGCCTTGAGCGCGTAACGCGCCCAGTCGGTACCGGGATCCTCGCCGCTGGCGGTAAGGATGGGCCCGCAGCGCGCCGAGTCGAGCTGACTCCACACCCGTTGCCGACTCGACCGCCAGCCGGAGAACCGACCGCTCAGCAGTGGCGAATTCGCGGCGATGGCCACCATCACGGGCCCGAGAGCATGCGCCAGCCGCACCCTGTCGGCCCACCCGGCTTGCGGCCCCGCATCGAGATTCACCTGGATCGACGCGGTCGACGTCATCATCGCCGCGCCCGCGACGCCGGTGTTGCTGGCTGTGAAGAACTGTTCCATCGCGCGATAACGCGGGCCCGGGTTGATCCGCTGGGCCGGCCGCAGCGGATCCGCGCCCAGCGCCACCAGGCCCAGCCCTGCGGCGTCGAAGGCTTTGCGCAGTACCGCCTGGTCATCGGCGACCGCTTCGATCGCGGCCGTCGCGCCGAGTAGCGGCGGGCCGGAGAGCTCCACTGCGCCACCGGGTTCGACGGTGACCACGCTGCCGCCAGGCATGGCCGGAAGCGACGCCAGGACCTCGGTGATCTCATCCCAGGTCGGGCGGCGATGCGGGTCGGCCGGGTCGTAGCAATGCGCTTCGATCTCCAGACCGACGCGCCCTACCGGGCCGTGCGCCAAACAGGTCTCCGCGATGTACTGCGCCGCAGCCGACGCGCCGGCAAGTTCACCGTCGGAAATACACGTGGGATCGACCTGCGACGCGACGGCAAAGGCCATGTTCCGATCCCTTCGGGCCCGGGCGGTCGCGGACCGCTGGTTGCGCGCGGCTATCCAACGATAGTCACAAGGTTCCATCTTCCAGACGGCACCGACATATTCCCGTCGGCTCCGGGCGTCATTGCCCCAGCGCGTTCTCCATGGCACCGGCCAGCACATTCACCGCCGGACCACCGTTCCCGGACTGACAGACTTTGGCTTGCAGCAGGACGTTTTCCCGGAGACGGGTCTGGGTGAAACATCGTCGGTCGGTTCCGGCTTCCTGCTTGGTCCACGCCGCATCGGCGGCAGCGGCCGGACCGCCGTCGAACGACCACACTTGCATCGTCCCGTTGTCCAGATGCATGGGCGTGGTCTGCCCGGCGCAACCCACCGTTCGGTCGACTACACGGTGAAACGCCGCGCCGGCGGCGCCGGCCGTGGCAAACACACCGACCGCCTGCTTGACGTAATGCGTCTGGTCGGTCGGCGAGGTCTGCGTGCTCGCCCCGTTGAACGACGCCAGATCGGGATCGTTGTAGACCTCCGGCAACCCGACGTCGGCCCAGTTGTTGCACACCGGGTTGTCGACGAAGTAGCCCTGGAACGGCTGGGTGAACAGCGATTCGTCGCGCATCGGCCCCCCGACGATGTTGCCGACCGAGCCTTTGCCAAGAACCGCGTAGCTCACCGCGCCGGGATCCGACGGCCGAGCCCAGGCGACCGGTACGGCGCAGGTGGCCGCGATGCAACCGACCGAGGCACCGATGGCGATCGCGGCCGGGGTTACGGCGTGAATGTCGGCGGCGGCTCCTCAGGACCGCCGTGGCCGCCGGGACCCGCGTGACCACCCGGGCCGCCGGGCCCGCCGGGCCCCATTCCCGGACCCCACGGACCGACCCAGGGCGGACCACCGGGGCCTGCCCCCGGCCCAAACGGTCCACCGGGGAACACCACCCACGGCGGGCCGTCGGGCGGTGGGGTGTCCGGACCGAACATGCCGTGATGGTGGTGGCGATAGGGCTGGCCGTGCCCGGCGAACCGGGCGCCGGCGAAGAAGACCACCGCCAGCACGAACACGATGCCCGCCACGATCACCACCCACGCCGCAGCGCGATAGAGACGGGAATGCCTGACCGAGTCGGTGGGCGCACCCGCGTAGGCGGGCGGAGGCGGGCCCGCAGGTGTCTGGGTCGGGGGTTCGGGTGCTTGGCTCATGTGTCGATCATGCCCAGGCACGGTCCGGGCATCAACCGAATGCCCGCGCGAATCGGGATGCGACACGCGTTTGCCCGGGCGACGGGTGCGCTAATACCAGAGCACCCACGCGAATTTCAGGATGACCACGGCAATGAGCGTGACTCCGGCAACGATGGCCACCCAGGCCGCTACCTGGTAAAGCCGGTCGGAGTGCGGGGTAGGGGCTGTCACCGGCACCGGCGCGGCGGGGTAGGGCGGGGTAGACGGCTGGGGTGTCTCGCTCATACCCCGCATCCTGCCTCAGGTCAGCGGTGTCCGCGACCGGTCCGTCGTCCTGACATGGGCCGGGAACGGGCAGCCCGGCGCCCCGTGGGGACGCCGGGCTGATAGGAAATTCCAGGCTACGGGTGCGCCGGAGCCAGCGACGGAGCGACGGACTCCGGCAGGTGCGACGGTCCCGGACCGCCGATCCCCTCGTGGAATTTGGCGCCCTGACCGTGGTGGTGCGGGCCTCCTTGACCCATCGAGTGGTGATGCCAGCCATGGTGATGGCATCCGTGATGCCCCAGGTGGGCGATTTTGAAGCCGGCAAAGAAGACGCTCAAGACGATGAACACAATGCCGGCCACGATCACGACCCAGGCCGCGAATCGGTAGAGCCAATAAGGTTTGACCGCCACGGCCGCCGGCTCAGTGGCGACTGTGGTCGGTGTTGTTGGGGTGTCAGGTGTTTCGCTCATACCTGAAATGATGCGGGGGCTACAGATAGGGTCCGCTGGGTACAACTTATGAAATACCTATGAGACGCGCCCGAATCGGTCCTGAACAGCGCGGCGCCCGCTGCTCGGGGCGGCGGGAAAGAGAGACTTGAGTAGTCATGGGTGGGCGAGTCGAAGGCAAAGTCGCTTTCATCACCGGGGCCGCACGCGGTCAGGGCCGAGCACATGCGGTGCGGTTGGCGCAAGAGGGCGCGGACATCATCGCCATCGATGTGTGTGCGCCGATCGAGGGATTCTTGAATCCGCCGTCCACATCGGAGGACTTGGCCCAAACCGCGGACCTGGTGCGGCGCCACAATCGCCGCGTAGTCACCGCCGAGATCGACGTGCGTGACTACGAAGCCCTCAAAGCAACAGTCGATAGCGGGGTTGAGCAGCTGGGCCGGCTGGACGTCATCGTGGCCAATGCAGGGATCAGCAACGCCGGCAGCGGCGACGGCGACACACTCGATAAAGTCAGCGAAAAAGACTGGCAGGACATGGTCGACGTGAACCTCTCAGGCGTGTGGAAGACCGTGAAAGCCGGTGTGCCTCATATGTTGTCGGGCGGCCGCGGGGGCTCGATCGTGCTGACGAGCTCGGTCAACGGGTTCAAGGCCTACACCTTTCCCCGTCTCGGTCACTACGTGGCGACCAAACATGGTGTCGTCGGACTTATGCGGGCGTTCGCGGTCGAACTGGGCCAGCACATGGTCCGCGTCAACTCGGTGCATCCCACATTTGTGAACACTCCGATGGTGTTGAACGAGGGCCTCTATAAGTTGGTTCGCCCCGACCTGGAGAATCCTGGGCCCGAGGATTTAGCCCCGTTTTGCCAGACGTTTCACACGCTGCCGATCCCGTGGGTGGAGGCGCAGGACATCAGCAACGCGGTGCTGTTCCTGGCGTCCGACGAAGCCCGCTTCATCACCGGGGTCGCTCTGCCGATCGACGCGGGCAGCTGCCTGAAGTAGCTGCGTTTGGAACCGATCTCACGAGCGAGGTGCCGACGCGCGTTCGGGAGACCGGATTTCGCCGATGTGCGAAGTAGAGGGGTATCGGTTGTGAGATTCTGCGGGAGTGTCCGCTGATCAGACGGTGCCCCCGTCGGGAGTGGTGACGTTTCTGCTTACCGACGTCGAGGGTTCGACCCGTCGGTGGGAGGCCGATGCCCAGGCGATGCGGGCGGCGCTGGCGGCACATGACGCAGTATTGCGTGCGGCGATCGAGTCGCACGGGGGCTGGTTGTTTAAGCACACCGGCGACGGCGTGTGCGCGGCATTCGCCTCGCCCAAGTCCGCGGTTGACGCCGCGGTGGCCGCGCAGCGCAAGCTGGAGTTGCCGGTGCGGATGGGGCTGGCGACCGGCGAGGCCGAGCTGCGCGAAGGCGACTATTTCGGAACGGTTTTGAATCGGGCCGCACGTGTGATGGCCGCCGGTCACGGCGGGCAAATCCTGTTGGCAGACTCAACAGCCGGGCTACTGAGCGGAGTCGATCTCGTCGATCTCGGGCCGCGGCGATTGCGGGATCTGCCGATGCCGGTTGGGGTGTTGCAGGTCCAAGCGGAGGGCCTGCGCACGGATTTTCCATCCTTGCGCGCCCTGGATGCCAGTCCGGGAAATCTGCGCCCGGTGCCCACGAGCTTCATCGGAAGGGAGTCTGAGGCCGGCGAGGTGCAAGCGGCGGTCAAGGCGCATCGATTGGTGACGTTGACCGGGGTGGGCGGGGTCGGCAAAACCCGACTGGCGCTCGAAGTGGCCGGGCGGCTGGTCGACGAATTCCCGGACGGTATCTGGGTTTTCGAATTGGCCACCGTCGCCGATCCGACGGCCGTGTCCGACGCGGTTGCATCGGTGCTGGGCATCACCCAGCAACCGGGAAACTCGGTGAGCGAGTCGGTAGCCGCCGCGTTGGAGGGCAGGGTGCGGCTGTTGGTGTTCGATAACTGCGAACACGTGCTCGACGCCGCCGCAGATCTGATCGAGGCCATCCTCGCGGCGTCAATAACGACCAAAATTATGGCTACCAGCCGTGAAGGACTCGGTATCAACGACGAGCAGCTGTGGCCGGTGCCCTCTCTGGGTGTCGGGGCAGGCGTTGACTCGGCCGCGGTGGCCTTGTTTGTCGAACGCGCGCAGCATGTTTCACCGCGCTTCACCGTAGCCGACGATGGCGAGGTGGCCGCGGTGGTGGAGATCTGCCGCCGCCTAGACGGGATCCCGCTAGCCATCGAACTGGCCGCCTCGCGGATGGCTGCGATGACCGCCAGCGAGGTGCGCGATCGGCTCGATCAGCGGTTCCGGCTGCTGGTGGGCTCGCGGCGCGCTCTGGAGCGCCACCACACCCTGCGCCACGCCGTCGCGTGGTCCTATGACCTCCTCGACGACACGGAGAAGGCGCTGCTAGATCGTTGTTCGGTGTTCGCGGGTGGATTCGACCTGCAAAGTGCCTGTGCCGTAGCAGGATTCGCCGACGCCGATGACTTCGCCACCCTGGATCTGCTGGATACGCTGGTACGCAAGTCGCTGCTGGCCGCCGACCGGTCGGCCGGACGCACCCGGTATTCGATGCTGGAGACCATCCGCCAGTTCGCCGAGGAACAACTCGTCGCTCGCGGCGAAGCATCCGAGATTCGGGCCGCCCACTCGCGGTACTTCGCTGGACGGGAAACTGACATCCTGGCCCTGTGGGACGGCCCCCGCCAGCGTGAGGCCTACGACTGGTTCAGCACCGAGCTGGCCAACCTGCGCACCGCATTCCGTTGGGCCACCGACCACGGCGATCTGGACGTCGCCGCCTCGATTGCAACATATGCGGCATGGCTCGGCTATCTGACCGAGAATTACGAACCGATCGCGTGGGCCGAGGAGGTCATCGAGCCGGCACGCGCCGTCGACCACCCCCTGCTCACGGCCCTGTATGTGATGGCGTCGAACTGCTACATGGCCGGACGGATCGAACCGGCCATTCGGTACACCGAGGCCGCCCAGGAGGCGATCAGCGGTGGACGCGACCACATCCCGTACGGCGCCGACGGACTCGTTGGCGCTCCCTACGTTGCCGGCGGCCAGCCGGAACGGTGGGCGAGTCGGTGTCGCGCTCAGCTCGCACGCGGTTCGGACGCCCAGGCGTACACCACGTCGTGCCTGGTCATGGCACTGGATGCGGTCGGTTCCTTTGACCAGGCGATCGAGGCCGCGAACGGTCTGATCGATGCCGCCGAAGCGACCGGCAACCCGTATGTGATCGCATCCGCGCTGCACTCCTACGGCTGGGCCGTCCACGACGCCGATCCCTCCGGGTCACTCGCTGCCCTGCGCCGGGGCATCTCGATCGCCCACGACAGCGGCAACCGCGCCACCGTTACACACCTTTCGGCCAATATGTGCCTGGTCCAAGCGGAACATGGTGAGGCGCTGTCCTTCTTCGATTACGTCACCGTGGCCATCGGCAACTATCACGACTCGGGCAACACCTACATGTTCCGCGCCCCCTTCGGTTTACTCGCCGCGGTTTTCTACCGGCTCGGACGATACGAGCCGGCGGCGACCTTCGCCGGGTTCGCCACCGCATTTCCCGTCGCCTCCGCCCTGGCAACGTACGTCACCGCAATGACGCACCTTCGCAGTCTGCTCGGTGAGGCGACCTACGAATCGCTGGCCCGCAAGGGTGAGGCGCTGACCATCGCCGAGATGGTGACCTATGCCTACGACCAGATCGACCAGGCCCGAGCAGAACTCAAGGTGATGCCGACATAGCCAGGGGCATCTGCTGATTGGAGATCAGGGCTCCGACCAGGGCTTGAACGGGTTGACCGCGAACTGGATGACCCGATACGGCGAACGCGCCCGCGGATCGCTGTTGTGCCACTGGCTGACGAACACCCGCAACTCGTCCAGCGTCGAACCCGGCGAGATGTACCCGCCGTAGGGCTGGGCCAGCCGGTTGTCGTGCGGCGGCGGAAGGCTTTCCGCGGGCTCGGGCCACTCGTCGTGCTGGACGACCGTGGTGACCGGCGCGGTGCTCAGCGAGATCGGGTCGTCGGCCACCCGAACCTCCATGTTTCCGGTGCTGGAGTTGAAATAAGAGAGCACCGCCTTGCCGTCGATCTGGGTGAAGCTGATCTCACCAACCATATCGCCCCACAACGGTATTGGTGGTTTCCCCCAGCCGCCGTCGGGGCCCGGCGCCCAGCCCTGCCACCGGGACCGATCGCCGAAGTTCTCGGGCGCGACGCGATAGAGCACCGCCGGCTGACTGCGGTCGAAGTTGTCGGCGACGACGTACACCCAGCCGGTCTGCGACTCCGCGGTCGGTATCGGGTCGTAGTAGCCGCTGATCTGCGACTGCTGGCCGCCCGCATAATCGGCGTTACGGACCGATCCCGGAATCGTCTGCCAAAGCCCTTGTGTCGGATCGGCTTTGACGAGTCTTGAACTCTGCGGCGCCAGATCTTTGGTGGTAGTGACCAGCAAGTAGTTCTGCCGGTTGATCCGCACGACGCCGGCCGGCAGTTGCGAATCACCCGACGGCGTCGGATCGGCCAGCAGCGGCTCGCTGACGCCGGTGACCCCGGTGTATTTCACACCGTCGGGATCGTCGACCGACGACGTGTCGACCCGCAACGCGATCGGCGAGTAGTAGCCGCCGAAGCCGACTCCCTGACCGGCGAAGCTGTCTCCGCAGACCTGCATCACCTGGGTCGGGAACTCCATGAACACGCATAGGTCGGTGGCTCCGATGCCGTAGTCGCGGGTGGGCGTGCCGGTGCCCGCCGTCGGACCGATCCGGATCACCTCACCGGGCGCCAGCGGCTGCAGGACCGGCTGCGGCATCGGCGCCGGCGGGTCGGCGTATGCGGGCGAAAACCCCTGCCGGGCAAGCAAACCAGCGATCAGTGACGCACGCGCGATCCGGCCGGCAGCGCTCACCCGCGCGTCACAGTTCAGCGGCGAGGAGCTCGGCGATCTGAATAGTGTTCAATGCCGCGCCTTTGCGCAGATTGTCGCCCGAGACGAACAGCGCCAGTCCGCGACCGTCGGGCACACCGGGGTCGCGCCGGATCCGGCCGACGAGGGATTCGTCGACACCGGCGGCGGCCAACGGCGTCGGCACGTCAACCAGCTTCACCCCTGGGGCGCCGGCCAGGATCTCGCGGGCGCGTTCGGGCGAAAGTGCTTGGGCGAACTCGGCATTGATCGACAGCGAGTGGCCGGTGAATACCGGGACCCGCACGCAGGTACCGCTGACCAACAACTCCGGAATGCCCAGAATTTTGCGACTCTCGTTGCGCAGCTTCTGGTCTTCGTCGGTTTCGCCGGAGTCGTCGTCGACCAGGTTGCCGGCCAGCGGCACCACGTTGAACGCGATCGGCGCGACGTATGCCTTCGGCGCCGGGAACTCCAGCGCGCTACCGTCCTGGACCAACTGCTCGGCGTTGTCGATGACGGCTCGAGCCTGATCGGCCAGCTCGGCCACCCCGGCCAGGCCGGTGCCGGACACGGCTTGATAGCTCGACACCACCAGACGCACCAGTTGCGCCTCGTCGTGTAGCACCTTGAGCACCGGCATCGCGGCCATCGTCGTGCAGTTCGGGTTGGCGATGATGCCCTTCGGCCGGCGATGCGCGTCACGCGCGAAGTTCACCTCGGAGACGACGAGCGGCACGTCGGGGTCCTTGCGCCATGCCGACGAATTGTCGATCACCGTCACCCCGGCCGCGGCGAACCGCGGCGCCTGAACTCGCGACATCGTCGCGCCCGCGGAGAACACCGCGATGTCCAGACCGGCCGGGTCGGCGGTCGCGGAATCCTCGACTTCGATTTCCTGGCCGCGGAACTCCAACTTGCGGCCCTGCGAACGTGCCGACGCGAAAAACCGCACGCTGGTCGCCGGAAAGTCGCGCTCATCCAGCAACCTGCGCATCACCTGGCCCACCTGGCCGGTGGCACCCACTACACCGATGGATAAACCGGTTGCGCCCACGTTATCGTCCTGTCCCCGCATACACTGTGGCCTCTTCAGAGCCGCCGAGGCCGAATGCTTCGTGTAACGCGACAACGGCCTTGTCTAGTTCAGTGTCGCGGCACAGCACCGAGATCCTGATCTCCGAGGTGGAGATCAGATCGATGTTGACCCCGACTTGCGCCAGCGCCTCGCAGAACGTGGCGGTGACCCCGGGATGGCTGCGCATCCCGGCGCCGATCAGCGACACCTTCCCGATGTGATCGTCGTAAAGCACTTGGCTGAAACCGATTTCGTCCTTGAGTGCATCCAGCTTCTCCACCGCGGCCGGACCGCTGTCGCGGGGGCAGGTGAAGGTGATGTCGGTCTTGCCATTCTCGATCTTGGAGACGTTTTGCAGCACCATGTCGATGTTGACATCGGCATCGGCGACCGCACGAAAGATCTTGGCGGCGTAGCCAGGATGGTCGGGGATGCCGACGACGGTCACCTTGGCCTCGCTGCGGTCGTGTGCGACGCCGGTCAGAATGGGCTCTTCCATGGGTATGTCCTTGATCGATCCGGTGACGACGGTGCCCGGCCGGTCCGAGTACGACGAGCGGACGTGCACCGGAATGTTGTAGCGGCGGGCGTATTCCACACAGCGAAGCATCAGCACCTTGGCGCCGCAGGCCGCCATCTCGAGCATCTCCTCGAAGGTGACGGTGTCCAGGCGTCGGGCGTTGGCGACGATCCGCGGGTCGGCGCTGAAGATCCCGTCCACATCGGTGTAGATCTCGCAGACGTCAGCGTCCAATGCTGCGGCCAGCGCCACCGCGGTGGTGTCCGAGCCGCCGCGGCCCAGCGTGGTGACGTCGCGGGTGTCCTGGCTGACGCCCTGGAATCCGGCGACCAGCACGATCCGCCCCTCGTCGAGCGCGGACTGCAGCCGCGCCGGGGTGACGTCGATGATCTTGGCCTTGCCGTGGGTGCCGGTGGTGATGACGCCGGCTTGCGAGCCGGTGAAGGAGCGCGCCTGAGCCCCGAGCGATTCGATGGCCATCGCGACCAGCGCGTTGGAGATCCGCTCGCCGGCGGTCAGCAGCATGTCCAGCTCGCGGGCCGGCGGGGCCGGGCACACCTGCTGAGCGAGATCCAGCAGGTTGTCGGTGGTGTCACCCATCGCCGAGACGACCACGACGACGTCGTTACCCTGTTTTTTGGTCTCGACGATGCGTTCGGCGACCCGGCGGATCCGGTCGGCGTCGGCCACCGACGATCCGCCGTACTTCTGCACGACGAGCGCCACTGTTGCCCTTTCCCGGTCCGCTCCAGCCTGTCTTGAGGTCGACAAACAGAATACGTGGGATACGCGGGTGACATTTACCCGCCGCTTTGCCGCATTTGATATGCAGAGGTGCCGAAACAGGGCGACGAGAGGTGGAAACGATGGCTGGTAGCGGGGTGCTGTGGGGCGACGAGCCCGACGAGCACGACTACCCGGCAGCCGCCGACTATCTGGCCCTGCTCGCGACGACTGCGCAGATCAGCGAGATCGTGGCGGCACTCAAGCAAGCCCCGGTCGTGCACAAAAAGGCCAAAGATCTGCTGCGCGCATCGCGCCTGGCGCTGCTGCCGGAAGACAACCCGCACGTGAGCGCGGATCTGAAGAAAATCAAGAAGGGCAAGCGTCTGTCGCCCATCCTGGCCGTCCGCGGCGATCTCAACACCGGGGTGGCGATGCAGATCGCCGACGGCTACCACCGGGTCTGCGCGAGCTACCACACCGACGAGAACACCGACATCCCGGTCCGGATCGTCCCGGCCACCAACTAGCGAGCTGGGTTTTGGGCAACCCCGCAGGCGCGGTACAGTACTCAACGTGCAGCGGGTGCTCCTTCTCGGACGCCGCGACGGGGTCTGATCCAGGCCGGCTTCCCGTCGCGGGTGTTCGCGATGCGCCGGTCGCCGCCTCGCATGGGCGCCCTTCTGAAATCCCGGAGCAATCACCGTGACCAGCTATTCCAAACCGTCGGGCGACTACCCCGATGCATTCACCTCCAGCCGGACGATTACCAAACCGGCGGGCCCGCCCAACGACGGCCAGCCCGCATGGAACACCCAGCGCGGGTCGTCGATGCCGGTCGGCCGGTACCGCTCATTCGCCGACGAGGTCGAGCCGATCCGGCTGGCCGATCGCACCTGGCCCGAGCGGGTCATCCGAAGCGCCCCGCTGTGGTGCGCGGTCGACCTGCGCGACGGTAACCAGGCGCTGATCGACCCGATGAGCCCGGCGCGCAAGCGCCGCATGTTCGACCTGCTGGTGCGGATGGGCTACAAGGAGATCGAGGTCGGATTCCCGTCGGCCAGCCAAACCGACTTCGACTTCGTTCGCGAAATCGTCACCGAGGGCACGATTCCCGACGACGTGACCATCCAGGTACTGACCCAGTGCCGGCCCGAGCTGATCGAGCGGACGTTCGTGGCGTGTGCGGGTGTGCACCGGGCGATCGTGCACTTCTACAACTCGACGTCAATCCTGCAGCGCCGCGTGGTGTTTCGCGCCGACCGGGCTGCCGTACAGGCGATCGCCACCGACGGTGCCCGCAAGTGCGTCGAGGAGGCCGCCAAGTACCCGGGCACGCAGTGGCGTTTCGAGTACTCCCCGGAGTCCTACACCGGCACCGAACTCGAATACGCCAAGCAGGTGTGCGACGCGGTCGGTGACATCATCAAGCCGACACCGGACAACCCGATCATCTTCAACCTGCCGGCCACCGTCGAGATGGCCACGCCGAACGTCTACGCCGATTCGATCGAGTGGATGAGCCGCAACCTGGCCCGGCGCGACTCGGTCATCCTGAGTCTGCATCCGCACAACGACCGTGGAACTGCCGTCGCCGCAGCCGAATTGGGCTACCAGGCCGGCGCCGACCGGATCGAGGGCTGCCTGTTCGGCAACGGTGAACGCACCGGAAACGTCTGCCTGGTGACGTTGGGGCTCAACCAGTTCTCCCGCGGCGTCGATCCGCAGATCGATTTCTCCAACATCGACGAGATTCGTCGCACCGTCGAGTACTGCAACCAGCTGCCGGTGCCCGAGCGCCACCCCTATGGCGGCGATCTGGTGTACACCGCGTTCTCCGGCAGCCACCAGGACGCAATCAACAAGGGCCTGGACGCGATGAAAGTCGCTGCGGACGAAGCGGATTCGGATGTCGACGAGATGCTCTGGCAGGTCCCGTATCTGCCGATCGACCCGCGCGACGTGGGCCGCACCTACGAGGCGGTGATCCGGGTCAACTCACAGTCCGGCAAGGGCGGGGTGGCTTACATCATGAAGGCCGACCACGGCCTGGCGCTGCCGCGGCGGCTGCAGATCGAGTTCTCCGGAGTGATCCAAACGATTGCAGAGGGCACAGCCGGCGAAGGCGGCGAGGTCAGCTCCAAGGAAATGTGGGACGCGTTCAACGACGAGTACCTGGCACCGATCCGGCCGCTGGAACGGATGAAGCAGCGGGTCGACGCCTCCGAAGAAGACAGCGGCGTCACCCGGATCGCCGCGACGGTCAAGGTCGACGGTGTCGAGACCGAGATCAGCGGCTCGGGCAATGGGCCTGTCGCCGCGTTCGTCGACGCGCTGGCAACTATCGGCTTCGACGTGGCCGTGCTGGACTACTCCGAGCACGCAATGAGCGGCGGCGAGGACGCCCAGGCCGCGGCGTATGTCGAGGCGTCCGTTGGCGGCAAGACGGTGTGGGGTGTCGGTATCGCGCCGTCGATCACCACGGCGTCGCTGCGCGCCGTGGTGTCGGCGGTCAACAGGGCCGCACGGACCTGAGGCGTCAAGCCGAGATCTTGGCCAACAGCATTGCGGCCAAGGTCTGGGCCTGCACGCAGGTGCCGGCGCCGACAATCAGATAGATCCACCCCTTGAGCACGTCAACGGTCGCGGGCGGCGCCACAAAACAGAACGCCTGGTCACCCAGACCCGGGATGTTCTGGACCTCGCCGGCGGACTGCTTGTTGGCGAGGAACCCTTTGGACTGCGAATCAAAGCACTCCTTGTCGGGGGGTTTGTCGTCGATGCAGTACTCGTTGTTGCGGTACAGCTTGAAGCTGACGTCGTTGCCCGCCGTCGGGATCGACGTGCATTGCGCTTCGCTGGGAGACTGGCTGCCTTCGGCCGCAGGAAACGCGCTGCCCATCACTCGACTGATCTCGGCTGCGCTGAGCAAGCTGCAGAAATTCTCCGGAACGTGCACGCCGCCGGGCTTGGCCGATGAGCCGGTGTCGCCGTTGTGTGAGCATCCACTCGTCGCCAAGACCGCAGCCGCGACTGCGACCCACGTCCGCCGTGACGACACGCGCCGGGCAATCAAAACAGCGCGAACTGTTCGCCCGCGCACGCCACGTCGACTATGTCGTCGGCACCCGTGCCGTCGACCACGGCCCCGATGCAATCCATGAACTTCGCGTCGGAAACCAGCGGCACGCCGAGCTGGTCAGCCAGCCGGCCCTTGCCCTGGGCCGGGCGGTGTTCGTTGCAGATCACCAGCGACGTTTCTTGGTCGACCAGGTCGGCATAGGCCAGTCCGGCGTGCAGGATCCGCTCGACCAGTTCTTCGTGGGTCCGCTGCACCTCGGCCGCCAGCGCGATCCGCATGCCCTGCACCAACGGTCCGCCGCGAACCCAGGGGCCAGGATTGCGGTACGGGCACCGCATCCGGGAGGCCAGCACTTTCAGCGGTCTCAGCTCGTCGTGGGTGACCCTGCCGCTGGGCCAGTGCCGGCGGGTGACCGGTCGCACCGGCAGCCAGACGTCGCGTTCGCGGGCCCGCTGCAACGCGGCCGCCAGCACGTTGGTCAGCACGACCGCGTCATCGAAGGCGTCGTGTGCCCGCCGCTGCGTCACGCCCCAGTGCGCGGCCAGCGTCTCCAACCGCATGTTGTCGATACCGAGTTCCAGCCGTCGAGCCAGCTCCACCGTGCACATGACGCTGTCGATCGGCAGCTCGACGTCGGCCATCTCGGCCTCCGCAGTCAAGAACCCGTAGTCGAAGGCGACGTTGTGGGCGACCAGCGTGCGTCCGCGCACGAGGTCGACGACGTCGCCGACGATGTCGCTGAATTGCGGCTGATCCTCGAGCATCTCCGTGGTCAGCCCGTGGATGTGGGTAGGTCCGGGATCGACCCCCGGATTGAGCAGGCTGACCACGGACTGTTCGACGTGCCCTTCGGCGTCGAGTGCGAGCACCGCAAGGCTGATGACGCGGGCGCTGCCGGGCCGGAAACCGGAGGTCTCGACGTCGATGACGGCCCAGCCGGTCTCAGGCTCAGTGGACGGCCGACCCCACGGCATCGTGGTCGAGGTGTCCCGCATGAAGCGAGGATTTCACGCCGAGCCGACATCGCCGGGTCGCTGCGTGTCGTGTCGTGCAGATAACCTTCCTCGGGTGATCTCCGCCCGAGGACGACTCGCCCTGGCCGCCGGAGCCGGCGCGCGATGGGCCTCGCGGGTGACCGGCCGGGGGGCCGGCGCGATGATCGGCGGCCTGGTGGCGATGACCCTGGATCGGTCGATTCTGAGCCAGCTCGGGACGGGTCGGCGCACGGTCGTCGTCACCGGCACCAACGGCAAATCGACGACGACCCGGATGACCGCGGCGGCCCTGCGCACGCTGGGCGGCGTGGCCACCAACACCGAGGGCGCGAACATGGACGCCGGTCTGGTTGCGGCGCTGGCCGCTGACCGCGACGCGGCGCTTGCGGTTCTCGAGGTCGACGAAATGCACGTGCCGCACGTGGCAGACGCCGTCGAGCCTTCGGTCGTCATCCTGCTCAACCTGTCCCGCGACCAGCTGGATCGCGTCGGTGAGATCAACGTGATCGAGCGCAGACTGCGGGCCGGGCTGGCCGTACACCCGTACGTGGCCGTCGTCGCCAACTGCGACGACGTGCTGATGACCTCGGCCGCCTACGACCACACCAACGTGGTCTGGGTGGCCGCCGGCGGCAGCTGGGCGGCCGACTCGGTCAGCTGCCCGCGCAGCGGCGAGGTGATCGTCCGCGACCAGGGCCACTGGTATTCCACCGGGGCCGACTTCAAACGGCCCAGCCCGCAGTGGTGGTTCGACAAGGACACGCTCTACGGCCCGGACGGCCTGGCGCTGCCGATGCGTCTGGCGCTGCCCGGCGCGGTGAACCGGGGCAACGCCGCCCAGGCGGTGGCGGCCGCCGTCGCGCTGGGCGCCGATCCGGTCGCCGCGGTGGCCGCGGTGTCCGGCGTGGACGAGGTCGCCGGGCGATACCGGACCATCCAGGTCGACGGGCACACCGTGCGAATGCTGTTGGCCAAGAACCCGGCCGGCTGGCAGGAAGCACTGTCGATGGTGAACAAGGATGCGTCCGGGGTGGTGATCGCAGTCAACGGACAGGTGCCCGACGGCGAGGACCTGTCCTGGCTGTGGGATGTTCGCTTCGAGCATCTCGCCGGTGAGCCTCGTGAGGCACGAGGGGAATCCGGCGAGCAACAGCACCGCGAGAACGCCGCCGTCGTGGCGGCCGGCGAACGCGGCACCGACCTCGCGGTGCGGCTCGGATACGCCGACGTACAGCACACCCTGGTGCACGACACGGTGGCCGCGATCGCGTCGTGCCCGCCCGGACCCGTCGAGGTGGTTGCCAACTACACCGCGTTCCTGCAGTTGCAACGTCGATTAGCCCGTCATGGCTGAGTCGGCGGTGCGGATCGGGTTGGTGCTGCCGGACGTGATGGGCACCTACGGCGACGGCGGCAATGCGGCGGTGCTGCGGCAACGCCTGCGGCTGCGGGGCATCGCCGCGGAGATCGTCGAGATCACGCTGGCCGATGCGGTGCCCGACAGCCTCGACCTGTACACGCTGGGCGGGGCCGAGGACTATGCGCAGCGGCTGGCCACCAAGCACCTGATCCAGTACCCGGGTCTGCAGCGGGCTGCCGGCCGCGGCGCACCGGTGCTGGCGATCTGCGCGGCCATCCAGGTGCTCGGCCAGTGGTACGAGACGTCGGCGGGTGAACGAGTCGACGGCGTGGGAATGCTCGACCTGACCACCGCGCCGCAGTCGGCGCGCACGATCGGCGAGCTCGTCACCGCGCCGCGGCTGATCGGGTTGACCGCGCCGTTGACCGGCTTCGAAAACCACCGCGGCGGAACAGTTCTCGGTGATGCCGCGTCACCGCTCGGCGCGGTGGAGAAGGGCGCGGGCAACCGCGCCGGCGACGGCATCGACGGTGCGGTGCAGGGCAGCGTGTTCGCGACATACATGCATGGGCCGTGTTTGGCCCGCAATCCCGAGTTCGCCGACCTGCTGCTGAGCAAGGTGGTGGGCGAGATGGCGCCGCTGGATCTGCCCGAAGTGGAATTGCTGCGCCGCGAGCGGCTGCGGGCCTAGCGCTCGCCGCAGGGGCTCTCCTTTTTCGTTTTGTGACCACATGCGATATCACGGCGTCATTCGCCGGGCCGGTGATATCGCCGGTGGTGTCGATTTGCGACAACGCCTATTGGGCCGGTCTCGGTGCCAGAGTTGCCGGTGTGACTGAAACCCGCGTCAGAC
>NZ_DASXEP010000170.1:0-26436 GCF_036490025.1 Mycobacterium sp. | reverse complement strand
GCGAAACAGGGTGTCGCGCTGCATGGGCAGTTCAGCGTCGACATCGCGGTAGCCGATCTCGTTGACCTGCAGCACGTTTCCGTGCTGCCACACCATGGTCACCGCGCCGGCGAGCAGGCCGGCGTCGCAGGCTTCGCGAATAGAGGCCTGGTTGCCGTCGAGGTTCACCCGATTCAGGCTAGTGGGCCGGCGGCGGAGAAATGTCCCGGACGTTGATATCTCGCCAGATCGCGATTCCACCGACTTTCTCGGGCGACCGGCCGAACAGGTCGGTGAAGAACGCGAGCATCGGCTTCCACTGCTGCATCGGCCCGACGATCACGTGGCGCACGTCGGCATTTCGGAGGTCGGCGGCGATCTGTGCGCGAATCTCGCCGCGTGCCACCAGCCAGGCATTGCGCTCCTGGATCAGGTACATGGTGAACGTGAGCTGCGTTTGTGCCGGTCCGGAATACGTTGCGCCGTTGGGCTGCGGCATGTACGCGTAGGCCTCGGGCATCCGCAGGCCGTAGTCGGCCTCAGCGGCCCACACCATCGGAGCGGCCTCGCCTCCATTGGTGAAATATGGTGCCACCAGTACTGTTTCGTCGGGCGCGATGTGGTAGCTCGCCCAATTGCGGAAGAAGGCCGGCGTTGTGAACGGCTGTCGGGCGAGCGGAGCGGGGAGCAGCAGGACGAGCGACGCGGCCACGGCCAGCAGCCGTTGCGCCGCCGGGCGCGGTGCCAGACGAGTCGCGCGCGCGATGACGATCGCGATGACAACAGCCACCGCCAGCCAGACGAAGAGCGTGAAGCGGGCGGGCAGCACATGTTTGAGCAGCGGCAGCTTCCCGAGTGCCCACCACGGAAGCGGGACGTGCAGGGCCTCTCTACCGATGTGCAGCCACGGCCCAAGTGACAGCACCAGGAGCAACGCCCCGGCGACACCGGCGACGCGGATCCGGAGGTCGTCCCAATGGCGGATGGTCACCACGACAAGGAGCCCGAGCAGCGGGAGCCCCAGGTAGCCCGTCGCCTCGTGGTAGAAGCCGCTGAACTCGTGGGACACCCGCGTCGCCGCTTGCGGCGCGATCAACTGGTACGGCGTCGGAAGGATGAGGTTCAGCAGGTCGGTCGAGAAGGTCTTGGGATTCTGCACCTGCTGGCTGAGCCGTTGTGGTCCGAAGAACTGTGCGGTCAGTGGCCAGGCCGTCAGCAGCAGGAATGTCATCGTGGCGACCGCAACCGCGGGGGCGAGCCGGACAACTCCTTGACGCCATCGGGCGCGGACCCGCCCGTCGCGGCGTGCGACGGCCATGACGCAGATCAGCACTGCGGCTGCCACTACGCTGGTGGCGAGTATCTCCTCGGTGATCATCAGTTGCGCGGAGCCGAGCACGCCGAGCACCACCCCCACTTGCCACGGCGGCCGTCGGCGGATCACCAGGAGCTCGTTGATGGCGAGCAGGAACAGTGGCGGGACCCAGGCCGTGGCCAGGTTCAAGTGAAGCGCCGCGTGGGAGACGACGTATGGGGAAAAGGCGTACACCGCGCCACCGACGATCGGGCCGAGGCCGTCACCGGTCCAGCGGCGGATCGTCAGCCATGCAGTGAACCCGCTGAGGGCGATGCCAACGACCAACAGGACGTTGAACCCGAAGATCGGGCCGCCGATCTTCGCCGGCAGCCAGCCGAGAATCCCCAGCAGTGGCATCGGCGTACCCCACATCAGGTTGACCCCGGCGGGCGAACCGATCTGGGTGGTGAAGAACGGGTCGAGGTCGTTCGCGAGCGCGTGGGGGGTCCAGCCGAGGTACCAGATCGCCTGTTCCTGGTCGCAGCAGCTGCCCGCCCAGCCGGACGTCGGGTCGCTCCAGGCGCCGACGGTGAGGACCATGGCCCCGACAAGGTAGCCGAGGAACACCGCGAGCCCGCCGCTGCGCCCCCGGGTCCACCGTTGGAGGCTGCCGAGCGTCAGGTCTCTCGCGTGTTCGACCTCGACCGACCGCGCTGGCACCCAAGCAACGTAGCGGCAACGGCCTGTCATTTTCGCGGGGTAGCTGGTGAATGCTAGGCTGCCCGGCAGTCGACATCCTTTAACGATCCGTCCAGAGAGGCGGAGAAGGAGGTCAAGATCTCGCATGAGTGCCACGGGTGACGCCACCGGCCGCGAACTGATGTCGGCGGCCGACGTGGGTCGCACCATTTCCCGCATTGCGCATCAGATCATCGAAAAGACCGCTCTAGACGGTGCCGACGCGCCTCGGGTGGTGTTGTTGGGAATTCCTACCCGCGGTGTGACATTGGCCGACCGGCTCGCGGTCAACATCGCCGAATTCTCCGGTGTCGATGTCCTACACGGCGCACTGGACATCACCCTCTACCGCGACGATCTGATGACGAAGCCACCCCGGCCGCTGGAGGCCACGTCGATACCGGCCGGCGGCATCGACGACGCCTGGGTGATCTTGATTGACGACGTGTTGTTCTCCGGACGCTCGGTGCGCTCCGCGCTGGATGCATTGCGCGACGTCGGCCGGCCGCGGGTGGTGCAGTTGGCCGTGCTGGTCGACCGCGGCCACCGCGAGCTGCCGCTGCGCGCTGACTATGTGGGCAAGAACGTACCGACGTCGCACAGCGAGAGCGTGCACGTACAGCTGGCCGAGCAGGACGGTCGCGACGCCGTGGTCATCTCCCGGGAGGACGGCGGATGAGCAGACATCTGCTGGCCGCCGGCGACCTGTCCCGGGAAGAGGCCATCGCGATCCTCGACGACGCCGACCGCTTCGCGCAGGCCCTGGTCGGGCGCGAGGTCCGCAAGCTGCCGACGCTGCGGGGCCGCACCGTGATCACGATGTTCTATGAGAACTCCACCCGCACCCGGGTGTCCTTCGAGGTCGCCGGTAAGTGGATGAGCGCCGACGTGATCAACGTCAGTGCCGCGGGATCGTCTGTCGGCAAAGGTGAATCGCTGCGCGACACCGCGCTGACGCTGCGCGCCGCGGGTGCCGACGCGCTGATCATCCGGCACCCGGCGTCCGGTGCGGCACACCGGCTCGCGGACTGGACTGGATCTTCGGCGACCGGCGCGGCGGCCGGACCGTCGGTGATCAACGCCGGCGACGGCACCCACGAGCACCCGACGCAGGCGTTGCTGGACGCGCTGACCCTGCGTCAGCGGCTCGGCGACATCGAAGGTCGCCGGGTCGTCATCGTCGGCGACATCCTGCACAGCCGGGTCGCCCGGTCCAACGTCATGCTGCTGGCCACCCTCGGTGCCGAGGTGGTGCTGGTGGCACCGCCGACGCTACTGCCAGTCGGGGTCGCGGACTGGCCGGTGGCGGTGTCCTACGATCTGGACGCCGAGCTGCCCGCCGCCGACGCGGTGCTGATGCTGCGAGTGCAGGCCGAGCGAATGAACGGCGGCTTCTTCCCTTCTGCGCGTGAGTATTCGGTGCGCTACGGGCTTTCCGACCGGCGCCAGGCGATGCTTCCCGGTCATGCGGTCGTCCTGCATCCCGGGCCGATGCTGCGTGGCATGGAAATATCGTCGTCGGTGGCTGATTCGACGCAATCAGCTGTGCTACAACAGGTTTCCAACGGAGTCCACGTCCGGATGGCGGTGCTGTTCCATCTGCTGGTGGGTACCGAGTCGCCCGCCGAAGGGCTCGGCGGGAAAGGGATTGTGGCATGACTGTGCTGCTGCGCGGGGTACGACTCTACGGCGAGGGGGACCAGGTCGACGTGCTGGTCGACGACGGTCAGATCGCCGATATCGGTGCCGGGCTTGCGGTTCCGGATGATGCCGACGTGATCGACGCCGGCGGGCAGGTCCTGCTCCCCGGATTCGTCGATCTGCACACTCATCTGCGAGAGCCGGGCCGCGAATATGCGGAGGACATCGAAACAGGTTCGGCCGCAGCGGCTCTCGGCGGATTCACCGCTGTGTTCGCGATGGCCAACACCAACCCGGTCGCTGATAGCCCGGTGGTCACCGATCACGTCTGGCACCGCGGGCAGCAGGTCGGCCTGGTCGACGTGCATCCGGTTGGCGCGGTCACCGTCGGGCTGGCCGGAACCGAACTCACTGAAATGGGCATGATGGCGGCCGGAGCCGCGCAGGTGCGGATGTTCTCCGACGACGGCAAGTGCGTCGATGATCCGCTGATCATGCGTCGCGCGCTGGAATACGCCACCGGCCTGGGCGTGCTCATCGCCCAGCACGCCGAGGAGCCCCGGCTGACCGTCGGCGCGGTCGCGCACGAAGGCCCCAACGCCGCCAAACTGGGATTGTCCGGCTGGCCCCGGGCCGCCGAGGAGTCGATCGTGGCCCGCGATGCCTTGCTGGCCCGCGACGCCGGCGCTCGGGTGCACATCTGCCACGCCTCCACCGCGGGCACCGTCGAGATCGTCAGATGGGCGAAATCGCAAGGCATTTCGATAACCGCCGAGGTGACGCCGCACCACCTCCTGCTCGACGACAGTCGACTGGCCGGCTACGACGGCGTGAACCGGGTCAACCCGCCGCTGCGCGAGGCTGCCGACGCGGTGGCGCTGCGTCAGGCGCTGGCCGACGGGGTGATCGATTGTGTGGCCACCGATCACGCCCCGCACGCCGAACACGAGAAGTGCGTCGAGTTCGCCGCCGCACTGCCGGGGATGCTGGGTCTGCAGACCGCGTTGTCGGCGGTGGTACAGGCGATGGTGATTCCCGGCCTGCTGACGTGGCGTGATGTCGCACGGGTGATGAGCGAGAACCCGGCCCGCATCCCCGGGCTGCCCGATCACGGTCGGCCGCTGGAAATCGGGGAGCCGGCCAACCTGACCGTCGTGGACCCCGATGCCACCTGGACGGTGGCCGGTGCCGAGATGGCGAGCCGTTCGGCCAACACTCCCTACGAGACCATGACGCTGCCCGCCGCCGTGACCGCAACGCTGCTGCGCGGCAAGATCACCGCGCGCGACGGAAAGGTTGCGGGATGAATTCGGCAACGCTGGTCACATCGCTGATCGTGGCAGCGCTGCTGGCGCTGTTGATCGCCTTCATCATTCAGCTGATGATGCGCGGCTGGCGGAAGCGCGCCCGACGGCAGGCCGAGCTGATCGGCGTGCTGCCACCCATGCCAGAGATGGTGGGGACGCCGATCGTCGCGCCGACCCGCGGAATGTACGTCGGCTGCACGATCGCACCCAGCTGGCACGACCGGGTTGCGGCGGGCGATCTCGGTTATCGAAGCAAAGCGGTGCTGACCCGCTACCCGGAGGGAATCTTGGTGGAGCGCAGCGGTGCCGGCCCGATCTGGATCCCGCAGGAGTCGATCACCGCCATCCGCACCGAGCGTGGCATCGTCGGCAAAGTCGTTCCCACCGGACTGGGCACCCGGCGCCCGCGAGGAGACGGCGGTGGAAACTCTCTCGACTCAATCCTGGCGATCCGGTGGCGGCTGCCGTCGGGCACCGAGATAGATCTCGGTTTTCGCGGTAACGATCGCAGCGAGTACAACCGCTGGATCTCGGGGAGCACCCGATGACTGGCACGCAACAGCGGCGGGGAACAGCGATGCTGGTTCTCGATGACGGCCGGACCTTCACCGGGACCGCGTTCGGTGCAATCGGCCAAACCCTGGGCGAGGCAGTGTTTTCCACCGGTATGTCCGGCTACCAGGAGACGCTGACCGATCCGAGCTACCACCGGCAGATCGTGGTGGCGACCGCCCCGCAGATCGGCAACACCGGCTGGAATGGTGAGGACGGCGAAAGCCGGGGCGAGAAGATCTGGGTTGCCGGCTACGCGGTGCGGGATCCTTCGCCGCGGGTCTCGAGTTGGCGTGCCACCGGAACCCTGGAAGACGAGCTGGTCCGCCAGCACATCGTCGGGATCGCCGGCGTCGACACCCGAGCGGTGGTGCGTCACCTGCGCAGCCGAGGCTCGATGAAGGCCGGCCTGTTCTCCGGCGAATCTCTCGCGACGCCCGAGGAGCTCGTGCAGCGGGTACGCGGCCAACAATCCATGTTGGGCGCCGACCTGGCCGGACAGGTCAGCACGGCGGACTCCTATGTCGTGGAAACCGAAGGGCCGCAACGGTTGACGGTCGCCGCGATTGATCTGGGCATCAAGACGAACACCCCGCGCAACTTCGCCCGGCGCGGAGTGCGCACCCGAGTGCTGCCGTCGTCGGCGAGCTTCGAGCAGATCGCCGAACTCAAACCGGACGGGGTGTTTTTGTCCAACGGCCCGGGGGACCCGGCCACCGCCGACCACATCGTCGAGGTGACCCGTCAGGTGCTGGGCGCCGGTATTCCATTGTTCGGCATCTGCTTCGGCAACCAGATTTTGGGCCGCGCGCTGGGCCTGTCCACCTACAAGATGGTGTTCGGTCACCGGGGCATCAACATCCCGGTGATGGACCACGCGACCGGGCGGGTCGCGGTCACCGCACAGAACCACGGCTTCGCGCTCGAGGGCGAGGCGGACCAGCGCTTCGACACACCGTTCGGTGCAGCGGTGGTCAGTCACACATGCGCCAACGACGGTGTCGTCGAAGGTGTCAAACTTGTTGACGGCAGGGCCTTTTCGGTGCAATACCACCCGGAGGCCGCGGCTGGGCCGCACGACGCAGAATACTTGTTCGACCAATTCGTCGACCTGATGACCGGGGAGAGCGGGTAATGCCACGGCGCACCGACCTACGCCACGTCCTGGTGATCGGCTCCGGGCCGATTGTCATCGGGCAGGCCTGCGAATTCGACTACTCCGGCACCCAGGCGTGCCGGGTACTGCGTGCCGAAGGTCTTCAGGTGAGCCTGGTCAACTCCAATCCGGCCACCATCATGACCGACCCCGAATACGCCGACCACACCTACGTCGAACCCATCACCGCCGGTTTCGTGGAGCGCGTCATCGCCCAGCAAGCCGAGCGGGGCAACAAGATCGACGCCCTGTTGGCCACCCTGGGCGGTCAGACCGCACTCAACACCGCGGTCGCGCTGTACGAAAACGGAGTGCTGGAACGCTACGGCGTCGAGCTGATCGGTGCCGACTTCGAGGCCATCCAGCGTGGTGAGGATCGGCAGCGGTTCAAGGACATCGTCGCCAAGGTCGGCGGCGAATCAGCCCGCAGCCGGGTGTGTTTCACCATGGACGAGGTCCGCGAGACGGTCGGTGAACTCGGCCTGCCGGTGGTGGTCCGGCCGTCGTTCACGATGGGCGGTCTGGGCTCGGGGCTGGCGCGCACCGCCGAGGAGGTCGACCGGATGGCCGGTGCCGGTCTGGCCGCGTCCCCGAGCGCCAACGTGCTGATCGAGGAATCGATCTACGGCTGGAAGGAATTCGAGCTCGAGCTGATGCGCGACGGCAAGGACAACGTGGTCGTCGTGTGCTCGATCGAAAACATCGACCCGATGGGTGTGCACACCGGCGACTCGGTGACGGTGGCGCCGGCGATGACGCTGACCGACCGGGAATATCAGCGGATGCGGGATTTGGGCATCGCCATCCTGCGCGAAGTCGGTGTCGACACCGGCGGCTGCAACATCCAGTTCGCGGTCGACCCGCGCGACGGCCGGTTGGTCGTCATCGAGATGAACCCCCGGGTGTCGCGGTCAAGTGCATTGGCGTCCAAGGCCACCGGCTTCCCGATCGCCAAGATCGCCGCCAAGCTGGCCGTCGGCTACACCCTCGACGAGATCCTCAACGACATCACCAAGGAAACCCCGGCCTGCTTCGAACCCACGTTGGACTACGTGGTGGTCAAGGCGCCGCGGTTCGCGTTCGAGAAATTTCCCGGCGCCGATCCCACGCTGACCACCACCATGAAGTCCGTCGGTGAGGCGATGTCGTTGGGCCGCAACTTCGTCGAAGCGCTCGGCAAGGTGATGAGGTCGCTGGAGACCAGCCGGGCCGGCTTCTGGACGGCGAGCGACCCGGAGGGCGCGGGAAAGCAAGGCGAGGACGCTTTGGAGCGGCTGCGGACGCCCACCGAGGGCCGGCTCTACGACGTCGAATTGGCGCTACGGCTGGGCGCCTCGGTGGAGCGGGTTGCCGAAGCCTCCGGCATCGACCCGTGGTTCGTCGCGCAGGTCGCCGAGCTGCTGACGCTACGGCAGGAGGTTAGCGATGCCACCGTGCTTGACGCCGACCTACTGCGCAGGTGTAAGCACAACGGCTTGTCGGACCGCCAAGTCGCTGCGCTGCGACCGGAATTGGCCGGCGAGGGCGGTGTGCGCTCGCTGCGCCGGCGGCTCGGCATCCACCCGGTGTACAAGACCGTGGACACCTGTGCCGCGGAGTTCGAGGCCAAGACGCCGTACCACTACAGCAGCTATGAGCTCGACCCCGCCGCCGAGACCGAGGTGGCCCCGCAGACCGAGCGGCCCAAGGTGCTGATCCTGGGTTCGGGACCGAATCGGATCGGCCAGGGCATCGAATTCGACTACAGCTGCGTACATGCCGCAACGACGTTGTCCCAAGCGGGTTTTGAAACCGTGATGGTCAACTGCAACCCGGAGACGGTCTCCACCGACTACGACACCGCCGACCGGCTGTACTTCGAGCCCTTGACGTTCGAGGACGTCCTGGAGGTGTTCCACGCCGAGCAGCTCTCGGGGGTCGGTGGTCCGGGCGTGGTGGGCGTCATCGTCCAGCTCGGCGGCCAGACCCCGCTGGGGTTGGCGCAGCGGCTCGCCGACGAAGGTGTGCCGATCGTCGGCACCCCGCCGGAGGCCATCGATCTCGCCGAGGACCGTGGCGCGTTCGGCGACCTGCTGTCGGCCGCCGGACTGCCGGCTCCCCGGTACGGCATGGCAACCACGTTCGCGCAGGCTCGGCGGATCGCCGCGGACATCGGTTATCCGGTGCTGGTTCGGCCGTCGTATGTGTTGGGCGGCCGCGGCATGGAGATCGTCTACGACGACGACACGCTGCAGGGCTACATCGCCCGTGCCACCGAATTGTCGCCCGAACATCCGGTGCTGGTGGACCGCTTCCTGGAGGATGCGATCGAGATCGACGTCGACGCGCTCTGCGACGGTGACGAGGTCTACATCGGCGGCATCATGGAGCACATCGAAGAGGCCGGCATTCACTCCGGAGATTCGGCGTGCGCACTACCACCGGTAACGCTGGGCCGCAGCGACATCGAGAAGGTGCGCCGTGCGACGGAGGCTATCGCACACGGTATCGGTGTGGTGGGTCTGCTCAATGTGCAGTACGCGTTGAAGGACGACGTGCTCTACGTGCTGGAGGCCAACCCGCGTGCCAGCCGCACGGTGCCGTTCGTCTCCAAGGCCACCGCAATACCGCTGGCCAAGGCGTGCGCTCGAATCATGTTGGGCGCCAAAATCGCTAAACTGCGCAGCGAAGGATTGCTGGCGGCTGCCGGTGACGGCGGCAACGCGGCGCCCGACGCGCCGATCGCGGTCAAGGAGGCGGTGCTGCCGTTCCACCGGTTCCGCCGCGCAGACGGTTCGGGGGTGGACTCGTTGCTGGGCCCGGAGATGAAATCGACCGGCGAGGTGATGGGCATCGACCGCGACTTCGGCACCGCATTCGCCAAGAGTCAGACCGCTGCCTACGGATCATTGCCGGCCTCCGGGACGGTGTTCGTGTCGGTTGCCAACCGGGACAAGCGATCGCTGGTGTTCCCGGTGAAGCGATTGGCCGATCTGGGTTTCCGGGTGCTGGCTACCGAAGGCACCGCAGAGATGCTGCGCCGCAACGGTATTCCGTGCGACGAGGTTCGCAAGCACTTCGAAGAGGCGCAACCGGACCGTCCGCCGATGTCCGCGGTCGACGCGATCCGCGCCGGCGAGGTGGACATGGTGATCAACACGCCCTATGGAAATTCGGGACCACGCATCGACGGCTACGAGATCCGCTCGGCCGCAGTCGAAATGAACATCCCCTGCGTCACGACGGTGCAGGGCGCCTCGGCCGCCGTCCAGGGCATCGAGGCCGGAATCCGCGGCGACATCGGCGTGCGCTCGCTGCAGGAGCTGCACAGCACACTGAACACCGGCGGCCAGTAGTGGCGCCCGGGTTCGGTGCCCGGCTGGCCGACGCGGTATCCCGTCGCGGGCCATTGTGTCTGGGCATCGACCCACATCCCGAACTGCTGCGGGCCTGGAACCTGCCGGTCAGCCCGGCTGGCCTGGCGGCATTCTGCGACATCTGCGTGCAGGCGTACGCCGGCTTTGCCGTCGTCAAACCGCAGGTCGCGTTCTTCGAAAGCTACGGTGCCGCAGGATATGCGGTGCTGGAGCAGACCATCGCCGCGTTGCGTGACGCGGGTGTGCTGGTGCTGGCCGACGCCAAGCGCGGCGACATCGGATCCACGATGGCGGCGTACGCGGCGGCCTGGACGGGGGAGTCGCCGCTGGCCGTCGACGCGGTGACAGCCTCGCCGTATCTGGGGTTCGGATCGCTGCAACCGCTGCTGGACAGCGCCGCGGCGCACGGTCGGGGGGTGTTCGTGCTGGCGGCTACCTCCAACTCGGAGGGGGCGAGCGTGCAGCGTGCCGAAAACGGCGGCCGTCCGGTGGCGCAGTTGATCGTCGACGAGGCGGCGGCCGCCAACCGGGCGCTGGGCCCCGGGCCCGGGTCGGTCGGCGTCGTGGTCGGCGCGACGGTGGCTGAGGTGCCCGACGTCAGCGAGCTCGGTGGACCGGTGCTGGTACCTGGCATCGGCTTCCAGGGCGGGCAGCCCGAGGGGCTCAGCGGCCTGGGCGGCGCGGCTCCCGGGCAGCTGCTGCCTGCGGTGTCGCGCGATGTGCTGCGGGCCGGTCCGGACGTCGCGGCCGTCCGTGCGGCAGGTCAGCGGCTGCGCGATGCGGTGGCCTATCTGGCCCGCTGAGCCGCCTTTGACCGGTACCAGCAAGATCTACGACACGGCGTCGTTCTCGGTCTGGTCGGCGTTGCAGGAGCCCGGAATCGCTCACGCGAGCTGTGCAGGCCGTTCGGGGCGACACGCGCGACACGCCGCGACAATCTCAACCGGCCCAGATTCGGGTTTTCCGGCGGTGTCGAGTCGGCCGGGCCGGGCCGGCGGGATAGCGCACCGATATCGGATCCGCGCCGCAAAAGACCTGGTAGACGACTTATTGCCGAGGCGGAGCCGGTCAATTGCGGGCAGCGGATGCGGGGCCCGGGAGCTCCTTCGGCGCCGTCTCGGATTGCCCGTTCCCGGCGCCATAAGCTGGGCCTTTGTAGCTTCAACCAGGGGGGCGGGTTAGATTTCGTCTGAAGGCGTGGGTACGGTCGTCTGCGCTGGCTGGACTACCTGGCCGAGACAAACAAATATCGATAGCTGTTGATGATTGATACGGAGGAATCGTGGCCCTTCCCCAGTTGACCGACGAGCAGCGCGCGGCAGCGTTGGAGAAGGCTGCCGCCGCACGCCGAGCGCGAGCCGAGCTCAAAGACCGGCTGAAGCGCGGTGGCACCAATCTCAAGCAGGTGCTCAAGGATGCCGAGACCAACGAGGTCTTGGGCAAGATGAAGGTTTCCGCGTTGCTGGAGGCGTTGCCGAAGGTGGGCAAGGTCAAGGCGCAGGAGATCATGACCGAGCTCGAGATCGCCCCGACGCGCCGTCTGCGCGGTCTCGGCGACCGTCAGCGCAAGGCATTGTTGGAGAAGTTCGACTTCTCTTAGCTCGACGACGATGCAGGCCGGTAGGCCTGAGGAGGAGTCGGGCCGTTCTCGTAGCTCGACGACGATGCAGGCCGTAAGGCCTGAGGTGGGGGCACCCCCAGCCGCGCAGCGGCGAGGGGGCGAGCCGGGCAGTTGTCCCGGCGTCCTCCAGGAGAGTCGTTGAGCACCGACGGTGGACCGGACGGCGGTCTTGCGGCCGAGCCTGCGGGCGAGGACACGGGACGCGTGGTTGTGCTGTCCGGCCCATCCGCGGTGGGCAAGTCGACGCTGGTCCGCTGTCTGCGTGAGCGGATTCCAGATCTGCATTTCAGCGTCTCGGCGACCACCCGAGCACCCCGTCCCGGCGAGGTCGACGGGGTGGACTATCACTTCGTCACACCCGGGCGCTTTCAGGAAATGATCGACGACGGCGCCCTGCTGGAATGGGCCGAGATTCACGGCGGCCTGCACCGATCGGGCACCGTGGCCGGTCCGGTCCGTGACGCCGTCACCGCCGGGCACCCGGTGCTCATCGAGGTCGATCTGGCCGGCGCCCGCGCGGTCAAGCAGGCAATGCCCGAGGCGATCACGGTGTTTCTGGCTCCGCCGAATTGGGCGGCGCTGGAGGCCCGCCTGATCGGCCGCGGCACCGAGACACCCGAGGTAATTCAGCGCCGGCTGACCACCGCACGCACCGAATTAGCCGCGCAAGACGACTTCGACGAGGTCGTGGTGAACCGTCAATTGGAAAACGCGTGCTCAGAGTTGGTATCCTTGCTGGTGGGAAACGCGCCGGGCATGGCGTGACCTGCCATCTAGCTTCGATTCAGCTGTGATCGCCCGCCGTTCTAAGCCGCCAGGAGAATATTTTCGTGAGTAGTTCACAAACCGACGCTTCGCTAGCCGCCGTCCCCGAGCAGTTCGATTCGTCGTCGGACGGTATCGGCGCCTATGACACGCCGCTGGGTATCACCAATCCGCCGATCGACGAGTTGCTCGCGCGTGTCTCGAGCAAGTACGCCCTGGTGATCTACGCAGCCAAGCGCGCCCGGCAGATCAACGACTACTACAACCAGCTCGGCGAAGGGATCCTCGAGTACGTCGGCCCGCTGGTCGAGCCGGGGCTGCAGG
This sequence comes from Mycobacterium sp., assembly GCF_036490025.1. Classification (GTDB taxonomy): domain Bacteria; phylum Actinomycetota; class Actinomycetes; order Mycobacteriales; family Mycobacteriaceae; genus Mycobacterium. The sequence goes on along the minus strand of NZ_DASXEP010000170.1, from coordinate 13,700 downwards.
AGAAGCCGCTGTCGATCGCGATGCGCGAGATCCACGGCGACCTGCTCGAGCACACCGAAGGCGAGTAGCGGAGTCCAGGCGGGCCTGTGATGAGCCTCTCGGGCGATCAGCGCACGGACCGCAAGCGGATCGTCGTCGGCGTCGCCGGCGGCATCGCCGCATACAAGGCCGCCACCGTCGTCCGCCAACTCACCGAGGCCGGTCACCAGGTCCGCGTCATCCCCACCGAATCCGCGCTGCGCTTCGTCGGGGCCGCCACTTTCGAAGCATTGTCCGGCGAGCCGGTACAGACCGGCGTCTTCGAGGACGTTCCGCGGGTGCCGCACGTGGCCATCGGCCAGGGTGCTGATCTGGTCGTCGTGGCGCCCGCCACCGCCGACCTGCTTGCTCGTGCCGTACACGGCCGCGCCGACGACCTGCTGACCGCGACCCTGCTCACCGCGCGATGTCCGGTGCTGTTCGCGCCGGCGATGCACACCGAGATGTGGCAGCATCCCGCGACCGTTGACAACGTGGCCACGCTGCGGCGTCGTGGCGCGGTGGTGCTCGAGCCGGCATCGGGACGGTTGACCGGGGAGGACAGCGGCGCAGGCCGGCTGCCTGAGGCCGAGGAGATCACCACCTTTGTCCAGTTGCTGCTGGAGCGGCACGACGCGATGCCCTACGACCTGGACGGCGTCAAGCTGTTGGTGACCGCGGGCGGCACCCGTGAGCCGATCGACCCGGTCCGTTTCATCGGCAACCGCAGTTCGGGCAAGCAGGGCTACGCGCTGGCGCGGGTCGCCGCGCAGCGCGGCGCCGAGGTGACGCTGATCGCCGGCCACACCGCCGGGCTGATCGACCCCGCCGGCGTCGAGGTCGTACGCATCAGCTCTGCTCAACAACTCCGCGACGCGGTGTCCAAGCATGCGCCCGATGTGCACGTGCTGGCGATGGCGGCCGCCGTCGCCGACTTCCGGCCGGCCCACCTCGCAACCGCCAAGATCAAAAAGGGCGCTACGGAAGACACCGCGCCGCCGACGATCGACCTGGTCCGCAACGACGATGTGCTGGCCGCGGCCGTGCAGGCGCGCACCGCCGGGCAGCTGCCCGACATGCAGGCCATCGTCGGCTTTGCCGCCGAAACCGGCGACGCCAACGGTGACGTGCTGTTTCACGCCCGGGCTAAGTTGCGGCGCAAGGGATGTGACCTGCTGGTGGTCAACGCCGTCGGCGACGGTAAAGCGTTCGAGGTGGACAACAACGATGGTTGGCTGCTGACCGCCGACGGCACCGAGTCGGCCCTGCAGCACGGCTCGAAGACCTTGATGGCCAGCCGCATCGTGGACGCGATCGTCACGTTCCTGCAGCGGGGCGGCGGGGACGGCACCTAGTTTCCGGGGCGCCGTAGACCGGCCGGTAACATACACTGGCTGCCGATATAATTTGTCTAACTAACGTTTTCTGTGCGGACTTGAAAGGGTGAGGGTGTGAGCGAAAAGGGTCGTTTGTTCACCAGCGAATCGGTGACCGAGGGGCATCCGGACAAGATCTGCGACGCGATCAGCGACTCGGTACTCGACGCATTGCTGGCGGACGATCCACACTCGCGGGTGGCCGTCGAGACCCTGGTGACCACCGGGCAGGTCCACGTGGTCGGCGAGGTGACCACGACCGCCAGGGAGGCGTTCGCCAACATCACCAACACGGTGCGCGCCCGGATCCTCGACATCGGCTACGACTCCTCGGACAAGGGTTTCGACGGTGAATCGTGCGGGGTGAACATCGGGATCGGCGCGCAGTCGCCCGACATCGCCCAGGGCGTCGACACCGCGCACGAGGCGCGCGTCGAGGGTGCGGCGGACCCGCTGGACTCGCAGGGTGCCGGCGACCAGGGCCTGATGTTCGGCTACGCGATCAACGACACCCCCGAGCTGATGCCGCTGCCGATCGCGCTGGCGCACCGGCTGGCCCGCCGGCTGACCGAGGTCCGCAAGAACGGGCCGCTGGATTACCTGCGTCCGGACGGAAAGACCCAGGTCACCATCGAGTACGAGGACAACGTCCCGGTACGGCTGGACACCGTGGTGATCTCCACCCAGCATGCCGACGGCATCGACCTGGAGAAGACCCTGGATCCCGACATCCGCAAGCACGTGCTCGCGACTGTCCTCGAGGACCTGGCTCACGACACGCTGGACTCCTCGTCGACGCGGGTGCTGGTCAACCCGACCGGCAAGTTCGTCGTCGGTGGGCCGATGGGTGACGCCGGCCTGACCGGCCGCAAGATCATCGTCGACACCTACGGCGGCTGGGCCCGTCACGGCGGCGGCGCCTTCTCCGGCAAGGATCCGTCCAAGGTGGACCGGTCGGCCGCGTACGCGATGCGCTGGGTGGCCAAGAACATCGTCGCCGCCGGCCTGGCCGAGCGGGTCGAGGTGCAGGTGGCCTACGCGATCGGCAAGGCCGCCCCGGTCGGCCTGTTCATCGAGACGTTCGGTACCGCAACGGTCGACCCGGTCAAGATCGAGAAGATCGTGCCGGAGGTGTTCGACTTGCGGCCTGGAGCGATCGTCCGCGACCTGAATCTGCTGCGCCCGATCTATGCGCAGACCGCAGCCTACGGCCACTTCGGCCGCACCGACATCGACCTGCCGTGGGAGCGCCTCGACAAGGTCGAAGACCTCCAGCGCGCCGTCTAGCGCTCTTCCGGGCTCTAGCCGCTGAATCGGTAGTCGTCGAGGTCGAAGCGACGGCTACGCCAGTAGACCTCGAACGTGTTCGCGGGCCGCAGGCCCACGTCGCCGTTCTTGTCGAAGTAGTAGCTGTTGGCCGCCTGGCAGCTGTCCTGCCAGAACACCTGGCGGTGCCGGCGGCTCATCTGCTCGGCGAAGTAACGGTCGTTCGCCTGCGCGGTGACCTCGACCCGGGCGGCGCCGCGCTGACGGGCCTGTTTGAGGCAGCGCACCATGTGGTGGGTCTGCGCTTCGATCAGCGCGAAGTACGACGATCCGACGTAGCCGTACGGGCCCATCACGCTGAACATGTTGGGAAAGCCGGGAATGCTGGTGCCCTCGTAGGCCTGTGCCCTGTTCTCATCCCAGAACTTCGCCAGCGGCAGACCACCGCTGCCGATGACGGTGAAGGTCGGCATGCTCTCGGAGTCGAATACGTGGAAACCGGTGGCCAGCACCAGCACATCGACCTCGTGATTGGCGCCATCGGTGGTGGCCACCGACGACGGCGTGATCTTGTCGATCGGCTCGGTCACCAATCGCACGTTGTCGCGGTTGTACGTCGACAGGTAGCTGTTGTGGAAACCGGGCCGTTTGCAGCCGATCGCATATCGAGGGGTGAGTTGCTTGCGCACCACCGGATCTCGCACCTTGCGGCGCAGATAGCCGCGGGCGACCGACTCCATCCACCTGGCCAGTGGGTACACCGTGAAGTACTGCGCCGGGATCGGAAAGGTCACCTCGACGTAGGTCTGGCTGATCAGTCGCTGAAGTGTCTTCACGCCGGGCAGGCGCAGCGCCCAATGCACCGGTTTGGGCAGCGCCACGTCGAACTTCGGAAAGCACCAGATCGGTGTGCGCTGGAATACCGTGAGCTGCTTGACAATTGGCGCGATCTCGGGGATCAGCTGCACTGCCGAGGCGCCGGTGCCGATCACGGCGACCCGCTTACCGGTCAGGTCCAGGTTGTGGTCCCAGCGGGCAGTGTGCACGGTGGCGCCGGCGAAGGAGTCGACGCCGTCGATGTCGGGCGGCTTGGGCACGGTGAGCACACCGCTGGCGTTCATCACGAACCGTGCGGTGACCTCACCGCCGGGGTCGAGCTGTACCCGCCACAGCGCCCGCTCGTCGTCGAATTCGACCGCGAGGACCTTGGTGTTGAACCGGATCTTCGACCGTATCCCGTACTTGTCGGCGCAGTGTTCGGCGTACGCCTTCAGCTCGTTGCCTCGCGCATAGGTTCGTGACCAATCCGGCCGCTGCTCGAAGGAGAACTGGTAGGAAAACGACGGAATGTCCACGGCGATACCGGGATAGGTGTTCCAGTACCAGGTGCCGCCGACCGCGTCGCCCGCCTCGACGATCAGGTAGTCGCCGAATTCCTCCTGATCGAGCTTGATCGCCGCGCCGATGCCGGAGAAACCCGCGCCGACGATCAGGCAGTGGTAGTCGGGTCGATCGCCGTTCACCGGTACTCCAGTGCCGCTTTCAGGGCGACCAGACCGCGATCGGCCGCCTCGGCGGCAGCGGGTACGAGCAGCGCGAAGCTGACATAGCCGTGCACCAGTGTGGGCTCGTTGCTCAGTTCGGCGGGCACACCCGCGGCGCTGAGCAGCTCTGCGTAAAGGGCGGCGTCGTCACGCAGCGGATCGTGTTCTGCGCTGCCGATGAACGCCGGCGCCAGCCCGGAGAAATCCTCGGCATTCGACGGCGCGAGGGCGGGCGGCAGCGCTTTCGGATCGCTGATGTCGGTTCCGGGGATGTACCAGGTCAGGAAGGCGTCGACGACGTCGCGGTCCAGGATCGGTGCGTCGGCGTTCTCGGTGAATGACGGCAGCGACAGGTCTGCGGTGATGGTCGGATACCAAAGCAGCTGGAAGGCCAGCTTCGGCCCGCCCTCGTCGCGAGCGCGATGCGCCATCACCGCAGCCAGGTTGCCGCCGGCCGAGTCGCCGGCCACGGCAATCCGGTTCGGGTCGCCGCCGAACTCGGTGGCGTGCTCGGCCACCCACTGCAGCGCGGCCCAGCAGTCGTCCACCCCGGCCGGGAACGGGTGTTCAGGGGCGAGCCGGTAGTCGACGGACACCACGATGGCCTCCGCACCGACGGCGTGCGCGCGAGCGACGGGGTCGTGGGTGTCGAGGTCGCCGAGGGCGAAACCCCCGCCGTGGTAGAAGACGACGATCGGCAGGTTGCCGTGCTCGGGCCCCGGCGGCCAGTAGATGCGGACCGGGATGTCGGTGAGGTTGCCGTGCCCGACGGTGCGATTCGCGATGCGCAGATCAGGCAGCATCTCCGGGGGCGCTTGCAGCTGGCGTAGCTTCGCGCGGGCGACCTCGACGCCGTCGGAGGCCTTGAAGGTCATCGGAAACGCGTCGACAAGTGCCTTCAGCGTCGGGTCGATCTGCGGTCGGGTGATGATCGGCTCCGTCATGGGCCCACCTTACGTAGTGATTAATGCAGTGCGGCGCGCAGTGCGGCCAACCCACGGTCCGTCGCATCGGTGGCAGCGGGTACCACCCCGGCGTATCCGACATACCCGTGCACCAGCGCCTCGGCGTTGTGCACCTCGACGGGAACGCCGGCGGCGGCGAGCAACTCCCCGTAACGCATTCCGTCGTCGCGCAGCGGATCCAGGCCCGCGACGGCGATGTAGGCGGCGGGCAGATCGGCCAGGTTCGCGGCCCGGCCCGGGGCCATGCCGGCCGGGGGATCGGACAGGTCGATCTCGCCCGCGTAGTAGCGGCTGAAGGTAGCGACGGCCGCGCTATCCAGCACCGGCGCGCCGGCGTTCTCGGTGAACGACGGCAGCGACGAATCCCACAGGGTGGCCGGATACCACAACAGCTGGAACAGGATTGGCGGGCCGCCCTCGTCACGGGACCGCTGCGTGATCACCGCCGAAATGTTGCCGCCCGCGGAGTCTCCGGCCACCGCCAGCCGGCCGGTATCGACGCCGATCTCACTGCCGTGCTCGGCGACCCATTGCGTTGCGGCCCAGGCATCCTCGATCGCGGCGGGGTAGGGATGCTCGGGCGCCAACCGGTAGTCGACCGACACCACCACCGCCGAGGCGCCGACGGCGTGCTGACGGCAGGTGCCGTCGTGGGTGTCGAGGTCGCCGACGACGAAGCCGCCGCCGTGGAAGAACACCACCACCGGCGGCGCGGCGTCATCGGTTGGCGGCCAATACATCCGGATGTTGAGCGGGCCGCCCGGCCCGTCGATGACGCGGTCTTCCACCCGAAGCTCGGGGTGGAAGCTGCGTCGCGGCAGGTCTCGCAGCTGCCGGCGAGCTGCTTCGACGCCGTCGTCGGCGGATAATCGGAACGGAACCGCGTCCAGTACCTTCTGCAGGATGGGATCGATGGCGGATGCGGAGTCGCCGACGCTGGGCATGCAGACACCGTACGCACCGCGGGTCATGCTCGGCGCCTGGGTGGCCGCCGGGTGGTCCGGCCTCGCCTACGGGGTGTTTTTGACCATCGTGGCGTTGCGTTTCCCGCCGGGTGCGGAGTTGACCGGGCAGTGGGCCGCCCAACCGGCGTTCAAGGCGTCGATGGCGCTGTTGCTGGCCTTGGCGGCGGCCGCGCACGCACGCGTTCGCGAGCGACGCTGGCTGATGGTGGCGTTGCTGTTCTCGGCGGTCGGCGACGCGCTGCTGGCCATTCCGTGGTGGACAGCGTCTTTCGTGCTCGGGCTGGGCTCATTTCTGTTGGCGCACTTGTGTTTTCTCGGTGCACTGGCGCCCCTGGCGCGAGAGTCGGATCGGTCGCGTGTCCGTTGGGTCGCCGTGGTTTTGATGTGCGCGGCGTGCGTGGGGCTGCTGGCGTGGTTCTGGCCGCAGCTGGGTCGGGACGGTCTGACCGTTCCGGTCACGGTGTACATGGTCGTGCTGGCCGCGATGGTGTGCGCGGCGCTGCTGGCGCGGCTGCCCACGCTGTGGACGGCGGTCGGCGCGGTGTGCTTCGCGGCCTCCGACGCGATGATCGGCATCGGCCGGTTCGTGCTGGGCAGCGAGGTGCTGGCGGTGCCGATCTGGTGGACCTACGCGGCCGCGCAGGTCTTGATCACCGCGGGCTTTTTCTTCGGCCGGGTGGACGCCGCCGGTAGCGCGCCGGATCCGGACTAGTCGTCAGACGGCTGTCCTGATCGTAGGCTTCGCTGATGGCGGACCGTGGGACGACCGAAATTCGGCTGGCCGAACTCGTCGCCTCGTTGTCGCTTGCCACGGATCTTGGTCTGGGACAACCACAAGAGCACGTTCTGCGCCAGACCGTCATCGCGACTCGGCTCGCAGCTGCGGCAGGGCTGCCGGACGATCGGCAGGCGGCGGTGTTTTATGTATCGCTGCTGGCCTGGGTGGGATGCGTCGCTGACTCGCACGAACTCGTTCGCTGGTTCGGCGACGACCTGAGAGTTCGCGCCGACAGCTACCTGGTGGACAAGGCGGGATTCCCGATGTTGCGCTTCCTGCTCGGGCATCTCACCGAAGGCCGGCCACCGTTGCAGCGGATCACGATGCTCGGCCGATTTTTCGCCGAGGGGTTAGTCGACATCTCGAATTCCTTTGTCGCGCACTGTCAAACCGCCAGCGATGTCGCCGACCGGCTGCAGCTTCACCCCGATGTGCAGAAGGCCCTGCATCATGCCTTCGAGCGTTGGGATGGCAAGGGCGTGCCGAAGCGCCTGCGGGGCAATCAAATCGAGCAGGTAATGCGGATCGTGCAGATCGCCGACGATGCCGAGGTTCACCTGCGGATCGGCGGTACGCAGGCCGCGCTGGATATGCTGCGCGCCCGCAGCGGCAGCGAGTTCGACCCCGCTCTGGTAGCGCTGTGCTGTTCGCGGCAGTCCGAGATTCTCGGCGGTCTGGACACCGTGGATACCTGGAGCACGGTGATCGACGGGTGTTCGGCACTGGATTGTCGCATCGGTGACTCCGACCTCACACCGATGTTGGAGATCTTCGCCGACTATGCAGACTTGAAATCGCCGTGGTTTCTGGGTCATTCACGCGCAGTGGCCGCACTGGCCGCCGCTGCGGCGGGCGATGAGGGGATGAGCCCGGCCGATGTGGCGTTGGTCGAACGCGCGGCGTTGGTTCATCGCATCGGGTCGATCGGCGTTTCGACCGGCATTTGGAACAAGGTAGGGCCGCTGTCGGAAAGCGAGCGGGAAAGGGTCCGCACCGTCCCGTATCTCACCGAACGAGTGTTGTGTCGTCAGCCGCTGCTGGCGGAGATCGGCTCGATAGCCGGGATGGCCTACGAGCGCATGGACGGCTCCGGATATCCGCGCGGGCTCAATGGTCATGCCATCACCATGCCGGCCAGGTTGCTGGCAGCCTCGGCGGTCTATCAGGCGCTGGGCGAAGCTCGTCCGCACCGCGAGGCGCTGCCGCCGGCCGAGCGTGCGGCCGCGGTGCGGGCCGAGGTCAGCGCGGGACGTCTCGACGCGACCGCGGTGCATGCGGTGCTGGCCGCGGCCGGGCACCGCGTCGCTCGCCGCCGGCCCCTCGTCGCCGGACTAACCGGTCGCGAGGCGCAGGTGCTGGAACTGCTGGTGCGGGGGTGGTCCAACCGGCAAATCGCCGAACACCTGTCGATCACACCGCGGACTGCCGGCACTCATATCGAGCACATTTATACAAAAATCGGCGTATCAAGCCGTGGGGCGGCGGCGATGTACGCCATGCGGCACGGACTCGTCGCGGCCACTGCCGAGGACGCAGGGCCCGAAAGATCGGGTGATCGACCGATGCGCCGGCCCTGACGGGCACCGTAAAACCTAGGGATGAAAAAGAATCACCCCCGCTGTATTGCGGCATGCGTCGCGAACCGGCGTTGACAATGTTTCCCACTTCGTGCCCGACTGGCGGCTGGGCAGCCGCCGGACTGTTCCTGAACGCCTTCACCCGTCGTGACTTCACCGCGCTCTCAACCTGCTTCGATCCCGAGGTCCGTTTCCGCGCATTGGTTCCGCCCGGATTCGTCACGATCGTTGGCGCCGCCGACACCGCTCGGCAGTTTGAGCAATGGTTCGGCGGTGCCGACGTCTTCGACGTGGTGGATGCCTCGATCGGCCAGCTCGGCGACCGGCTCTACCTGCGGTGGCGCGTCCGGATGCAGGCGCCGGGCAGCCCCGAAGCCGGCCGCGTCGTCGAGCAGCATGCTTTCGCCACCGGCGGCGAGCGGATTCACGCACTGGATCTGCTGTGCTCCGGATTCCACACCGAATGCCCAACTCCCGAGCGGATGGAAACAAGATCATGACGAACAAAGTGGCGATCAGCCTCACCACCGGTTTGGAGGACGCGGAGAAAGTGACTGTGGCGCTCCTCGTCGCGCTCGGCGCTGCCGAGCAAGGCCGCCCGACCCTGATATTCCTCACCAAGGAGGCGGTCCGCCTCAGCCAATCCGGCGTTGCGGCCGGCATCGCCTGCGAGGGGTGCCCGTCCCTTCCCGACTTGATGGCACGGTTCGAATCGGCCGGCGGGCGACTACTGGTGTGCTCGCTGTGCTTCAACGCCAAGCAGTTGGCGGCCGGGCAATTATTGCCCAACGCCGAAATCGGCGGCACCGTTCAACTTTGGCAATGGATTGGTCACGAGCCGGCGACGACGTTCAGTTACTGACCGAATAGGTTCGCTCGTCGGTCGCCGGGCGCGTTGATAGCCAAGCCCGTTACATGTAACGTGGACCTATGGCTAGTACACGAGACCGGGTACGCGAACATCGTCGTCGGTTGCGTGCTCAAGGGCTCAGGCCCGTTCAGATTTGGGTGCCCGACGTCCGAGCACCCGAATTCGTCGCGGAAGCTCACCGCCAGTCGGCCGCCATTGCCGCCAGCGAACATGAATCCGACGACCAAGCGTTTGTCGACGCAATCTCCGTCGACTGGGCAGAGGGGGAGCCCGCCGAGTGAAGCGCGGCGATATTCACATCGCTGCTGCGCGTGGCCTCTATACCGGTAAGCCGAGACCTGTCGTCATCGTTCAGGACGACCGATTCGACGCAACCGCCTCAGTCACGGTCTGTCCACTGACCACGAACGCCACCGAGGCGCCGCTGACCCGGATCACCGTAGGAGCGACGGCGGCTACCGGAATCGAGCAGCCGAGCCAAATCATGGTCGACAAGGTCACGACCGTGCCGCGGGCCAACGTACGCGATCGCCTCGGTCGCCTCGCTGATGCCGATCTCGTCCGGCTCGATCGCGCACTTGTGGTCTTTCTCGGGCTTGCCGGATGATGTCGACCGTCTCTGCTACACCTGGCGAGTGACCACGCGGACCCGGCAACCCGCTGTATTCGAGCCGATCGCGCGGGTGTTGCCGATGCTGTCGGTGCCGCACCTGGACCGCGAATTCGACTACCTGGTGTCCGCGGACCAATCCGACGACGCCCAGCCAGGGGTGCGGGTGCGGCTGCGATTCCACGGCCGACTGGTCGACGGCTTCATCCTGGAGCGCCGCACCGAAACCGATCACGTCGGCAAGCTGGCCTGGCTGGACCGCGTGGTGTCCGCCGAGGCGGTACTCACCCCGGAGATCCGCCGGCTGGTCGATGCGGTCGCCGCGCGCTACGCCGGCACCCGCGCCGACGTGCTGCGGCTGGCGATCCCGCCCCGGCACGCCAAGGTAGAGCGTGAAAACCACACGGCGCCAGCACTTTCCGCCGTCAACACCATCGACCGGGCCGGTTGGGAAGCCTATGGCAGCGGCGGACAGTTCCTGACGGCGCTGGCCGAGTCGCGTGCCGCGCGCGCGGTGTGGCAGGTGCTGCCCGGCGACGTGTGGGCCGACCGCTTCGCCGAGGCCGCCGCGCAGACAGTGCAAACCGGGCGCGCAGTGTTGGCCGTCGTCCCGGATCAGCGCGACGTGGACGCACTGTGGCGCGCCGCGACGGCGTTGCTCGACGAAGCCGGTGTGGTGGCGTTGTCGGCGGGGCTGGGTCCGGCCGCGCGCTACCGGCGCTGGCTGGCCGCGCTGCGGGGGAGCGCACGGCTGGTGATCGGTACCCGGAGCGCGGTGTTCGCGCCGGTGAGCGGCCTGGGCCTGGTCATGGTGTGGGATGACGGCGACGACACGCTGGCCGAGCCGCGGGCCCCGTACCCGCATGCCCGGGAGGTGGCGATGCTGCGCGCCCACCAAATGCGTTGCGCCGCACTGATCGGGGGATACGCCCGTACTGCGGAGGCCCAGTCGCTGGTGCGCAGTGGCTGGGCGCACGACCTGGTGGCGACGCGACCGGTGGTGCGCGCCCGAAGCCCGCGGGTGGTGGCCCTCGACGACGGTGGTTACGCCGAGGAACGCGACCAGGCTGCGCGCACGGCGCGGCTGCCGTCGGTTGCGCTGCGCGCGGCCCGTTCGGCGCTGCAGGCCGAGACGCCGGTCTTGGTGCAGGTGCCGCGGCGCGGCTACGTTCCGTCGCTGGCGTGCGCGCGATGCCGGACGATCGCGCGCTGCCGGCACTGCACCGGCCCGCTGTCGCTCGAAGACCGGGATGATTCTGCGCCGGTATGCCGCTGGTGTGGCCGGGCCGACGTCGCCTTGCGCTGCGGCGCCTGCGGGTCCGACTCCTTGCGCGCCGTCGTGGTGGGCGCCCGGCGCACCGCCGAGGAACTGGGTCGCGCCTTCGCGGGCACGACGGTGATCACCTCGGCGGGCGATGCGGTGGTGTCCGAGGTCGACTCGCGACCGGCGCTGGTGGTGGCCACACCCGGCGCCGAACCCCGCGCGGTCGGCGGTTACGGCGCGGCGCTGCTGCTGGACAGCTGGGCGCTGCTGGGCCGGCAGGATCTGCGGGCCGCCGAGGACACGCTGCGGCGCTGGATGGCCGCGGCCGCGTTGGTCCGTCCCCGAGAGGACGGCGGCGTGGTGGCCGTCGTCGCCGAAGCGTCTGTGCCAACCGTCCAGTCGTTGATCCGCTGGGACCCAGTCGGCCACGCGGACGCCGAGCTGGCGGCCCGCGCCGAGGTCGCGCTGCCGCCGAGCGTCCACATGGCCGCCCTCGACGGCGCCGGCCCCGCGGTGGCGGCCTTGCTCAAGGAGATGCGCTTGCCGGACACCGCCGAGCTGCTCGGCCCGGTGCCGTTGCCACCGGGGGCGCGCCGACCACCGGGAATGGCCGCCGACGAGCCGGTCAACCGGATGCTGGTGCGGGTGCACCGCGAGCAGGGCTTGGAGCTGGCCAGGGAGTTGCGGCGCGGCGTCGCGGTGGTGAGCGCCCGACAAACCGCCGAACCTGTGCGCGTGCAGATCGACCCGCTGCAGATCGGCTAGCCCTGCGTGTGTCGGCGCGCGAAACCGGGTATGTCGTGCGACGATGCGATTGCTGGCCGAGCGCCAATGACGCCAACCGGTCTTTCTATCCCGCTTCGAGGGAGGTCAGATATGGCTACCATCATCGACACCACACGCATCGGGCGCTGCATTGTGTTCGCGCGCGAACACCTCAAGCAGGCTCGCGCCGCCGGCGACGAGATTCGCGCGATGCAGTGGCACGCGGTCATGGACGAGTACATCGACGCGTGGCCGCGCTCGGCGTGATCATCGATCCGGTCCACTGCACCGAGATCGGGTGTAGCTGTCCGGGTAACCGATGGTGGTCCGGCTGGATCGGGCCACGCGAAATCCACATCGTGCCCATCGACGACCTGCAGCCGCACCTTATTGAGGAATGCGCTTGCGATCCGCAGATCACGCTGCACGTCGCAGGCGACGGCTTCGCGTCGTGGCGGGTGACCCACGACAGCTTCGATCGTCGCGAGTTCGGTGAGCGCGCGGGTTAGCTTCACCGCGTCACGCGCGGCGGGTCGCTTCCTGAGCGAGCTGTACGCGCGAGGCCAGTCCGAGTTTGGTGTAAACGTGCGTGAGGTGGGTCTGCACGGTCCGCGGTGAGACGAAAAGCCTTGCGGCGATGTCGTTGTTGGCCAGTCCCTCGGTGACGAGGCGGACGACGTCGAGCTCCGTCGGTGTGAGTGACGCCCACCCGCTGGTGGCGCGTTTACGCTTGCCGCGGCCGCGCTGTGCGTAGGTGACCGCCTCTTCAGTGGAAAGTGCCGCGCCCTCGGCCCACGCCGACTCAAATTCGCTTTCTCCCATGGCATCTCGTGAGCGTGCCGAGAAGGCCGCGCAGCTCGCGTCGTCGACCTTGAGCCGGACTGCGGACATCCGTTGACGCACACCGCCCGCCGCTCCCCATAAGCGGGCCGCTTCGCGATATCTGCCGCGGTCACTGGCTACTGCGGCGAGGCACTCGAGGATGTCGGGGACGGCAAGGTGCCCGCCGGTTTCTGCGCCGCACGCAAGCGCGTCACGAGCGTCACGCTCGGCCTGATCGGGCTCACCCGCCGCGATGGCCAGTTGGGCACACGCGGTCAGCGCGAGCACCAGTCGGTGGCCGTCTGCTGCCGATACGGCCTTATCGGCCCAGTGCAGTGCTGTGCTCAGATCGCCATTCGCCCGGGCGGCGTGGGCGGCGACCACGCGCCTGGTCGCCGCTATCCCCGCTCCGCCTTCTCGGAGCTGCCGGCGGCGGCCACCCGGATGCCTAGCCTGGCTTCGTCTGCCAGTGCCCGCGCTCGCGTCGCGGCCGTGAGTTCGGCCCGAGGAACGTCGTCGTCCGGGACGGCAGTTTTGAACCAGGCCATGCCTTCCCGGATGCGTCCTCGCGCGAGCCACAGTGGTTGCAGCGCCGACGCCAGCGCCGCCGCCAACTCGGCGTCGGAATTCTCGCTGCTCCAAGCGAACGCCGCCCGCAGGTTGTCGATTTCGGCCACGACCTGTTCGAGACGACTTTCGTGTTCGCTGCCGGCGGGCGCATCGAGTTCAGCCGCCAGCGCGGTGTAGTGGTCGCGGTGAAGTGTGCGCACTTCGTCGGCTTCGCGGGACTCTCCGAGCTTTTCCTGCGCGTATTGACGCATGGTCTCCAATAGTCGGTATCGGGTTGGACCGGTGCTGTTTTCGGCCACGACCAGCGAC
>NZ_DASXEP010000144.1:0-2534 GCF_036490025.1 Mycobacterium sp. | reverse complement strand
GCAGCCCGGGCCTACGCGCGCTTCATCGCCGACTTCGATGCGGTGATTTCGCCCGTCACAGCGCATACCACGCCACCCATCGGTCACCTCAGCCCGCACGTACCGTTCGATCGCCTACTTGAACGCCTACTCGACTACGTCCCCTTCACACCCGTGCAGAACATCACTGGGACACCGGCGATCTCGATTCCCGCCGGACTCTCGACCGATGGTCTACCCATCGGTGTGCAAATCGCCGCCGCGCACGGCGACGAACGCATGCTGCTCGAGGTGGCCTACACACTCGAGGCGGCCCAACCCTTCCCCGACATCCGTTGCCATCAAACGAACCCGACCGACGCGGCGCAGGACGCGTCGATGCACCCGACGGGCGGCAAACATGCCTGATCTGCAACGACCCATTACGTGAGCGTGGCCGCGAGGTCATCGACTCATTCTTGGCAGCAGCCATCGACGAGCTGCGCCACCTCACCGCGGCAGGGCTGGCCAGATGCGACGTCACCCGTCGGGAACAATTGCCCGGCTATCCAGGTTGAGCGCATCAGGCTTAACTTTGGAGGATTGATGGCTGAAGGCAAAACAGTGCCGGTGTTGTTCGTCAGCGACCCGATCGTGCTGCCCGGAATGGTGGTGCCCATCGCATTGGACGACGCCGCACGCGCCGCCGTCGACGCGGCGCGCGGCACCGAATCGGGCACACTGCTGATCGCGCCCCGACTCGACGACCGCTACCCGTCCTACGGCGTGATCGCAACGATTGTGCAGGTCGGCCGGATGCCCGGCGGTGCCACCGCCGCGGTCGTGCGCGGTGAGCGGCGGGCCCACATCGGCGCCGGGGCCAGCGGGCCGGGTGCTGCGCTGTGGGTCGAGGTGACCGAGGTCACCGAATCCGAGCCCAGTGACGAGACCCGCAAGCTCGCGGGCGATTACAAGAAATTGCTGCTGGCGATGTTGCAGCGCCGGGAGGCCTGGGAGCTCGTCGACGTGGTCAACAAGCTGACCGATCCGTCGGCTCTGGCGGACATGGCCGGTTACGCGTCGTATCTGACCGACGTGCAGAAGCGCCAGCTGCTGGAGACCGAAGATGTCGGCGCGCGGCTGCAAGCGCTGATCGACTGGACGGGCGACCATCTCGCCGAAGTCGAGGTCAGCGACAAGATTGCCGAAGACGTTCGCGAGGGCATGGAAAAGCAGCAGAAGGAATTCCTGCTGCGTCAGCAGCTCAACGCGATCCGCAAGGAGCTCGGCGAGGGCGAGCCCGAAGGTTCTGATGATTACCGCGCCCGCGTCGAGGCGGCCGAGCTGCCGGACAAGGTCCGCGAGGCGGCGCTGCGTGAGGTCGGCAAGCTGGAACGCTCCAGCGATCAGAGCCCCGAGGGCGGCTGGATCCGCACGTGGCTGGACACCGTACTTGACCTGCCGTGGAACACCCGCACCGAGGACTCGACCGACCTCGAGTCGGCACGTGAGATCCTCGACGCCGATCACCACGGTCTGGATGACGTCAAGGACCGCATTGTGGAGTACCTGGCGGTGCGGGCCCGGCGGGCGCAGCGCGGTCTTCAGGTTGTCGGCGGCCGTGGCTCCGGTGCCGTGATGCTGCTGGCCGGTCCGCCCGGGGTCGGTAAGACGTCGCTGGGTGAGAGCGTCGCCCGCGCGCTGGGCCGCAAGTTCGTCCGCGTCGCGCTCGGTGGTGTGCGCGACGAGGCCGAGATCCGCGGTCACCGTCGCACCTACGTCGGCGCCCTGCCGGGCCGGATCGTCCGTGCCATCGGCGAAGCCGGCTCGATGAATCCCGTCGTGCTGCTTGACGAAATCGACAAGGTCGGCTCGGACTTCCGCGGCGACCCGAGTGCTGCGCTGCTAGAGGTCCTCGACCCCGCGCAGAACCACACCTTCCGGGATCACTACCTCGACCTGGATCTGGACCTGTCCGATGTGGTGTTCTTGGCGACCGCCAACGTCATCGAGAACATCCCGTCGGCGCTGCTGGACCGGATGGAGCTGGTGCAGATCGACGGCTACGCCGAGGACGACAAGGTCGCCATCGCGCGTGACTTCTTGTTGCCGCGCCAGCGCGACCGGGCCGGGTTGACGGACGACGAAGTGACCGTCACCGAGGCGGCGTTGCGCAAAGTCGCTGCCGACTACACCCGCGAGCCGGGCATGCGGCAGTTCGAACGGCTACTGGCCAAGGCGCTGCGCAAGGTGACCACGAAGATCGCCGAGGATCCGGTGACGATCGACGAGCCGGATCTGGTGGATTACCTGGGCCGCCCGCGCTTTACCCCGGAATCGGCCGAACGCACGGCGGTGCCCGGCGTGGCGACCGGCCTGGCGGTGACCGGGCTGGGCGGCGACGTGCTCTACATCGAGGCAGGTGCCAATGACGGTGAGCCGGGCTTGCAGTTGACCGGTCAGCTGGGTGACGTGATGAAGGAGTCCGCGCAGATCGCGCTCTCCTACGTGCGTTCGCATGCCGAGGAGTTGGGCGTCGACCCCGCCACGCTGAACCGGCGGATCCACGTGCACGT
>NZ_DASXEP010000114.1:0-9200 GCF_036490025.1 Mycobacterium sp. | reverse complement strand
GGGGCCCTGGATGAACTGGGCGGTCCATCCGTTCTCTTTGACCCTCTCGTAGATGAGTTCCAGCCATTCCTGGATCGAGGCTTCCGGGTGATCGCATTTCCAGCACATCGGTGTTTCTCCTGTCGTCACGCTTACCGCCAGGATTCACCCGGGCACCGACATGCAGAACCTCGCGCCGAACGTGCACTCAGAACGAAATTTTGGCGATTTTCTCGCTCTGAATGCACGTTCGACGCTGCTAGTGGGTTCGATGGGCGACCGTGACGCAATCCGGCACAACCGCGACCATTAGGCTGGCCCGCGTGAGCCTGCCTGTTGTTCTTATCGCTGACAAACTTGCCGAATCAACCGTCGCCGCCTTGGGTGACCAGGTCGAGGTGCGCTGGGTCGACGGCCCCGACCGGCCGAAGCTGCTCGCGGCGGTGCCCGAAGCCGACGCACTGTTGGTCCGCTCCGCGACGACCGTCGATGCCGAGGTCCTCGACGCCGCGCCGAAGCTGAAGATCGTCGCCCGCGCCGGTGTCGGGCTGGACAACGTCGACGTCGACGCGGCCACCGAGCGCGGTGTGCTGGTCGTCAACGCGCCGACGTCGAACATCCACAGCGCCGCCGAGCACGCCGTGGCGCTGCTGCTGTCGGCCGCGCGGCAGATTCCCGCGGCCGATGCCTCGCTGCGCGAGCACGCATGGAAGCGCTCGTCGTTCTCGGGCACCGAGATCTTCGGCAAGACCGTCGGGGTGGTCGGGCTGGGTCGCATCGGGCAGTTGGTTGCCCAGCGGCTGGCCGCTTTCGAGGCCCACATCGTGGCCTACGACCCGTACGTGTCGCCGGCGCGCGCAGCCCAACTCGGTATCGAGTTGCTGACTCTTGACGAGCTGCTGACCCGCGCCGACTTCATTTCGGTGCATTTGCCGAAAACGCCTGAGACGGCGGGACTGATCGACAAAGACGCGTTGGCGAAAACCAAGCCCGGGGTGATCATCGTCAACGCCGCCCGCGGCGGGCTGATCGACGAGGCGGCGCTGGCCGACGCCATCTCCGGCGGACATGTTCGGGGTGCCGGTCTCGACGTGTTCTCCAAGGAGCCCTGCACCGACAGCCCGCTGTTCGAGCTGGCGCAGGCGGTGGTGACACCGCATCTGGGCGCCTCGACCGAGGAGGCTCAGGACCGGGCCGGCACCGATGTGGCGGCCAGCGTCAAGCTCGCGTTGGCGGGGGAGTTCGTCCCCGACGCCGTCAACGTCGGCGGTGGGGTGGTCAGCGAGGAGGTCGCGCCCTGGCTGGACTTGGTGCGCAAGCTCGGGGTGCTGGCCGGTGCGCTCGCCGAGGAACTGCCGGCGTCGCTGTCGGTGCAGGTGCGCGGTGAGCTGGCGGCCGAAGACGTTGAGGTGCTTCGACTTTCGGCCCTGCGTGGTTTGTTCTCGGCGGTGATCGAGGACCAGGTGACGTTCGTCAACGCCCCGGCGATCGCCGAAGAACGCGGCGTGGCCGCCGACATCAGCACCGCCACCGAAAGCCCCAACCACCGCAGTGTCGTCGATGTCCGCGCTGTGGCCGCTGACGGTTCGGTCGTCAACGTGGCCGGCGCGTTGTCCGGTCCGCAGCAGGTCGAGAAGATCGTGCAGATCAACGGGCGTAACTTTGATCTGCGCGCTCAGGGCATCTACCTCGTCATCAACTACGCCGATCAGCCTGGCGCACTGGGCAAGATCGGCACATTGCTGGGCGCCGCAGGGGTGAACATCCAGGCCGCCCAGCTGTCCGAGGACGCCGAGGGCCCCGGCGCGACGATCTTGCTGCGGCTTGATCGCGACGTGCCCGCCGATGTCCGCACCGAGATCAGCACCGCCGTGGCGGCCAACAAGCTCGAAGTGGTTGACCTCTCGTGAAACTCGCGGTAATCCCGGGTGACGGGATCGGCCCGGAGGTTGTCGCCGAAGCGGTGAAGATTCTGGACACGGTGTTGCCGGGTATCGAGAAGACGCATTACGACTTGGGCGCCAAGCGATTTCACGCCACTGGCGAAGTCCTGCCCGAGACTGCCGTCGCCGAACTGCGGGGCCACGACGCAATCCTATTGGGCGCGATCGGTGATCCATCGGTGCCCAGCGGTGTGCTGGAGCGAGGCTTGCTGCTACGCCTGCGGTTTGAGCTCGACCACCACGTGAACTTGCGGCCCGGGCGGCTCTATCCGGGCGTCAGCAGCCCACTGAGGGTCGAGCCCGGGACCAATATCGATTTCGTGGTGGTCCGCGAGGGCACGGAGGGTCCATACACCGGAACCGGCGGCGCGATCCGGGTCGGCACGGCCCATGAAGTGGCCACTGAAGTCAGCATCAATACGGCTTTCGGCGTTCGCCGCGTGGTCGAAGATGCGTTCGCGCGTGCTCAGCAGCGCCGCAAACATCTGACGCTGGTGCACAAGACGAACGTGCTGACGTTCGCCGGGTCCCTGTGGTCGCGGACCGTGCAGGAGGTCGGCGAGAAGTATCCGGATGTCGAGGTGGCCTATCAGCACGTCGACGCCGCAACCATTCACCTGGTTACCGACCCCGGCCGCTTCGACGTCATCGTCACCGACAACCTGTTCGGCGACATCATCACCGACCTGGCCGCCGCCGTGTGCGGCGGTATCGGGCTGGCGGCCAGCGGAAATATCGATGCCACCCGGGCCAACCCGTCGATGTTCGAGCCGGTGCACGGCAGCGCGCCAGATATCGCCGGCCAGGGAATCGCCGATCCGACCGCCGCGGTCATGTCGGTGGCGCTGCTGCTTTCCCACGTCGGCGAAGACGCTGCCGCCGCGCGAGTGGACCGGGCCGTGGCGTCCCATCTGGCCAGTCGCCCGACCGGACAGCTCTCCACCGCCGAAGTCGGCGAAAGGATAGCGTCCGGGCTCTAGTCTCGAGGCCCGGTGGCAGCGTCCGGACCGGCACGATCGGCACCGCCAGGAGCGAGAACAGCCCGCAGACAAGAAATCCCGGCGGATAGCCGTGTGCGGCAATCAGCTCACCGAAGACCGGTGGCGCGCCCGCTGCCATCAATCGCTGATAGGTGTTCTGCAATCCGAGTGCGCGCCCACTCCAGAAATGTCCGGCGTATTCGGTGATCGCCGTCGATTCCAACCCGTTGTCGAGCACGGCCACGACCGACGCCGCAACCATCAACGGCACCGCGATCGATGCGCGCAGATGGTCGGCAAACGCCAAGCCGACGAAGACCACGACACCGGCGATGGAAATGATGCGGACCGGACGCAGCCGCGACCCGACCCGATCCGACCACCGGCCCACCATCACCCGGCCCACCGCGCCGAGCAACTGCGACACCATGACGAGGGTTCCTGCCAATGCCACCGAGCACCGATAATTGGTGATCAGCCAGATCAGCATGAACGTCGCGGTCACCGTCTGCGGCACCATCAACAGCGCCGAGACCGCGTGGATTCTGCGCAGCACCCACGATTTCCGGTAGGGATTGGCCAGTTCCTGCTCGGAAGCCTCGTCCCATTCTTTGCGTGGCGGGTCGACGATGGCCACGAGGCTGAGCACCGCCGACGCCGCGCACAGCACTGCGGGAAAGATCAGCGCCGACCTTGCCGACTTACTGCCTTCGGCGAGCACGGGAATGACCAGCGCGCCCAACGCAATTCCGAGCGGCTGTGCGGCCTGGCGCACACCCATCGCCAAGCCGCGTTGCTCGGGCGGGAACCACCCGGAGACCAGCCGGCCGCCGGCCGAGTTGCAGCTGGCGGCCGCCATGCCTCCGACGACCAGCCATGCCGCGAACGCAACCATGGAATGGACGGTGGTCGCGGCGTAGGCGGCCCCCGCCGTCAGCGCCGAGCCGATCGTCAGCACGATGCGTTCGCCCACCCGGTCGAGCAGGTAGCCCCACAGAATCAGCGTCGCCACCATGCCGAAGCTCGGCATCGACGACAGCAACCCGGCCTCGGCCAGTGGCGTGCCCAGATCTTCTTGCAGAGCTGGGATCAGAAACGCAACACCATTGATGAAGATGAACGCGCTCGCGGTCACCAGCAGTGACACGACGACGATCGACCAACGTCGGCCCGTACTGAGTCCGGCCGTGCCGGTCGGGTCCGTCGGCATTGACCCATGCTCGCATAGCCAGGTACTTGCTGGGACCGAAGCGGTAACCGGGCCCGCGGCGCCCGGCTTCGCCGCGCTTGCGACCGCCACTAGCTTTTGGTGTCGGCCCGCGGCGCCCGGCTTCGCCGCGCTTGCGACCGCCACTAGGCTCAAGCGAATGCGCCTTGGCCGAATTGCCAGTCCCGACGGCGTCGCGTTCGTCTCCATCGAGGGCGAGCACGACGAGATGACCGTTCGCGAGATCGCCGAGCATCCGTTCGGCACCCCGACATTCACCGGTCGCTCCTGGCCGCTGGCCGACGTGCGATTGCTGGCCCCGATCCTGGCCAGCAAGGTGGTCTGCATCGGCAAGAACTATGCCGACCACATCGCCGAGATGGGGGGCGCTACAGGCCCGGCACCGGCCGATCCGGTGATCTTCCTCAAACCCAACACCGCGATCATCGGTCCGCATGTGCCGATTCGATTGCCGGCCAACGCATCGCCCGTGCACTTCGAGGGCGAGCTGGCGGCGGTCATCAGTAGACCCTGCAAAGATGTCACGGCCGCACGAGCAGCCGAGAGCATCCTCGGGTACACGATCGGCAACGACGTATCCGCTCGTGATCAACAGCAGGCTGACGGCCAGTGGACGCGAGCGAAGGGCCACGACACGTTTTGCCCGGTCGGGCCGTGGATTGCCACCGATGTCGACCCGGCCGATCTGGAGCTGCGCACCGAGGTCAACGGCGAAGTCAAACAGAACAGCCGTACCTCGCTGATGATCCACGACGTCAGTGCGATCGTGGAATGGATATCGGCGGTGATGACGCTGCTGCCGGGTGATCTCATTTTGACCGGCACGCCCGCCGGTGTGGGGCCCATCGAGGACGGCGACACCGTCAGCATCACCGTGTCGGGCATCGGAACGCTATCGAATGCCGTTGTGCGGAAACAAGTTTCGTAAACATGCGTCGGTCGCGGGCTGGCATTCCGCGCTGTCGACCGCAGTCGCTCGGATAAATGACGCCGGACGATGACGCCACGGTGATTCGCGCCGGCAGCCGCAAGCCGGCGAACGAGTCGGGCGCGGGTGAGATGTGACCTGTTTGTTTGGTAGTCTGCACGTCGGCCCATCACGGCTGGCAGCAATGCCCGCACGACCGCGTATCGTCTGCAGGCAGGCCTCTGACCAGCGGTTTTAGGCGGCCAATGGGGTATGGTGTAATTGGCAACACAGCTGATTCTGGTTCAGCCATTCTAGGTTCGAGTCCTGGTACCCCAGCAGGGTTTTCCAATGTTCTTCCGCCGCCAAGCAATTAGGTCGGCGTAGGGCTGTGAGCTATGCTGGCAGCTCGGATCGGTTCCGGCCCCGTCGTCTAGCGGCCTAGGACGCCGCCCTCTCACGGCGGTAGCGTGGGTTCGAATCCCATCGGGGCTACTCATCCATAAACGGGCTGCGTGCTGGTTCCCGCTAGCTCGCGGCAGCGGCGGTTGAGCCGCCCACCGGCATGTGGGGGATGCCAAGCTTGCGGTGGTCCCACGAGCGAGTGCGATGGCTGACGATGCGTACGGCGACCCGCTTGTTCATCATCATGTCGACGGCCGGTTTCATCTCGTCGGTGTAGGGGCCGGTGTAGCGCTCCCACACACTGACTCCGACGCGGAATACGGCGTCTGGATCATCAACGATTTCGGCGGCGCCTTCAAAGGACACGCCGCGCAGGGTGTCATAGGTCTGGCCGTCCTCGATCATGAAGCTCACTCGCGGATCGCGCTTGAGGTTGACGGCCTTCTGCGATTTGGCTTTGGTCTCCAACCAGATTTCACCATCGACCACGCCGTACCACATCGCGGTCAGGTGCGGCTGCCCGTCCGAACCGATGGTGGCCAGCGTGCCGGTACGGCTACTGGTGACGAAGTCGGTGATCTCGGCCTCGGACATGACGATCTGCGCACGCTGCTTCGTTCCCATGGCGACAGTGTCTCAGGTCACGTGCCGCCGCTCGAACCGTGGGCAATGCGGTGCGAATCACAACCGGCTAGTCAGCGCGTCGGCGGCAGCCAGCAGATCGGTGGCCCAGCGTGCGCCCGGCCGGCGGCCCATCCGGTCGATGGGACCCGACACGGAGATGGCAGCGATCACCGACCCATGGGCATCGCGCACCGGCGCCGAAACGCTTGCCACCCCGGGCTCACGCTCGGCGGCGCTCTGAGCCCAACCGCGGCGCCGCACCTCGGCCAATGTGCGATCGCTGAATTTTGCGCCGGACAACACCGCGGCCCTGGTGGCGTCATCGCTGTACGCCAACAGCACTTTGGCGCCAGAACCTGCCGTCATCGGCAGGCGCGCGCCGACTGGGACGGTATCGCGGAGGCCCGCAGGCGGTTCCATCGCTGCGACGCAAATCCGCGAGCTGCCTTCGCGCCGATACAGCTGCACACTCTCGCCGGTGATCTCGCGTAATCGGGGCAGAACCGCCGCGCTGGCGGCCAGCAACGGGTCGTTGACCTGAGCAGCCAACTCGCTGATGCCGGGGCCCAGACGCCAACGGCCCTCGCCGTCGCGGGCCAGCAGACGATGAACTTCCAGTCCTGCAGCCAACCGATGCGCGGTGGCTCTGGGCAAACCTGTGCGATCGCATAATTCGGCTAGCCCGCAGGGTGATTCCGCGATCGTGTGCAGTACCTGCACGGCTTTGTCAAGCACGCCGATGCCGCTATCCTGTCTCACAGAGAGATACTAACGTCTCGCATAGTGAGATCAAGGAATTGGGATGACCTCATGACGAAAACTTCAGCCCACGGTGATTCTGGGGTCGCCGCGCGCCCACGCACACTGGCGGAAAAGGTTTGGGCCGACCACGTGGTGGCCTCTGGCGGGGGAACCGAGCCCGACCTGATTTACATCGATCTACATCTGGTGCACGAAGTGACCAGTCCGCAGGCCTTTGACGGTCTGCGGCTGGCCGGACGGCCGGTGCGCCGCCCCGATCTGACGCTGGCCACCGAAGACCACAACGTGCCCACGATCGACATCGACAAGCCGATCGCTGATCCGGTCTCCCGCAACCAGGTCGAGACGCTGCGCCGCAACTGCGCCGAGTTCGGCATCCGGTTGTACCCGATGGGCGATATCGACCAGGGCATAGTGCATGTCGTCGGTCCGCAATTGGGTCTGACCCAGCCGGGAATGACGATCGTGTGCGGCGACAGCCACACTTCGACCCACGGCGCCTTCGGCGCATTGGCAATGGGCATCGGGACTTCCGAGGTCGAGCATGTGCTGGCCACGCAGACACTTCCGCTGCGGCCGTTCAAGACCATGGCCGTCAACGTGGACGGGCAACTGCCGGTCGGGGTGACAGCCAAGGACATCATCCTGGCGGTGATCGCGAAGATCGGCACCGGCGGCGGGCAGGGCCACGTCATCGAATACCGGGGCAGCGCCATCGAATCGCTGTCGATGGAGGCACGGATGACGGTCTGCAACATGAGTATCGAAGCCGGCGCGCGGGCGGGCATGGTGGCGCCGGATGCCACCACCTACGAATTCTTGCGCGGTCGCCCGCATGCCCCGACCGGTGGGCAGTGGGATGCGGCACAGGCCTATTGGGATCAGTTGCGAACCGATGACGGCGCCGAGTTCGACACCGAGGTGTATGTGGACGCCGCGTCGTTGACTCCGTTTGTGACGTGGGGGACCAATCCCGGCCAAGGCGTCGCGCTGGGGGCTGCGGTCCCTGACCCCGAGCTGATGACCGACGACCACGAGCGACAGGCGGCCGAGAAAGCGCTGGCGTACATGGACCTTCGGCCCGGAGTCCCGATGCGCGAGATCGCGGTCGACGCGGTCTTCGTTGGATCGTGCACCAACGGCCGCATCGAGGACCTGCGGGTGGTTGCCGAAATATTGCGCGACCGAAAGGTGGCCGACGGCGTGCGCATGCTGATCGTGCCCGGGTCGATGCGAGTCCGTGCGGAAGCCGAAAGCGAAGGGCTGGGTGAGATCTTCACTGCCGCGGGCGCCGAGTGGCGCCAGGCCGGCTGCTCGATGTGTTTGGGGATGAACCCCGATCAGCTCGCAGTGGGGGAGCGCTGCGCCGCAACGTCAAACCGTAACTTCGAAGGCCGCCAGGGCAAGGGGAGCCGTACGCATTTGGTGTCACCGGCGGTTGCCGCTGCCACCGCGGTGCGCGGGAAGCTCTCCGCCCCGGCCGACTTGAACTGACTGAGGGAGAAACCAATGGAAGCCTTTCGCACCCACACCGGCATCGGAGTGCCGTTGCGGCGGTCCAATGTCGACACCGACCAGATCATTCCGGCGGTCTATTTGAAACGAGTGACCCGAACGGGTTTCGACGACGGATTGTTCGCGGCCTGGCGTAACGATGCGTCTTTCGTGCTCAATCTCAGCCCATTTGACAGGGGTTCAGTACTGGTCGCCGGCCCCGATTTCGGCACCGGATCATCCCGCGAGCACGCGGTGTGGGCGCTAATGGACTACGGCTTCCGGGTAGTGATCTCGTCTCGCTTCGGCGACATTTTTCGGGGCAACGCGGGTAAGTCGGGACTGCTCGCGGCCGAAGTTGCTCAGGATGATGTTGAACTTCTCTGGAAGCTCATCGAGGGCAGCCCGGGGCTGGAAATCACTGTCAATCTTCAAGATCGGAATGTCTCGGCGGGAACGGTGGTGGTGCCGTTCACGATTGACGATTACACCGCTTGGCGTCTCTTGGAAGGTCTCGACGACATAGCTCTTACGCTGCGTAAACACGATCAGATCGAAGTTTTCGAGGCAGCTCGGCCGGACTGGAAACCGCAGACTTTGCCCACTGCCTAACGGCTCGATTGAGTCCGAATTCAGAGCGGCGCAGGGTCGTATTTGACGGCTCGTCCTCTCTCAAGCCACCTCCCAAGCGCGGCAAGCGGATTCCTAAAAAGTTCGCCAGGAACCATTGAAATTGGGCGTGGCTCTTGGAAATCAGGCACCTGAGGGTTTACCGTGTCCTCTAGTCGGTCCAATCGAGGGCCACTAGCTTCGGAGGATTTGCATGAACAAAGCAGAGCTCATCGATGTACTCACAGACAAATTGGGCTCAGACCGTC
>NZ_DASXEP010000108.1:0-19272 GCF_036490025.1 Mycobacterium sp. | reverse complement strand
CCGACTCCGCCGCAGCCGATCACGGCCACGGTGTCGTCGCGGGTGACCGCGCCGGTGTTGATCGCCGCGCCGATGCCGGCCATCACCCCGCAGCCCAGCAGACCCGCCACCGCCGGGTCGGCTGCGGCGTCGACCTTGGTGCACTGGCCGGCGTGCACCAGCGTCTTGTCGGCGAACGCGCCGATCCCGAGCGCCGGTGTCAGCTCGGTTCCGTCGGTGAGCGTCATCTTCTGCTCGGCGTTGAACGTGTCGAAGCAGAGGTGAGGACGCCCACGCTTGCAGGCCCGGCACTGGCCGCATACCGCGCGCCAGTTCAGCACAACGAAATCGCCTGGCTCGACGGCGGTTACGCCTTCGCCGACGGCTTCCACGGTGCCCGCGGCTTCATGACCCAGCAGGAAGGGAAACTCGTCGTTGATGCCACCCTCCCGGTAGGTGAGGTCGGTGTGGCAAACCCCGCACGCGGTGATGTCCACGACGACCTCGCCCGGGCCGGGGTCGGGGATGACGATGTCGGTCAACTCGACGGGCTCACCCTTTTTCCGTGAAATCACGCCGCGCACTGTCTGACTCATGGGCTTCAACCTAGCGCTTGGTCGGTAGGCTCTGCGCGATGCCCGCACTCCGAGCACTCGACGACTGGCCGGTACCGAACGCGGCTGCGGCGGTAGTCGGCCCGTCGGGCGTGCTGGCCGGCCACGGCGACACCGCACGCCAGTTCGCCCTGGCCTCACTGACCAAGCCGCTGGTGGCGCGAGCAGCCCAGGTCGCGATCGAAGAAGGTGCGGTGGACTTGGATACCGTGGCCGGGCCGCCCGGATCGACGGTCCGGCATCTGCTGGCTCACGCCTCGGGGCTGGCGATGCTCTCCGGACAGACACTGGCCAGGCCCGGCACCCGCCGGATGTATTCCAACTACGGCTTCGCGGTGCTGGCCGAGACGGTGCAGCAGGCGTCCGGCATCGAATTCGGCCGCTACCTGACCGAGGCGGTGCTCGAACCCCTGGGTATGACGGCCACCCGCCTGGACGGTGGCGCGCCGGCCGCCGGTTACGGGGCGACGTCGACGGTGGACGATCTGGCGGCCTTCGCGACGGATTTGCTCTCGCCGATGACCGTTTCCGCTGAGATGCATGCCCAGGCGACAACCGTCCAGTTTCCCGGTCTCGACGGCGTGTTGCCGGGCTACGGAGTGCAACGGCCCAACGATTGGGGGTTGGGTTTTGAGATCAGGGACTCGAAATCGCCACATTGGACCGGTGCGGACAACTCGCCGGACAGCTACGGCCATTTCGGCCAGTCGGGCACTCTGATCTGGGCAGATCCACGTGCGAAGCTTGCGCTGGTGGTACTGACCGACCGCGATTTCGGCGACTGGGCGGTGACCTTGTGGCCGGCGATCTCGGACCAGGTATTGGCCGCTTATAACTCGGACTAGCGCAACATAGGCCTCACAGGGCACAATAGACACGCAAGGCACATAAATCGTTACTTTTTTGCTCGTCGGATTCACCGGGCCGTTGGGGAAGACGTCTCTCGTGGAGCCGAAGGAGCAACAGATGCGTGCGTCGAACCAGTTTGCCGACGTGACGACGGGTGTGGTCTATGTCCATGCCTCGCCCGCCGCGGTATGTCCGCATGTCGAGTGGGCGTTGTCGTCGACTCTGGCGTCCAAGGCCAACCTGAAGTGGACCCCGCAACCGGCGATGCCCGGACAGCTACGCGCGGTCACCAACTGGGTCGGCCCGGTCGGCACCGGCGCACGGCTGGCCAACGCGCTGCGTTCCTGGACGGTGCTGCGGTTCGAGGTCACCGAGGACCCAAGCGCCGGCGTCGACGGGCAGAGGTTCTGTCACACGCCGCAGCTCGGCCTGTGGAGCGGTGCGATGAGCGCCAACGGCGACGTGATGATCGGGGAGATGCGGTTGCGTTCGATGATGGATGCCGGTGCCGACGCGCTGGCAGCCGAGTTGGACTCGGCGCTGGGTACCGCGTGGGACGAGGCGCTCGAGGCCTGCCGCGATGGTGGCGACGGCGCCGAGGTGTCCTGGCTCAGCCGTGGGGTTGGCTAGGGCGCATCCGGCGAGCAGACGCACACTCGCATTTCGCCAGCCCTATTTGTGCGAGTCTGCGTCTGCTCGCGGGAAAGCCGGCGGTCGCCGCAGAATCGGCAGCGCGCCAGGCACCACAGAGATCTGGGCGGGCAGCGCACACGCATAGTCGCCGTCGGCGTAAACGTTGATGCCCGGTGATTCCACGTCGACCGACGTCGCCCGCGCCGTCGTCACCTCGTCGAGATTGACGTGGGTGCCCTTGTAGACGGTCGGGAAGAGACGGATCAGCCGGGTCCGTGACGCGGAGTGCACCATGGTGATGTCGAGCAGGCCGTCGGTGGGATCGGCGTTGGGGCACACCAACATTCCACCGCCGTAGCTACGGGTGTTGCCGAACGCCGCGAGCGTCAGATCGGTGACGATCTCCTGGCCTCCGTCGAGCACCAGCCGGAACGGCAGCAGCCGCAGCTGCGAGAGCTCGGCGAGCATCGCGAGGTTGTAGCGCATCCGGCCACGCGGCCAGCGCATCCGGTTGGCCCTGTCGGTGACCAGCGAATCGAAGCCTGCGGCTGCGACGGTGCCGAACCATTTGACGGCGCCTTTGCTGTTTCGAATCCGGCCCAGGTCGATGGTTTCGGTCCAGCCGTCGGCGATGACGTCGGCGGCAGCGACGGGATCCTTTGTCGGCAAAGCGAATTCACGTGCATGATCGTTGCCGGTGCCGGCCGGGACGATGCCCAGCGGAATATCCGTGCCCGCCAGAGCCTGCAGCGCGTCGGCGATGACCCCGTCACCGCCGACAACAACCAGCGCGTCGGTGCCGTGGTCGACCGCGGTGTGCAGCAGTCGGCGTGCGTGTTCGGCGTCGCTGCCGACGATGGCCACCACATCGATGCCACGTTGTTGCAGTCGTGCGATCGCCTTCTCGGCGCCGTGCGACGCGTTTCCGTGCCCTGATGCCGGATTGGTCAGCACCGTCACCCGGCCAATCTGGCGGCGCGGCACATGGCGCCGCTTCTCCTCATCGCTTCGCTCTGCATCGTCGCGGCGCGGCACATGGCGCCGCTTCTCCTCATCGCTTCGCTCTGCATCGTCGCGGCGCGTCACGGGATCAGCTTGCCGGGGTTGAGAATTCCCGCGGGATCCAGTGTCGCCTTGACCGCCCGCAACACCTGCACGCCCAACTCGCCCACCTCGGCACGCATCCAGGGCCGGTGGTCGGCGCCGACGGCGTGGTGATGGGTGATCGTGGCACCGGTCGAGACAATCGCATCGCACGCGGCGGCTTTGGTGGCACGCCATTGCTCGATCGGGTTGCCGCGCTGCCCGGCGACCACTGTGAAGTACAGCGAAGCACCGGTGGCGTACACATGCGAAATGTGGCACAGCACCAGCGCCGGCGTGCCGGATTCGGCCAGTGCGCCCGTCAGCGCATCGGTGACGGCGGCTTTCAACGTGGGGATGTTCGACCAATCGGTGGCCGTCTCGAGGGTCTCGCACAGCGCGCCGTTGGCCAGCAGGGCGTCGCGCAGGTAGGGCGCGCCGAAGCGACCGCGCTCCCATGCTCGCGCCGGAGCCTCGCCCAGCGACGTGCCCCCTTGAGCCGCCATCAGCGCCCGGGTTTCGGCATGCCTGCTTTCGACGTGTGCCGGTGTGCCTTCGAATACGGTGATCGCCAGGCAGCCGCCGGTGATCTGGGTGTCGCCGATCGACTCGGTAGTGGCCAGGTTGACACCGGTCTCGGCTTCGTCGGACAGCCGGATCACGGTGGGCCCGGCACCGGCCTGGATGACCGCGCGCAACGCCGCAGCGCCCGTGGGGAAGTCGGGAAACGACCACGCCTCATAGCGGGTGGCCTGCGGCGCGGGGTGGACGCGCACCCGCACCCGGGTGATCACGCCGAAGACGCCCTCCGAGCCGATGAGCAACTGGCGTAGATCCGGCCCGGCCGCCGATTGCGGTGCTCGGCCCAGGTCCAGCACACCGGTGGGTGTGATCGCGCGCAGTCCGCGAATCATGTCGTCGAACCGGCCGTAGCCCGCCGAATCCTGGCCGGACGATCGGGTCGCGGCATAGCCGCCGAGGCTGGCGTATTCGAAGCTCTGCGGATAATGCCCCAGCGAAAACCCGTGCGCGCCAAGTAATTCTTCGGCCTGTGGGCCTGTGACGCCGGCGCCGAACTCGGCCTCGCCGGATATCTCGTCGAACGCCAGTAACTCGTCGAAGCGCCGCAGATCCAGCGACACCACCGCGTTGAATTCGCCGCGGATCGGATCGAGCCCTCCGACCACGCTGGTGCCCCCGCCGAACGGGACGACGGCGATGCCATGCTGCGAGCAGTGCCGCAGGATTGCGGCGACCTCGTCGTCGGAGCCGGGCAGCAACACCGCATCGGGAGCATCTTGAAGGCCGGAGTCCTTACGCCGCAGCAGATCCAGTGCGGACTTGCCGCCGGCGTGCAACAGTCTGTCTCGATCGCCGACGCGGCAGTGATCCGGCCCCACAATGGCGGCTAATGCCTCGCGGTCGTCGGCCGTCAGCACCGATGGCCGCAGCTGCACCTGGCTGGCGTCGACTTCGACTTCGACTTCGTGCGACCCTGTCACGCCCAGCGCCTGGACCAATAGCGATCGAATGCCCTCCGAAAGCGGTTTGGCTTGGTGGGGATCGCCCCAGGCGTTCCACTTCATCGGGGGTAGCAAGTCGGCAGACATGCGTTACAGTATTACATATGCTGTCAATAAGTAATGCTCCAGTGCAGGATCGGATACTGACGGCCGCCGCGAGCTGCGTGGTCGATTTCGGCATCGAGCGCGTGACGCTGGCCGAGATCGCGCGCCGAGCAGGTGTGAGCCGTCCGACCGTGTATCGCCGTTGGCCGGACACCCGCTCGCTGCTGGCCTCGCTGCTGACCAGTCACATCACCGCCGCGGTGGCTGAAGTGCCGGTGCGCGGGGGTGGTCGGGCGGCGTTGGTTGACCGGGTGGTCGCGGTGGCTGAGCGCCTGCAAGACGACGACTTGGTGATGGCGGTGCTGCGCTCCGAGTTGGCACTGGTCTACATCGCCCAGCGGCTCGGCAGCAGCCAGCAAATGCTGATCGACGCGCTCGCGTCGGACCTACGCGCGGCACAACGTGACGGCAGTGTCCGGTCGGGCGATCCTCGCCAGCTGGCCGCAATGGTGCTGCTGATCACCCAGTCGACGGTTCAGTCGGCCCAGATCGTGCGTCCGATCCTGGACGCCGATGCGCTGGCCGCCGAATTGACCTATTCGCTGAACGGGTACCTGTCGTGATGTCGACGGCTCTGAACGCTGCGCGTCGCAACGCCGACCTGAGCGCGCTGGCCGACGGCGCGCCAACTGACGTCGTAGTGATCGGCGGCGGCATCACCGGCGCCGGCATCGCGCTGGATGCGGCATCGCGAGGATTGCGGGTGACGCTGGTGGAAAAGCACGACCTTGCGTTCGGCACCAGTCGGTGGAGCTCCAAGTTGGTGCACGGCGGGCTGCGCTACCTGGCGACCGGCAACGTGGGCATCGCCCGGCGCAGCGCCGTCGAACGCGGAATCCTGATGACGCGCAACGCCCCTCATCTGGTTCGTGCCATGCCGCAGCTGGTCCCGCTGCTGCCGTCGATGGGCCGGATGGAGCGGGCACTGGTGCGGGCCGGGTTCCTCGCCGGTGACGTGCTGCGCAAGACAGCGGGCACGCCTGCGTCTGTTTTGCCTGGCTCTCAACGTATTTCGGTGCGACGCGCCATTGACATGGCGCCCGCCGTCCGGCGCGAGGGTCTCGACGGGGGTCTGTTGGCCTATGACGGGCAGCTGATCGACGATGCCCGCCTGGTGGCCGCCGTCGCGCGGACGGCGGCGCAGCGGGGTGCCCGGATCATGACGTATACCAGCGCATCCGAGGCCACCGGCAGCTCGCTACGGCTGACCGACCAGCGCAGCGGCGAATCATTCGACATCTCGGCCCGGGTCGTCATCAACGCCACCGGGGTCTGGGCGGGGGAGATCGACCCGTCGCTGAAGCTGCGGCCCAGCCGCGGCACCCACCTCATCTTCGACGCCGAGGCGCTCGGCAATCCAACAGCGGCGCTGACGATTCCGATCCCGGGCGAACTCAACCGCTTCGTGTTCGCGATGCCCGAGCAACTGGGACGGGTCTATCTGGGGCTGACCGACGAGGAGGCGCCCGGACCGATTCCCGATGTGCCACAACCGACATCGAGCGAGACCGAGTTCCTGCTGAACGTGGTGAACACGGCACTGGGTATCACCCTGGAAAGTGCCGATGTGATCGGCTCATACGCCGGACTGCGGCCGCTGCTCGATACCGGAGCCGGCCGCACCGCGGACGTATCCCGCGACCATGCCGTCGTCGAATCGCCATCCGGGGTGATCAGCGTTGTCGGCGGCAAGCTGACCGAGTACCGGCACATGGCGCAGGACGTGCTGGACCGTGCGATCGGATTGCGCGGACTGCACGCAGGCAAGTGTCAGACCCGGAACCTGCCGTTGGTCGGCGCGCCGAGCAACCCGGGGTCGACGACGGCGGCGATGGCCGGCCTGCCGGAGTCGCTGGTTCTGCGGTACGGGGCTGAGGCGGCCAACGTGATCGCCGCGGCCGCCTGCGAGCGGCCCGCCGACCCGGTGGCCGAGGGCATCGACGTGACGCGCGCGGAGTTCGAATACGCCATCACCCACGAGGGTGCGCTGACCGTCGACGACATCGTGGATCGCCGCACCCGGATCGGACTGGTGCGTGCCGATCGGGAACGAGTCACCGGCGCAGCCGAGGAGCTTCTGGCGCAGGTCGGCTGAAGTGAGCGCGATACCATGAAGCGGAACTAATCCGTATCGGTCAGGATGGATCATGGAGCAGACGGCTAGCACCCCGCGTCCGGCACGAAGCCCGGGACGCCTCGATCGGTCGCTGGACGCGACCATCCTCGATGCCGCGCTGGCCGGTGTGGCCGAACAGGGTTACGACCGGTTGAGCATGGATGACATCGCGTCCCACGCCGGTGTCGGGAAGGCGGCGATATATCGTCGCTGGCCGTCGAAGGCCGTGGTGGTGGCCGACGCGATCGCCCACTGGAGACAGCGACTCGGGCCCGTCGAGCCGCCGAAAACCGGCAGTCTTCGCGGCGACATCGATGCGCTGATCGCAGCCGTTCCTGACCTGAATGACACTGATATCAGCACAATTCAGGTCATTGTCGGGGTGGCGACCGCGGCGATGCACAATCCCGTCTTGGCGGCTGCCTTGGATGACCTTGTGCTGTCTACTCCGCGGCAGGTGGTCCGGGCGGTACTGGACCATGCGGTGGCTCGCGGGGAGATAACCCCCGGCCGGGATCTGAGTCTTATCCCCGACGCCGCCCTGGGTCTCAACGTGTTGCGGGTGATGACGGGACGGCCGATCGACCGGGTCTACGTCCGGCGTGTGCTCGAAGGCGTGCTCTTGCCACTTGCCGGCGCGTCGGGGCCCTAACAGTTGCGGGTTCCTTCCAGAGGTGCCACATTGGCCTTAGTCGGAACGAACCAGTTCCGCGTGAAAGGGGCCATTATGAGTGTCGCGCATGTCCCGGTGTTGATCGTCGGCGCCGGCGCCGGCGGCCTGACCACGTCGGCGGTGCTGGCCAACCACGGCGTCCGTTCCCTGCTGGTCGAAAAGCGCGGCGAGGTCTTCATTTACCCGAAGGCCCGAAATCTGAGCTTCCGCAGCTTGGAGATCCTGCGCGAGCTGGGATTGGCCGACGGGGTCCACGCCGTCGCCGACCGAGTTTCCGACATGGTGGTCAAGCCGACGCTGAACAGTGCGGAAGAAGAGCTGGCCATCGACATCGACGCGCTTTTCGCCGGCCTGGAGCAACTGAGCCCCGAGCCCGCCGTGCAGTACTGCCCGCAGAGCAGCCTGGAGCCGATGCTGCTCGCCGAAACCCGCCGGCGCGGCAGCAAAGTGCGCTACGGGACGGAATTGTGCACGTTCGAGCAGGACGACATCGGCGTCACGGCGGTGCTGCGTGACCTGGACTCCGGAGAGTCCGAGACGGTCCGCGCCGACTACCTGATCGCCGCCGACGGGGTCCACAGCCCGATCCGTAAGTCGCTGGGTGTCACAACGTCGGGATACGGCGCGCTGCCGATCTTCGTCGTCTTCTTCTACTTCCGTGCCCCCTGGCGGCAGTTCGTCTCGCACCTGCGCGAAGGCGATGGCGTTCAGGTCAAGAATCCAGACGTGGACGGCATATTCCTGGTGGCTAAGGACGACCTCGGCATGTTCATCACCACCTACTTCCCTGACAAAGGGGAGACCGCCGCGCAATTCACCCCGCAGTACTGCAGCGAAGTGCTCACCAAAGCCGTCGGCGAGCCCATCGAAATCGAGATCATCGAAGCCGCGGCATGGCAACCGTACGAACAGGTAGCCGACCAATTCCAATGCGGGCGAGTTTTTCTCGTCGGCGACTCCGGACACACCATGCCGCCGTTCAAGGCCGGGGGAGCCAACACTGCTATCCAAAGCGCACACAACCTGGCCTGGAAGCTGGCCGCAGTCTTGGAGGGATTAGCCGGGGCGGCACTACTTACCACCTTCCACGCCGAGCGGCACCCCGTCGGGCAGTCCGCCGCGCACCAGTCGCTGACCGGGCCGAAAGTGGCCTTGATCGACTTGGACGACCAGGGTCCGGGATTGCCGCTCGATGAGGAGGCGTCGATGTTCTCCCTGTTGATCGGCTACCAATACCGCTCGGCTGCAGTCATTTCCGATCAGCCCGCTCCCGATAATGCAGACGCCGTGTCCTTGGTCGACGAGTTGCGAGCGCAGCCCGGTACCCGGGTGCCTCATGCCTGGGTGCAGCGCGCGGGCCACCGCGTCTCGACGCTCGACCTGGTCGGTTCCGGCTTCACGCTTTTCACCGGATCGGCCGGCGTGGCCTGGGCAACCGCAGCCGGTGCAGTATCCGCCACGTTGCATGTCCCGATCCGCGTCCACATCATCAGCACCGACGGCGAGATACGCGACATCGAGGGTCGATGGGCACAGCTGACGGGTTTGTCGCGTGATGAAGCGCTACTGGTGCGTCCCGACGGCTTTGTCGCCTGGCGCACTGGCGCCCTCCCGCCTTCGCCTGAAGATCGCCTCAGCCAGGTGCTATGTCAGATCCTCAGCCGCGAGCAATGACCGATGTGCAGTCTAAATGACCATTGACCAGAATCGAATTCTGGTCATGGACCAATTGCCGTGGCGGTGGAACGCTCCCGCGGAGACCGACGAGAAAGGGCGGATCGCATCCTCGATACCGCTCGAGGGTTGTTGCTGTCGTGGGGTTATCGGCAGGTGACGATCGATGAACTGGCTCGTCGGGCGGGTGTTGGCAAGGGCACGATCTACCTGCACTGGCGTG
Organism: Mycobacterium sp.; assembly: GCF_036490025.1. Taxonomy (GTDB): domain Bacteria; phylum Actinomycetota; class Actinomycetes; order Mycobacteriales; family Mycobacteriaceae; genus Mycobacterium. The sequence continues at coordinate 9,800 of NZ_DASXEP010000108.1, read as the reverse complement.
TGGGACCTGTTTCCCGCGGCCCTGCAGCAGAGGTATCAGCCGGTACGCGCCCGGCTCAGCGATGTCGGACCCGAGCGCATTCGGCAGATGGACGCGGCCGCCGTTAAGAGTTACAGCGGGATGTTCTTGTGACGGCCGCGTCGTGCCGGCGCCTCGGCCAGCGCCGCGGTCAGCCTGCCGCGAGTGTGGGCCGGGTCGATCTTCTCGTCGACGACGCCGATGTCGATCGCGTTGTCCACGCCGCCGGCGATGCGCTCGTGCTCGGCGGCCAGCTCGTCATGCAGCGCGTCGCGCTCGTGGTCGGCCGCGGCGGCCAGCTTCTTCTTGTGCAGGATGCCGACCGCGGCCTTGGCGCCCATCACCGCGACCTCGGCGTCCGGCCAGGCGAACACTTTGGTGGCGCCCAGCGAACGGGAGTTCATCGCAATGTAGGCCCCGCCGTAGATCTTTCGGGTGACTAGCGTGACGCGCGGAACGGTGGCCTCGCCGAACGCGTGCAGGAGTTTGGCTCCGCGGCGCACGACGCCGCCCCATTCCTGGTCCACGCCGGGTAGGTAGCCGGGCACGTCGACGATCACGATCAGCGGGATACCGAATGCGTCGCACAGCCGCACGAAACGTGCTGCCTTCTCGGCACTTTCCGAGTTCAGGCAGCCGCCGAGCCGTAGCGGGTTGTTGGCCAGCACGCCGACCGAGCGTCCTGACAACCGGCCCAGGCCGACCACCATCGACGGCGCCCACTTGGCCTGGAACTCGTCAAATGACGGCGTGCCGTCATCATGCGAGTCGAGCAGTGCGGTGACGAGCGGGTGTACGTCGTAGGCTCGACGCGGCGATTCCGGCAGCAGCGCATGCAAGTCGGTCTCGTGCGCCTCGGCTTTGCTGCGGTCGAAATGCCCTTGCTGGCAGAACAATCCGACCAACCGACGACCGCGCTCGTAGGCGTCGGCCTCGTCGTCGGCGACGATGTGGCACACCCCGGACTTCTTGTGGTGGGTGTCCGGGCCGCCCAGCGAGGCCATGTCGACGTCTTCGCCGGTGACGCTACGGACGACGTCGGGCCCGGTGACGAACACCCGGCCCTCCGGCGCCATGATGACGACGTCGGTCAGTGCCGGGCCGTAAGCCGCGCCGCCGGCGGCGAAACCGACCACCACCGAGATCTGCGGTACGTATCCGGACGCGCGGATCATCGCCTCGAACACCAGCCCGACGGCGTGCAGTGCTTTCACGCCCTCGGCCAGCCGCGCGCCGCCGGAATGCCAGATGCCGATGATCGGGCTCTGCTCTTCGATGGCGGTGTCGTAGGCGTTGACGATGTGCGTGCAGCCCTCCAGACCCATGGCGCCACCCATCACGGTGCCGTCGGTGGCAAACGCGATGGTGCGCACACCGTTCACGGTTCCGCCTGCGGCGAGCACACCGGAGCGGTCACGCTCGTGCAGCAGCTCCAGGCTGCCGTCGTCGAAAAACCTGCTCAGTCGCAGCAGCGGATCACGCGGGTCGAGCGACTCGTCGATCGCCTCCGGGGCCAAAGTCGTCATCGCAGGTCTCCTCGTCTTTGTGCTGTTCGGTCAGTACCGGCCGAAAGCGATTGCCACGTTGTGCCCGCCGAAGCCGAACGAATTGTTGACGGCGTAGCGGTAGTCGCCCGACCGGGGGTTGCCCGCCACCACGTCGAGGTCGACCTCCGGGTCCAGGTTCACCAGGTTCAGAGTGGGCGGAACGACCTGGTCGCGCAGTGCCAGCACGGTCAAGATCGACTCCACCGCGCCCACCGCTCCGACCGAGTGACCGAGCGCGGACTTGGGCGCATACACCGCCGCGTTTCCGCCGTGTGGGCCCAGCGCGTTGTTGATGGCCTTGCCCTCGGCGACATCGCCGACCGAGGTGCCGGTGGCGTGGGCGTTGACGTGGTCGATGTCGGCGGGGCTGAGTCCGGCGAGCTGTACCGCCCGCGTTATCGCGTGTCCGGCCCGTTCGCCGTTGGGATCGGGCGCCACGATGTGGAAACCGTCGGAGGTGATGCTCGCCCCCATCAGCCTGGCCAGGATGTTGGCACCCCGGGCTTTGGCATGCTCCTCGGTCTCGATCACCATCAATGCGCCGGCCTCGCCGAAGACGAAGCCGTTGCGGTCCTTGTCGAACGGGCGGCAGGCGCCGGCGGGGTCGTCGTTGTTGGTGGACAACACGATGCGCATCTGGGCGAAGCCCGCGATCGGCACTGCCTCGATCCTGGTCTCGACGCCACCGCAGATCGCGATGTCGGCTTCGCCGAGCACGATTTGCTGCCAGGCGCGGGCGATGCCCTCCGAACCGGACGCGCAGGCCGATACCGGCGTCATCACCCCGGCCTTGGCATGCCGTTCCAGCCCGACCGCGGCGGCCGCGCCGTTGGGCATGTACATCTGCACGACCAGCGGAGAGACCGCCTTCAAACCACGTGTGCGCATGGCGTCGTAGGCGAAGATCAGCTCCTCACTGGAACCCATCCCCGTGCCGATGGCCACCATCAACCGCCCCGGATCCACCTCCGGCGACCCGGCGTTCTCCCACACCCGCCGGCTCAGCACCACGGACATCTTCTGCAGGTAGGACAGCCGGCGCCCTTCGACCCGCGTCAGCTGGCCGTCGAATTCCTCGAGGAGGTGCCCGCCGATGCGGACCGGCAGGTCGTACTCCTCGACGAACGGGTCCTCGAGTGTTCGGATCCCGCTTTGCCTGTCGAGCAGCAACTTCCATGTGGTTTCCGCGTCGGTCGCGAGAGCCGTCGTCATGGCAACGCCCGTGACGACCACATTAGGGAAACCATTCCCCGTAGCCAGCTTTGACGATCCGGTCATGGGTACTACGAACTTTCCTTCCGTGCGTGTCCGGCTCCCCGCGGGCCACTGCGGCCCGCATCGTTGCCGGACGCCGTGCTCAGTAGCGCCCGAAGACCAGCGCGACGTTGTGTCCGCCGAAACCGAACGAGTTGTTGATGGCGTACTGGTACTCGCCATAACGTGGCTCGTCCGCGACGACGTCGAGGTCGACCTCGGGATCGGGAGTCGTGTAGTTGAGTGTCGGCGGTATCACGCCGTCTCGCAGCGTCAGCACCGTCAGCACCGATTCCAGCGAGCCCACCGCGCCGATTGAGTGGCCCAGCGCCGACTTCGGCGCATAGACCGGCGCGTGCGCGCAACCGGCCACCCGCAGCGCATTCGCTTCCGCGGTGTCGCCGATCGGCGTCGCAGTCGCGTGCGCGTTGACGTGGTCGATGTCCTTGGGCGACAAGCCCGCAAGCTCCAGCGAGCGGGCCATCGCCCGTCCGGCACGCAGGCCGTCCGGCGCAGGCGCCACCATGTGGAAGGCATCCGACGTGATCCCGGCACCCATCAACCGGGCCAGCGGCTTGGCGCCACGGGCCTTGGCGTGCTCCTCGGTCTCGATGACCATCAGCGAACCGGCCTCGCCGAACACGAAGCCGTCGCGGTCCTTGTCGAACGGCCGCGACGCCCCTTCGGGATCGTCGTTACGGGTCGACATGGCCCGCATCATCGAGAATGCCGCGATGGGCAGTGCCTCGATGGGGCCCTCGACACCGCCGCACACGGCGACGTCGGCGTCGCCCATGACGATCTGCCGCCACGCGTGCGCAATGGCCTCCGAGCCAGACGAACACGCCGACACCGGCGTCATCACGCCGGCCCGGGCTCCAAGCTGCAGACCCACGACGGCCGCCGCGCCGTTCGGCATGATCATCTGCACGGCCAGTGGCGACACCTTGCGGGGGCCACCCTCGTTCATCAGGTCGTAGCTCTCGACGATGCGCTCCGCGCCGCCCAGACCGGTGCCGACAACGACGGCGAAACGGTCCGGGTCGACCTCGGGGGTACCGGCGTTCTCCCAGAGCTGGCCGCTGAGGTATTTGGCCAACCGCTGGACGTAGGACATGCGCCGCAGGTCGAGCCGGCTCATGTGGTCGTCGATGGACTCCTTGAGGTGCCCGCCGATCTTGACCGGCAGGTCCCACTTGGTAACGAATTCATCTTCGAGTACGCGGATGCCGCTTTCCCCGGCCAGCAGGCCCTTCCACGTGCTCTCGATGTCAGGCGCGATCGAGGTCGTCGCCGCGACGGCGGTTACCACAACATTGGGGTAGCCGCCGTTAGCAGTGGAAGGTTTGGTCACTTTTGGTCGACCGCCTCGGAACTCTCCGCCTCGAACTTGGCGCGCAGCGCCTGGGCAGCCTCGGGGTTCTCTTCCTCGAGCTTCTGGATGTAGTTGACGACGTCACCGACGGTGCGCAGACCGGCGAGGTCCTCGTCGGGGATCTTCACGCCGTACTTGTCCTCGGTCTGTACGGCGATCTCCACCATCGACAGCGAGTCGATGTCCAGGTCGTCGACGAACGACTTCTCCGGGGTGATCTCCGACGGCTCGATACCGGTGACCTCTTCGATGATCTCGGCAATACCGGCGATGATTTCTTCCTGGCTGACGGACACGTTGTGTTTCCCTTCGTAATATGTTGTGTACTGCTGATTTAACGTACGTATGCGGTTGTAGTAGTGGACAGCTCTGGTATCTGGCTGGGGGCCAACGGTTTACAGCTCTGTCAAACCGTCCAGGTCTGCGGGGATCTTGACGGCACGCGTCGGTACCCCGCGGAGTTCACGTTTGGCGATGCCGGACAGAGCGCCCGCGGGCGGGAACTCGATGATCGCCGTGACATTGCGCTGACGCAGAGTCTCGGAGCACAGATCCCAGCGCACCGGGCGAGTCAACTGTGCGACAAGCTTTTCCATCGCATCGGCGGCCGAGCTCACCGGTTGACCGTCGCGGTTGGACAACAGAACGGCGGTCGGCTCGGAGGTCGACACGTTCTGCGCCGCCGCGGCATAGCCGTCGAGGGCGGAGGCCATGAACTCGGTGTGGAAGGCACCGGCGACGCCCAATGCGCGCACCCGGGCCTTTTCCGGTGGGTCTTCGGCGAGCTTGTCCAGCGCGCTCAGCCGGCCGGCGGCGACGATCTGACCGGCGGCGTTGCGATTGGCCGCGACCAGGTCGAGCGCTTCGAGCCGAGCCAGCACGTCGCCCTCGTCGCCACCGAGAACCGCGGACATACCCGTCGGCTCGTCGGCGCAGGCTTTGGCCATCTCGGCACCGCGAGTGGCGGCCAGCGCGACGGCGTCATCGGCGGAGATCACCCCGGCGATCGCGTAGGCGGCGATTTCACCGACCGAGTGGCCGGCGACGACAAGTTCTTTGCCGGCGAGCCCGTCGGTCAGCTCCTGGTGCGCAAGCAGCGTGGCGGCCACGATCAACGGCTGGGCGATCGCGGTGTTGGTGATCTCCTCGGTTGAGGCAGTGGTCCCCAGCCGCGAGAGGTCCAGGCCGCTGGACGCCGACCACGACGCCAATCGGTCCGCGGCGCCCGGCAGTTCCAGCCACGGCGACAGCATCCCCTGGGTCTGCGATCCCTGTCCGGGAGCGAGTAACGCAATCACGTTCTTAAGGGAACACTGTGAAGAGGTCTTTGTGCCGTGTAACAGATTATGAACCTTGTCTTATGTTTTTGTGGAAACTCCACAAAACAGCACGCGATGCGACCTGATCGATATCGAGTTGCAATCTGTCATCCGGCTTCGGCGGTCCCCGAGGGCACAACGAGGTCCTTTTTCACCGGCGGCGTGACCGGCGTCACTATGTTGCCGGCCGCGCTGGACTGCTGTGCTTGGTAGGCGAGGTGGCCCACCGTCGCGGCCACCCGGAGGACGTAGGCGTCGCGCGGCAGCGTGGGATCGCGCCCGGTGAAGTCGGCGATACGCCGCAGACGGTAGCGGACGGTGTTTGGATGAACGAACAACTTGCGGGCGCAGGCTTCGATCGCGCCGCCGCAGTCAAGATAAGCGTCCAGGGTCTCGGTGAGGGTGGGCCCCGCATCGGCAAGCGGCCGCATCACATCGGTGTGCAACGCCGCGATCGCCGACGCATCGCCCATCAGGGCCCGCTCCGGCAGCAGCTCTCGCGCCAGGACGGGCCGCGGTGCCCCCCGCCAGCCGGTCACGGCATTCATCCCGGAGATAGCCTCGCTGGCGCTGTGGTAGGCCGCGGTCAGCATCGGTGCTGTCGGGCCGATCACCACCGGGCCCTCGGAGAACGCGTTCAGCAGGTCGGCAAAGACCTTCTCGGTTTGCGTCAACTGGCCGGACACGATCGCCACCAGGTACGTGCCGTGCACGTCGGTGAGGGCGGCACGGCCATGACGTGCGGCGACATCCCGAACATTTTGACTGGCATGGCTTTCCCCGCCCGCCGCCGGAGTTCCTACCACCACCGTCGCCGGGGCGTTGGTGTCCCAGTTCAGGGCGGCGGCCCGGGACAGCAGCTCGGGACCGGTGTCGCCGCGGACCACCGCGTCGACGACGCTGGCCTCCATTCGGCTGTCCCAGCTTCCGCGCGCCTCGGCTGCATCGGCATAGGCCGTGGCGGCACTGAAGGCCAGGTCGCGGCTGTATTTGAGAATCCCCACCATCAATGCGGTCAACTGCTCGTCGGAGCGAGCCAGTAGCGGGCCGACCTCTTCGAAGAACTCCATCGTGAAGCGCACGATCTCGACCGAGTGGCGCAGCGCGATGCGCCGGGTCAGGTCCTGCGGCATCAGCTCAAAGGCCCGCGCGGTGTAGTTGACGTTGCTGCTGGGGTCGGACATCCACTCCACGAAGTTCACCACGGCGGTCTGCACGACCAGCGCCACGCTGGCCCGCTGGGAGGCTTCCAGCTCCGCGAAGAACGGCAACCGCTCCTGCATGGCGTTCACCGCCTCGGTGGACAATCGACCGGAGTACTGCTTCATCCCCCGCAGCAGCGACTCCGGAACGCTGTCCAGCAGGTCCAGTGTCGTCCGCGGCCTCGCAGACTGCTTGTCGGCCATGACTAAAAGCTACGCCCGTTTTCTGGATGGTTCCGCCAAATATCCGCGCGTCAGGCGCCCGGACCTGAGTCGGAGGTCTGCGCGGGTGCGGCCTGCACATCGTCGATCCGGTACTGACGCGCGGCCGCGATCGGTACCGACGGGTCGATCTCTCCATCGCGCGCCAGCGCCTCCAACACCGCGACGACCTGGGATTCGGCGTCGGTGTTGAAGTAGCGGCGCGCGGCTGGCCGGGTGTCGGAGAAGCCGAAGCCGTCGGTGCCCAGCGTGACGTACCGGCGCGGGACCCAGGGCCGGATCTGTTCGGGCACGGCACGCATCCAGTCCGAGACGGCGACGAACGGGCCCGTCGACGTGGACAGTGCCCGCGTCACGTAAGCCTCGCCCGCGGGCCGGTCCGGGTGCCGCAACCGTTCCTTCTGGATGGCGACGCCGTCGCGATTGAGCTCGCTCCAACTCGTCACCGACCACACGTCGGCGGCGACGTCCCAGTCGGCGGCCAGCATCTCGGCGGCCCGCAGCGCCGAGGGCATCGCGACGCCGGACGCCAAAATATTGGCAGTGTTGCTGCGGCTTTCAGTGGACGGGCGATAGCGGTAGATACCCCGCAGCACGCCTTCGGGGTCGAAGTTCTCCGGCTCCGGCGGTTGCACGTAGGGCTCGTTGTAGATGGTCAAGTAGAAGGAGACGTTCTCCGGGTTCTCGCCGTACATGCGGGCCAGCCCGCTTTCGATGATGTAGGCGATCTCGAAGGCGAAGGCGGGGTCATACGAGATCACCGCCGGATTGGTGGCCGCCAGCAGCGGCGAATGGCCGTCGGCGTGCTGCAGGCCTTCGCCGGTCAGCGTGGTGCGCCCCGCGGTTGCCCCGAGTAAAAACCCGCGCGCCATCTGGTCGGCCGCGGCCCATAGGCCATCGCCGGTGCGCTGGAACCCGAACATCGAATAGAAGATGTAGATCGGGATCATCGGCTCGTTGTGTGTCGAGTACGACGTGCCCGCCGCGGTGAACGACGCGACCGACCCGGCTTCGTTGATGCCCTCGTGCAGGATCTGGCCGATTTCACTTTCCTTGTAGGCCAGCATCAGCTCGGCGTCGACGGCGGTGTAGAGCTGGCCGTTGCGGTTGTAGATCTTCAGCGACGGGAACCACGAGTCCATCCCGAAGGTGCGCGCCTCGTCGGGGACGATCGGCACGATGCGGGGCCCAACTTCTTTGTCGCGCAACACTTCCTTGAAGGTGCGCACCGTGGCCATCGTGGTGGCCACTTCCTGCTGACCGGATCCCTTCTTCAGCGCGCGGTAGGCCTCGCGGCCAGGTAGCCGCAGCGTCTTGGACTTGGTGCGCCGCTCGGGTACGAAGCCGCCCAGCGCGCGTCGCCGATCGAGCAGATAGCGGATCTCGGGCGCTTCGGCGCCGGGGTGATAGTACGGGGGCAGGTACGGGTCCTGGTCGAGTTGCTCGTCGCTGATCGGGATCCGGATCGCATCGCGGAAGTCCTTGAGGTCTTGCAGCGCAAGCTTTTTCATCTGATGCGTCGCGTTGCGGCCTTGGAAGTGGGCGCCCAGCGAGTAGCCCTTGATGGTTTTGGCCAGGATCACCGTCGGCTGTCCCTTGTGTTCGACGGCGGCGTGGTAGGCGGCATAGACCTTGCGGTAATCGTGACCGCCGCGCTTGAGGTTCCAGATCTCCGAATCGGTCATCTGCTCGACGAGCGCTTTGGTGCGCGGGTCGCGGCCGAAGAAATGGTCGCGCACGTAGGCGCCGTCATTGGCCTTGTAGGTCTGGTAATCACCATCAGGCGTCGAGTTCATCAGATTCACCAGCGCACCGTCGCGGTCGGCGTGCAGCAACGCATCCCACTCGCGACCCCACACCACCTTGATGACGTTCCAGCCGGCGCCACGGAAGAACGACTCGAGTTCCTGAATGATCTTGCCGTTGCCGCGCACCGGGCCGTCGAGGCGCTGCAGATTGCAGTTGATCACGAACGTCAGGTTGTCCAGGCCCTCGAGCGCACCGACGTGGAGCAGGCCCCGGCTCTCCGGCTCGTCCATCTCACCGTCGCCCAAAAAGCACCACACATGCTGGTCGGAGGTGTCCCTGATGCCGCGGTCGTGTAGATAGTGGTTGAACCGGGCCTGATAGATCGCGTTCATCGGGCCCAGCCCCATCGACACCGTCGGGAACTCCCAGAAGTCGGGCATCAGCCGAGGGTGCGGGTAGGACGGCAGCCCTCCGCCGGGATGGCTGTGCTCCTGCCGGAAGCCGTCGAGCTGATCGGCGGTCAGCCGGCCCTCCAGGAACGCCCGGGCATAGATGCCGGGGGAGGCGTGGCCCTGGATGAACACCTGGTCGCCGCCGCCGGGATGCGACTTGCCCCGGAAGAAGTGGTTGAACCCGATCTCGTAGAGCGCCGCAGAGGACGCGTAGGTCGAAATATGGCCGCCCACACCGACTCCGGGACGTTGGGCGCGATGCACCATGATGGCGGCGTTCCATCTGATCCAGGCTCGGTAGCGGCGTTCGACGTCCTCGTCCCCGGGGAACCAGGGCTCCATCTCGGTCGGGATCGTGTTGACGTAGTCGGTGGACGTCAGCGACGGCAGCGCCACCCGCTGCTCGCCGGCCCGCTCCAGCAACCGCAACATCAGATAGCGCGCCCGCGACGGTCCCGAGCGCTCCAGCAGCTCGTCGAACGACTCCAGCCACTCGGCGGTTTCCTCGGGGTCGATGTCGGGCAGATAGGACGCAACACCTTCGCGGATCACCCGCACGCGGTCGGGTTCGCTTGTGCCGGTGGGATTCTTCGCCAGATCGTGGCGCACGAATTCGGTAGTCAACGCACTACTCCTTATTTGACGGCTGACCGGCTTGTGGC
>NZ_DASXEP010000062.1:0-12035 GCF_036490025.1 Mycobacterium sp. | reverse complement strand
CGGCGAGCGTCGGCGAATACACCAGGCTCGGGTTGTGCACGGTGCCCACGGCGTTGGTGGCGGCGGTATTGGCGCTGTGGGCCGGTGTGCGACTGCTGGGTCTTTAGACAGCGGTAGTCCAATCCATTCCGACCGCAGCTCTCGGCTGGTTAATGACTACCGGGCAGCAGCGCGCGTAGCCCGTCGACCATGGCCAGACTGGTGTCCCGGTCCCTGGAGCGCGCGCTGACCAGGACGCCCACGAGGCGGCGTAGAACACGTCGACGAGCCGCTCGAGCGGAGCGGGCAGCGTCTCCCCGGCATTGACTGCCCGGGTGGCGGCCGCCCGCACGGCAGCCCGAATTCGGGCGAGGTGGCGACGGGTGAGGACTGACACCTGCGCACCCTGACCTCGAAACGCACTTGGCAGCATCGGGGTCGAGTTCGGCGGTCAGACGTTCGTCGGGTCTAGCGACGGTAAGCCAGCGGCAACGGCATACCGAGTTCTTTCATCACACCCCGTAGCCGGGCAGGGTAGTTGGTGATGATGCCGTCGACACCGTCGGCGATCTGGGCCCGCATGTCGTTGGCGTCATCGACCGTCCACGGAGTGACTCTGAGGCCCAACGAATGTGCCTGGTCGACCAGAGGCTTGTCCACCAAAGGGTAAGCGGGCGAAAGGATGTTCGCGCCGACCAGGGTGGCGCCGATAACCGGATCACCGACCGGTGCGGGGTTGATGCCGGCCAGCCAGGGCGAATCCCGAACCCAGGTTTGCTCATCCCACAAAGCCACCAGCGGAATCGACGGCTCGGCCTGGTGCACGAGCGGCAACGTTCGCCAGTCGAAGCTTTGGATCGCCACCCGATCGACCTTGCCTGCCGTCCTGACTGCCGCCAACACCACGTCGACGAACTCGCGCGGATCAGCCGAGATGGACGGGCGATCGGCGGCGACCTTGGTCTCGATGTTGTAGCGCACATCGGCCCGATACGACTCGGCGAGGGAGAAGACTTCGGACAAAGTGGCTATTCGGTTGCCCCACACCACTTCAGCATCGGAGAACTGGCTGTTCGGTTTGCCGCAGTCCAGCGTTCGGATCTGCGCCAAGGTCAAGTCGTGCACCAGTTTTCCGACGTAGGGATACGACGGATCGCCGGCGACCGCCGGCGCGGTGTCCGAGCATTGTTGCGGGTCGATGGCGGGGTCATGCCAGACAAGCGGCTGGTGGTCTTTGGTGATGTTGATATCGAATTCGATTGTGCTGACACCGAGTTCGATCGATTTGGCGAAGGCCCGCAGCGATTCACCGGTCGTCTCGCCGCGTCCGCCGGCGTGGGCCTGCAGGTCGAAATCGGGCGACTGCGCCGCCACGGGCGCGGCCAGACCCAGCACGGCGAGAACCACCAGCACCGCGCCAAGGCGCAAGGGCCACCGGGCAGCCAATTCGGCTAGCGCCTGCGCTGACGGGCGATTTCGGCCAGCACAACCCCGGCGGCCACCGAGGCGTTCAGCGATTCGGCACGACCAGACATCGGAATCGACACGACCGCATCGCAGTTCTGTCGCACCAACCGGGACAACCCCTTGCCCTCTGATCCGACCACCACCACGACCGGGCCGCCACCGTCGACATCGTCGACATCGGTGTCACCCTCGGCGTCGAGGCCGATGATCTGCAGGCCTCGGTCGGCCCAATCCTTAAGTGTGCGATTCAGATTCGTCGCGCGCGCGACGGGAATCCTTGCCGCCGCACCGGCACTGGTCCGCCAGGCGACCGCGGTCACCGACGCCGAACGCCGCTGTGGGATCAGCACCCCGTGGCCGCCGAACGCCGCGACCGAGCGGACAATCGCACCCAGGTTTCGCGGATCGGAAATGTTGTCCAGCGCGGCCAGCAACGCGGGCGGGGTGCCCAGCGCGATCTGGAGCAACTCGTCGGGATGCAGGTAGTTGTACGGCGGTACCTGTAACGCGATCCCCTGGTGCAGCCCGTTGGTGGTCATCCGATCCAGGTCGGTCCGCGGGACTTCGAGGATCGCGATGCCGGTATCGGCTGCCAGAGTGACGGATTCGGTGAGTCGCTCGTCGCCCTGGGCGCCGAGCGCAACGTAGAGCGCGGTGGCCGGGACGCCGGCGCGCAGGCATTCCAGCACCGGGTTGCGTCCCAGGACGGTTTCGACGCCGTCGTCCTTGCGTTGAGCAGGCCGGCGCGGTTGCGCCTTGAGCCGCTTGGCAGCCGGATGGTTGGGGCGCATATGGGCGGGCGGAGTGGCCCCGCGCCCCTCCACCCCGCGGCGCCGCTGGCCGCCGGAGCCGACAGTCGGGCCCTTCTTCGTGCCGGCTTTGCGCACCGCTCCGCGGCGTTGCGAGTTACCGGCCATCGACGTGGGTCCCCAGCGACCACTGCGGGCCATCGACGGTGTCGGTGACCTCGATGCCGGCGTCTTTGAGCCGATCCCGGATCTCGTCGGCGAGCTTCCAGTCCCGCTGCACGCGGGCCTGTTCGCGCCGCTCCAGCTCGGCGCGCACCAGCACGTCGACGGCGCCGAGTGCGGCCGACGTCTCGTCGTGGGATTCCCAGCGCTCGTCGAGCGGGTCGCAGCCGAGAATGCCCATCATTGCCCGGATCGCGCCGGCGTTGGCCAACGCGGCGTCGTGCTCACCGGCGTCGAGTGCGCGATTGCCCTCCGCGCGGGTGTGGTGCACTTCGGCCAGCGCGACGGGTACTGCCAGGTCGTCGTTGAGCGCAGCGCCGAACCGCGGCGTCCAATCACCGGGCTCGACGGCGCCGACCCGGGTACGTACCCGGTGCAGAAAATCCTCGATGCCGACGTAGGCGTTGACCGCGTCCTGCAACGCCGTCTCGGAGAACTCCAGCATCGAGCGATAATGCGCGCTGCCCAGGTAGTACCGGAGCTCGGCGGGGCGTACCCGCTGCAACATCGCCGGAATCGACAGCACATTGCCCAGCGACTTGCTCATCTTCTCGCCGCCCATGGTGACCCAGCCGTTGTGCAGCCAGTACCGGGCGAACCCGTCGCCGGCCGCGCGGCTTTGCGCGATCTCGTTCTCGTGGTGCGGGAAGACTAAATCCATTCCACCGCAATGGATATCGAACTGCGGGCCCAGATACTCGTGGGCCATCGCCACGCATTCGGTGTGCCAGCCGGGGCGTCCGCGCCCCCAGGGCGTCGGCCATGACGGCTCACCGGGCTTGGCGCCCTTCCACAGCGTGAAGTCACGCTGATCACGCTTACCGGTCGCTACTCCCTCGCCTTGATGGACGTCATCGATCTTGTGCCCAGATAGCTGGCCGTATTCGGGGTAGCTCAGTACGTCGAAGTAGACGTCGCCACAGCCGGTATAGGCGTTGCCGGTCTCAATCAGCCGCTCGATCAGCTCCACCATCTGGGTGATGTGGCCGGTGGCCCGCGGCTCAGCCGACGGCGGCAAGACGCCCAGCGCGTCGTAGGCGGCGGAGAACGACCGCTCGTAGGTGGCCGCCCATTCCCACCACGGCCGGTCTGCCGCGGCGGCTTTGTTGAGGATCTTGTCGTCGATGTCGGTGACGTTGCGGATGAATGCGACGTCGCAGCCCCGCTCCGTGAGCCAGCGGCGCAGGATGTCGAACGCCACCCCGCTGCGCACGTGGCCGATGTGCGGTAGGCCCTGCACGGTGGCGCCGCACAAATAAATGGAGACGTGCCCAGGCTGCAGCGGGACGAACTCGCGCACGGCACCCGTTGCCGTGTCGTGTAGCCACAGGTCGGCGCAATCGGTCACGACGTGCCAGCTTACCGGGCCGGATACGGCATCGAGCACCACTGCACCGCCGTCGGGCCGATTCCATCGACAAGGCCCGCCGGATACAGAGCGAGCGTTCACCGGCAAGGGAAACGATCACCGCGATGCGAAAGATCGTCGGGCGGTGCGGCGGCTAGCGCGCCGTGTCTTCGACCCCCACCAGCAAAGCCGTCGCGATAGCGGCCCGGCCCTCGCCACGCCCGGTCAGCCCCAACCCGTCGGTGGTGGTCGCCGACACCGACACCGGCGCATTCAGCACCCCGGACAGCGCCGTCTGCGCCTCAGCGCGACGGGGACCGATCCTTGGCCGGTTGCCGATCACCTGGACGGCCGCGTTGCCCACGCGGTAGCCGTGTCGTGCGATCAGATCCGCGACGTGGCGCAGCATCGTCATACCGGCGACGCCGGCCCACCGCGGGTCATCGACACCGAACACGTCGCCGATATCGCCCAGTCCGGCGGCCGACAGCAGCGCGTCGCACAGCGCGTGCACGGCCACATCGCCGTCGGAGTGCCCGGCGCAGCCGTCGACGTCGGGAAATCGCAGGCCAAGCAGCCAGCATGGTCTGCCGGGTTCGATGACGTGCACATCGGTGCCCACGCCCACGCGAGCGTTCACTGGTTGACGATCGCTTGTGCCAACAGCAGGTCCAGGCGGGTGGTGATCTTGAATGCCAGCGGATCGCCGTCGACCACCTGCACCTGACCGCCGACGTGCTCGACCAAGGCGGCGTCGTCGGTGAAGTCCGCGGTTCCGGCCCGTTCGTAGGCACGCAGCAGCAGCTCGGTGACAAAGCCCTGCGGGGTCTGCACGGTGCGCAGGCCCGCCCGCTCCGGCGTCCCCAGCACCGCGCCGTTGGCATCGACGGTCTTGATGGTGTCCGAGAGCGGCAGAACGGGCACAACGGCCGGATGCCCGGCTCGCAGCGCCTCCACGACGCGGACCACCAGCGCGGGCGGTGTCAGGGCACGGGCCGCATCGTGTACCAGCACGAAGTCGGGTTCCGCTGACTCCGCGACAGCCGCCAGGGCCCGGCCGACCGAGTCGCCCCGGTTGGCTCCGCCGGCGACGACGGTCGCATGCCGGCCCAGGATCAGCTTCGCCCGGTCGGTGCGGTCAGCGGGAACGGCAACCACCACGCGGTCGACCACGCCGGACTCCAGCAGACCGTCGACGGCGCGTTCGACGAGAGTGCGCCCGTCGAGCTGAAAGAAAGCCTTTGGAACACCGGCAGCCAGTCGTTCGCCCGACCCAGCGGCCGGAACTACCGCGACCGTGCCGGTCAATCCCGGTCCTTGCGTGTCAGGAAATTCAGGACGCGGCGGCCAGGACCTCGTCGAGGATGGTCTCGGCCTTGGCGTCGTCGGTGCTTTCGGCCAGCGCCAGCTCGCCTACCAAGATCTGACGGGCCTTGGCCAGCATCCGCTTCTCGCCGGCGGACAGGCCACGCTCCTGATCGCGGCGCCACAGGTCACGAACAACCTCGGCGACCTTGTTGACGTCACCGGAGGCGAGCTTCTCCAGGTTGGCCTTGTAGCGGCGGGACCAGTTGGTCGGCTCTTCGGTGTGCGGTGCGCGGAGCACCTGGAACACCTTGTCGAGGCCCTCTTGGCCGACCACGTCGCGCACGCCGACGTACTCGGCGTTGTCAGCGGGTACTCGAACTGTTAGATCTCCCTGGGCCACCTTCAAGACGAGATATTCTTTTGGTTCCCCTTTGATGGTTCGGGTTTCGATCGCCTCGATTAACGCAGCACCGTGGTGTGGATAGACAACGGTGTCTCCGACCGCAAAATTCATCAGTTTCGAGCCCCTTTCGTGACTCCATGCTAACACGCCGCGCCGACACGTGCGGAACAACGGTGCAGGTCAGGGGCACCGGGCATGCGGAGAGGGGGTTGACAGACGGAGAGTTTCGTGCAAGGCGGCTACCTGTCCAGAACCCGTTCGGCGCCGCCCGAAGGGTTCCAGCAGCGCGCCGTTTGAGGCGGTCAGGACGCTGCTGCGCTGCTCTGATCCAGCTGGGACGCCCTCAGCTACCGCGGGTCCGGCCGACCTACTACTGTGCATAGTCGAACCGCAGTGGCGTTCGTGAGCCGAGCAGGAGGCTTTGAGTGAACCGCTTTGACTACCGCGACTCGAAATCCCGCTCGAGTCGTCGCTCGGCAAAGCTCGCCGTGCTTGCGGCAGGGGGCTTGATCAGTGCGGCCGCGATCGCCGGCTGCGGCGCCGGTCAGGTGTCGCAGACTGCCATGCAGCAATCCGCAGTCGACGGCAACCAGGCGGCGATCAACAACGTCGCGTTGCGCAATGTTCGCATTCAGGCGCTGCAGACCGGTGACTTCCTCCGGCCGGGGACCACGGTGGATCTGGTGCTCGTCGCGGTCAACCAGTCGCCGGACATCACCGACAAGCTGGTCGGCATCACCACCGACATCGGCAAGGTGACCGTGACCGGTGATCCCACCCTGCCTGCCAGCGGTGTGCTGTTCATCGGTGGTCAGCAGGGCCACGGCAAGAAAGCCGTCGACGCCGTCGAAAGCGCCGACTCGGTCAAGGCGACTATCGCGTTGACCAAGCCGATCGCCAACGGCCCGAATTACGAGGTCACCTTCAATTTCGAGAAAGCCGGCAGCGTCAGCCTGGCAGTGCCGATTTCAGCGCCCGAAGCTCCGCAGCACAACGAATCGCCGGGGCCGGCCTAACCTCCGCCGATCTGTCGCACCAGCCGGATACCGTCACCGGGTGGCCAAGGCACGTTCGCAGTACCGCTGTTCGGAGTGCCGCCATGTCACCGCGAAATGGGTAGGACGTTGCCTGGAGTGCGGCAGCTGGGGTTCTGTCGACGAGGTGGCGGCGCTCAGCGCTGTCCGGGGCGGCACACGCGCCGTGGTGGGCCTGTCTTCGGCCGCCGTTCCGATCAGCTCCGTCGAGCCTGACGGCACCCGCCACTGCCCCACCGGTATCGACGAACTTGATCGCGTGCTGGGCGGCGGCGTCGTGCCGGGCTCGGTCACCTTACTCGCCGGCGATCCGGGGGTCGGCAAGTCGACGCTGTTGCTCAAGGTTGCCCACCGGTGGGCGGAGTCGGGGCGGCGCTCTCTGTATGTGTCCGGCGAGGAGTCGAGGGGGCAGATCCGGATGCGCGCCGATCGGACCGGCTGCAGCCACGACGAGCTGTACCTGGCCGCCGAGTCGGACTTGCACTCCGTGCTCGGCCATATCGAGGCGGTGCAGCCGACGCTGGTTGTGGTCGACTCGGTGCAAACCATGTGCAGCGCCGAGGCCGACGGCGTCGCCGGTGGCGTCACCCAGGTGCGCGCGGTCACCACCGCGCTCACCACTGCGGCGAAGACCACTGGCGTGCCGTTGGTCCTCGTCGGCCATGTCACCAAAGACGGGGCTATTGCCGGCCCCCGCTCGCTTGAGCATCTGGTCGACGTGGTGCTGCATTTCGAGGGAGACCGTAATTCACTGCTGCGAATGGTCCGCGGCGTGAAGAACCGGTTCGGCGCCGCAGACGAAGTCGGCTGTTTTCTATTGCAGGACAATGGTATTGATGCCGTTGCGGATCCGTCCGGGCTGTTTTTGGATCAGCGGCCGCAGCCCGTCGCGGGTACCGCGATCACGGTGACCCTGGACGGGAAGCGCCCGTTGGTCGGCGAAATCCAGGCGTTGCTGGCAACACCCTCGGGCGGCTCACCGCGCCGCGCCGTCAGCGGGATCGACCATGCGCGCGCCGCGATGATCGCCGCGGTGCTGGAAAAGCACGCCCGGCTCAAGATCGCGGTCAACGACGTGTACCTGTCGACCGTGGGCGGCATGCGGCTCACTGACCCGTCGTCGGACCTCGCAGTGGCGGTCGCGCTCGCGTCGGCATACGTGGACCTGCCGTTGCCGGCCACCGCTGTGATGATCGGTGAAGTCGGTCTGGCAGGCGACCTGCGACGGGTCAGCGGCATGGAGCGCCGGCTGGCCGAAGCGGCGCGGCAGGGGTTCACCACGGCGCTGATTCCGTCGGGCTGCGATGCCGTGCCGCGGGGTCTGACGACGCTTCAAGCGCCCACCATCGGCGCTGCGCTCGAGCATGTGCTCGACATCGCCGGGTACCGCGACAAGGCGCCGACACCACCACGTCGCCTGGACCCGCCGCCCACAGCGCACAATGACTGGTGATGAGTACGGCCAAATCGACCACGAACGGCGCAGCACAGCCGGCACGCCCCACCCTGCGTGAAGCGCTGGCACGGCTGGCGCCGGGCACCGCGCTGCGCGACGGCCTGGAACGGATCCTGCGTGGCCGGACCGGTGCACTGATAGTCCTGGGTTACGACGACAGCGTGGAAGCCATCTGCGACGGCGGCTTCTCGCTGGACGTCCGATACGCGCCGACCAGGCTGCGTGAACTCTGCAAGATGGACGGCGCCGTGGTGCTGTCCACCGATGGCAGCCGAATTCTGCGGGCCAACGTGCAACTGGTTCCGGACCCGTCGATACCCACCGACGAATCCGGGACGCGGCACCGCTCGGCCGAGCGATCCGCCAGCCAGGTCGGCTACCCGGTGATCTCGGTCAGCCACTCGATGAGCATCGTGACCGTCTACCTCAGCGGCGAACGCCACGTACTGGCCGACTCGTCGACCATCTTGTCGCGGGCCAATCAGGCCATCGCCACGCTGGAACGGTACAAGGCCCGGCTCGACGAGGTCAGCAGGCAGCTGTCGCGCGCGGAGATCGAGGACTTCGTGACGCTGCGCGACGTGATGACGGTCGTGCAGCGGCTCGAACTGGTCCGCCGGATCGGCGTGGAGCTCGACAACGAGGTCGTCGAGCTGGGCACCGACGGACGTCAGCTGCGGCTGCAGCTGGAAGAGCTGCTCGGCGGCAACGATGCCTCCCGCGAGTTGATCGTGCGCGACTACCACGCCAACCCCGAGCCGCTGTCCAAGGCCGAGCTTGCCGCGACGCTCGAAGAGCTGGACGCCATGTCGGACGCCGAGCTGCTCGACTTCACTACGATGGCAAAGGTTTTCGGCTATCCGTCGACGGCGGAAGCCCAAGACTCTGCGGTGAGCTCACGTGGCTACCGCGCGATGTCAGAGATCCCGCGGCTACAGTTCGCCCACGCCGACCGGCTGGTCCGCGAATTCGGCTCGCTGCAGGGCTTGCTGGCGGCCAGCGCCGGCGACCTGGAGGCCGTCGAGGGCATCGGCGAAATCTGGGCCCGCCACGTGCGAGAAGGACTGTCGCAGTTGGCGGAGTCGACGATCGGCGATCCGCTCAGCTAGACCGAGCGGACTAGCCTCCCGGGGCGGGGGCAGGACCGGGCAGCGGCCCGGGCATCTGCGCGCCGGGCAACCCGGGCGGCGGAGGCGGCGGCGCGGCACCCGGAGGTAGCGGCGGAGCCAGGATGAATGGAACCGCCAGCGAGCGAAGGTTTCCCAGCTGCACGACGAGGTTGTAGGTACCGGGTCCGATCGCCGGCCGCGGCAGCGGGCAGTGCGGAGCCGACCCCATGCCGGTCCAGGTGACGGCGGTGGTCACCTGCTCGCCGGGCGCGAACGTCTTGACCAGGGTCTCGTTGGACGGCGCGCAGTCCAGGTTGGACCACAGCCGCTTGTTGTCCAGCGAATAGACGTAGGCGGCCAGCACCGCGGCGCCGACGTCGCGCTTGCAGGCGACCAGCCCGATGTTCGTCACGACCATGACGAACTTCGGCTGATCACCGGTGGCGTACTGCGGCGCGTTGGTCAGGCCCTTGACGGCCAGCGTGGAGTCCGGGCAGTCGTCGCCTTCTTTGAGCACCGGCGGCGGCTGCACGGCGGCTGTGGGTGTCTCGGCCGGCTGGTCGGTGTTCTGACCGGCCGGCGGCTCCACCGGAGTCTTGACCTCGGGGTTCGACGCGTTCTGTCCGGCTTGTGTCGGCTTCTTCGCTGCGGAGGAGGTGTTGGCGCCGGCGCTTCCGCTCAGCACGGCAACGATGATCGCGACGACGATGGCGACCACGACGACCCCGACGCCTATCGCCAATCCCCGGCGTCGCCAGTAGATCTCCGGCGGCAGCGGGCCTCGCGGTTCCAGATCCAGCACATTCTCACGGTAAGGCCAGGTCACGTCGATAGCGTCGACCGAACCCGGCGTGTCGCCCAGTTAGCTGGGGAGACAGCCCAGCTGCGGCCGGTTGGGCGCGGCGCCGGTGTGCTCGTCGAGCGGGCAGACGCGGCCACCAGAACCAGCGACCGAGCAGAGCGACCAGCGACGGCATTAGAAAAGTCCGGACCAGCAAGGTGTCCAGCAGCAGGCCGATCCCGACAGTCAAGCCAACCTGCTCGATGCTGAGCACCGTGCTACCGACCAGCGCGAACATCGTGATTCCGAAGACGATGCCCGCCGTGGTCACCACACCGCCGGTGGCCGCGAATGCGCGGATGACACCGGTGCCGATACCTGCGGGTAGCTCCTCGCGAATCCGCATCGCCAGCAGCAGGTTGTAGTCGGCGCCGACGGCTACCAATGCGATGAAGGCCATCGGCGCCACCGCCCAGTGCAGCGGCTGGCCGAACAGGTGCTGGCTGACCAACACGCTGACACCCAGCGCCGAGGCATACGACACGATGACAGTGCCGACCACCGCCACCGCCGCCACCGGGCTCCGCAACATCATCGCGACGATCAGGAAGATCAGCGCCAGCGTCGCGCCGACCAGCAACACGATGTCGCTGTGCACCAGGTCCTGGAGGTCGCGGGTGGCCGGGCCGACGCCGGCCAGGCCCACCGACACCGGGGTCAAGGTCCCCTCTTTGGTCGCCTCGGCAACGGCGGTGTGGATCTGGCGGGCGCGTTGTGCGCCGTCCGCTCCCCGCTCCTGGCCATCGCCGTAGACCAGCAGATAGGTCACCCGGCCGTCCGACGAGACCAGGTCGTTCAACGCCAGCCGATACCGTGGATCGGACAGCGCGCGGTCGGGCAGGTAGAACCCGCCCGCGGCGCTGCCGCGGAAGCCCGCATCGAGCTCACGCAGATAGTCGGACACCTGGCGCACCTGCGGGGCGATCGAATCGGTGACACCGCGCAGCTCGCCGGCTGCCGCTTTGGCCTGACCCAGCACGTCACGCATCGACTGCAACGTCTGCGGCAACCCGGCGAACGCGGTGGTCGCAGCACCCGACCCAGACGTGATTTTGCCTGCACCGCTGGATAATTCGCCGGTGCTGCGGATGACGCTGTCGACGGGTTGGACGACGCGGGACACCAGCGAGCAGATCGCATTGGCCGGACAGTCCGGGCTGGCGTCGACGAAGTTCCGCAGCGGAGTCAGGTATCCAGAAATCGCATCGGCGTTATGCCGGATGCCGTCCATGCCCGCGCGCATATCGTCTGCGCCCGAACCGATCTCACGCAAACCGCCGGCACCGCCCTGCACGCCGCGGTTGACCTGGTCGAGCGCGGCAGTCATCTGCGACAGGATCGTGTCCAGGTCACCCAGTCGCCGGAATCGCTGCACGACAGCAGCCATGTCGTCGCCGAATTGCTTGCCGATCAACCCGGCCTGGTGGCTCAGTGTGGCCTCCTCGGGAACCGTGCCGGCCGGCCGACTCGCCGACTGCACCATTCGGACCCCGGGAATAGCCATGATCTGACGGGTGATCCGCTCGACCGCGATCAATGCTGCCGGGTTGCGCAGATCGTGGTCGGCCTCCACGGTCACCACATCGGGCAGCAGCCGGTTCGACGGAAAATGTTGGGCCATGGCCGTATAACCACTGTTCGACTCGGTCCCTGCCGGAGTCGCGGCCGGCTCGTTCCAGCCGGTCCGCATGCCGGCCAGCGGCAGGATCAAGATAGCGATCAACCCGCCGCTGACCACCAGGACAGGTCCCGGCCAGCGGGCGACAACGACGCCGATACGCCGCCACCGGTGGGCAATCACCGAGCGCCTGGGTTCCAGCATGCCGCGTCGGCCGGCCAAACCGATCAACGCCGGGGTAAGCGTGAGAGCGGCAGCCATGCTGACCAAAACGCCGATAGCGCAGGGTATTCCGGTGCTGCGGAACATGCCCACCTTGGCCAGGCTCAAACACGCCAACGCCGCGGACATGGTCAGCGCGGAGCCGATGACCACCGGCGCCACCCCGCGGTAGGCATCGACGAGGGCGCCGGCGCGGTCGCTGCCGCGGCGCCGGCCCTCGTGGTAGCGCCCGATCAGAAAGATCGCGTAATCGGTTCCGGCGCCGAGGATCATCGCCGC
>NZ_DASXEP010000061.1:0-27359 GCF_036490025.1 Mycobacterium sp. | reverse complement strand
AGCAACGCTGCAATGGAGCCGTTGCAAAAAGCGCTGGATCGTGGACTGCTCAGCATCCGAGGCTTGGATCGCACGTTGCGAGTTGCCTGGAGCTTGGCTGATTTGGCCGGCCGCGCATCGCCTGGGTCCGACGAAGTCGCTACGGCGCTCAGCTTCCGGCAGCCCGGAGCCCAGCGATGAGCGCCGGGCTCGGCCGGGGTGTCGGGTCACCGGCGGATCATCGTCAGCCAATCGGTGTGCCCACCGCGCAGCAGCAGCGCGACGGTCACCAGGAGGGCGAATGCGCGGGCGAAGTGCGCTATGGTGCGGCCGCTTTCGCCGCGCTGGTCCATCTCGCGCAACGCGAGGGTGGCCAGACCGATGCTGATGATGGGGACGGGAAAGCCGACCCAGCAGACCAGGCTCAGCACAAAGGACGCCGCCGCCCACGGGTTGATGGGGTTGGTGGACATGCTGTACGCGATTGGCGGGTTGAGGATCATGGTTGGCTACTCCGTTTGGTGCGGGCCGGGATGCGGCGACTTGCGGTTGATGACAAGAGACTCGCGCGCGGGGCTGGACGGATTCTTGACGGATTCTTGGAGTCGGGAGCGCTGTGATGACGGCGCCGGTCGACGACGTCGCGCTGCGCGCGTGGGCCTACCTGTCCCGGGTGGCCGAACCGCCCTGCGCGGAACTTGCCGCCCTGGTGCAATGCGTCGGTCCGATGGAGGCGGCCGACCGGGTCCGGCGTGGATTGGTCAATGACAATCTGGCCCGGCACACCGAGGCCAGGCGTGAAATCGACCGGTCAGCCGTCGATCTTGAGGTGCTGGCCCGGCGTGGGGGGCGGTTGATCACGCCCGGCGACGACGAGTGGCCGCTACTGGCCTTCGCCGCATTCGGTGGTCTGAAAGCAAGACTTCGTGGCGGTCCGCCGATGGTGTTGTGGGCCCAAGGACCCGCACGACTCGATGAGGTGGCCTACCGAGCCGCAGCCGTGGTCGGAACGCGTGCTTCGACGGCGTACGGCGAGCAGGTGGCCGTCGAATTGGCGGCCGGGTTGGCGCAACGCGAGGTCGCGGTCGTCTCGGGTGGCGCCTACGGCATCGACGGTGCGGCGCACCGGGCCGTATTGGACTGCGATGGAATCACCGTGGCCGTGCTCGCCGGCGGCCTCGACGTGCCCTACCCGAGCGGTCACTCGGCGCTGCTGCATCGCGTCGGTCAACACGGGCTGTTGTTCACCGAATATGCGCCCGGCGTCCGCCCGGCCCGCCACCGGTTCCTGACCCGCAATCGTCTGGTCGCAGCCGTGGTGGGGGCCGTGGTGGTGGTGGAGGCGGGTTTGCGCAGCGGTGCGGCGAATACTGCCGCCTGGGCAAGCGCGCTGGGACGAGCGGTGACTGCGGTGCCCGGGCCCGTGACGTCGTCGGCGTCGGCGGGCTGCCATGCGCTGCTACGCAACGGCGCTGAGCTGGTAACCCGAGCCGACCATGTGGTCGAGCTGATCGGCCGCATCGGCGAATTGGCATCCGACGAGCCGCGCCCGACGACGGCGTTCGACGGCCTCAGTGACACCGAGCGCCGGGTGCATGAGGCGTTGCCGGGCCGCGGCGCCGCCACGGTCGACGAAATCGCGGTCGCGGCGGGGCTGGTGCCCGAGCAGGTGCTGGGGCCGCTGGCGATGCTCGAGCTGGCCGGATTGGTGCAGCGTGATGACGGCCGGTGGCGAATTGTCCGGGCTTCCGCCGTTCAAGCTGCATCAACGACGCGACTCGTATAGTCGACGGGGGTCAGGGTCAGGGTCAGGGTCTGGACAGGAGGACAGGTGGCAGGTCGACCTCTGCAACGCTTCGAAGTCGTCGGTACTGAACAACTCGCACCGCACATGGTGCGGGTAGTGCTCGGGAGCAAGGATTTCGACAGTTTCGTGCCCAGCAAGTTCACCGACTCCTACGTCAAACTGGTGTTTGTCGCAGACGATGTCGATGTGGCCGGCTTGCCCCAGCCGTTGACCATCGACAGCTTCGCCGGCCTGCCGCCGGAGAAAAAGCCTTCGGTACGGACCATCACCGTCCGGCAGGTCGACGTCGCGGTCCGCCAAATCGCGCTGGACATCGTGGTGCATGGCGAGCACGGTGTGGCGGGTGCCTGGGCAGCCACCGCCCAACCGGGCCAGGTGATCTATCTGATGGGACCCGGCGGTGCCTATACCCCCGACCCCGCCGCTGATTGGCACCTGTTGGCCGGCGACGAATCCGCGCTGCCGGCCATCGCCACCGCGCTGGAAGCGTTGCCCGCCAATGCGATTGGCAAGGCGTTCATTGAGGTGGCCGGCCCAGAGGACCAAATCCCGTTGACCGCGCCGGAATCGGTCCAGGTGAACTGGATTTACCGGGGCGGCCGGGCCGATCTGGTGTCCGATGACCGTGCCGGCGATTTCGCGCCGTTGATCGAGGCGGTCACCACCACGTTGTGGTTGCCGGGACAGGTGCACGTCTTCATCCACGGCGAGGCGCAGGTCGTCATGCATAACCTGCGTCCTTTCATCCGCAAAGACCGCGGCGTGGAGAAGAAATGGGCCTCGTCGATCTCGGGCTATTGGCGCCGCGGGCGCACCGAAGAGACCTTCCGCCAGTGGAAGAAGGAACTCGCCGCGGCGGAGACCGGGGCCCGGTAAGGGGTCGTCAGCCCCACCGTCCGGCTGGCATCCTCTAACGCATGGCATTCGGCGACTACCAGAACGAGATCTACTTTCAGGGCCTGGCCGGGGTGGCGCCACCGCTGCCGATGGTCTTCGCGGAATTGGCGGCCAGGGCCGAGTTGGCCCTGCCGCCGTCGGTGTGGTCCTACGTCGCCGGAGGAGCCGGTGACGAGCGCACGCAGCGGGTCAACTGCGAGGTGTTTGAACGCTGGGGCCTGATCCCGCGCATGTTCGTCGGGGCCAAACAACGGGACCTGTCCGTCGAGATGTTCGGCCTGACGTTGCCGTCCCCGCTGTTCATGGCCCCGATCGGGGTCATCGGCCTGTGTGCTCAGGACGGCCACGGTGATTTGGCTACCGCCCGTGCGGCGGCCCGCACCGGTGTGCCGATGGTCGCATCGACGCTGACCGTCGACCCGATGGAGGATCTTGCCGCCGAATTCGGCGACACCCCCGGATTTTTTCAGCTGTACACCCCGACCGACCGCGAACTGGCCGCCAGCTTGGTGCATCGCGCCGAGGCGGCCGGCTTCAAGGGCATCGTCGTCACCCTCGACACCTGGGTCACCGGCTGGCGCCCGCGGGACTTGAGCACGTCGAACTTCCCGCAGTTGCGCGGCCACTGCCTGAGCAACTACACCAGCGACCCGGTCTTTCGCGCCGGCCTGCAACACCCGCCGGAGGAAGACCCGCAGGGTGCCGTGTTGGCCTGGGTGCAGCAATTCGGCAACCCGTTGACCTGGGATGACCTGCCGTGGCTGCGGTCGTTGACCAAGCTGCCGCTGATCGTCAAGGGCATCTGCCATCCCGATGACGCCCGCCGGGCCAGGGACGGCGGGGTCGATGGCATCTACTGCTCCAACCACGGCGGCCGCCAGGCCAACGGCGGATTGCCCGCCCTGGATTGCCTGCCCGGTGTCGTCGAGGCGGCCGACGGGCTGCCGGTGCTGTTCGACTCGGGGGTCCGCAGCGGGGCCGACGTCATCAAGGCCCTGGCACTGGGCGCGACCGCGGTAGGGGTGGGCCGTCCCTACGCGTATGGGTTGGCGCTCGGCGGCGTGGACGGCATCGTCCACGTGCTGCGCACGCTGCTCGCCGAAGCGGACCTGATCATGGCTGTCGACGGCTATCCGGCGCGCAAAGATCTCACCCCGGAAACACTTCGGCGCGTCGACTAAGGCCCAGCGGCTGATGCCTGCGACCGTGGGGGAGTGCAGGCGATCCTCGAGGAGTTCGACGAGTACCTGGACCTGCAATGCCTTCGTTCAGCGCACACTCGTCGCGCGTATCTGGCCGACCTGCGTTCGCTGTTCGCCTACCTTGATGCCCGCGGTGTCGGCCTGGACGGATTGAGCCTGCTCCTGCTGCGGTCATGGCTGTCCAGCGCAGCCATCGCGGGTGCCGCCCGCACGACGCTGGCGCGGCGTACCTCGTCGGTCAAAACGTTCACCGCGTGGGCGGCGCGGCGCGGCCTGCTGACCGGGGATCCGGCCGCTCGGCTACAGGTTCCCAAGGCCCACCGCACCCTGCCGGCGGTGCTGCGTCAGGACCAAGCCCTAGACGCCATGGCCGCCGCTAAATCGGGTGCCCAGCAAGGTGATCCGTTGGCGTTGCGGGACCGACTCATCGTCGAGATGTTGTATGCCAGCGGAATCCGAGTGAGCGAACTGTGCGGCTTGGACATCGACGACGTAAACACCCGGTATCGGCTGCTGCAAGTGCTCGGTAAGGGCAACAAGCAGCGCAGCGTGCCGTTCGGGATGCCGGCCGCCGAGGCGCTCGACGCCTGGCTGACCGACGGGCGCCCCAAGATGGCGAACGCGGAGTCGGGCCCGGCACTGCTGCTGGGTGCGCGGGGCCGGCGACTCGACGTACGGCAGGCCCGCACTGTCGTGCATCAGACCGTCGCCGCGGTGAACGGCGCGCCGGACATGGGGCCGCACGGACTGCGGCACAGCGCGGCCACGCACTTGCTCGAGGGCGGCGCTGACCTGCGCGTTGTCCAGGAGCTGCTCGGCCATGCGAGTTTGGCGACCACCCAGCTCTATACCCACGTCGCGGTATCCCGGCTGCGGGCAGTGCACGATCAGGCGCATCCCCGGGCCTGATCGTCGGCCTGACCTCGCTCGACACCGGCGAAGCCACATGCGCCGCAACAGGTAAATCACATGCGCCGCAACAGCATCTGTGCCGGGGGAGAGCCGAAGTGCCCACCTCCGAGCGACAATCGGTGTTCCCGCTGGTCACCGCCTCGATACGGGCTTGTCGCTGAGAGGCGGGCGCAAACCCTATCCACCCGCGTAGAGGCTCCTGTGGCGGCTGTTGCCAAAGTTGAGCAGCCCGGCTTGATCCCGTCGGCCGGTCTCAGCCGTGCAGCGGTTTGAGCCGGACCGGGGTCGACTTCAGCAGACCCAGCGGATCGACATAGCGGGCACCCGCCGCCGCACCCCACATCGCGCCCCAATGCAAACACGCTGCCGCCCGGCAGCCGAGATGCCCCGCGGCCAGCTCACCGATCACAGTTTGGGCCGTCACCGGCTGGCCGACCCGTACGGCCGCCCGGACCGGCTCATAGCTGGTGTGCAATCCGCCGGGGTGAGCCAATGACACCACCGGCCGTCCGGCCAGTATTCCGGCGAACACCACGGTCGCGGCGCCCGCGGCGTATACCGGTTGGCCGGCGGTACCGGCCAGGTCCACACCGCGATGACCGGGATGCCAGTCCGGCGACGGGGCGTCGAATGCCCGGGTGACGGCCGGTGGCGGGCGCAACGGCCAATCCAGGCGAGTGTCGTCGGCAGCCGCCGGTGTGGCACTGAGCAGTCCCACGATCAGGATCAGCGCTGCCCATCGCACGGACAGAGTTCAGCGCGACGCCGAGAAGAGCGCCAGTCACGGCCGCAGGAGCTGTGGAAAAACCACCTGCTGAGTCGGTGTAAACTCCTGGTCGCAGCTCGTTCGCGGGCTGACTTCGCGCGTCTGCACCGCAGCTCCCGTCCCACTAGGAGTTCGCACCACGTGCCGGGCGGTCCCGACCAGGTTTTTCCTGGCTGGGTCCGGCATCGCAGCAGGCGCCAGGGCCCGGCTTCACCCGATGCCAGGCGACAACCGACACAAGTAAGGCATAACCATGGCCGTAGTCACCATGAAGCAGCTGCTTGACAGCGGCACCCACTTCGGGCACCAGACCCGTCGTTGGAACCCCAAGATGAAGCGGTTCATTTTCACCGACCGCAACGGCATCTACATCATCGACCTGCAGCAGACGCTGACCTTCATCGACAAGGCGTACGAGTTCGTCAAGGAGACCGTCGCCCACGGCGGCACGGTGTTGTTCGTCGGCACCAAGAAGCAGGCGCAGGAGTCCGTCGCCGCCGAGGCGACCCGCGTCGGCATGCCGTACGTCAACCAGCGCTGGCTGGGCGGCATGCTCACCAACTTCCAGACCGTGCACAAGCGCCTGCAGCGGCTCAAGGAGCTCGAGGCGATGGAGCAGACCGGCGGC
The DNA here is from genome assembly GCF_036490025.1 of Mycobacterium sp. Lineage (GTDB taxonomy): Bacteria > Actinomycetota > Actinomycetes > Mycobacteriales > Mycobacteriaceae > Mycobacterium. Next base: position 21,168 of record NZ_DASXEP010000061.1, on the reverse strand, counting down.
TTCGAGGGTCGCACCAAGAAGGAGATCCTGGGGCTGACCCGCGAGAAGAACAAGCTGGAACGCAGCTTGGGCGGTATCCGCGACATGAACAAGGTCCCGTCGGCAGTCTGGGTGGTCGACACCAACAAGGAGCACATCGCCGTCGGTGAGGCCCGCAAGCTGGGCATCCCGGTTATCGCGATCCTGGACACCAACTGCGACCCCGACCTGGTCGACTACCCGATCCCGGGCAACGACGACGCAATCCGCTCGGCGGCCCTGCTGACCAAGGTGATCGCGTCGGCGGTGGCCGAGGGCCTGCAGGCGCGCGCCGGTGTCGGCCGCGGCGACGGCAAGCCCGAAGCCGAAGCCGCCGAGCCGCTGGCCGAATGGGAGCAGGAACTGCTGGCTTCGGCGACCGCGTCAGCCGCGCCGGCCGAACAGGCCGCCGCGGTGGCAACCGAATCAACCCCCACGGAGGGCTGAGATGGCCAACTTCACCGCTGCCGACGTCAAACGTCTTCGCGAGCTGACCGGCGCCGGCATGCTCGACTGCAAGAACGCACTGGCCGAAAGCGACGGCGACTTCGACAAGGCCGTCGAGGCGTTACGGATCAAGGGCGCCAAGGACGTCGGCAAGCGCGCCGAACGGGCCACCGCAGAGGGCCTGGTCGCCGCCAAGGGCGGCGCACTGATCGAGCTGAACAGCGAGACCGACTTCGTCGCCAAGAACGCGGAGTTCCAGAAGCTCGCCGACGAGGTGGTGAGCGCCGCGGCTGCGGCCAAAGCGACCGACGTCGACGCCCTGAAGGCGGCTCCCATTCCCGGCGATCTGGCGACAACTACCGTCGAGCAGGCCATCGCCGAGCTGTCCGCCAAGATCGGCGAGAAGCTCGAACTGCGCCGGGTCGCGTACTTCGACGGAACCGTGGAGACCTACCTGCACAAGCGAGCCGCCGACCTGCCCCCGGGCGTCGGCGTGCTGGTCGAATACACCGGTGACGACACACAGGCGGCGCACGCTGCCGCGCTGCAGATCGCCGCGCTCAAGGCTCGCTACCTCACCCGCGAAGACGTGCCGGAGGACGTGGTGGCCAGCGAGCGACGCATCGCCGAGGAGACCTCACGCGCGGAGGGCAAGCCCGAGCACGCACTGCCCAAGATCGTCGAAGGCCGGCTGGGCGGATTCTTCAAGGACGTCGTGCTGCTCGAGCAGCCCTCGGTGTCGGACAACAAGAAGACGGTCAAGGCGCTGCTCGACGACGCCGGGGTCACCGTGACGCGGTTCGTCCGCTTCGAGGTCGGCCAGCAGTAGCATCAGCCGAATGCGACACGTTCACGCATTCGGAGACGACGCGCTCGGTCAGCTCGATGCCGTCGGTGTGGTCGAGGCGCTCACATCTGGCCGCGTCGGCAGGGCCGAGGTCGTCGAGGCCGCCATCGCCCGTACCGAGGCGGTCAACCCCGCCCTAAACGGGTTGGCGTACCAGGCATTCGACCGGGCCCGCGCCCAAGCTGAAGCGCCGCCGAAGCCCGGCTTCTTCAGCGGGGTGCCGACCTTCGTGAAGGACAACGTCGACGTCGCCGGGCTGCCGACGATGCGGGGCACCGACGCCTGGCCGCCGCGCCCCGCGCAGGCCGACAGCGATTTCGCGCGGACATACCTGGCCACCGGGCTGATACCACTGGGCAAGACCCAGCTGTCGGAGTATGGATTCAGCGCCTCGGCCGAGCACCCACGGCTCGGGTCGGTGCGTAATCCGTGGAACACCGACCACACCGCCGGCGCCTCGTCGTCGGGTTCCGGCGCGTTCGTCGCGGCCGGCGCAGTGCCGATCGCTCATGCCAACGACGGCGGCGGCTCGATCCGAATTCCTGCGTCCTGCAACGGACTTGTCGGCCTGAAGCCGTCGCGCGGCCGGCTGCCGCTGGACAAAGAGGTGAGCCGGATGCCGATTCGCGTCGTGGCCAACGGCGTGCTCAGCCGATCGGTCCGCGACACTGCGGCGTTTTACCGTGAGGCCGAACGCGTTTGGCGCGCGCCGAAACTGCCGCCGATCGGCGACGTAGCGCACGCCGGCGCGCAGCGATTGCGGGTCGCCGTCGTCACGCGTTCGCTGTTGCGGGAATGCACCCCCGAAATGCGCGAGCTGACGCTGAAGTCGGCGGGGCTGCTCGAAGAACTGGGCCACCGCATCGATCATCTCGAAAAGCCACCGGTACCAGACAGTTTCGCCTCCGACTTTGTGCTGTACTGGGGGCTGCTGGCGATGGGCCAGATCCAGCAGAACCGGCACGACATCAACGGGTTCGACGTCAATCGACTCGACAACTTGACACGCGGCCTGGATCGGCACGCGCGGCGCAATCTGCACCGCATTCCGCTGGCGCTCGTGCGGTTGGCTCGCGCCCGGCGGTATACGGTACGGCTGGCTCGCAGCTATGACCTGGTGCTGACCCCGACGTTGGCCGACGAGCCGCCGCGGATCGGGTATCTCGACCCGACCGCGGACTATCAGCAGATCATCGATCGCCTGGAGGAGTGGGTGGCATACACCCCGTTGCACAACGTCACCGGTGAACCCGCCATCTCGTTGCCCCTGGCGATGTCCGCCAACGGGTTGCCGGTGGGGATGATGTTCTCTGCGCCGACGGGACAGGAAGCCCGGTTGCTGGAAGTGGCCTACGAACTCGAAGACGCCCGACCGTGGGCGCGCATCCAAGACGTTAGTCGGGAGCCAGTGCCGCCAGCATCCGTTTGAACTCGCGCCGTTCTGCTGGCGACAGCTTGGCCAACACGCGGGCGTCGGCCTGCCGCACGGCAGCCTCGGCGCGTCGCAACAGCGACCGACCGTCGCCGGTGAGCGACGCCGGAAGCGCACGGCCGGACGCCACCGACGCGGGCCGGCTCACCATCTGTGCGTTCTCCAACCGGTGCAGCACCGTGTTCATCGCCTGCGGCGAGACGTTGCCCAGCCGGGCCAACTCGGCGCTGGACGCTCCCGGGCTCATGGATAGCATTCGCATGCAAACGAATTCGGGCAGCGAGATACCAAGCGGGCTCAGCGCGGCGGCCACCTCGGGTCTCAGCGTCGACATCGCCTGGTGTAACAGGTAGCCAAGCGGCGCGTCCTCAGTTGTGCCCATATCAACGATCTTGACACATATCAGCCCTGTTGATATATCTGGGGTATGACTGAAGCTCAGGAATTCGATTTTGACTTTGACCCGGCCTACCGCGGCGAGGCCACCCAGATCGGGGCGGGCGTTCGACCGCCCTGGAGTCTCGGAGAGCCGCAACCGGAGATTGCCGCGCTCATCGACCAGGGCAAGATCACGGGTGACGTGCTCGACGCCGGCTGCGGCGAGGCGGCGCTGGCGCTGCACATGGCCGCCCTGGGGCACAACACGGTGGGATTGGACGCCTCGCCCACCGCGATCGCCTTGGCCAAGGCCGAGGCCGCCAGGCAGGGGCTGACGACAGCCTCGTTCGAGGTGGCCGACATTTCCGCGTTTACCGGCTACGACGGCCGATTCGACACCATCGTGGACAGCACGTTGTTCCATTCCATGCCTGTTGAGCTACGAGACGGCTACCAGCGCTCGATCGTCCGGGCCGCTGCGCCGGGCGCGTCGTACTTCGTGTTGGTCTTCGCCAGGACGGGCGACGGCGGTCCGGCCAACCCGGTCACCGAAGACGAGCTGCGTGACGTGGTCTCGAAGTACTGGGTCATCGACGAGATCCGTCCGGCCCGGATTCACGCCAACTTCGGCGACATCGATCACCCCGAGTTTCCCTTCAAAGAGGTACGCGACGAAGGCAACGGGCGCAAATCCGTGCCGGCCTGGCTACTGTCCGCACACTTGGGCTGACCGGCAAGCGGCGAAAGCCGTCACGTCCCAATGAGTTGGGCGAACTCGTCGAGATGCTCATGCACCTCGAGTGGCCCGGCATAGATGGCCACCGCGCCGGCATGTTCCAAGGCCTCGCGGGTGATCCCGCCACTGAGCACCGCAGCGGCCGGGACACCGGCGCGTCGGGCCGCGAGCACATCCCAAATGGCGTCGCCGAGAAATATCGCCTCGGCGGGGTCGGCCTCAATGCGTCCAAGCGCGGTAGTGACGATGTCCGGATGCGGCTTTGCGTGCTCAGCGTCGGCCGACGACGTCACCGCAGACACCAGGTCGTCGGCGTCGAGGGCGCTTCGCAGCACCGCCAGCTCTTCCTCGCCGGCCGACGTGGCGAGCACCGTTCGCCAGCCTCGTTCTGCGACGGCCTCGAGCAATTCTCGCGCACCGGGGAGGCGACGTATGAGCTGGGCGGAGCCGACGAAGTATTTAGTGTGCAGCTTCTCGACATGCGAGCCGTGCGCATCGGCCAGCTCGTCGCCCAGCAGGACGCGGACCAGGTCCGAGCCTGAGCGCCCGATGAGGCCGAGGATCCGCCAGCACGGTACTTCCTCGCCGACATCGAGAAATGCATGGTGCCAGGCCACCACGTGATGAAAGTTGGAGTCGACCAACGTCCCGTCGACGTCGAAAAGGACGGCGGGTTGCACCATCGCAGCTAGACCTTCCGGTTGATTCGGAGCACATGGTGGGTACCCCGGCCATGACCGGATAACACAGCCAGTCCCACAGCCAACCGGGATACCTGGTTGCCCGGCGTCCGGGGTGGGTAACCCGTGGGCGGGAATCTGCCGAGGAGTGCAAGTGGGCAACATGCGCCAAATTGCCGACGACGCGGCACGGCGTGCGCGTCACGAGGCCGCAACGTATCGCGGCGATGACCCACGCCCGCTGAGCGGCTACCTTGCCATTATGGGCGTCTACAGCGGCATCGTCACATTGGCCGGAGTAACCGCGGCAGCCACCGGACGCACGCTGCCCGAGCGGTGGCGGTTGCAGGACCTTTTGATCGTTAGCCTTGGCGCACACAAGCTTTCGCGCACGCTCAGCAAAGATGCGGTGACCAGCCCGATCAGGGCTCCGTTCGTCCACTATGCAGGCACCGCCGGTCCGGCAGAAGTGCATGAGGAAACGCGGCACTCCAGCCAGCTTCGGCACAGCTTGGGGGAGCTCCTCACGTGTCCGTTCTGCCTGGACATGTGGATGGCGACCGCGTTGGTCATCGGACTGATCTTCGCACCGAGGTTCACCCGTTTGATCGCAGGCAGTTTCACCGCGCTGGCCGGAGCCGACTTTCTGCAACTTGCCTACGCAATGGCGCAGCAGTCGGCCGAGGGTTGACGACACCGAGCTCGAAAGGTTAGCCATGCCGAAGACAACAAAGGGCGGTAAGCCCAAGGCCGACGAGCTGCCCAGCACGTTGGAGCGGTCGAACGCCAAAGCGCAACGCACCTTCACCAAGGCGCACGACGCCGCGGCCGACGAGTACGGCAGCGAAGAGCGCGCCCACCGGGTCGCGTACTCGGCGCTCAAGCGCAGTTTCGAAAAAGTCGGCGACCGTTGGCTTCCCAAGAAAAAGAAAGGCCCATCGGATGCGCGCGCCGAGCGGGGTGGTTTACGCAACCCGATCCCCTCCGCCGAAGGTGTCGACGCCAACGCCAGCAAGAAGCACCTGGTCGACATTGCCCGCCGGCTCGACATACCCGGGCGGTCCACGATGGACAAGTCGCAGTTGGTCGACGCAATCAAGAAGCGCAACCGCCAAGTCCGGGGCTGTTGAGCGCCTCAACGATCTTGCAATCGAACAGGTTTGAAATTTCTAGTGCGGAAGGGAACGCGCGATGGCATCCAAAGATGCAGATGCGAAGCAGCAGCAGCTCCAGGACTACCGGGTCGACGGCGCGACGGGGCACCTGACAACACAGCAGGGCGTTCGTGTCGACCACACCGACGACTCGCTGACCGTTGGCGAACGCGGTCCCACACTGCTGGAGGATTTTCACGCGCGGGAAAAAATCAACCACTTCGACCATGAGCGGATCCCGGAACGGGTGGTGCATGCGCGCGGCGCCGGCGCGTACGGGTATTTCGAACCGTACGACGACTCACTGGCCGGCTATACCGCCGCGAAATTTCTGACCACGCCTGGCACGCAGACACCGGTATTCGTGCGGTTCTCCACCGTGGCCGGCTCCCGCGGATCAGCTGACACGGTGCGCGACGTGCGGGGCTTCGCCACCAAGTTCTACACCGAACAAGGCAACTACGACCTGGTCGGTAACAACTTCCCGGTGTTCTTCATCCAGGACGGCATCAAGTTCCCCGACTTCGTGCATGCGGTCAAGCCGGAGCCGCACAATGAGATTCCGCAGGCGCAATCCGCGCACGACACGTTGTGGGACTTCGTATCGCTGCAGCCCGAAACGTTGCACACGATCCTCTGGCTGATGTCGGATCGGGCGCTGCCGCGCAGCTATCGAATGATGCAAGGCTTCGGCGTGCACACGTTCCGCTTCGTCAACGCCAAGGGCGAAGGCATCTTCGTCAAATTCCACTGGAAGCCGCGGCTCGGCGTGCACTCGCTGATCTGGGACGAATGCCAGAAGGTCGCCGGCAAGGACCCGGATTTCAACCGGCGCGACTTGTGGGAGGCCATCGAGGCGGGTCAGTACCCCGAATGGGAGCTCGGCGTACAGCTGGTGCCGGAGAGCGACGAATTCAACTTTGCGTTTGATTTGCTCGACGCGACGAAAATCATTCCCGAAGAACAAGTTCCGGTCCAACCGGTGGGCAAGATGGTGCTCAACCGCAACCCGGACAATTTTTTCGCCGAGACCGAACAGGTCGCCTTCTGCACCGCCAACGTGGTGCCCGGCATCGACTTCACCAACGATCCGCTACTGCAGGCCCGCAACTTCTCCTACCTCGATACCCAGCTGATTCGTCTGGGCGGCCCGAACTTCGCTCATCTACCGGTGAACCGGCCGGTCGCCGATGTCCGCAACAACCAACGGGACGGCTACGGCCAGAGCACGATTCCGGTCGGCAAGACGAGCTACTTCAAGAACTCGCTGAGTGGAGGTTGTCCCGCGCTGGCCGACGAAGACGTCTTCCGGCACTACACCGAGAAAGTGGAAGGGCACAAGATCCGCGAACGTGCCAAGAGCTTTCAGGACTACTACAGCCAGGCACGGATGTTCTGGAAGAGCATGTCTGCGGTCGAAGCCAAGCACATCGTGGCTGCGTTCGCTTTCGAGCTCGGTCACGTCGAGACCGTGGAAGTCCGCTCGCGCGTCATCGACCAGCTGAACCTGGTCGACCACGACCTCGCGGTCCGGGTCGCCGGGGAAGTCGGCCTGCCTGCACCGAGCGAACAGGAGGTCGACGACAAAATGCCGGCCTCTCCGGCGCTTTCGCAACTCAGCACTGCCACCGACAGCATCGAAACACGCAAGATCGCCGTGCTGGCCGCTGACGGCGTCGACGTGCGCGGGGTCGAGCGCATCGTTGAGGTGCTGCGGAAACGGGGCGCGATACCCGAGGTGCTGGCGCCCAGCGCGGGCGGAACGCTGTCGGGTGGGTCGGGCGGCGAAGTCGCAGTCGACCGATCTTTCACGAGTGTGGCGTCGGTGCTCTACGACGCGGTCGTGGTGCCATGCGGGCCGGAGTCGGTAGAGACACTTGGCAACGACGGGTACGCATTGCATTTCGTCACCGAGGCCTACAAGCACCTCAAAGCCGTGGCGGCATCCGGGGCCGGAATCAAGCTGCTCCGCAAGGCCGGAGTCGACCAGCCACTCGCCGACGGCGAAAAGGTTGTGACCTCCGCAGGTGTGGTGTCGACCACTGCGGCCGAGGACTCCATCCCCGAGCAATTCTTCGAAGACTTCGTATCTGCGCTGGCCAAGCACCGTGCGTGGGACCGGGACACCGACTCCGTGCCGGCCTGATCGCTGAGGCCGGCTTGGCCTAGAGGATCGGCCGCCCGCCGGTGACGGCGATCCGGGCTCCGGAGACATAGCTGGCGTCGTCTGAGGCAAGCAAAACGTAGACCGGGGCCAGCTCGGCCGGTTGACCGGCACGGCCCAGCGGGACGTTGTCCCCGAACGACTTCACTTTTTCTTCGGGCATAGTCGATGGGATCAGCGGCGTCCAGACCGGGCCGGGCGCCACACTGTTGACGCGAATCCCTTTGTCGCCCAGCAGCTGTGCCAGGCTGGCCGAGAAGTTCGCGATGGCAGCCTTGGTGGCCGCATAGGGGGCCAGCGTGGGGTTAGGGCTATCAGAGTTGACCGATGAACTTCCGATGATCGACGATCCCGGACCCATGAACGGGAGCGCGGCCTTGGCGAGGTAGAAGTAGGCACCGACGTTCAACCTGAAGGTGTACTCCCATTCCTCGTCGCTGATCTCGTCGAGGGACTGGTGCATCATCTGAAAGGCGGCGTTGACGACGAGCACGTCGATCTTGCCGCCGAATTCTTTTGCCGCGCGGTCGATGACCGCTCGGCAGTGCGCCGGGTCGGACAGATCACCGGGAACCAATACACATTTCTGGCCGGCGTCCTCGACGTATCGGGCGACGTCTCTGGCGTCGTCGTCTTCGTCGAGGTAGGAGATCAGTACGTCCGCACCTTCGCGCGCGAAGGCAATGGCCACGGCGCGTCCAATGCCGCTGTCACCACCGGTGATGACGGCTTTCTTTCCAAAAAGCCTGCCTGAACCGCGGTAGCTGTCTTCACCGCAATCAGGACGAGGCTCCATCAGGGCTTGAGTACCGGGCGGGTCTTGCTGTTGGGGCGCAATAACTCATCGTCTGTTCCTCTCTGAATCACTTGCGCGTTGCATGGCCGCTGGTAGCGCGCATTGGTTCCGCAAGCTGCGGCTACATGTACTGCCCGGCTACCCGTGGCAGCGAGCAGCTAATCGCCGTCAGCGAAGGGGCGTCTGGACCTTTGAGTCGAGCGCGGTTCGTTTCCGGCAGTCACTGCCGATGCCACGCAAAAGTGTTTCAGGCCGGAGCGAACGGGTATCGCCAAAAATACGCGATTCTTGGAGCATGCATGAGTTCTAGCGATCATAGGGCCCCTGAGGTACGCAAACAGGCGCGACACCAAGCCGTAAAGGCGCGGACCGCGCTGGAGAAGCAACGTCATGGCGAGGGCGGTGGGCTGAGCGGGTGGGTCGCTGAACGAGCAGGTGAATGGGACCTAAGCGGTCAGGATGAGACGACGCTACAACGCCACAAGTTTTTCTGGAACCTGTTGGTGGATTACTGGTTTCGGATGGAGATAGACGGTTGGGAAAATGTCGGAGGTCCGCCTGTCTTGCTGATCGGCATTCACTCCGGCGCACCATTCGTGTGGGACGCCTGGACTGTCGGCTTTCAGTGGTGGCGGCGGTTCGGGCCCGAGCGCACCCTGCACGGAACGGCCCACGACGCGCTGATGGCCATACCGGGGTTCGGGCAGTACTTCCGTTCGATGGGCGTGTTGCCCGCGGCTCCGGACGCTATCGCGACCGCACTGGCCGAAGGGCATGACGTGGCACTGTGGCCCGGCGGCGAGGTGGATTCGTTGCGGCCCTGGAGTGAGCGTGACCGGGCGAACTTGGCGGGTCGCAAAGGCTTTGTGAAAATGGCGATCCGTGCCGGAGTACCTATCGTGCCGATCGCGACGGTCGGCGGGGCCGACGCGATGCCGGTTCTGATCCGCGGGGACCGGCTTTCGCACGCACTGCGACTGGACAAACTGTTGAGACTGAAAGTTTTTCCGCTGGCGATCTCGTTGCCATGGGGAATTGCCCCGGCCGCACTGCCGCAACTGCCGTTGCCGGCCAAGATCAGGACGCGATTCATGCCGGCTATCGAGCTTGATCATGACCTGGCTCGCGCCGATGACGATGAATACGTGGATCGCAAGTATCAAGAGGTCGAAGACAGTATTCAGAGCGGTATGAATGCACTGGCGCGTAAAAGGGCTTTGCCGTTATTCGGCTGAGTTGTGAAGGAAAGTAGCTGCCAACCACCAGGTTTCGGTCGTGGATAAGCATCAGGGCCCGGTCCATAATAGACTGGGCCCTGATGACTGACGATTTAATTCTGGTGAGATTCCTGACGCTTCTCCGCCGTGTCGGCCCCGGCGCGAGCTGACTCGGCTTCGGCTTCCTTCTTTGCAGCGTCGCGCTGCGCTTGCGCCTTGTCCTGCTGAGCCTCGCCCTCTTCCTCGAGGTCCTTGTTGCCTACCACGCTGCCGACGGCCTCTTTGGCCAGGCCCTTGGCGCCCTCGACAACACCCTTGATGGCTTCCTCGGGCCCACTGTTCTTGTCGTCTGACATCGAGTCCTCCTCTGGCTGAACGTCAATACTGCCTCGGTCACCGGCCGACGACCGGTCGGGTCCGGGCTCAGGCGCATGGATCGTTGCCCTACCGCACCGCGATGGGCGGGATTCCCGTGGCGCCGAGCGGCCAAACCTAAAATCAGCGTCGAGGACACTGCGCAGGCCTTCCATCGCTGGTGGAGCGGCGGGCTTAAGCAGGTGTGACGCCGCACACGGCGCTCGGTCTCGGCGGCGCGACGCCGGCGTTTCCGCTCCTAGACGGCCGGGTATGCGGACCAGAATGACATCTTCATTGTGGCTGGCCGGCCGGGACGGCCGGCAAAACAGGTCCGCTCTGGAAAAGCCAACCGCCGACGTGGTCGTGGTCGGCGCGGGGATAGCCGGCCTGGTGACCGCTGTCCTGCTGGCCAGAGCCGGCAAAGACCTGTTGGTGCTGGAGGCCCGCACCGCGGGCGCGGTGACCACCGGCAACACCACCGGCAAGATAAGCCTGCTGCAAGGCAGAAACTTGTCGAAAATCGTGGCGCGCCATGGGACGGACATCGCTCGTGAATACGTCCAAGGCAACCGTGAAGGTCAAGACTGGCTGCTGCGATATTGCGTGATGAACAAGATCCCTGTGCAACGGGAAGACGCCTACACCTACGCGCAGTCCGCAACGGAAGTGCCGTCCGCGCGTGCCGAGTTGGCCGCCGCGCGGCTTGCCGGTCTGGACACCGAATGGGACGACGACGCGGGCGTCCCATTTCCGTACCACGGTGGTGTCCGCTTGGCCGATCAGGCCCAATTCGACCCGATGCCGCTGCTGGACAGCCTGATTGCGGAAATCAACGAGCGGGGCGGCCGACTGGTCGAAGGGTGCCGGGTGCGCTCGGTGTCGCAACATCGCGACGGAGTGCAGCTGCAGGTACGCAGCACAGCGGGCGAGGTGACCGTTGACGCCGGGCAGTGCGTGCTGGCTACTGGAGTCCCGATTTTGGATCGCGGCGGCTTCTTCGCCAGGCTGAAACCGAGTAGGTCGTACTCTTTCGCGTTCGACGTTCCTGGTGAGATCCCTCGGTCGATGTTCCTGTCCGCCGGCTCGCCGACCAGATCGGTGCGCTACGCGCCCTTCGACGGCGGCGAGCGGCTTGTTGTTGCCGGCGCCGGCCACACCGTGGGACGCAAAAGTCCGACCGCGGAGGTCAACGAGTTGTCGGCCTGGGCGCAGACGCACTTTCCCGGTGCCGTGGTAACACACCACTGGTCCGCGCAGGACTACACGCCCATCGACCGATTACCGTATGTGGGACCGGTTCTACCTGGCAACGAAAAGCTGTTTGTTGCAACAGGTTTCAACAAATGGGGGTTGACCGCCGGGGTAGCCGCCGCACTGATCCTCAGCGGCCGGATCCTGGGTGGGCGGATGGACTGGGCCCGCGCGTTCGCGGCGTGGAGTCCCCACGAGATAACCGGGCTCAGCACGGCGCTGGCGGCCAATCTCGAGGTGGGATTTCATATGACCAAAGGTTGGCTTGCGCCGATTGCACGTTCTGGCGCTTCGGTGCGCAACGGCGGGGGCGTGGTTACCGGACCGCCGTGGCGGCTGCAGGCGCAATGCACGGTTGACGGTGTCCAGCAACATGTTTCGCCTGTATGCCCACATCTGGGTGGCATCGTGAATTGGAACGACGTCGACGAATCTTGGGATTGCCCGCTGCATGGATCACGCTTCGCCCCGGACGGCAAGCTCTTGGAGGGACCGGCTACCCGGGGACTCACCGCGTCGCCGTAGCGAGCAGTACTTCCAGCTACGGCCCCGATATCGCTGAGCTGACCGGCCGCTTGATGCCCGATTGATTCGAGTGCCTCAAAGACCTCGACTCCCGGGACGCATCGACGGGCCATAAGGCAGGATGGACCCGGCTATTGGGGGATAGCCGTCGCGGGCACAGCTGGATGGCGTCGTTTCAGGCGAGGAGTTCGATGACGGAGCAGGAGCCGACGAGCGCCAACGGCGCCCACTCATTTTCACCGGATAGCCGGAACTCCAGCGACGCTTCGGCGAGCCGTGCCAAATACACCCGCGTGCTGCTCAAACTCGGCGGTGAGATGTTCGGCGGCGGGGAGGTCGGCCTGGATCCCGATGTAGTGGCGCAGGTTGCGCGCCAGATCGCCGAAGTGGTCCGCACCGGTGTGCAGGTTGCCGTGGTGATCGGCGGCGGCAACTTCTTTCGCGGCGCGCAACTTCAACAGCGCGGCATGGAACGGACCCGTTCGGACTACATGGGCATGCTCGGCACGGTCATGAATAGCCTTGCGCTGCAAGATTTTCTGGAAAGGGAGGGTATCGTCACCCGGGTCCAGACGGCGATCACCATGGGCCAGGTTGCCGAGCCGTACCTTCCGTTGCGGGCGCGTCGCCACTTGGAGAAGGGACGGGTGGTGATCTTCGGCGCCGGCATGGGACTGCCGTATTTCTCCACCGACACGACCGCCGCGCAGCGGGCTTTGGAGATCGGCGCCGAGGTGGTGTTGATGGCCAAGGCCGTCGACGGGGTGTTCGCCGAGGATCCGCGGGTCAACCCGGGGGCTGAGCTGTTCACCGCGATCACCCACCGTGAGGTCATCGACCGAGGTCTGCGGGTGGCCGACGCCACCGCATTCAGCTTGTGCATGGACAATCGGATGCCGATCCTGGTTTTCAACCTGCTGACCGATGGCAATATCGCCCGGGCGGTTGCGGGTGAGAAAATCGGAACACTGGTTACCAGTTGAAGGGAGCAGCGGCGCGGAATTGCCCGCCGACGACGATGCAGAGCGTAGCGATGAGGAGGAGCGGCGGAAATTGCCCGCCGACGACGATGCAGAGCGCAGCGATGAGGAGGAGCGGCGGAAAATGATTGACGAGACTCTCTTCGACGCCGAAGAGAAGATGGAAAAGGCCGTGTCGGTCAGTCGCGACGACCTGTCGACCATCCGGACCGGCCGGGCGAACCCCAGCATGTTCAACCGCATCGTGATCGACTACTACGGTGCGGCCACCCCGATCACCCAGCTGGCCAGCATCAACGTCCCCGAAGCACGGCTGGTCATCATCAAGCCGTATGAGGCCAGCCAGCTTGGAAATATCGAGTCTGCGATCCGCAAGTCGGACCTCGGGGTGAACCCCACCAACGACGGCACCCTGATCCGGGTCGCGGTACCCCAGCTCACCGAGGAACGCCGCCGCGAGCTGGTCAAGCAGGCCAAAGCCAAAGGCGAGGACGCCCGGGTGTCGGTGCGCAACATCCGCCGCAAGGCGATGGAGGAGCTGCACCGCATCCGCAAGGACGGCGAAGCCGGTGAGGACGAGGTCTCGCGCGCCGAGAAGGACCTCGACAAGGCCACCCAGCAGTACGTGACCCAGATCGATGAGCTGGTCAAGCACAAGGAAGGCGAACTGCTGGAGGTCTAGCGGCCGCTCAGCAGACGACGTCCGTGGCAGAGACCGACACCCCCGCAGACACCCCGGCCGGGGGTTCGGTGCACGAGCCACCGCCGAAGAAGCCGAAGAAGTCGCGGGCAGGGCGAAACCTTCCGGCGGCGATCGCCGTGGGTGCCGTCCTCGCGTTCACCATCGTCGCGATCCTGATTTGGGACCGGTATCTGTGGGTACTGCTGGTCGCTGCCGCGATGCCGCTGGCGACGCACGAGGTGGTGCGCAGGCTGCGCGAGGCCGGCTACGTCATACCGGTCATCCCGCTGCTGGTAGGCGGCCAACTGATGATCTGGCTGACTTGGCCGTTCCATGCGGCCGGTGCGCTGGCCGGCTTCGGCGTCACCGCTGTGGTCTGTATGTTCTGGCGGCTGGCGCAGAGCGGTTCGCCCGCAGCGGCCGGCGCCGCCTCGGCGTCGGGGAATTATCTTCGCGACGTCGCGGCCACAGTGTTTCTGGCCGCCTGGGTGCCGCTGTTCGCGTCCTTCAGCGTGCTGCTGGTCTATCCGTCCAACGGTTCGGGCCGGGTGTTCTGCCTGATGATCGGCGTGGTCTGTTCCGACGTCGGCGGTTATGCCGTCGGGGTGCTGTTGGGTAAACATCCGATGGTCCCGTCGATCAGCCCGAACAAGTCGTGGGAGGGCCTGGCCGGCTCACTGCTGTTCGGCATCACCGCGACCACTTTGTCCGCGACCCTGCTGGCGCATAAACCGGCTTGGATCGGTCTGTTGCTGGGCCTGACGATCGTGGTCACCGCTACCCTCGGCGACCTGGTGGAATCACAAATCAAGCGTGACCTGGGCATCAAGGACATGGGCCGCATCCTGCCCGGCCACGGCGGCCTGATGGACCGGCTGGATGGAGCACTGCCATCGGCGGTGGCCACCTGGACCGTCCTGACGCTGTTGCCCTAAGGTTCGGCGCGCATGAAACATCAGCTGGTATTCGAACCACCGCGCCGCGCGCTGCCGCCGCGCCATCTGGCCGACCTCGACGAGGCCGAGTCGATCGCGGCCGTCGCGGCGCTGGGCCTGCCGCGATTTCGGGCCAACCAGCTCGCGCATCAGTATTACGGCCGCCTGATCGCCGACCCGCAGCAAATGACCGACCTGCCGGCCGCGGTCCGCGGCCAGGTGGCCGAGGCGCTGTTCCCGAAGCTGTTGACGCCGGCCCGCGAGGTCACCTGCGACGCCGGTCAGACCCGCAAGACGCTGTGGCGGGCCGTCGACGGCACCACCACCTTCGAGTCGGTGCTGATGCGCTACCGGCAGCGCCACACGGTGTGCATCTCGTCGCAGGCAGGCTGCGGTATGGCCTGCCCGTTCTGCGCGACCGGGCAGGGCGGTCTGACGCGCAACCTGTCGACCGCCGAGATCCTCGAGCAGGTGCGCGCCGCGGCCGCGGTGCTGCGTGACGAGTGGGGCGACCGGTTGTCCAACATCGTCTTCATGGGGATGGGGGAGCCGCTGGCCAACTACGCCAGGGTGCTCGCGGCGGTTCGTCGCATCATCGCGTCGTCGGACAAATCCGCCGGCTTCGGCATCTCGGCGCGGTCGGTGACGGTGTCGACGGTCGGCCTGGCGCCGGCCATCCGCAAACTCGCCGACGAGCGGCTCGGGGTGACGTTGGCCCTGTCACTGCACGCCCCGGACGACGAGCTGCGCGACACCCTGGTGCCGGTCAACAATCGGTGGAAGGTCAGCGAGGCGCTGGATGCGGCCCACTACTATGCCGAGCAGACCGGTCGGCGGGTGTCGGTGGAGTACGCGCTGATCCGCGACGTCAACGACCAGCCCTGGCGGGCGGACCTGCTGGGCAAACGGCTGCACCGCGCGTTGGGCCCGCTCGTGCACGTGAATTTGATTCCGCTGAACCCCACGCCGGGCAGCGACTGGGACGCCAGCCCGAAAGCCGTGGAGCGGGAGTTCGTTCGACGGGTCCGCACGGCCGGAGTGACCTGCACGGTGCGCGACACCCGCGGACGCGAGATCGGCGCCGCATGCGGCCAGTTGGCCGCCGAAGGCGGGTAGCTGGAGCGCATGCGCATTGGGCGAGGCATGCGGCCAGTTGGCCGCCGAGCTGCCTACCTGAGCCAGCCGCGGCGGCGGCCCCACCAGTCGCGCACGACGAAGAAGAGGGCCAACACCGCGAAGCCGAGCACCCACAGGTCCTCGACGTGGCCGACGTGATTGTCGTGCAAGAAGGCCAGCAGAAGCAGGAAGATCACCAGGCCTGTCACACGCCAGTTGTGGTCGTTGATTTTGCTCCAGCCCCAGTTCGCCGACGGCACATCAGCGACGTCGACCGCGTCGGAGCGCTCCACCTCGGTACTGGCCACGGCAAACTCCTCGGGTAGGGATCGGGATGCCTGCACATTCTGGCATATCGAGATTCGTCGGACGCGCCGGTGGCGCGGCACAATGAGTGGGTGTCCAACCGCCGCCTCAAGACCCTGGTGCTGGGCAGTACCGGCTCCATCGGCACCCAGGCGCTCGAGGTCATCGCCGCCAACCCCGACCGCTTCGAGCTGGTAGGGCTGGCCGCTGGGGGCGGTCACCCCGAGCTGTTGGCCCAGCAGCGCACGCAGACCGGGGTGACCAACCTCGCCGTCGCCGACGAGCGCGCCGCGCAGGCGATCGGCGAGGTCACCTACCGCGGACCCGACGCGGTCATCCGGCTGATCGAGAACACCGAAGCCGACGTCGTGCTCAACGCGCTGGTCGGCGCACTCGGGTTGCAGCCCACGCTGACCGCGCTGGCCTCGGGGGCCAGGCTGGCCCTGGCGAACAAGGAATCGCTGATTGCCGGCGGGCCGCTGGTGCTGGCGGCCGCGAAGCCCGGCCAGATCGTGCCGGTGGACTCCGAGCACTCCGCGCTGGCGCAATGCCTGCGCGGCGGCAGCGCCGACGAGGTCGCCAAGCTGGTGCTGACCGCCTCGGGTGGTCCGTTCCGCAGTTGGTCGGCGGCCGATCTCGAGCACGTCACACCGGAGCAGGCCGGCGCGCACCCGACCTGGTCGATGGGGCCGATGAACACGTTGAACTCGGCGTCGCTGGTCAACAAAGGACTCGAACTCATCGAAGCGCACCTGCTGTTCGGCATCCCGTACCGCCGCATCGAGGTCGTCGTGCATCCGCAGTCGATCGTGCATTCGATGGTGACGTTCACGGACGGCTCGACGATCGCACAGGCCAGCCCACCGGACATGAAGCTGCCCATCGCGCTGGCGCTCGGCTGGCCGGACAGAGTGCCGGCCGCCGCACCGGCGTGCGACTTCTCCACCGCGTCTACCTGGGATTTCGAGCCGCTGGACGACCAGGTCTTTCCGGCGGTCGCGCTCGCGCGACAGGCCGGTGAGACCGGCGGCTGCATGACCGCCGTCTACAACGCCGCCAACGAAGAAGCCGCCGAGGCGTTCCTCGCCGGGCGGATCGGATTCTCGGCCATCGTGCGAACAATCGCCGATGTCCTGAGCGCCGCCGACCAATGGGCCGCAGAACCCGCTACCGTGGAAGACGTACTCGACGCGCAGCGCTGGGCCCGTGCTGAGGCCAGACGCCCGATTGAGCGAGCCACACAGGAGGTTCTACCAACTCGATGATGTTCGTAATCGGCATCGTGCTGTTCGCGCTCGCCATCCTGATTTCGGTGGCGTTGCACGAATGCGGCCACATGTGGGTCGCGCTGGCCACTGGGATGAAGGTGCGCCGCTACTTCGTGGGCTTCGGCCCGACGCTGTGGTCGACTCGCCGCGGCGAAACCGAATACGGCCTGAAGGCCATTCCGGCCGGCGGCTTCTGCGACATCGCCGGCATGACGTCGGTCGAGGAACTTGCGCCCGACGAGCGTGACCGCGCGATGTACAAGCAGAAGACCTGGAAACGCGCCGCGGTGTTGTTCGCCGGGCCGGGGATGAACTTCGTCATCGGCCTGGTGCTGATCTACGCCATCGCGGTGATGTGGGGGCTGCCGAACCTGCATCCGACCGCGGTCATCGGCCAAACCGCTTGTGCCGCAGCAGAAATCAAGCAAGGTGACTTCGAGAAGTGCGCCGGGGCCGGGCCGGCGGCCACCGCCGGGGTCCGGGCCGGCGACGTCGTACTCAGGGTCGGCGGCACCCCGGTGACCGACTTCTCCGACATGGCGGCGGTGGTGCAGAAGCTGCACGGCACCGTTCCGGTCGTGATCAAGCGCTACGGCCAGACGATGACCAAATACGTCGACATCGCCCAGCGGCAACGCTGGGTCAGCGACGGCAACGGCGGCGCGAAGCCGGCCACCATCGGCGTGATGGGGGTGGTGGGCACGCAGGCCGGGCCCACCCACTACAATCCGGTCAGCGCGGTGCCCGGCACCTTCACTTTCACCGGCAATCTGACGGTGCTGCTGGGCAAGTCGCTGGTCGCCATTCCGACCAAAGTCGGCGCGCTGGTCCACGCGATCGGCGGCGGGCAGCGTTCGCTCGACACCCCGATCAGCGTCGTCGGCGCGAGCATCATCGGTGGAGACACCGTGGACCACGGCGTCTGGATGGCGTTCTGGTTGTTCCTGGCACAGCTGAACTTCATTTTGGGGGTCATCAACCTGGTGCCGCTGCTGCCGTTCGACGGCGGGCACATCGCCATCGCGGTCTATGAGAAGCTGCGCAACATGATTCGATCGGCCCGCGGCAAAGTCGCGGCGGCGCCGGTGAATTACCTCAAGCTGATGCCGGCAACCTACCTAGTTTTGGTTCTGGTGGTTGGTTACATGCTGTTGACGGTGACCGCCGACGTGGTCAACCCGATCCGACTGTTCCGGTAATACCGGCCTTGGCCCGGCAGGGCGAACCGAAGGAAAGCGAGAGAAGGCAAACAGTGACCACAGGTCTGGGTATGCCGGCAGCTCCGGCGCCCACGCTGGCGCCGCGTCGCAAGACGCGGCAGCTGATGGTCCGAGATGTCGGTGTGGGCAGCGATAGCCGGATTTCGGTGCAGTCGATGTGCACCACCAAAACTCACGACGTCAACACGACCCTGCAGCAGATCGCCGAGCTGACCGCCGCCGGCTGCGACATCGTCCGAGTGGCGTGCCCGCGCCAGGAAGACGCCGACGCGCTGGCCGAGATCGCTGCGCACAGCCAGATCCCGGTGATCGCCGACATCCACTTCCAGCCGAAATACATCTTCGCCGCGATCGACGCCGGCTGTGCCGCGGTGCGGGTAAACCCCGGCAATATCAAGGAATTCGACGGCCGGGTCGGCGAAGTCGCCAAAGCCGCTGGCGCAGCGGGCATTCCGATCCGTATCGGCGTCAATGCCGGCTCGTTGGACAAGCGGTTCATGGAGAAGTACGGCAAGGCGACGCCCGAGGCGCTCGTCGAGTCGGCGCTGTGGGAGGCCTCGCTGTTCGAGGAGCACGGCTTCGGCAACATCAAGATCAGCGTCAAGCACAACGACCCGGTGGTGATGGTGGCGGCCTACGAGCAGCTGGCCGCACAGTGCGACTACCCGCTGCACCTCGGCGTCACCGAGGCCGGTCCGGCCTTCCAGGGCACCATCAAGTCCGCGGTCGCGTTCGGCGCGCTGCTGTCGAAGGGCATCGGCGACACCATCCGGGTGTCGCTGTCCGCGCCACCGGTCGAGGAAGTCAAGGTCGGCACTCAGATTCTCGAGTCGCTGAACCTGCGACCGCGCGGGCTGGAGATCGTGTCCTGCCCGTCGTGCGGCCGGGCCCAGGTCGACGTCTACACCCTGGCCAACGAAGTCACCGCCGGTCTGGACGGGCTCGATGTGCCGCTGCGGGTGGCCGTGATGGGGTGCGTGGTCAACGGGCCGGGGGAGGCGCGCGAGGCCGACCTCGGTGTCGCCTCGGGTAACGGCAAGGGCCAGATCTTCGTGCGCGGCGAGGTGATCAAGACCGTGCCCGAAGCGCAGATCGTCGAGACGCTGATCAAAGAGGCAATGCGATTGGCCGCCGAGCCGGGCGCCGCCGGATCAACGGCGAGCGGTTCGCCGGTTGTGACCGTAAGCTGACACTGGTCTAATCGGGCCAGGTATCCGTCGCAGAAAGAGTCAGAATGTCGGCTCCGCCCATTCGCCGCATGGTTGGCGAGCGACGGGTGTCGGTAGTACGGGACGGCGCCGCGGTGCGCCGTGTTCTCGACGACGACCCGGTGGGCTCGTGCATGGTCGCCGCGCGGGTCGCCGATCACGGCTTGGACCCCAACTCGATTGGCGGGGAGCTGTGGACGCGCCGCGGGCCCAACGAGTCGTTGTGTTACGCCGGCGCCAACCTGATTCCGCTGCGCGGTCGGCTCAACGATCTTTACGCGTTCGCCGATGCGGCGCTGACCGCCTCACGGCGGTGCTCGTCGCTGGTCGGCCGGGCCGAGCTGGTGATGCCGACGTGGCAGCGGCTCGAGCCGGCCTGGGGTCCGGCGCGCGATGTGCGTGACCGCCAGCCGCTGATGTCGCTGACCACGATGCCGAACTGCGCGATCGACCCCGGCGTGCGCCAGGTCAAGCCGGACGAGCTCGACACCTATCTGGTGGCGGCCGTCGACATGTTCATCGGCGAGGTGGGCGTCGACCCGCGACTCGGCGACGGCGGGCGCGGCTACCGGCGGCGGGTCGCCAGTCTGATCGCGGCCGGCCGCGCGTGGGCCCGCTTCGAGAACGGCGAGGTGGTCTTCAAGGCCGAGGTCGGATCGCAGTCACCGACGGTCAGCCAGATCCAAGGGGTGTGGGTGCACCCCGAGTGGCGCGGCCGGGGCCTGGGGACGGCGGGGACCGCCACGCTGGCGGCGGTGGTCGTCGGCACTGGGCGCATCGCCAGCCTGTACGTGAACGACTTCAACACCGTGGCGCGGGCCACCTACGACCGGATCGGCTTCGCCGAGGTCGGCACGTTCGCCACGATCCTGCTGGACTGATACGCGCGTGCGGGCACGCGTGTGACTTCTAAAAGCGGCTTTCTTCACGCTCGATGAACTGCTCAATCGCTTCACGCAACAGTCTCGACGTCCGTACACCACGCCGCTCAGCGATCGTATCCAGCTTGGCGCGAACGCTGACCGAAACACGGGCCTGAACGACCGGCGAATGCGTTCCATCGCCAGACAGCGACTTGCCGCCAGGGATTAGGTTGGCACTGCGTTCTCGCCAGGTGCGTTCGAGTTCCGCGGCCATCTCGGCTGCGCGGGCTTCGGTGAGCCGTTCGCCGTTGACATAGACTTCTTCCTGGTCGAGGTCAATGTCGGAAACCTTCACCTCGTCGCCGATCACGTAGTCGGCAGGGTTTCGCTCCTTGCTCATCGGGTCCACTCCTTCGGTAGTGCGTGGAAAACGATCAGGTCACCGTTGTCGACTTCGATGGCGCCAACCTCAAGAAGGCGCCCGCTGGTATCTCGGCCCTCGTAGATCACCGATTTGTCGTTGCGGACTACGGGGATACCGCAGTGGCGCATGGCCGCGACGATGCGATGCTTGCTGACGCGGTGTTT
>NZ_DASXEP010000038.1:0-6127 GCF_036490025.1 Mycobacterium sp. | reverse complement strand
ACCTCATCCGCAAACTGGTCCTTGACCCCAGCCGCGACTACCAACCACGCGGCGTCAAATGCGGAAACTCGCCAGAAAACCGGCTGGAGGTGTAAACCATGTCTCGGGACACCTGTCAACGATGTCCCGAGACATGACAGTGGTAGCGGGGACAGGATTCGAACCTGCGACCTCTGGGTTATGAGCCCAGCGAGCTACCGAGCTGCTCCACCCCGCGACGGGTGAATACCAGGTTACCGAACGCACGCGAGGCCACCAAATCGCTCCCCCACCAGCGTCGGCACCCGGTCAGTGCGAAGGCGGGCTCAACCCGTGCCGCAGCGACCCGGATTACTTGGTGTTGTTGTACTTGGTGATCGCATCGTCCAGGCGCTGCAGCGCGGACCCGTAGCCGGCGAAGTCGCCAGACTTCTGCGCATCGCGGGCCGCGCCCATCGCGGTCTCGACATCCTTGAGCGCGGCGGCCTTCGCCGGCGACAGACCGACAGCACCGCTGGGCGGGGGTGCAACCGCGTTAGCCGGGGGCGGCGGGCTGGCCGGCCGCTGGTCGCCCTGCGAGCTGGCGGGCGCGCCCGATTCGGTGGGCGCAGGACCGGCTGCCGTCGCACTGGCCCCCGGTCCGAACAGGCCGTTCAGCGCATCACCGACCGTCGGGCCGTAGCCGATTTTGTCGTTGTACATCATCGCCACGCGGATCAAGCGGGGATACGACGACGCGACGTCGCTGGTGCCGGGTGAGGCGTACACCGGCTCGACATACAGCAGCCCGCCCTGGGCGACCGGCAGCGTCAGCAGGTTGCCCCACTTGATCCGGTTTTGGTTGTCGCGACCGATCACGCCAAGGTCCTGCGAAACAGCGGGATCGGTGGTGATCGCATTGTTGGCCAACTTGGGTCCGTTGACCTGGCCGGGGATGGTCAACACGGTGATCTTGCCGTAGGTCGACGGGTCAGAACTGGCGCTGATGTAGGCGGCCAGATAGTCGCGTTTGAACCTGTTCATCGCGCTGATGAGCTGATACGACGCCGAGTTGTCGTCCTTGGCAATGTTTTTCGCGACGATGTAGTACGGCGGCTGGTAACTACTCGCGGTGGGATTGGGGTCCAACGGCACATCCCAGAAGTCCGATGTGGAGAAGAAGGTCACCGGGTCATTGACGTGATACTTGGCCAGCAGCATCCGCTGCACCTTGAACAGGTCTTCGGGATAGCGCAAATGGGCGGCCAGCTCGGACGTGATGTCGCTCTTGGGCTTAACGGTCCCGGGAAAGACCTTCATCCACGCTTTGAGCACCGGGTCGTGCTCGTCCTGCTGGTACAGCGTCACTGTGCCGTCGTAGGCGTCGACGGTCGCCTTCACCGAGTTACGGATGTACGACACCTGCTTGTCGGGCGCCAACCGGTTGAACGCCACCTCAGTCGAGTCCGCGGTGGCCGACGACAACGACGTGAGCTCGGAGTAGGGGTAGTTGTCCAGCGTGGTGTAACCGTCGAGGATCCACACCAGCCGTTTGTTGACGATCGCCGGGTACACACTGCTGTCGGTGGTCAACCACGGCGCCACCGCCTCGACCCGCTGAGCCGGGTCGCGGTTGAACAGGATTTTACTGTTGGATCCGATCACGTTGGAGAACAAGAAGTTTCGCTCGGCGAACTTCGCGGCGAACACGCTGCGCGACACCCAGCTGCCCAGCGGCACCCCGCCGCTTCCGGTGTAGGTGTAGTTCTTGGTCTCGGTGTTGGTCTCGTAGTCGTATTCCCGGTCCACACCGTTGCGTCCGACGATCGCATAGTCGGCAGGCGTGCTGGCGATCACCGGCCCGTAGTAGACGCGCGGTTGATCCAGCGGGGCGGGACCGTTCGACATCACACTGCCGTTGGCGCCGACGACGTTGGCCATGAACTCCGGATATCCGCCATTTTGATTGGGGTCGTTGGCAATACCGCGCACGGTGTTGGCCGGTGAGGCGATGAAGCCGTTGCCGTGGGTGAAGACGGTGTGCCGGTTGATCCAGTCCCGCTGATTGTCGATCAGATGATCCGGGTTCAGTTCGCGCGCGGCCACGACGTAGTCGTGCAGATCGCCGTTGCGATCGCGGTAGCGGTCGATGGACAGCTGGTCGGGGAAGTAGTAAAAGTTCTTGCCCTGCTGGAACTGCGTGAATGCCGGGCTGATGATGGTGGGGTCCAGCAGCCTGATATTGGAGGTGGTGGCGCGGTCAGAAGCCACCTGCTCGGCGGTGGTCCGGCTGTCGCCGCTGTAGTCGCGGTAACTCACCACGTCCTCGGTCAGGCCGTAGGCTCGCCGGGTCGCCGCGATGCTCCGGCTGATGTATTCGCGTTCCTTTTGCGCCGCGTTGGGTTTGACGCTGATCTGCTCGACGATCAACGGCCAGCCGGCGCCGACGATCATCGAGGACAACAGCAACAACACCAGTCCGATCGCTGGAATCCGCAAGTCCCGCAGCACAACCGCCGAGAAGACCGCCGCCGCACAGATCAACGCGATCGCCAGCAGGATCAGCTTGGCCGGCAGCACAGCATTGATGTCGGTGTATCCGGCCCCGGTGAACGGCTTGCCCGCCCGCGTATGCGACAGCAGCTCGTAGCGGTCCAGCCAGTAGGCGACCGCCTTGAGCAGTACCAGCGTTCCGACCAGGCTGATCAACTGGATACGCGCCGAGCGGCTCAACGCCCCGGTGCGTCCGGACAGCCGAATACCGCCGAAAATGTAGTGCGCCAACAGGTTCGCTACGAATGCGAGGAACAGCGCCACGAAGAAGAAACTGAGCACTAGCCGGTAGAACGGCAGATCGAAGGCGTAGAAGCCGAGGTCCTTACCGAACTGCGGATCACGAATGCCGAAGTCACTGCCATGCAGGAAGAGCTGAATCCGCACCCAATAGGTCTGCGCGACAACGCCGGCGAGCAGGCCGATCGCGACTGGCACACCGGCACCGATGACCCGCAGCCTCGCCATCACCACGGTGCGATACCGCGCCACCGGATCACTGCCGTTGCTCGGGACGAATACCGGCCGGGTGCGGTAGGCCATCGCCATAGCGGCGAACACGATGCCGCCGACCAGCAGCCCGATCACGATGAACACGATCAGCCGGGTCACCAGCACGGTGGTGAACACCGATCGGTAGCCCAGCTCGCCGAACCAGAGCCAGTCGACGTAGGCGTCGATCAGTCGCGGGCCGATCAGCAGCAGGCCGATCACGGTCAGCGCTATCGCGATGAGAGTCCGGCTGCGTCGAGTCAGCTTCGGCATCCTGGCGGCGGGCCGCATCCCCACTTGCTACGCTCCCTGCTCGGTCTCGACACCGGCCGTCGGCCGTTGTCCTTGACGTCTCACAACTGTACGCACGCCGTCTGATCTGCCCGGCTCTGATCAGCCCGGGGCGTCAACAAATCGGCGGCTGCCCACCGGCGACCAGGCTGTGCAGCGCGTCGACTGCCGCACCGAGGTTGTCCACCTTGACCAGTTGCAGGCCGGGCACTTTCTGGGAGTTTGCCTCGTAGCAGTTGTCGGCCGGCACCAGAAAGACCGTCGCGCCGGCATCGTGGGCCGCACTCATCTTGTGCAGGATCCCGCCGATCCGGCCCACCTCCCCGTCCGGCTTGATCGTGCCGGTGCCCGCTACGAACTTCGAGCCGGCAAGGCTGCCGGTGGTGAGTTTGTCGATGACCGCCAAGCTGAACATCAGACCGGCGGAGGGGCCGCCCACATTGGCGAGGTTGAAATCGACTTCGAACGGCGCCCACGGTGCGTCCGTCACCGAGACGCCGACAAAGCCGTAATCGCCTTTCGGGTGATGGCCCAAGGTGATGTGGGCGACCCCGGGCGGCGAATTCTTGCGGCGGAAGTCGATCGCAACCTGCTGTCCGGGTTTGGTGGTCTTCAGAAACGAGGTGAACTGCTCGACGGTGGCCACCGGCTTACCCTCGACCGCCTGTACGGCGTCACCGGCCTGCAGCTTGCCCACCGAGGGCCCGGGGTCGGTCAGCGTCACGATCGTGATCGCTTGCGGGTACTTCAGATAGCCCAGGGCCGCGAACTCGGCGTTGTGCTCGGATTCCTTGAAGTCCGCGTCGTTGGCCTTGTCGATGTCTTCCCGCGACGTGCCGGCCGGGTAGACCAGATCGCGCGGCATCAGCTGTTCCTGCCCGGACAGCCACAGCGTCAGCGCCTCCGCCAGGCTGAGGCCGTCACGCTGGGACACCGTCGTCATGTCCAGGTGACCCGTGGTCGGGTGCAGCTGGGTGCCTTTGATGTCGACGACCTGCTTGCCGTCGACTGCGCCGAGCGTGTCGAAGGCGGGACCGGGCCCCAGCGACACGTACGGCACTGTTACCACTGCGAGCAGCACACCGAAGACCACGATCGGGACCAGCGCCACGATCAGCGTCAGAATCCGCCTGTTCACGTCGCCAACACTAGACGGAGGGGTCACGCCGGGCGGGTTCACTCAGAGCGTGACGGCGGGGCGCGCGTCGTGCGCTGCCGATGAGTACCGTTGACGACATGGCTGACGTGCCTTTCGGGTTCTCCGCCGGCGACGACCCGGACCGTGACAAGCGCCCCGAGAACGACCCCGAGTCCGGCTCGGGGTCTGCTGACCCATTCGGCCTGGGCGGCCTCGGCGCCGATTTCAACGTGGCCGACCTCGGCCAGGTCTTCACTCGCCTCGGGCAGATGTTCAGCGGGGCCGGCTCGGCCATGGCGGGCGGGCAGTCCTCCGGCCCGGTCAACTATGAGCTGGCCCGCCAGCTGGCGTCGAGCTCGATCGGATTCGTGGCTCCCATCCCGGTCGCCACCCGCGAGGCACTCAGCGACGCCGTTCACCTCGCCGAGACCTGGCTCGACGGGGTGACCGCGCTGCCGGCCGGCACCACCAAAACCGTTGCCTGGAGTCCCAACGATTGGGTGGACAACACCCTGGAGACCTGGAAGCGGCTGTGCGATCCGATGGCCCAGCAGATCGCCACGGTCTGGGCGTCGGCGCTGCCCGACGAGGCCAAGAACATGGCGGGTCCGCTGCTGTCGATGATGTCGCAGATGGGCGGCATGGCCTTCGGCTCGCAGCTGGGCCAGGCGCTGGCGCGGTTGGCCCGCGAAGTACTGACGTCGACGGACATCGGATTACCGTTGGGGCCCAAGGGAATTGCAGCGCTGCTGCCCGACGCCATCGACTCGTTCGCCGACGGCCTCGAGCAGTCCCGCAGTGAGATCGTCACCTTCCTGGCGGCGCGTGAGGCCGCCCATCACCGCCTGTTCAGTCACGTGCCGTGGCTGTCCAGTCAGCTGCTCGGCGCCGTCGAGGCCTACGCCAGGGGCATGAAGATCGACATGCACGGAATCGAGGAGCTGGCCCGCGATTTCAACCCGGCGTCGCTGAATGATCCGGCCGCCGTCGAGCAGCTGCTGACCCAGGGGGTGTTCGAGCCCAAGGCCACCCCGGAGCAGACTCAGGCGCTGGAACGGCTCGAGACGCTGCTGGCGCTGATCGAGGGTTGGGTCCAGACGGTGGTGACTGCGGCGCTGGGCGATCGCATCCCCGGCGCGGACGCCTTGGGCGAGACGCTGCGCCGCCGCCGGGCCACCGGCGGACCGGCCGAGCAGACCTTCGCCACGCTGGTGGGCCTGGAACTGCGGCCGCGCAAGCTGCGCGAGGCCGCGGCGCTCTGGGAGCGACTGACCCAGGCTGTCGGCGTCGACGACCGCGACGCGGTCTGGCAGCATCCCGACCTGCTGCCCGGGTCCGACGATCTCGATGACCCGGCCGGTTTCATCGACCGCGCGATCGGCGGCGACACCAGCGGGATCGACGAAGCCATCGCCGAATTCGAGCGAGGAACCGATCCCGGCCGCGGCGACGCCGACGGCGGCTCTGGCGCTGTGGATAGCTGAGCGGTCGGTCCTGGGCGCCGTGGCACAGTGCCAGGATGGCGCAGCCCATGCCGTCGTTGTACGCGCTGGACCCGGCGCTGCCGGTGCTGCTGCGTCCCGACGGCGCCGTACAGGTGGGCTGGGGTCCGCGCCGCGCTGTGCTGATCCATCCGCCGGGCGGCGTGAGCGCCGCCGGTCTGGCCGTTCTATTGCGGGCCATGCATTCGCCGGT
>NZ_DASXEP010000202.1:0-44223 GCF_036490025.1 Mycobacterium sp. | reverse complement strand
GACCTGATCGCCGAGGCGATGGACAAGGTCGGCAACGAGGGCGTCATCACCGTCGAGGAGTCCAACACCTTCGGCCTGCAGCTCGAGCTCACCGAGGGCATGCGGTTCGACAAGGGCTACATCTCGGGCTACTTCGTCACTGACGCCGAGCGTCAGGAAGCCGTCCTGGAGGACCCCTACATCCTTCTGGTCAGCTCCAAGGTGTCGACCGTCAAGGACCTGCTGCCCCTGCTGGAGAAGGTCATCCAGGGCGGCAAGCCGCTGCTGATCATCGCCGAGGACGTCGAGGGAGAGGCGCTGTCCACCCTGGTAGTCAACAAGATCCGTGGCACCTTCAAGTCGGTGGCGGTCAAGGCCCCCGGTTTCGGTGACCGTCGCAAGGCGATGCTGCAGGACATGGCCATCCTCACCGGTGGTCAGGTCGTCAGCGAAGAGGTCGGTCTGTCTCTCGAGACCGCCGACATCTCGCTGCTGGGTAAGGCCCGCAAGGTCGTCATCACCAAGGACGAGACCACCATCGTCGAGGGCGCCGGCGACTCCGACGCCATCGCCGGCCGGGTGGCCCAGATCCGCGCCGAGATCGAGAACAGCGACTCCGACTACGACCGCGAGAAGCTGCAGGAGCGCCTGGCCAAGCTGGCCGGCGGTGTTGCGGTGATCAAGGCCGGTGCCGCCACCGAGGTGGAACTCAAGGAGCGCAAGCACCGCATCGAGGACGCGGTCCGCAACGCCAAGGCTGCCGTCGAGGAGGGCATCGTCGCCGGTGGTGGCGTGGCCCTGCTGCAGGCGGGTCCGGCTCTGGACGAGCTGAAGCTGACGGGTGACGAGGCAACGGGTGCCAACATCGTCCGCGTGGCGCTGTCGGCTCCGCTGAAGCAGATCGCCTTCAACGGTGGGCTCGAGCCCGGCGTTGTCGCCGAGAAGGTCAGCAACGCGAAGCCCGGCGTCGGCCTGAACGCCGCCACCGGTGAGTACGAGGACCTGCTCAAGGCCGGCGTTGCCGACCCGGTGAAGGTGACTCGTTCGGCGCTGCAGAACGCGGCGTCCATCGCGGGTCTGTTCCTGACCACCGAGGCCGTCGTCGCAGACAAGCCGGAGAAGGCCGCCGCTCCCGTCGGCGACCCGACCGGTGGCATGGGCGGCATGGACTTCTAGTTCAAGTCCGCGTCAGACAACGAGAAGCCCGGTCCCCAGGTGGGGCCGGGTTTTTCGGTTGGCGGCACAACTGCTTGACTGAAGATTCGAAATGTCGGGGACGAAGGGACGGCACGGTGAGAAAATCGTTATGGCGCACTATCTTTGGAGTAATCCCCGGCTGCCTTCTTTGCGTTGTCATCGCGCCGTCCGCCGGTGCTGCGCCCGACCCATGCTCGGCCAGCGGGGTGGCTGCGACCGCCAGCGGGGTACTGAACTCGGCCAGTGGGTACCTCGACGGCCATCCCGATGCCAACAACGTCCTGACCGCCGCGGTCAACCAAGCGCCGGCCGACGCGAAGTCATCGGTGCGGGGATACTTTCTCGGCCATCCCGGCGAGGCTCTGGAGCTGAAGAACATCGCCCAGCCGCTGCTCGACCTGCGCGGCCGGTGCAACACGTCGGTGTCGCCGGACCAGTTGGCCGCCTTGTTCGACGCCCTGTCCGGCTAGGCAGGAACCGGCTGCCGGCCGCGGACCAGCTTGCCGGGCCGCGCGTCGGTGGGCACACCGTTCTCGGCGATCACCTCACCGGAGACGATCGTGGCCACGTAACCGTCGGCGGTCTGGTCGAGACGGCGGCCACCGGCGGGCAGGTCGTGAGTGATCACCGGCTTGTGGATCCTCAGCGCCGCATGGTCGATGACGTTGAGGTCGGCCTTGTACCCCACAGCGATGCGGCCGCGGTCGCCGAGCCCCGCAACGCGGGCCGGCACCGAGGTGAGCCGGCGCACGGCTTCGGGCACCTCGAACCGGCCGGACTTGCGGTCGCGCGCCCAGTGCGTCAGGAAGTACGTCGAATAGCTTGCGTCACAGATCATTCCGTAGTGCGCGCCGCCGTCGCCGAGACCGAGCACGACGTCGTCACGGTGCAATAGCTCGCCGACGGTGTCCAGCGAGTTGTTCTCCAGGTTGCTGGTTGCGACCAGCAGCATGGCGCGCCCGTCGTCGTCGAGCAGCCGGTCGTAGGCCTCTTCCATTGGCTTCACCCCTTTGGCGCGGGCCCGCGCACCGATGCTGTCCGACGGGTCCGGCTCGTAGTTGGGGTTGTCGGTCAGCGGGAAGATCCAGTCCCACATCTGGGTGACGAACAGGATCGGGTGCCCGACGCCGGGCTTGTCGGCGAGGATGCGCGCGCGGACCTCGGGTTTGCGCATCTCGGCGACGCGCTCGGCCAGCGGCAGATCCGCGATCTCGCGGTAGCTGGGGTACAGCACGAACGGGTTGGCGGTCAGCTGCAGCCCGATGATCAGCCCGATCGGGCGCGGCAACAGCTGCGCGGTGACTTGAGGGTCGCCGCCGCCCGCCCTTCCATTCGCCTTCTCGATCATCGTGATGGCGTCCGGCCAGGTCGGGTCGCCGGCGTTGCCGACGACCAGGGTGAAGGTGACCGGCAATCCGACATCCTCGGCCACGTCGAACACCGTCTGCAGCACCGGCTGGTAGCCGCCCGCCGGAATATCGGGCACGAACTGCAACAGGCCACCGCCGCCGTCGACGACACCGCGCGCGATCTCCTCGATCTCCTCGCGGCCCGCGTCGTAGCTGGGGATCGGTGAACCGCTCTCGGTTTTGTGGATGGTCAACCGCGATGACGCGAAGCCCAGCGCGCCGACCTCGATGGCCTCCTTGGCCAGCACCCGCATCGTGGCCAGGTCCTCGGCGGTGGCCGGCTCGCGGTTGGCGCCGCGCTGACCCATCACGTAGACCCGCAGCGGCGAGTGCGGCAGGTAGGCGGCGACGTCGATGTCGCGCTTGCCCGCGTCGAGGGCGTCCATGTACTGCGGGAACGTTTCCCAGTTCCACGGCAGGCCGTCGGTCATCACGACACCGGGAATGTCTTCGACCCCGGCCATCACATCGACCAGCACGTCGTGGTCTTCCTGGCGGCACGGCGCAAACCCGACGCCGCAGTTGCCCATCACCACGGTGGTCACCCCGTGCGCCGACGACGGCGTCAGCCGTTCCGACCAGATGGACTGGCCGTCGTAGTGGGTGTGCAGGTCGACGAAGCCGGGCGTGACCAGCTGCCCGGTCGCGTCGATTTCCCGCTTGGCCTCCGCTCCGTTGACTGAACCGACTGCGGCGATCAGCCCGTCGCGCACGGCGACGTCACCGACGTACGGCTCGCCTCCCAGCCCGTCCACGATGGTGCCGTTGCGAATGATCAAGTCGTAGGTCATCTAAATAATCTACGACCGGCGGGTGGCTGAGGCCAGGATCACTTCGGATCCCGACGGCAACCATGTCGAGGCCCGCTGCCGCGCGTAGGGTCGCCGAGTATGGACAATCCTGACGCTGCGGTTCGAGAGTTGTTGCGCGACGCGTTCACTCGGCTGATCGAGCATGTCGACGAGATCACCGCCGGCCTGACCGACGACCAGGCCAACTATCGGCCGAGCCCGGACGCCAACAGCATCGCCTGGCTGATCTGGCACAGCGCGCGAGTCCAAGACGTCCAACTTGCCCCGATCGCCGGGATCGAGGAGGTGTGGACGGCCCGCGGGTGGGTTGACCGGTTCGGTCTCGACCTGCCGCGCAACGACACCGGTTACGACCACGGCCCGGCGGAGGTGGCCAAGGTGCATGCGCCGGCCGATCTGCTGGCCGGCTACTACCACGCGGTGCACAAGGTGACCCTCGAGTTCGTCGCCGGGATCACCGCGGAAGACTTGACGCGCGTCATCGACCGCAACTGGGATCCGCCGGTGACTGCCAGCGCCCGTCTGGTCAGCATCATCGACGATTGCGCCCAGCATCTCGGTCAGGCCGCCTACGTGCTGGGTATCGCGCCCTGATTCGGCGAACTTGACACCCGTCGAAGCCGCGAGACACACGTCACAGTCACCCGTCTACCATTGCCCCTATGACCGCCATCAAGCCTCCCGACGTCGCCCCGAGCACCACCGAGTTTTCCGGCACCGGCACCATCCACAATCCCGCGAACGGCGCAATCGCGGGGGAGGTGCAGTGGACCAACCCCGCTGACGTGCACGCCATCGCTGCGGGGCTGCGCGCCGCTCAACGCGAATGGGAGCAGCGCGGAGCCACGGGCCGTGCCAAGGCGCTGGCCCGCTTCGCGGTATGGCTGGGCGAGCATCGCGGCGAGATCGAAGAGCTGCTGATCAAAGAGACCGGCAAATCCGCCGTCGACGCGGCACAGGAAGTGCCGATGCTGATCATGATCCTGTCGTACTACATCAAGACGATGGGCAAGGCGCTGGAGCCCGAAAGCCGGCCGGCGGCATTGCCGTTCATGGCGATCAAGAAGGTCACAGTCCATTACCGGCCGCGGCCGGTCGTCGGCATCATCGCGCCGTGGAACTACCCAGTGGCCAACGCACTGATGGACGGCATCGGCGCGCTGGCCGCGGGATGTGCGGTGTTGCTGAAGCCGTCCGAGCGCACCCCGCTGACCGCCGAGGTGCTGCGGCGAGGCTGGCTGGAATCCGGCGCGCCCGACGTGCTGGCGGTGGCGCAGGGTGCCCGCGCCGTGTCCGAGGCCGTCGTCGACAACGCCGATTACGTTCAGTTCACCGGTTCGTGCGCCACCGGAAGCAAAGTGATGGAGCGCGCTGCCCGCCGGTTGACGCCGGTCAGCCTGGAGCTGGGCGGCAAGGACCCGATGCTCGTTCTCGAGGATGCCGACGTCGATCTCGCCGCGCACGCCGCGGTGTGGGGAGCGATGTTCAACGCCGGGCAGACCTGCGTCTCGGTCGAGCGGGTCTACGTGCTGGAGCGGGTGTATCACCAATTCGTCCAGGCCGTGGTCCGCGACGTGCAGGCGTTGCAGGTCGGGGCCGGCGAGGGACACAACTTTGGCGCGCTGATCGACGAGCAGCAGCTGGCGGTCACCGAACGCCACGTCCGCGAGGCCGTGGCGGCCGGTGCGCGGGCATTGACGGGAGGTCAGCGCACGGACACGTCGGGCACCTTCTACCCGCCCACCGTGCTCGTCGATGTGGACCACTCGATGGCGTGCATGACCGAGGAGACCTTCGGCCCCACGTTGCCGATCATGAAGGTCGGATCGGTGGAGGAAGCGATCCGGTTGGCCAACGACAGCGAATACGGGCTGAGTGCCTCGGTGTTCTCCCGGGACTTCGACCGCGCCAAAGAGATTGCATTGCAGCTCGATTGCGGTGCGGTCAACATCAACGACGTGATCACCAACCTGATGTGCACGACCGCGCCGATGGGCGGGTGGAAGACATCGGGCATCGGGGCGCGGTTCGGCGGCGCCGAAGGACTGCGCAAGTACTGTCGGGTCGAGACCGTCGTCGGTCCTCGCACCAATGTGGGTGCGGGCCAGAACTATTACCACAATTCGCTCAAGGCGCTGAAGCGCATGAACAAGATGATGACCAAGATGGCGTTGTCGCGTCCGCGTCGCGTCGCCAAGTAGCGGACCTGTGCAGGCAAGGACCACTGCGTGCGATTCGCGCTGACGGCGCTGCTGTGGTTGTGCACCACCGTCGCGCTCGCGGTTGCCGTGCCCGCGGTGTGGACGCAGACCCACGTGATCGACGTCAACGGCTACACCGCGATGGCCCGCAAAGCGGCGGGCGATCAGGCGCTGCAAGCGGCGGTGGCAGCTGAACTCGCCACCAGGGCAACGGTTCTGATCAATCAACGCGATCAACACGTCGACCCGGTGCAAGTCCATGCCGTGGCCGCCGGGTACACCGCCGGTCCCGACTTCCCGGCGCAGTTCGCCGACGCCAACCGGCTGGCCCACGACTGGATGTTTACCGGCGCCCACACGCAGGCCGACGGCGACCAGTGGGTGGTCGATTTGGCCGGGATGCTCAAAGACACCGCGTTCGTCCAGTTGCTGGCGAGCTACAACGTGCAGGTGCCCGACACGGTCCGGGTCCCGGTGACTATATCGACGCCGAAAGTGTTGCAGCCAGGCCAGTTACGGCCGCTGGCTAGGTGGGGTCTATGGGCCGCCATCGGCGTGGTGGTGCTGACCGGCTTCTGCGCGCTGCTGACGCTGGCCGCCGCGCGCAGCCGCACCCGGGCGCTGGCCGGTCTCGGGATCTCTGCGCTGCTGGTCGGCGCCGGGGGATGGGCCGCGATCGAACTGGCTCGTTACCGCATCAACGACACGCTGAACAACACAACCGGCGGTATCCGCGGGATCGCTGACGTCATGGTCGGCCAGGCCAGGAGCAGCCTGCATGACTGGCTCGACCTGACGCTGGCCGCGGGCGGCATATTGGTGCTGCTCGGCGTTCTAGCGGCCGGCCTCGGCAGCCTGCGGAAGCGCTGAAAGGTGTTCGCTCAGTAGGGCGTCCAGCTTCTCGTTGGCCGATCGCAGTCCCGCGGTGATCAGACCGAACACTTTGTTGCGCACCTTCTGCGGCTTGTCGATCAGCGGGGCGTACATGTGCCGCATCAGGTCCAGCCTCGCCGCGCAAAGCCAGTTCGTCAGGTCGGCATCTTCGAACCAGCTGATCTGGTTGCGCTGTTCGGCAAGCGTCGTGGTCAGCCAGTCCAGGTCGGTGTTGGGGTGCGGCACCGGCCGGCACAGCCGGTTTCGCGTCGCGTCGTCGTCGTACACCGCTTCGACGTGGGCGATCAGACTGGCGCTGAACGCCTGCTGGCAGCCGCGCACGCTCTGCAGCGTGATCAGGTCGCCATCGAAAACTGTTTCAGCTGGCCGCTTTTCCAGCCCGTCCGCACTGCAGTCGACGTATAGCGCCGAACCATCGACAGCGATCGCGCCGTCGGTCAGCACCACCTTGCCGCGTTCGATGCGATCAACGCGTCCCATCCGCACGACGTCGCGGATGCGCTGCAACTGCTCGAGTTCGGTCCTCGTCACGTTCGCGCAGCGATACATCGTGGGCTCCACCGTGGGATCCAGCCGCAGCAGATTGCCGCACGCCTCCAACCGTTCGAACAGGTCCGCCACCGACGTGGCGGCCTCGATCGCCACCAGTCGCTGGGCGAAACCGGCCTGGAACCGCTCCAGGAATTGCGGACCGGGCTGGATGTTGGCGCGATCCATCAACCACGAATCGCGCGGCATGATCCAGGTCAACCGATCCGGCGGAATTCCGTTGCGCAGCAACCACAAACACGCGTCGATTCCGGTCTTGCCCGCGCCGACGATGACGAAGCGGTCGCGCCTCGCGACAAAAGCCGGCAGGTCATTGGGTGGCACGCAGTCGACCCCATCGGCGACGTCGTATGCCGGCGGCCGCATCGCGGGCACCGTGGTCTGCAGATACGTCGCGTCTACCACACGTTTGCGAACGTGGACGGTGTGGTCGCTGCCGGCCAGCGTGCGAAATTGCCCATCGCCGAGATACTCGGCCATCGGAAAGTAAGACACCTGCCCGCTGGGCAGCAGGTCTTGGTGCATCACTCGTTCGAAATAGGCGCAGATCTCGCCGACGGTGGCCAGTTCGTACAACCCTTCATTCCAGCCGAGCTGGTCGATGGAGTCGCTGCCCAGCCCGCGGGAATTGACCCCGTAGTACGCCGACGGCTGATGCAACCGGACGAACGGATACGCCTGGGTCCAGTGCCCGCCCGGCGCATGGCCGCGGTCGACGAGCACCACCTGCGTGTCGGTCTCAGCAACCAGCGTGTCGGTGAACGCCATGCCCATCGCGCCCGCGCCGACGACTAGGTAATCCGTTTCCATCGTTGTCACACCAGTTCCCCCTTGGCGGCGACGTTATCGGATCACCCAGTCCGGCGCCCGCGGCTAACTCAGCGGCAGTTTGGCGAAGATCTTCCCGGTCGGCTGCGGTGACCCGTTGCCGGGCTCGACGGTGAACGCCAACACCTTGGAGTTCGCCAGGTCGGCGAACGTGTGGGTAGTCGACGGCGTGACGGCGGCGGTGTCCATCGTGCCCGCCGAGAGCGGGCCGTTGTCGCCGACCAGCCACATTTGATAGACGGTGCCCTGCGACGGTGGCGGGACGTTGTTCATCACCAGCACACCGGCATTCATGTTCCGCGAAAAAACCACCGTCGCCGTTCCGCCGGCCAGATCGGTGGAGACCGTTCGGACGTCGGGTGCCGACATGATCTGCTCGGCCATCGCCGGTCTGGGCGTTGGGCGCAGTGCGACTCCTGCGCCGAACGCGGCCAATGCCACCACGATCGCAGCCGCTGCGGCCAATAGCGCTGTGCGCCAACGAGACCGGGGGGCGATATCTGAGCGCGCGGCGGCCAGCACCGCGCTGCGCAGACGATCCGGTGGTTCGGCGCTGGTCGCCGCCGACAGCACGGCCACCGTCTCGCGCACGGCGCGTACCTCGTCGCGGAAGGCGGCGGCGACCGGGGCCGGCGCCGCAGCGAGTTGCCGTTCGATGGCTGCGCGTTCGGTGTCGGAGATGGCGTTCAGCGCGTACGGCGTGGCCAGCCCGAGCAGGTCGAATTCGGTCGGCTCGGTCATGGCACACCCAGGCAGCCGCGAAGTCCGCGCAATGCGTCTCGCATCCGGGATTTGATCGTCGACAGGTTGGCCGACAACCGCTGTGAGACTTCGACGTACGTCAACCCGCTGTAGTAGGCCAATTCGATGCACTGCCGCTGCACATCGGTCAGCGAGTCCAGGCAGGCCGCCACCCGACGGCGCTCGTCAGCGGCGATCGCCGAATCGGCGACCAGATCGCCGGGCCGCTCGACAGTGGCCGCGCCGTACCGCGACTCCCGCCGGCCGGCGGCTTGCTCGGCACGCACCCGGTCGACGGCGCGGCGATGCGCCATGGTCATCAGCCACGACAGCGCGGAGCCCTTGGCGGAGTCGTACGCCTCGGCGGTCCGCCACACCTCCAGGTACACCTCCTGGGTGGTCTCCTCGCTGTAGCCCGAATCGCGCAGCACACGGGTGATCAATCCGTAGACCCGGGCCCGGGTGTGGTCGTAGAGAGCGGCGAACGCGTCGGCATCGCGACGTGCCACCCGGGGCAGCAACAAGTCCAATTCGCTGCCGTGCCTTGGTTCGGTCATCGGTCGGTAGCCTATCCGCTCAGCAACCGCGGTCGTCATCTTCGCGCCGATCGACCACGATGGCTCGGGTCGGCTTTGAATACCCGCAGGTGATGGTCTCCCACCGCTTCGAAGTCGGCGATCACGGCGCGGCTTCGTTGACGAACGTCCACTGATAGACGTTGAGGTTCCCGGACCGGAATCCGGCCTCCCGGTTCGCCAGGTACAGCTCCCACATCCGCGCGAATATCTCGTCGAAGCCGATGTGCTCCAGCGTCTTTCGGCGCTGCATGAATCGGTCCCGCCACAGTCGCAGTGTTTCTGCATAGTGCTCGCCCAGCGAGAGCATGTCGACCGGACGTAATCTGGTCTGCTGCTGGATGATTTCGAGCAGAGCTTTAGCCGACGGAATCTGTGCCCCGGGGAAGATGTATTTCTGGGTCCAGGTCTGGCTATTGCGGGTGGCGAGCATCTGCGCGTGCGGCACGGTGGCCGCCTGGATCACCACCGGGCCGCCGGGTTTGACCAATCGCCCCAGGGTGCGCAGGAAATCAGGCCACCAGCGGTGGTCCACGGCCTCGATCATTTCCACCGCAATCACGGCGTCATAACATCCGTCGATGTCGCGATGATCGCACACGTCGATGCGGACTCGATCGGATTGACCGGCGGCGGACACCCGTTGGCGGCCCAACCACGCTTGGCGCTCCGACGGGCTCACGGAGCGGACGCGGGCGCCGCGCGCGGCCGCGCGCATACCCAACTCGCCCCATCCGGTGCCGAACTCCAGCAGCGAGGTCCCGGGTCCGACGCCGGCCGCGTCCAGGAGTCGGTCGATCTTGTGTCGCTGCGCGTCAGCCAGATCGCCCCAGCACGCGGGCAGGCGCTGGAACAGCGCGCTCGAGTACGTCATGGTCTCGTCGAGGAACTCGACGAACAAGTCGCCGGACAAGCCGTCATAGTGCGCGGCGACGTCGCGCCGCAGCTGTTCCCGGCTGGGTCGTGGCGAACGCGGCTGGGCGGCAACGGCAATCGCTTTGAGCCGGCGCAGCCCCACCGGGACCATCTTGGGTAGTGGCGTCGCCAGGATGGTCAGCACCGCGACAAGGTCTGTCGACTCCCATTCACTTGCCATGTACGACTCGCCGAAACCGACCAGTCCATGTCGTCCCATCCGGCGGGCCAACCGGTCCGGCTCGTTGATGATCAGCGCCGGTGAATTCGCGTCGCCGGCGCCGATCACCGTGCCGTCCGGGTAGACCAGGCGCATCGGCAACACGGCGGCGGCGCGCCGGAGCAACCGGTCGGCGACAACCGCCGATGCGGCGGCCACGGGGCCGGAAGGGACCGCGACCACCTCTGGCCAGCATGCTGAATCAGCGGCGCCCGGGCGCGGGGGGTCGGCGATCAGCGCGGGGCGGTCGAATTCGATCTCCGCGCTGTCGTCGACGACGGATAGGTGACAGGTTTCGCGCACATGACGTATTCGGAGCGGACGCCTCAGCGGATGACGGACCGCGGTCACGACGAGCGATGACGAGACCCATACCTGCCGCCGATTGCTCCGAATGCCTTGGGTCCAATTCGTAAGCGGCGGCGTCCGTCGCGTTGACAGAGGAGTTAAGCGTGATGAAGGACAGTCAGAGGAAGACCCTTGCGGTGGGCTTCGCGGCGCTCGCGGCGGTGGGATTTTCGGCATGTTCAAGCAACAAGCCGCAGTCCGGGCAGCAGACCAGCGCGAGCCCGGCCATGAGCTCGATGGCGCCGGCCACGACCAGCGCCATGGCGGGCCCCGCGTCCGGGCTGATCGGTTCCGGTTGCGCGGATTACGCTGCGCTGCACCCGAACGGTCCGGCTTCGGTGACCGGAATGGCACAGGACCCGGTCGCCACGGCGGCGTCGAACAACCCGCAGCTGTCGACCTTGACGACGGCGCTGTCGGGCAAGTTGAACCCGAACGTCAACTTGGTCGACACCCTCAACAACGGTCAGTACACGGTGTTCGCGCCGACCAACGCGGCGTTCGACAAGCTGCCGGCCGGCACCATCGACGAGCTCAAGACCAACGCCGACATGTTGAAGAACATCCTGACTTTCCACGTGGTGCAAGGGCAGTCGAGCCCGGGCATGGTCGACGGCATGCACAAGACGCTGCACGGCGCCGAACTGAACGTGACCGGTCAGGGCAACGACCTCAAAGTCAACGACGCGGGTCTGGTGTGCGGAGGGGTGCACACCGCCAACGCGACGGTGTACATGATCGACACTGTGCTGGTGCCGCCGCCCGGCCAGTAGCGCCTGCCGCTATCGCTGTTAACACAGGGCCACCAATCCGGGACGGCTCCGGTGGCGAATAATGACCATGGTGTCTCTCGCGTTGATCGGTTTGATCGGCGGCCTGATCACCGGCATTTCGCCGTGCATCCTGCCGGTGTTGCCGGTGATCTTCTTCTCCGGAACCACCTTCACGGCCGACGGGGGCGTCGCCGTCAAAGCCGAACGCGACGTGTCGCGGCCGTATCGGGTGATCGCCGGTCTGGTGCTCAGCTTCAGCTTGGTCACCCTCGTCGGCTCGGCACTGCTGTCGTTACTGCACCTGCCACAGGACGCGATTCGGTGGGTGGCGTTGGTCGCATTGGTGGCGATCGGGCTGGGTTTGATCTTCCCGCGCTTCGAGGAACTGCTGGAGCGGCCGTTCGCGCGTCTTCCGCAGCGGCGGATTGCCACCCGCACCAATGGTTTTGGTCTCGGTTTGGCGCTGGGCGTGCTCTATGTCCCGTGTGCGGGACCGGTACTGGCCGCGATTGTGGTGGCAGGTGCGACAGCGCAGATCGGCATACCCATCCTGGTGCTGACCCTGGCGTTCGCGGTGGGCACGGCGATACCACTGTTGTGCTTCGGCCTCGCCGGCCAGCGAATAGCCAACCGGGTCAGTGCGTTTCGGCGCCGTCAGCGCGCGATTCGCGTCATAGCAGGAGTAGTGACGATCCTGCTGGCGGTGGCGTTAGTGTTCAACCTGCCGGCGGCATTGCAGCGGGCGCTGCCGGATTACACCCACTCGCTGGAGGACAAGCTGGGCAGTAACCGGCAGGTCCAGCAGCAACTCGGTGGCATCGTCAACGACCAAAACAAGGGACTGTCGAATTGCTACAGCCGGTCGCAGCAATTGCAGAATTGCGGGCCCGCGCCCGATCTCAAGGGCATCACCGCATGGCTGAACACTCCGGGGAACGGTCCCGTCGACCTGCGCTCGCTGCGGGGCAAGGTGGTTCTCGTCGACTTCTGGGCGTACTCGTGCATCAACTGTCAGCGTGCCATCCCGCACGTCGAAGGTTGGTATAAGGCATACCGCGACAAAGGTTTCGAGGTCATCGGTGTGCACACACCGGAGTACGCCTTCGAAAAGGTCACCAGCAATGTTCAGCAGGGCGCCGCCGACTTGGGCATCACGTACCCAATCGCCCAGGACAACGGCTACTCGACGTGGACGAACTACCGCAACCAGTACTGGCCCGCCGAATACCTCATTGACGCCAACGGCTCGGTGCGCCACACCAAGTTCGGCGAAGGCGATTACAACGGCACCGAGAAGCTGATCCGCGAGCTGCTCACCACCGCCCGGCCCGGGATTTCACTACCGTCGCCGGTGGGCGCACCCGACACCACCCCGCGCGGTGGGCTGACGCCCGAGACGTACTTCGGGGTGGGCAAGATGTCCAACTACGCCGGAAACGGCGTGTACGACGAGGGGCGCGCGACCTTCGGGTATCCGCCGACGCTGCCCGAGGACACCTTCGCCCTCCAGGGACCGTGGGCACTCGACTACCAGGGCGCGACGGCCGACAGCGATTCTTCGAGCATCGAACTGAACTACCGCGCCAAAAATGTCTACATCGTCGTCGGCGGAACCGGGACTTTAGCGGTGACGCGCGGGGGGAAGACGACGACGTTGCCGGTCGATGGTCCGCCGACATCACGCCAGATCGTTGCGGCCAACGACGTCGCCCGCGGATCACTCGATGTGCGTGCCAGCAAAGGGCTGCAAGTATTTTCCTTCACCTACGGGTGATTCGTCCGGCTGCCCATCCAATGCACGTCCGGCTCCGAACCAACAGTGTCAGCTATCAACACTGAGGAGCCTGGAAAGTGATGAACACCCATAGCAAGGCGGTCCCAGCAACTGGTCTCGCGGCGGCCGCCGCGGTAGGCATCAGCCTCGGCATGTGCGCGCCCGCAGCGGCCGCGCCGAATCTGGTTGGCGCGGGGTGCGCGGGGTATGCGGCAATGCACCCGGACGGTCCCGCTTCGGTGTCCGGGATGTCGCAAGATCCGGTCGCGGCCGCCGCATCGAACAACCCCGAACTCACGACGCTTACCGGGCGGTTTCCGGTCAACTCAACCCGCAGGTGAATCTCGTCGACATCCTCAACAGCGGCCAGTACACGGTTTTCGCGCCGACCGACGCGGCCTTCAACAAGCTACCGGCCGCGACCATCGATGTGCTGAAAACCAATTCGGACAAGTTGAAGAGCATTCTGACCTACCACGTCGTGCCGGGGCAGCTGAGTGCCGCGCAAGTTGGCGGGTCACACGCCAGCGTTCAGGGAGCGCCGGTGGACGTGACGGGCAGCGGCGACGGCCTCAAGGTCAACAACGCCGGCCTGGTGTGTGGCGGCGTCCCCACGGCAAACGCGCCGGTGTACATGATCGACACGGTGCTGATGCCGCCCGGCCAGTGAGGAACGGCGGTGACACCTCGTCAGGGCGTTGATCACCACGGCCGGTTATCCATTTGCGTTCGCGGTCTGCGGGTTGTTTCCGTTGGCCGCGCTGCCGTTCTTCCCGATGACGGCCAACCGGTCGGCATCGGCTCCTGCGCGACTGTGAATCCGCCCACGCTAGGGCGTGATGACGTGCGAAGGGTCGGGCCGCAGTTCCGGCGGGGCCTGGCTGTAGTCGCCGAACGGCCCGTCGCGGCGTTCGACGGCGGCCCGGACTCCTTTGATCGCGGCAGTCTGGATGAAATCGAGTGCATCGGGCGTGTTGCGCATCAGGCCGTCGAGGATGCCGCCCAGCGTCTGGGTCGAGGCCAGGCCCATGTTCTCGTAGGCCTGATTGACGATCAGCTTCTGTGCTTGTAACTGCGACAACGGGATTCGCGACAGTTCTGCGGCGATCTCGGCGACCCGGGCCTCCAGTCGCTCGAAGGGGACCGCCTCGTTGATCAACTCGACCTCGGCGGCCTGAACGCCGGTCAACGGCCGGCCGGTCAACGAGTGCCACTTAACCTTGGCGAGGCTGAGCCGATACAGCCACATCCCGGTCAGATAGGCGCCCCACATGCGGCTGTACGGGGTGCCGATGACGGCGTCGTTGCTGGCGATGACGATGTCGGCGCACAACGCGTAGTCGCTGCCTCCGCCGACACACCAGCCGTGCACCTGGGCGATCACCGGCTTGGACGCCCGCCAGATCGCCATGAACTTGTGCGTAGGCCCGGTCTCACGGGCGGTGATCATCGCGAAATCCTTGCCCGGGTCCCAGCGCCCATCGGTGTTCATCGCCTCGCCCCACTGCTGGAAACCGTCGCCGAAGTCGTAGCCGCCGGAGAACGCCCGGCCGGCGCCACGCAGCACGATGACCTTGACCGCGGGGTCGCGCTCGGCGAGTCCGATGGCGGCCTCGATCTCGTCGGGCATCGGCGGAACGATGGTGTTGAGCGAGTCAGGGCGGTTCAGCGTGACGGTTGCGACGGTCCCCGCCGTGGAATACAGCAGTGTCTCAAAATCGGTTGTCGGCATAGCCGAAGCGAAGCCGCTCCGGACTCGAGGGTCAAGAGCCTCGGCACCACTTAGGGACGGCTGAGGTCAGTCCTCGGCGTGCCGTTGGGCATCCCACCGCTCGAGGCGCGCCTGCAGCTTGTACATTCCGACCGCAAACAGAGGGCTGGCCACCGACAATGCGCCCACCAACACCGGGTTCATCTCGACCCTCCCTCGATTTGTCCTACCGCCGGGTCTCAGTAAAAATTAAGGTACACCTCAGGCTAGTCACATGAAAGATTGGGCGGCGGCGTTTCCCGAATCTTTTTGAGAAAAGCGACGAGGATGCCGCGCTAGCCGCCTTCGGGCGGCAGCATCTGAAACCCCGCCAGGACCATCGCGGTGTCGCTGGCGTAGACGCCATTGTCCGGGTCGGTGGACTGGACGGTGACGGTCGCGACGAAGGTGCTGTCGCTGAAGGTGCCGGCCACCATGAGTGTTTTTACCTTGCGCGGTGGAATCCGGCCCATGGCCGGGGCGTCGTAGTCGACGAGCTCAGCCTTGTCACCGCAGAGAGTTGTCTGCGTCGTGTGCAAGCCGGTGGCACCAAGACGTTCGACCAGCGCCGCACGTTCCTGGTCGAAGATCGTTTGGTGATCGGTGAACTCGCCCGCTACGGATTCGAGGGTCACCACTGCGGCGGGTATGAAGTTTTCGGCCGAGAGGCCCTTGTTTCTCATCGTGAAACGGATTACCTCTGAGTCCAGCATCGACGCGCGCTCCCATCCGGGGGGCTGCGGGATCCGCAGGCGCGGCTCGCCGGCCGCGTGCACCTCGATCGACGTCAGGGGAGCCGAAACATGTTGGCACTGACTGATTTTGGTTACCGGCGGATGAGGGCCCGAGACCGCGCTACCGATGATGACCTTGGAGCAGCCTGGCACGGCCACCAGCGCGACCGTGGCAACCGTCGCACACAGCACGGACGGTAATCGCATCGCACAACACCA
Organism: Mycobacterium sp.; assembly: GCF_036490025.1. GTDB lineage: Bacteria > Actinomycetota > Actinomycetes > Mycobacteriales > Mycobacteriaceae > Mycobacterium. The sequence continues at coordinate 28,305 of NZ_DASXEP010000202.1, read as the reverse complement.
CACCTTCACAGCGTGCACCGTCATGTACCCAGCATCCGCCACAGAAACGCGAAACACAGTGCCGTCTTGAACGCGATCTGCGCGTTGTCGGCCGCACCGGCGTGGCCGCCCTCGATGTTCTCGTAGTACCAGACCCGGTGGCCGGCGGCTTCCAGCGCCGCGGTCATCTTGCGGGCATGCCCAGGGTGCACGCGGTCGTCCCGAGTGGACGTGGTGATCAGCACCGGCGGGTAGTCGGCATCGGCCGAAATATTTTGATACGGCGAGTATTCGCCGATGAACGCCCAGTCATCCGGATCGTCGGGATTGCCGTACTCGGCCACCCAGGATGCACCCGCCGGCAGCAGGTGAAAACGGCGCATGTCCAGCAACGGCACCTGGCACACCAACGCCCCGAACAACTCCGGGTACTTGGTCAGCATGATGCCCATCAACAGACCACCGTTACTGCCGCCCTGCGCACCCAATTGCGGCACGGTGGTGATACCGCGGTCCACCAAATCGGTTGCCACCGCAGCGAAGTCCTCAGCGACCAGGTGCCGTCCTGCACGCATCGCCTGAGTGTGCCATCGCGGCCCGTACTCACCCCCACCACGAATGTTGGCCAGCGCGTAGGTGCCGCCACGGGCCAACCAGAGCCGCCCCAATACGGGGCTGTAACCGGGAGTGTTCGAGTTCTCGAACCCGCCATAGCCGTACAGCAGCGTTGGGCCGGGGCCCTCGGTGTCACCGGATCGGACGACGAAATACGGGATCGCGGTGCCGTCCTTCGATGTGGTGAAATGCTGTTGCACGGTGAGGTTTTCGGCGTCGAAGAAGCCCGGCGCGACCTTTATCTGCTCCAGGGACTCATCGCCGTTGCCGCGTAACAGCCGGGATGGACTGTCGAATCCGCTGGAGTCCAGAAAGAATTCGTCACCGGTGTCGTCGGCAGCGACGATCACGCTCGCGGTCGCCGGGGGAATGCCAGGAAGCGCTGCGCGCTCCCAGCTACCCGGTGAGACGATCTCGACCCGACTGGCCACGTCGGCCAGCGTGATGAGCAGCAGCCGGTCGCGTGTCCAGGCGTACTGATGCAGGCAGGTGTGCGCGTCAGGTGTGAAGACAACAGTTAATTCCCGTGCACCGCTGATGAATTCGTCGTAGTTGGCAGCCAGCAGTGAGCCGGCCGGATAGGTGGTTGTGCCGAAAGTCCAGTCGGTGCGCGGTTCGATCAACAGCCATTCGCGGTGGATCGAGATGCTGCTCACGTCGGAGGGAACATCGATATGGACCAGTTCCGAGCCGCGCAGTTCGTAGCGCTCGCTGTTCCAGAAATCGGTGGAGCGAGACACGAAGGTGCGCTCGAAACCCGGTGTCCGATCGGCGGAACCGCCCACGCTGACGTCGGTGCGCGCCCCCTCGAAGACAAGTTCCGCGTCGTCGAGCGACGTGCCGCGGCGCCATCGCTTGACGATGCGTGGGTAGCCCGATTCGGTCAGCGAGCCGGGGCCGAAATCGGTGCCCACCAGCACGGTGTCCGGATCGTCCCAGCCGATCTGTGTCTTGGCCTCCGGTAGCTCGAACCCGTCGGCGATGAATTCGCGTGTCTGCATGTCGAATTCGCGCACGACGACGGCGTCGGCGCCGCCGCGGGACAGGTTGACCAGGGCGCGAGTGAACTCGGGCTCGATGACAATGGCACCTGACCAGACCCAGTTCTCGTCGTCGACGCGGGCCAGTTCATCCACGTCCAACAGCACGTCCCACTCGGTGTCGTCGCGACGGTAGTTGTCGAGCGTGGTCCGCCGCCACAGCCCGCGCGGGTTGGCGGCGTCGCGCCAGAAGTTGTACAGGTATTCGCCGCGACGGCGCACGTAGGGGATGCGGGCGTCGGTGTCGAGCACCTCGAGCGCTTCGGCGCGCATCCGCTCGAACTCGTCACCGGCGAACTGCGCCACCGTCGGATCGTTGCGGTTGCGCACCCAGTTCAGCGGCTGCTCACCGAGGACGTCCTCCAGCCACAAATAGCGGTCGTCCACCTCATCACCGGCCATGGAACCCATTGTGACGGCGGCGGTAGTGTGAGCTGTATAACACCGTCGAACGAGGAGGAGTGGCGATGACCGTCTTCGCACGACCGGGTTCCGCCGGGGCGCTGATGTCCTTTGAATCGCGCTACCACAACTTCATCGGCGGTGAGTGGGTCGCGCCGGGCGCCGGCCGCTATTTCGAGAACCTGACGCCGGTCACCGGCCAGCCGTTCTGCGAGGTGGCGCGCTCGGATGCGTCGGACGTCGACAAGGCGCTCGACGCTGCCAACGGCGCGGCGACGGCATGGGGCAAGACCGCGCCGGCTGAGCGGGCAGCGATCTTGAACAAGATCGCCGACCGCATCGACGCGAACCGCGATGCGTTGGCACTGGCCGAAGTCTGGGACAACGGCAAGCCGATCCGGGAGGCACTCGCCGCCGATATTCCGTTGGCCGCGGACCATTTCCGGTATTTCGCGGGCGCCATCCGGGCCCAGGAAGGCTCGCTGTCGCAGATCGACGACGACACCGTCGCCTATCACTTCCACGAGCCGCTGGGCGTTGTCGGGCAGATCATTCCGTGGAACTTCCCGATCCTGATGGCCACCTGGAAGCTGGCGCCGGCGCTGGCGGCAGGCAACGCCGTGGTGCTCAAGCCCGCCGAGCAGACGCCGGTGTCGGTGCTCTACCTGATGTCGCTGATCGGCGATCTGCTGCCGGCCGGAGTGGTCAACGTCGTCAACGGGTTCGGCGCCGAAGCCGGCAAGCCGCTGGCGTCGAGCAACCGGATCGCCAAGGTCGCCTTCACCGGCGAGACCACCACCGGGCGACTGATCATGCAGTACGCCAGCCAGAACCTGATCCCGGTCACCCTCGAACTGGGCGGCAAGAGCCCCAACATCTTCTTCTCCGACGTGATGGCCGCCCACGACGACTTCCAGGACAAAGCGCTGGAAGGGTTCACCATGTTCGCGCTCAACCAGGGCGAGGTATGCACCTGCCCGTCGCGCAGCCTGGTGCAGGCCGACATCTACGACGAGTTCCTGGAACTGGCGGCGATCCGCACCAAGGCGGTCCGGCAGGGCGACCCGTTGGACACCGAGACGATGGTCGGTTCGCAGGCCTCCAACGACCAGCTGGAAAAAGTGTTGTCCTACATCGAGATCGGCAAAGACGAAGGCGCAAAGATCATCACCGGCGGGGAACGCGCCGAGCTGGGCGGTGACCTCTCCGGTGGCTACTACGTGCAGCCCACCATCTTCGCCGGTACCAACCAGATGCGGATCTTCCAAGAGGAGATCTTCGGGCCGGTCGTCTCCGTCGCGTCGTTCACCGACTACGACGACGCGATCTCGATCGCCAACGACACCCTCTACGGCCTGGGGGCGGGAGTGTGGAGTCGCGACGGGAACACCGCCTACCGGGCCGGCCGCGACATTCAGGCCGGCCGGGTTTGGGTCAACTGCTACCACGTCTACCCGGCGCACGCCGCGTTCGGCGGGTACAAGCAGTCCGGCATCGGCCGGGAGAACCACAAGATGATGCTGGACCACTACCAGCAGACCAAGAACCTGCTGGTGTCCTACTCGCAAAAGGCGCAGGGCTTCTTCTGATGACGCCCCGGGTAGTGATCACCGCCGATGCCGCCAAGCTGCTCGGTCAGCTGCAAAACCAGCACGGGCCGTTGATGTTTCATCAGTCCGGAGGCTGCTGTGACGGCTCGTCGCCGATGTGTTACCCGGACGGGGACTTCATCGTCGGCGACCGCGACGTGCTGCTCGGGGTGCTCGACAGCGGAGCAGACGGGGTGCCGGTGTGGATCTCGGGCCCGCAGTTTCAGGCGTGGAAGCACACCCAGCTCGTCATCGACGTGGTGCCCGGCCGTGGCGGCGGGTTCAGCCTGGAAGCGCCCGAGGGGATGCGGTTTTTATCGCGCGGGCGTGCGTTCAGCGCCGACGAGAACGCCGAGCTGGCAGCGGCTCCGGTGATCACCGGAGCCGACTACGAGAGCGGCGACCGGCTGGCGGAGCGTGCGCCGGTGGTGGCTGCCGCCGTCGACGCGTGCCCGGTACCCGCGGGGCGCGCCGCGCCGGTAAACCCGTAGCGGGCAGCAGCCGCAGTATCTTTTAACCGTGATACCGCTGCCGCGGCCCTGGCTTCTGACCAGCGCGATGCTGCTCGGCGTCGCCACCGGGCTGCTGGGCGGAACGGCCGCACTGACCGTGGACCACGCCCGGATGCGCCCCGATGTCGCCATCGGATTGGTGGTCGGCTTCCCCAGCGCCGTCGGGCTACTGGTGATCCTGCTGGCCCGGCACCGGTGGCTGACCGCACTGGGCGTGTTCATCCTGGCCCTGGCGCCGGGATGGTTCGGCGTGCTCGCACTGGTCGAGGTCGTGACCCGTGCCTGATCACGAACGCCCGGACACCGAATCGATGCCGCTGACCGAGCCCTACAAGCCGAGCTTCGACACCGGCGTACACCAGCGAGCCGAGCCTGAGCTGATCGAGCCCGTGCCGCCGCCTCGTCGGCGCCGGTGGTGGCATCGACGGTCGGACGCCCCCGCGACTGAGCCGGCGGATGAGCAGGTCGGCAGCTTCCCCCCGGCGGCCTACACCGCGACGACCGACGCACCGCCGTCCGAGGAGCTTCCCGCATCGTCGAGCGCGCTGCCCGGCCGGTATGAATACGTGCGGTGGTGGCAGTTCCTGCTGATGCTGCTTACGGTCTGGGTTCCGGCGGCGGCGGTCGGTGCCGGCCTGTTCTACTGGTGGAGCCACGACGGCTCCCGGCACAAGACCGCAGTGGTCTTCGTCGTTCTGATCTATGTCGTCGGGTGCACGGTCGCCGGTCTGATACTGGCGATGGTGCCCGACCGGCCGCTGGTGTCGGCGGTGGCCATCGCGCTGATCTCGGCGGTGTTCGCATCCGTTGTCGCCGCAGCCCCGGTCTACGGTGCGTTCTACTGCCAACACAGCCAGCGTCATTGCCTGGCGGGCGTGCTGCCGTACTGAGCAGTCGAACTATCGCTGTGCAAGGCTGGCGGGGTGAGCGACACGCGCCGATCTACGGCCCGCGGGCCGCAGGCTGATCGCAACCTCACCTCCATTGCCAGCGTGATCGAAGACCCCACCCGCTCGGCCATGCTTGCCGCCCTGGTCGGCGGGCGGGCGCTGCCCGCCGGCGAGCTGGCGCGGCGAGCCGGGGTGCGGCCCGCCGCCGCCTCGGTGCATCTGCGCCGACTCACCGAGGCAGGCCTGATCCGGGTCCGGGCCCAAGGCCGGCACCGCTATCACGAGATCGTCAACCCAGAGGTGGCCACGGTGTTGGAGGCCATCGCGCAGATCGCGCCGCCGGCCCCGGTGCGCTCGCCCGATCGGCAGCGGGCCGCTTGCGCGCTGGCCGAGGCGCGTACGTGTTACGACCACCTGGCCGGCCGCCGCGGCGTGCAACTGCGCGACCGGCTGCTGGCCATCGGAGCGATCCGCCACCTCGACGACCGCGACCACGAGCTCACCGACCACGGGCAGGGCCTGGTCGACCAACTGGGGATCGACCTGGCCGCGCTGCGGGCCAGCCGACGGGTGTTCGCCCGCTGCTGCGTCTACTGGACCGACCGCCGGATCCACCTGGCCGGGGCGCTTCCTGCCGCCATCACCAGTGCGTTCATCGACCGTGGCTGGCTTGCTCAGGCGCCGGGTCGCAACCTGCGCGTCGCCGACGGCTTCGACGACCGGATCGATGAATGGCTGGCCGGCTGATGCCCGGTGTCCGGCCATTAGGGTAGGGGCCGTGACCCACTTTGACGTTGTCGTGCTCGGAGCCGGACCCGGCGGATACGTAGCGGCCATCCGCGCCGCGCAGCTGGGACTGAATACCGCCGTCGTCGAACCGAAATACTGGGGCGGAGTCTGCCTCAACGTCGGTTGCATCCCGTCCAAGGCTTTGCTGCGCAATGCCGAACTCGCGCACCTTTTCAACAAGGAAGCCAAGACCTTCGGCATCAGCGGTGAGGTGACGTTCGACTACGGCGCCGCCTTCGACCGAAGCCGCAAGGTGGCCGACGGCCGGGTGGCCGGCGTGCACTTCCTGATGAAGAAGAACAAGATCACCGAGATCCACGGTTACGGCAAGTTCACCGACGCCCACACGCTGTCAGTCGAACTCAATGAAGGTGGAACCGAGGCCGTCAGCTTCGACAACGTCATCATCGCCACCGGCAGCAGCACCCGGCTGGTCCCCGGCACCTCGTTGTCGAAGAACGTGGTCACCTACGAGGAACTGATCCTGTCCCGCGAGCTGCCGGAATCGATCATCATCGCCGGCGCCGGGGCCATCGGCATCGAGTTCGGTTACGTGCTGAAGAACTACGGCGTCGACGTGACCATCGTCGAGTTCCTGCCGCGCGCGCTGCCCAACGAAGACATCGATGCCTCCAGGGAAATCGAAAAGCAGTTCAAGAAACTCGGCGTCAAGATCCTCACCGGCACCAAGGTCGAGTCGATCGCCGACGACGGATCCGTGGTCACCGTGACCGTCAGCAAAGACGGCAATGCCGAAGAACTCAAGGCTCAGAAAGTGTTGCAGGCCATCGGATTTGCACCCAACGTCGACGGCTTCGGGCTGGAGGCGGCCGGGGTGGCGCTGACCGACCGCAAAGCCATCGGCATCACCGACTACATGCGCACCAACGTCGACCACATCTACGCCATCGGTGATGTCACCGGGTTGCTGCAGTTAGCGCACGTCGCCGAGGCACAGGGTGTGGTTGCAGCTGAAACCATCGGCGGCGCAGAGACTTTGGCCCTCGGCGACTACCGCATGCTGCCGCGCGCGACGTTCTGCCAGCCGAACGTCGCGAGCTTCGGGCTCACCGAACAGCAGGCCCGCGACGAGGGTTACAACGTGGTGGTCGCCAAATTCCCGTTCACCGCCAACGGCAAAGCGCACGGCGTGGGCGACCCCAGCGGTTTCGCCAAGCTCGTCGCCGACGCCAAGCACGGCGAATTGCTGGGCGGACACCTGGTCGGCCACGACGTCTCCGAGCTGCTGCCCGAGCTGACGCTGGCGCAGAAGTGGGATCTGACCGCAAACGAGTTGGCGCGCAACGTCCATACCCATCCGACGATGTCTGAGGCGTTGCAGGAGTGCTTCCACGGCCTGACCGGACACATGATCAACTTCTGACGCTAACATGGCGAAGTGGCCAGATCTAAAGCGCTGCGAGCCGAATCGATTTGGGCCGCGCTCGGCGGTCTTCTCGCTGGTCATGTGCTGTGGTTGGTGGCGTTCACGATCGGAAATGACGTGACCACGGTGGGCCTGTGGGGTCCGGTGGTGCTGGTCGTCTCGGTGGCGTTCGCGCTGGGCACGACGCTGTGGGGACGGCGGCTGCAGGGGCGGGGGAATGCCACGCTGGCATCATTCGCATTCGCGTTGCCGGTAATCCCGGTTGTGCTGTCGGTGGCTGTGCTGGTCAGCAGCTACTTGTGAGCACCCGGGTGGTCTAGCGGAATCTGCAGGGCCGACATCGTTGCGGCCAGACAGTCGTATTGTCCTGCAAGCAGGCAAAATTCGATGATCTGACGCCGATCGAGATGCTTGGACAGCTGCTGCCAGACCTCGGCGCTGATCGAACGGCTCAGGGTGAACTCGTCAGTGGCCCGCAGCAGTGTCTGTTGCCGGTCGGTGAGCCCGTCGGCGGCTCCCGGGGTGTTGGGCCAGGCGAAGATCAGCTCCTGTGTCTGGTCGTCGAGCCCGCGCCGGCGCCCCATCCAACGGTGATGCTGCAGCTCGTACTCCGAGTCGCGTAGGTGGGCGACGCGCAGGATCACCAGCTCGGTGTCGACCCGCGGCAATCGGCCCCGTAACAGCAGCGCGGAATACGGCATCATCGACAGGAACAGCCGCTTGTGCTGGCCCAGCGTGGCGAACAAATGCATCTTGGGTGCGCGCACGGTGCGGGCGGCCGACTTCGCCAAAACCCAGTTGATCGGCCCGAGTTCGCGGAAGCCGCCCGCCGGGATCCGGCCCGTCAAATCGGTCACGGTTGCCTTACCAAGTACGGCGAGACCGTGCTGCGGTGCTCGTCGAGATCCAGTGCCCGGCCCAACGCGGGGAACGCCCGCTGCGGACAGTCGTCGCGTTCGCAGACCCGGCAGCCCGCGCCGATCGGGGTGGCTGAAACGTTTGGGTCGCCGGACAAATCGAGTCCTTCCGAGTAGACAAGCCGGTGGGCGTGCCTGAGTTCGCAGCCCAGCCCGATCGCGAAGGTCTTACCGGGCTGACCATACCGCGATGCCCGCCGCTCGACGGTGCGGGCCACCCACATGTAATTGCGCCCGTCCGGCATCTGCGCGATCTGCACCAAGATTTTGCCCGGGTTGGCGAACGTCTCGTAGACATTCCACAGCGGGCAGGTGCCGCCGCTGGAGGAGAAGTGAAAACCGGTGGCCGACTGGCGTTTTGACATATTGCCGGCGCGGTCGACGCGGATGAACGAGAACGGCACGCCGCGCATCGACGGCCGTTGCAGCGTCGACAGCCGGTGGGCGATGGTCTCGTAGCTCACCGCGTAGAACGCCGAGAGCCGCTCGACGTCGTAGCGGAAATTCTCAGCGATGTCGTGGAACTGCCGGTACGGCAGCACCGTTGCGGCGGCAAAGTAGTTGGCCAGCCCGAGGCGGGCCAGCTTGCGGGACTCGTCGCTGGTGAAGTTTCCCTCGTCGACCAGACTGTCGATGAGCGTCCCGTGCTCCAGGTAGGCCAGCTCTGCGGCGAGCTTGAACGCGTACTGACCCGATGGCAGGTGTCCGCCGATCTCCAGCGTCCGCGATTCCGGATCGTAGCGATGAAGGACGTTGTGCCCCAAATCGATTCGCTTGATGTGGACATCGTGCACCGAGGTCAGCCGGTCGGACAGGTCGCGCACCAGATCGGCGCGGTGCATGCGCATCCGCACGGTGAGCTCCTCGGCTGCCGTGTCCAGCTCGTGCAGGTAATTCTGTCGCTCATAGAAGTAGTCGCGCACTTCTTCATGAGGCATGGTGATCGAACCGCTGCCGCTCCCATCGGAGAAACGGTCTTCGGTGGCGGCCGCGAGCTGTGTGGTCGTCAGCCGGTACCGACGATGCAGGTTGACCAAGGCCCGGGCCAGAGCCGGGTGCGAGCCCACCACGTCGGCCAGCTCCGACTGATCCACCTCGACGCCGAGGTCGTGGTCGAGAGTGACCTCGCGCAGCTCGGCGAGCAGGCGGGTGTCGTCCTGCGAGGCGAAGAAGGTGGCGTCGACACCGAAGACCTCGGTGATGCGCAGCAGCACCGCGACGGTCAGCGGCCGGACGTCGTGCTCGATCTGGTTGAGATAACTCGGTGAGATGTCCAGCATCTGCGCCAGCGCGGCCTGGCTGAACCCACGCTCGCTGCGCAGCTGCCGGACGCGCGAGCCAACGAATGTCTTGGCCATCTGACCAGCGTACCCAGCGTTGCGAAGACCGGGTTAGCGAAATTTGCACGGCGCTGAGGATTGGCGCCGCGGCAAGGTCATTTGGCATCATTCCGGCTTGCGGGAATCTAAGCTTGGCCGCCTGGCTAGCAAGGATTATGTCGGGTTGCGCGAGACAGGCCCAGCATGAGGAGCAGCGGGGAGTGAAGCCGTGAGCATGGACAAAGTGATGATGCCGGTGCTCGATGGGCATCCCGACGTCTTCGACCGGGAATGGCCGCTACGCGTCGCCGACATCGACCGGGAGGGCCGGTTGCGGTTCGACGCGTCAGCCCGCCACATCCAGGACATCGGCCAGGATCAATTGCGCGAGATGGGGTTCGAGGAGACTCATCCGCTGTGGATTGTGCGCCGTACGATGATCGACCTGCTGCGCCCGGTGGAGTTCGGCGACATGTTGCGGATGCGCCGCTGGTGTTCGGGTACCTCGAACCGGTGGTGTGAGATGCGGGTGCGCATAGACGGGAAGCGCGAGGGCGGCCTGGTCGAGTCCGAGGCGTTCTGGATCAACATCAACCGCGAGACCCAGATGCCGTCGCGCATCTCCGACGACTTTCTCGAGGGCCTGCGCAAGACCACCGAGGTCGACCGGCTGCGGTGGAAGGCATACCTGACTGCCGGCAGTCGCGACGACGCCGCGGAGATCCACGAGTTCCCCGTTCGGGTCACCGACATCGACCTTTTCGACCACATGAACAACTCGGTGTACTGGAGTGTGATCGAGGACTACCTGTGGTCGTTCCCGGAGCTGCTCAAGGCGCCGCTGCGGGTGGTCATCGAGCACGATGCGCCGGTGGCGTTGGGGGACAAGTTGGAGATCATCTCCCACGTCCACCTGCCCGGCTCGACCGATCGCTTCGGTCAGAACCTGGCCGACCGCACTGTTAGAACGCTCACATATGCGGTCGCCGACGAGGTCAAAGCGGTCGCGGCGATCTTCCCGCTCTAACCGTACAAGCGTTATGCAAACGGCTGGCCTGACCTGCGAATTTAAGTTACCCGCTGGTAGAAACTGAACCGTTTCAGTTACTTCGTACCTTCGCAAACTTTGCAAAAAGTGGCCGGCCCCTAGCCAAACTTGGCATAGAAATGGGTGGACCTGCAGCGCTGACCTGTGCCATCTTCGGCTTAGTAGATCAGCACGATGCTGGGGTCCTTAGCAAGCCTGGAAATCCGAGGTCCTCAGATCACAACCTTGAGGAGCAGTGCTATGTCGAGCGTTGGCACGCCGAAAAGCCCCGAACAGATCCAGAAAGACTGGGACACCAACCCGCGCTGGAAGGGCATCACCCGCACCTATACCCCCGCCGACGTGGTGGCCCTGCAGGGCTCGGTCGTCGAGGAGGCCACCCTGGCCCGTCGCGGCGCCGAGGTGCTGTGGAGCCAACTGCACGACCTGGAGTTCGTCAACGCGCTCGGCGCGCTGACCGGCAACATGGCCGTCCAGCAGGTGCGCGCCGGCCTGAAGGCGATTTACCTGTCTGGTTGGCAGGTCGCCGGTGACGCCAACCTGTCCGGCCACACCTACCCCGACCAGAGCCTGTACCCGGCCAACTCGGTGCCGCAGGTGGTCCGCCGGATCAACAACGCCCTGCTGCGCGCCGACGAGATCGCCCAGGTCGAGGGTGACACCTCGGTGGAGAACTGGCTGGCCCCGATCGTCGCCGACGGTGAGGCCGGCTTCGGTGGCGCGCTCAACGTCTACGAACTGCAGAAGGCCATGATCGCCGCCGGTGTGGCGGGCTCACACTGGGAGGACCAGCTGGCCTCGGAGAAAAAGTGTGGCCACCTCGGTGGCAAGGTGCTGATCCCGACCCAGCAGCACATCCGCACCCTGACCTCGGCTCGCCTGGCGGCTGACGTCGCCGACGTGCCGACCGTCGTCATCGCCCGTACCGATGCCGAGGCCGCGACCCTGATCACCTCGGACGTCGACGAGCGCGACCGTCCGTTCATCACCGGTGAGCGCACTGCCGAGGGCTTCTACCGGGTGACGAACGGTCTGGAGCCGTGCATCGCCCGCGCCAAGGCCTACGCGCCGTACTCCGACCTGATCTGGATGGAGACCGGCACTCCGGACCTCGACCTGGCCCGCCGCTTTGCCGAGGGCGTCAAGAGCGAGTTCCCCGACCAGATGCTGGCCTACAACTGCTCGCCGTCGTTCAACTGGCGCAAGCACCTGGACGACTCGACGATCGCCCGGTTCCAGAAGGAGCTCGGCGCGATGGGCTTCAAGTTCCAGTTCATCACGCTGGCCGGTTTCCACGCGCTCAACTACTCGATGTTCGATCTGGCCTACGGCTATGCCCGCAACCAGATGAGCGCCTACGTCGAGCTGCAGGAGCGCGAATTCGCCGCCGAGGAGCGCGGTTACACCGCCACCAAGCACCAGCGCGAGGTCGGCGCCGGTTACTTCGACCGGATTGCCACCACCGTCGACCCGACCAGCTCGACCACCGCACTGGCCGGCTCGACCGAACAGGGTCAGTTCCACTGAGCCGAGCAGCTTCTGCTGCGAGGCGAGGTGGAACCGACAGCGGTAGCCACTGAGCCGAGCAGCTGAGTTAGTCTGCCGAGCAGACGCAAAATCGCACTCCTGCAGCCCAGTTGATGCGATTCTGCGTCTGCTCGCGCGTTTGAGGAGGAGCAGTCGAAGTGAGCAATGCGATTGACCGCGTTGGCGTTCTCGGTGCCGGGCAGATGGGCGCGGGCATCGCCGAGGTGTCGGCGAAGGCCGGCACCGACGTGGTGGTCTTCGAGCCCACCGAGGAGCTGGCCGCCGCGGGCAAGGCCCGGATCGAGGCATCGCTGGAGCGGGCCGTCAGCAAGGGCAAGCTGGCCGCCGCCGAACACGAGGAGACACTCGCGCGGCTGCGCTACACCAGCAAGCTGTCCGACCTCGCCGACCGTCAACTGACCATCGAGGCGATCATCGAGGACGAGGCCATCAAGGCGAAGGTCTTCGCCGAACTCGACGACGTCATCACCGACCCGACCGCCGTGCTCGCGTCCAACACCTCGAGCATCCCGATCATGAAGATCGCTGCGGCGACCAAGAATCCGGGCCGCGTGCTCGGTCTGCACTTCTTCAATCCGGTTCCGGTACTGCCGCTCGTGGAGTTGATCAGCACGCTCGTCACCACCGACGAGGCCGTGGCGCGCACCGAACACTTCGCGAGTCAGGTGCTCGGCAAGAAGGTGGTGCGCTGCGGTGACCGCTCCGGCTTCGTCGTCAACGCGCTGCTGGTGCCGTATCTGCTGTCGGCCATTCGTATGGTCGAATCGGGCGTTGCGTCGGTGGAGGACGTCGACACCGCCGTCGTTGCCGGGCTGTCGCATCCGATGGGTCCGTTGCGGCTTTCCGACCTGATCGGGCTCGACACCATGAAGTTGATCGCCGACGCCATGTTCGACGAGCTCAAGGACGCGCATTACGCCCCGCCGCCGCTGCTGCAACGCATGGTCGAGGCCGGGCAGCTCGGAAAGAAATCCGGCAAGGGCTTCTACTCGTACTGAATAGGCGGGCTGCGGCATATCCCGGCGCGAGCCGGCCGCACGAGGTTTACCCTTGGTCGTTACCGGGTCATGGCTAAGAGGGTTGCCGAAAAGCCATCGACAAAGGAACGAAGCAAGCCCATGGCGGAGCTGTCGACCGGAAATGGTCTCGCCGATGTAGTTGTCACCGGTGTCGCGATGACGACTGCGCTCGCCACCGACGTCGGTGACACCTGGAAGCGGTTGCTGGACGGGCAGAGCGGGATCCGCAGGCTCGATGACGCGTTCGTCGATCGATTCGCCTTGCCGGTCCGCATTGGCGGGCATTTGCTCGAGGATTTCAACGAGCAGTTGACGCGAATCGAACTGCGGCGGTTTTTGTTCCTGCAGAAGATCTCGACGGTGGTCGCCCGGCGACTGTGGGAGAAGGCCGGCTCGCTCGACGTCGACACCAACAGGTTGATGGTGTCCATCGGCACCGGGATGGGTTCGACCGAGGAGTTCGTCAGGGTCAGTGACGACTTCCGCGAACGAGGTGTCCGAGCGATTTCCCCGTTGGGTGTGCAGAAGGCCATGCCCAACGCTGCCGCCGCGGCCGTCGGGCTGGAACGGGGCGCCAGAGCGGGCATCGACACCCCGGTGTCCGCCTGCGCCTCCGGCGCCGAAGCGATCGCTGTGGCGTGGCGCAGCATCGTGCTCGGCGACGCCGACATCGCGATCTGCGGCGGCGTCGAGGCCCAGATCGAGGCGGTCCCCGTCGCGGCGTTCGCCCTCCAGGACCTGCTGTCGACCAATAACGAGGACCCGGCCGGCGCATGCCGCCCATTCGACAAAGATCGCGACGGATTTGTGTTCGGTGAAGCGGGTGCGCTGATGCTCATCGAAACCGAGGAACACGCAAAAGCCCGCGGCGCCAACATCATTGGCCGACTCATGGGTGCCGGCATTACCTCAGACGGTTACCAGCCCGTATTGGCCGACCCCAGCGGTGAGCAGGCCGGCCATGCGATGACGCGAGCGATACAGCTCGCCGGACTCGCCCCGGGTGACATCGACCACGTCAACGCCCACGCCACCGGCACCGCCGCCGGCGACCTGGCCGAGGCGAAAGCCATCAACCGAGCGCTGGGAGCGCACGCGCCCGCGGTCTACGCCCCGAAGGCGGCGCTGGGCCATTCGATCGGTGCGGTCGGCGCGGTGGAGTCGATTCTGACCGTGTTGGCGTTGCGCGACGGCGTCATCCCGCCGACGCTGAACTTGCGGAACCTCGACCCGGAGATCGAACTGGATGTCGTGACCGGTGAGGCGCGGCCGGGTGACTACCGGTACGCGGTGAGCAACTCATTCGCCTTCGGCGGCTACAACGTCGCTCTCGCGTTCGGAAAATACTGATGCCGACATGCCGATTTGACCGCGGGGGCTACCCTTACTTCTCAAGGGTGGGGCGTAACCTCATGCTCGTGTCGAGCCTACGGCACAGTCGCGTTTCGTAATCTCCGATAATTCAGGACAAACGGTGGCAGATACCTCAAGCGCAGCAACTAGTGCTCAATCCAAGTGGTTGTCGAAGTCCGCGGCGCAGACCCGCGGGTCGAACGCCAAGGAAGTCCAATTCCACTACGACATCTCGAACGACTTCTTCAGGCTGTGGCAGGACCCGAGCCAGACCTACAGCTGTGCGTACTTCGAGCGCGACGACATGACGCTCGAAGAGGCGCAACGGGCCAAGGTCGACCTGTCGCTCGGCAAGCTCGGCCTGAAGCCCGGGATGACACTGCTCGACATCGGCTGCGGGTGGGGCTCGACGATCATGCGGGCGGTGGAAAAGTACGACGTCAATGTCATCGGATTGACGCTGTCGGAAAACCAGAAGCAGCACATCGAGGACCACTGGTTCGCGAATTCGACCAGCAAGCGTCACATGGAAGTGCGGCTGCAGCCGTGGGAGGACTTCGACGAACCGGTCGACAGAGTGGTGTCAATCGGCGCGTTCGAGCACTTCGGCTTCAACAAGTACGACGACTACTTCAAGAAGACGTTCAACTTGATGCCCGACGACGGCGTGATGATGCTGCACACCATCATCATCCCGAGCGACGAGGAGATCAAAGAGCGACAGCTACCGCTGACCATGTCGCGGGTGCGGTTCATCAAATTCATCATGGACGAGATCTATCCCGGCGGTCGTCTGCCGCTGGCCGCCCAAGTCGAAGATCACGCGGTCGAGGCGGGCTACACGGTGACCCGGAAGCAGCGGCTACGCCCGCATTACGCCCGCACCCTCGACACGTGGGCGAGCAACTTGGAGTCGAAGAAGGACGAGGCCGTCGCCATCACGTCCGAGGAGATCTATGAGCGCTTCCTGAAATACCTCACTGGTTGCGCCGACCTGTTCCGTAATGGCTATACCGACGTCTGTCAATTCACCTGTGAAAAGGCCCCCGCGTAGCCGGATTTAGGAAGGTGCGTTATACAGATCGTTCGGGAAAGCAAAACCCAACGAGCTGAATACGATTGACGGTGAAAGGCCAATCTCAGATGACGGACAGCGGGTCGGACGGCTCGTCGAAATTGCGGCCGGCGTACGAGGACGTCCAAGCCCACTACGATCTCTCCAACGATTTCTTCGGCCTGTTCCAAGACCCGACGCGCACCTACAGCTCGGCGTACTACGAACGCGATGACATGACGCTGGAAGAGGCCCAGATCGCCAAGATCGACCTCGCGCTCGGCAAGCTCGGACTGCAACCCGGCATGACCCTGCTCGACGTCGGCTGCGGCTGGGCCTCGGTCATGAAACGCGCCATCGAACGCTATGACGTCAACGTCGTCGGGCTGACCTTGAGCAAGAACCAGTACGCCTTGGGGCAGCAGGTGCTTGATCAGATCGACACCGGCCGCACGCGCCGAGTCCTGCTGCGCGGCTGGGAAGAGTTCGACGAGTCCGTCGACCGCATCGTCAGCATCGAAGCGTTCGAGGCGTTCCCCAAATCGCGCTACAAGGCGTTCTTCGATCTGTGCTATCGCGTCATGCCGAGTGACGGCCGGATGGTTCTGCAGACGATCATGGGACACCCGCTCAAGCGCTGGCCGGAGATGGGCATCCCGATCACCATGAGCGACCTCCGGTTCATGAGGTTCATCGCCGCCGAGATCTTTCCCGGCGGCGCGGTGCCGTCCGACGAGGACGTCGTCGAATACTCACGTAATGCCGGGTTTTCGGTAGAGCTGTTGCAGAAGATCACCCCGCACTACGTCCGCACCCTCGATACCTGGGCGACAAGACTGGAAGCCGCGCGCGACGAGGCCATCGCGGTGACCTCCGTAGAGGTCTACGACCGCTACATGCACTATCTGACCGGGTGTTCCGACTTCTTCCAGCGCAACATCTCCGAGGTCGGCCAGTTCACCCTGGTGAAGAACTAGCGCTTCGGGTTCGAATCCGGGCTACGGCGACGTCTGCCAGTACACGTGCGAGAAGTGGTACAGGGAGCCGAGTAAGTCGGCCGGCAGCACCGCACCGATCGCCAGGCCCGCCACCAGCAAGGCGCCTGCTTGGCGCACGTGCACCCAGGCCAGCGCCGCGTACCACAGCGGCCACACCGGAAACCCAGCCGGCGGTTCGTCGGGCGGCGGGCGGCGAAAATACGGCCACACCTTGACCAGCCGGGGCAGCGCCAGGGCCACCAGTAGCGCCGGCCACGGCATCGCCTTTGCCAGTACCGCGGCCACCACCAGCAGGTAGAACCCCACCATCATCGCCAGCGTCACCGCGCGGGCCCGGGCTTCACCGACGATGACCGGCAGGGTGTGGATCCCCAGCGGCTGGTCGTAGGGGATCTTGTCGATGTGCTTGCCCATCAACACCGTCGTGCACAGCAGCCCGTAGGGCAGTGACGCCAGCAGCACGTCCCAGCCGACGTTGCCGACCGCGGAGTAATAGGTGCCGCAGATCATTAGCGGACCCCAGACCACCAGCACGTCCGGCTCGCCGAGTCCGCGCTTCTTCAGGCGCAGCGGCGGCGCGGTATAGGCGAAGCTCAACACGAAACCCGAGAGCGCGAATGCCACGACGGGCCAGCCCCGCGCCCAGGTCAGCACGATCAGGATCGCCAGATCGGCCAGATTCACCAGCCCGATCGCGATGAGCAGGGTGCGACGGCTGACCAGTCCCGAGAGCACCGGATGCGGGGCATAGAGCGCACGCGGATAGGTGGCGCTGTCGGTGCCGGTCTGGGTGTCGTACAGATCGTTCATCAGGTTATTGGCGGTATGCGCCAGCAGGATTCCGGCGATCGCGAGAACCAGCCAACGCCAATCCAATCCGCGTTTTCCCACCGCCAACAGTGCGGCGACCAATCCGGCGAACAGCGTCATCGGGAGCACCGCCGCGCGGGTGACGACCAGCCACCGGGTGACGGCGTCGACCGGTCCGTCCGGCGGCGGATTGGTGGTGCGCAGGGCGTAGGCCCACGAGCTGATGCGAGATCGCGCCTTCACGTCGCTCATGGGCGCCAACGTAGTCCGCTAATCAGCTAGTGGCGGCACAATCGGCGAGGGATGCGGTTGGCCGCGGAACTTCTCCAGCGAGCCGCCGACCTCGACAATCCCGCACAGTGCGCTCCAACTCAGCATGGTCAGGTAGTCGATCAACTCGTCGGACGTCATCCGCGGGTCCAGCAGCCACGAGTGGGTGGCCAACTGCACCCCGCCGACGATCATGTAGGCCCACGGCTCGACGCCGCCGAGGTCCATCCCCTCGGGTCGCATGCGGCGGCGCAGCATTACCGCGAGCATGCGGGCAATGATTCGCTCGGAATCGGCAACCACCCTGTTCTTGCCGGCCGAGTTGTTGGCCATCACGAACCGGTAGGGCTCCGGCTCAGAAGCCACTGTTTCCACGTAGACCCGGATGATCTCTCGGGTGAGGTCGAAGCCGTCCAGGTTCGACGACAACGCCTTGGCCATGTTGGGGATCAGGGTGATCTGCGCGAACCGCATCATCACCGCGGTGGTCAGGTCGTTCCTGTCGACAAAGTAGCGGTAGAGCACGGTCTTGGAGACCCCGATCTCTCCGGCGATCTCGTCCATGCTGACGTATTGACCACGCCGCCGGATGGCCTCGATCGTCCCGTCGATCAGCTCATTGCGGCGTTCCACCTTGTGCTGGTGCCAACGTCGCTTCCGGCCATCGGTTTTTACTGTCCCGGCCGGGATCTGCTTTGCCACTATCGCCGGTTCCTATCCACTCGATGCTCCTGATGGTACGGGTAATATCCGACTGTTTCTCGGCTGTACCTCATAGAACAGCGTTGTGCCCGCGGGACGGTAACAGTTACCACGACGAACCACCGGGTTCCCTGTGCAGGTCCGGGGCCGGCGTCGTCACCGAACTTCGACGTCGATAGCGGATGATGGTGGGGTGTCAGTCGGACTGAACGGGAGACCCGCCTCGGGACCCAAACACCGAGCCGAGCCGCGGCGCCCGCCGACGGCGCGCACCGATCCGGAAATGCCGCCGGAGAAGGAGCCGACCAAACCCGCATCCTTCGCGGAGTCATTCGCCGGGGCCGACCCGCAAGCCGATGCCGACCGGCAGCGGGCACTACGGCGAATGAAGGTTGTGGCACTTGGCTTTCTGGTCGGCGCCACCGTGGTGTTCCTCGGCTGCCGGTGGGCGCAGGCCGCCGGGGCCGGCGCCGCCTGGGTCGGCTACGTCGGCGCCGCCGCGGAAGCCGGCATGGTCGGTGCTCTCGCGGACTGGTTCGCTGTGACCGCATTGTTCAAGCACCCCTTGGGCATCCCGATTCCGCACACCGCGATCATCAAGCGCAAGAAGGACCAGCTCGGTGAGGGCCTGGGTAATTTCGTGCGGGAGAACTTCCTGTCACCTCAGGTGGTGGAGACCAAGCTTCGCGACGCGCAGATCCCGAGCCGGCTGGGCAAGTGGCTGTCGGAGACCGCGCACGCCGAGCGGGTGGCCGCCGAGTCGGCAACCGTGCTGCGGGTGCTGGTGGAACTGCTGCGCGACGACGACGTCCAGCAGGTGATCGACCGGGTGATCGTGCAGCGCATCGCCGAGCCGCAGTGGGGTCCGCCGGTGGGCCGGGTGTTGTCCACGTTGCTTGCCGAGAACCGGCAGGAGGCCCTCATCCAGCTGCTGGCCGATCGGGCGTTTCAATGGTCGCTGAACGCCGGAGAGGTGATTCAGCGCGTGATCGAGCGCGACTCGCCGACCTGGTCGCCGCGGTTCATCGACCATCTCGTCGGCGACCGCATCCACCGCGAGCTGATGGACTTCACCGACAAGGTGCGCCGCAATCCGGAACACGAACTGCGCCGGTCGGCGACTCGTTTTCTCTTCGAATTCGCCGACGACCTGCAGCACGACGACGCGACCATTGCCCGGGCCGAGGCGGTCAAGGAGCAGTTGATGTCGCGCGACGAGGTCACCAACGCCGCGGCGACGGCGTGGAAGACACTCAAGCGACTGGTGCTCGAGGGGGTCGACGACCCGTCCAGTGCACTGCGCAGCCGCATCACCGACGCGGTCGTGCGCATCGGTGAGTCACTGCGCGACGATGCCGGGCTGCGGGACAAGGTGGATAACTGGATCGTGCGGGGCGCTGAGCATCTGGTCGCTCAGTATGGGGTAGAGATCACTGCGATCATTACTGACACGATCGAGCGCTGGGATGCCGAGGAGGCCAGTCGGCGTATCGAGCTACATGTGGGCCGTGACCTGCAGTTCATCCGGATCAACGGCACTGTGGTGGGCTCGCTGGCCGGGCTGGCCATCTACGCGATCGCGCAGCTGCTGTTCTGAGCCCTGCTAACAGTGCTTGCAAAAGCTAGCACTGGTTAGCTACCGTGGGCGGCGTTCGCACCAACCAAGCCGACGCTCAGGACTAAAGGGGCCGCCATGTCGCAAGAGGAAAACCTTGCCGCCGTGGTGTCCACCGCTGCGTCGGACATCGGCAGCTTCATCAAAGCGCAGCGTGAAGCAGCTCAGGTATCGGTGCGACAACTGGCGGAGAAAGCCGGCGTCAGCAATCCCTACCTCAGCCAGATCGAGCGTGGTTTGCGGAAGCCGTCCGCTGGTGTGCTCAACCAGCTCGCCAAGGCGCTGCGAGTCAGCGCGGAGGTGCTCTACGTGCAAGCCGGAATGCTCGAACCCGGCCCGAGAAGCGAAGTCCGTGACGCCGTCGTCACCGACACGACGATCACCGAGGGGCAGAAGCAGGTCCTGCTGGACATCTACACGTCCTTCGTTCAACAAAATGAGGCTGCCCGGGGGGAGATCACCTCTGGATAAACCCGGAAGCCCAACGCAAATCCACTGACGCACAACGAGAATGACGAAAGGAAACACCATGGCGGACAACACCAACCCGGCCATCGACGACCTGAAGGCCCCGCTGCTCGCTGCACTGGGCGCCGCCGACCTTGCCCTGGCCACGGTCAACGACTTGCTCGCCGAGCTGCGTGAGCGCGCCGAGGAGACTCGCACCGACACCCGCAGCCGGGTCGAGGAGAGCCGGGCTCGCCTGACCAAGCTGCAGGAGGACCTGCCCGAGCAGCTGCGCGACCTGCGCGACCGATTCACCGCTGAGGAGCTGCGCAGCGCCGCAGAGGGCTACGTCGAGGCGGCGACCTCTCGCTACAACGAACTGGTGGAGCGCGGTGAGGCCGCACTGGAGCGGCTGCGCAGCCAGTCCGGTCTGGACGACGCCTCGGCGCGTGCCGAGGGCTACGTGGATCAGGCCGTCGAGCTGACCCAGGAGGCCCTGGGCACCGTTGCGTCGCAGACCCGCGCGGTCGGCGAACGCGCCGCCAAGCTGGTCGGCATCGAGCTGCCGAAGAAGACCGACGCGGCCGCCAAAAAGGCGCAGAAGGCCGTCGCCAAGAAGGCTCCGGCCAAGAAGGCTCCCGCCAAGAAGGCCCCGGCCAAGAAGGCCCCGGCCAAGAAGGTCACCCAGAAGTAATCCGACCGACTGACCACTCGACTCCGAGTCGCCCCACCGGGTGACTCGGAGTCGACGTTTCTGGCGCCGCCCGCTTACCCTTACTGCGTGAGTCTTGTGAATAGCGTCCTTTTGGTCCTGCAGGTCGCCGTGGCGATGACAGCGCTCTACGCCTTCGTGCACGCGGCCATGCAGCGGCCCGACGCCTACACGGCCGCCGACAAGATGACCAAACCAGTGTGGTTGTTGATCTTGGGCCTCTCGGTGCCGCTGACCATGATGCTCAGTGCGCTGGGGGCGACCGTGGGTGCGTGCGCGGCAGGTGTCTACCTGGTTGACGTGCGGCCCAAACTTCTTGAGATTCAGGGCAAGTCGCGATAGCGATATGCGAGTTCTGATCCTCGCGGCGACGGCTGTCGGCGCGCTGTCGGGTATTGCTCCCGCGTCCGCTGAACCGGGTTCTGGCGCGTTGGTTTACCCGACGCCGTTCGTCGACCGCATCCAATGGGCGCAATGGAACCAACTGTCGAGTCTGCGGGTCTATCCGACGGCGTCCGGCCGGGCCGCGGCCAGGCGTCTGGGATCGTCGGGACCCGAAGCCGACGAGGCCTGGTCGGAGGTGCTTGCGCTGGCGCCACAGGCCGACACCCCGGGCATGCGCCCGCAGTTCCTCTGCCATTGGGAACTCGCCGAGATCGCCCAACCCGGCAAGGTCAGTTGGAATCTGGAGCCGTGGCGGCCGGTTGTCGATGACGCGACGATGGTCAGCTCCGGCTGCAATCCCGGCGGCGGGCACGAGCCGTTCTGATGCCCGGCCGATTGACCCGCGAGCAGGTGGCCGCCCTGGTCGACCACACGCTGCTCAAACCCGAGTCCACCGCCGCCGAGGTGGCCGCGGTCGCCGACGAAGCCGCGGCGCTGGGGGTCTGCGCGGTCTGCGTCTCGCCGTCGATGGTGCCCAACGCAACGCACGCGGGGGTGCTGGTCGCGGCGGTGGCGGGCTTTCCGTCGGGCAAACACCTGCCCGAACTGAAGGCGCGGGAAGCCGCGCAGGCCGTCGCATCCGGCGCCGGCGAGATCGACATGGTCATCGACGTCGGGGCCGCGGTCGCCGGCGACATCGATGCCGTGCGGTCAGACATCGCGGTGGTGCGTGCGGCGGTGCCGGGCGCCGTGCTGAAGGTGATCGTCGAGTCGGCCGCGCTGTTGACGCTCGCCGATGAACGCACACTGGTGGCGGTGTGCCGTGCCGCGGTCGACGCCGGCGCCGATTTTGTGAAGACCTCCACGGGATTTCATCCCGCGGGCGGCGCGTCGGTGGCCGCTGTCGCGTTGATGGCCGACACCGTCGGGGGACGGCTGGGGGTCAAAGCCAGCGGTGGTATCCGCACGGCCGACGCAGCCCTGGCGATGATCGATGCGGGTGCGACCCGGCTCGGGCTGTCGGGCACCCGCGCTGTGCTGGACGGTCTGGGTTGAATTGCCCGGCAGGCTAGATCCCGCTGAAGCAGTCCTGACCGGACTGCGGCTGCGACGACGACGCCGGGATAGTGGCGTTGCTGGACGAGAACGTGGCCTCGACCCCGGTACTGGTGACCTTCACGCTATCGGCGTGGATGCCCAGCGGATAGTTCTGGGTCGCTTTCGACGTGAGCTCGTCCAGGTTCTTTTGGACCGTGTCCGTTGACATTGTGGAGCCCAGCGCAGACAAGCTGACCACCTGCAACGAGAGCCCATTGTTGACGATCTGTGGCTTGACGGTGGCTTTGTCCAGCAGGCCCTTCAGTTCAACGGTGCCGTCACTGGTGTTGGTTTTGACGTCGCCGGTGACGAGCTTGCCCAGCACCGGGACGGCGTCCTGGATCGACTGCTTGATGCCGTCCGCGGACCAGCTGATGGTGCCGTTCAGCGACCCGATCGTGCCCTTGGAGTTGTTGGTGCTGTTCAGATTGATGTCGCGGATGTCGAGGCTGACCTTCATGCCTTTGGCCGACCGCACCTGGTTGCCCGCGGTCTGCACCGATATGTCGGTGTAGTGACTGGTGGTGTACTGCCACAGCACCGGCGGGACTGCGGCGAACGACACGCTGGCGCTGTCTTGCACCTCGCACTGCACGGCGTTCGCGACCTTGCTGCTCGCGAGCTGGCGGGCATACAGCTCCGCGCCGACCGGCACGGCGATGACGAGCAGCGCCACGATCAGCAGGATCAGCAACAGCGACGTCCGATTGGCGAAAAATCGACGTCCGCCCGGCGCCTTTGGTTCCGCGGGCGGCGGAGGCGGTGTCGGTATCGATATCCGGGTGGTCAGTTGTTCGTGCGGGTGACGCGGGGGACCGGGCTGCTGTGGCCGCGGGTTGGGCGGCAGACCGGCCTGTTGCGGCGGCCGATTGGGCGGGGGCACCGGCTGTTGCGGCGGGCGACCGGGCGGGCGCCCGGGCTGCGGCGGCCGCGGCACGTCACGAGCCGATGGCGGCTGCGGCCGGCCGGGCTGGGGGATGTGGCGCGTCGGTGATTCCGATGGCGGTGGAGGCTGACGTCGCGGAAAAAAGCCGCGATTGGGCGGTCCGGCGGGCCTGGGCGGACGACCTCTTTCCGGTGGCTCGTTGTTCGGGGGACCTGGTGGATTCGTCATTGGCAGCCTCCACTACACATGGGCGAAGCAGGGGTCGTTCTGAGCGGCCGGGATCGACGCGTTGTGCGTCGAAAAGTGTGCCACCACACCGTCGTTGGTGACTTGCACGCTGTCGGCCCGGATGCCCAGTGGATAGTTCTTGAGCATTGCCGAGGTAAACGTGTTGAGCGCCGCTTGCGCGGTCTCGTGCGGCACGATTGCGCCCATCGCGGTCACCTTGTAGACCCGCAGCGTCAGTTCGCCGTTGGCGACCTGCGGCTTGACGGTGACGCTGCCCAGCCCGAACGCCCCGCTGAGCACGATCGACCCGGCGCTGGGGTCCGTAGTCACGCTGTTGACCAGGCCACCGATGAACGGGATGGAATCTTGCACGGTCTCCTGGATGCCCTGCGATGTCCAGGTGATGGTGGCATCCAGCTCGCCGATGGTGCCCTTGGAATCTGCGTTGCCGTGCAGGTCGACGTCGTTGATGTTGATGTCGGCCTTCATGCCCTTGGCGTTGCGGACTTGGTGTCCCGCGGTGTGGATCGATATGTCTTTGTAGTGGCCGGCGAGGTGCTGCAACAGGAATGGGCTCGGGCCGAAGGACGCCGTGGCGCCGTCTTGGACCACACATGCGGTCGCCGAGGCGACGACGTCGTTGGCGCGGTGACGGGCATAGAGCTCGCCGCCGACCAGCCCGGCTATGACCAGCGCCGCCACGATGACCAGAACCAGGATGACCGACACGGGGTCGCCGCGGAAGCGGAAGCGGCGGCGTTTGGTTTTCACGGGTTCTGTGGTGTCCTGCGACGGCGGCTGACCAAAGGGCGCGGTAGCCGGGTATTCCTGAGCCGGCGGCGGATATGTCGGCGGAGCCGGTGGCGAATACGAAAAATCCGTCGGCAGCTCCGTCTGGGCGGGCGAATCCTGGTCCCCCGGACGAGCCCATATCGAGGACGGGTCCTGGTGTGGGGGTCCTTGCGGATTCGTCACCTGGGCGATTCTGCCTTATCCGGATGAGCGAAGGCTGAGTAGTTGCGTAGCACGGCGATAGTCTCGCGGGCCTTTGCCACGCGTTCCAGGGCGAGATCGGCGACCAGCAGCTGCGGCCCGGCACCGGCCGCGGCCACCACGTCGCCGAACGGCGAAACCACCAGGCTGCCGCCGACTCCGGTCGGCGCGCTGGAGGCCAGCGGCTCACCGGGATCGGCCTGCCCGGCCGCGACGATGTAGCTGGTTGAGTCCAGCGCCCGGGCGCGGGCCAACAGCGTCCATTGCTCGAGCTTTCCGGGCCCGGCGGCCCACGAGGCGCTGACCACGATCAGCTGGGCGCCGCGGCGGGCCAGCGTGCTGAACAGTTCGGGAAAGCGGAGGTCATAGCAGGTGGTCAGCCCCACCCCGACGTCGTCGACGCTGACCACGACCGGCTCGCGCCCCGGCGCGACAGTGTTGGACTCGGTGAACCCGAACGCGTCGTAGAGGTGGATCTTGTCGTAATGCGCGTCAGGCTCATTCGGAGCGCCCGGACCCGCAACAAGCAGCGTGTTGGCCACCCGGCCGTGGTCGGCTGGGGTGAACATGCCCGCGACGACCGTGATGCCGGCGTCGGCGGCGATCCGGCGCACGCCGTCGGCCCACGGCCCGTCGACCGGCTCGGCGATCCGGGCCAGCGGAACCCCGAATCGGCACATCGTCGCTTCTGGAAACACCACCAACGAGGCGCCGGCCTCGGCGGCCCGCCCGGTGTAGTCCCGGACCAGCCGCAGGTTGTCGGCAGGGTCGGTGCCACTGAGTATCTGTGCCACCGCGATCCGCATGACTGCCAGCCTAGATGGTTGGCCGGCGTCGAGTTGTTGGGCGAAATCGCCCGCGATCGTTCCCACCAAGTCGACGCTCGTGGCGGCATGCCAGAATCAGCGACCATGATTGAGTTCACTCTCACACGAGCGACGACGGCGCCGATCGAGACGGTGTTCGACGCTCTGACCAACCACCGCGGGATCGCGAACTACGTGCGTGCGGCCCGTCGCAGCACGCTGGACCGCGAGGGAACCCCCGCGCCCAACGGCGTGGGTGCCATCAGACGCATCGAGGCGTTCGGGCCCCCGATCGTCGAAGAGATCATCGACTACCAGCGACCCAGCCGTTACGCCTACAAGATGGTCTCCGGGGCGCCGGTGCGCGATCACGTCGGCACGGTCGAGCTGCGCGAAGCCGGCAGCGGAACCGAGGTCAGCTGGCACCTACGGTCGACACCCAAGATTCCCGGCCTCGATTGGCTGTTGAAGCCGGTGTTGAAGAGGGTCATCGGCGAACTGCTGAACGGCGCCGTCAATGCCGCCGAAGGTGGTGCCTGAGCGCTCGCGTGCTAGGCCGTTTCGCCGATCCACACCGTGGTGAAACGCTGCTCGGCGATCAGCAACTCGACCAGCTGGCTGCCGATGAAGTTCTCCAACTTGCCGCCGACCAGCGGCACCCGCACCTCGACGGTGGCGCGGAACTTCAACCGTGCGCCGCCCGACTCGGCCAGCGGATCCAGCACCGCGGTGCCGGTCAGCGACGCCGGCGCATCCAGGATCGAGCCGGTGATCGTCGCCGTCGCGGAGCCGTCGGTGATCGGCTCCCACCGCTCCTCGCGGCGGATGCGTAGATCGCCGCGGTGGAACTGAGTGACCACGCCCGGCAGCCGATCACTGCGCAGCACTTGGGTGGTGATCACGTCGATGCTGCCGTCGTCGCCGGATGGGCCGCCGAGTTGGAGCGAATCCAGGATCGTGTCGTCGGCACCCGAATCGGCCAGCCGGGCCAGCCAGTACTGCTCCTCGCTGAAGGCCCGGAGAACCTCCTCGACGGTGACCACGTAATCGGTGGACATGTCGAACGAACGCGGCATAGCAGGTCAGGCTACCGTCAAGACGCATGAAACCGGGTCTGAAGGGGGAGGGGTGGGAACGGTTTTCGCCGGTGCGCGCGTGGACGAGACGATGCCGCTGGCCCCGCTGACCACGCTGCGGGTCGGTCCGGCCGCGTCGCGGGTCATCACCTGCGCCAGCACCGAGCAGGTGGTGGCGACGCTGCGCCATCTCGACGGCCAGGGTGCTCAACCGCTGCTGGTGCTGGCCGGCGGCTCCAATGTGGTGATCGCCGACACGCTGACCGATCTCACCGTAATTCGGTTGGCCAACAACAACGTTCGTGTCGAGGGCGACATCGTGCGGGCCGAGGCGGGCGCGGTGTGGGACGACGTTGTCGTCGCGGCCATCGCGGCCGGCCTGGGCGGGCTGGAATGCCTGTCCGGCATTCCCGGTTCGGCGGGGGCCACCCCGGTGCAGAACGTCGGCGCCTACGGGGTCGAGGTGGCCGACACCATCACCCGGGTTCGGCTGCTGGATCGGCGCAGCGGGGTGGTCCGCTGGGCGGCGCCGGCCGACCTTGGTTTCGGCTACCGGACCAGCGTGCTCAAACACTCCGATGCGGCTGTCGTTTTGGAGGTGGAGTTCGCGCTGGACGCCTCGGGTCGCAGCGCGCCGCTGCGCTACGGCGAGTTGGTGACCGCACTGGACGCCACCGCCGGCGAGCGGGCCGACCCCGCGGCGGTACGCGCGGCGGTACTAGCCCTGCGGGCGCGAAAGGGCATGGTGCTCGACCCAACCGACCACGACACCTGGAGCGTCGGATCGTTCTTTACCAACCCTGTTGTCACACAGCAGCATTACCAAAAGCTGGCCGACGGCGGCGATCGCCCGGTTCCGCACTACCCGGCACCCGGCGGCGTCAAGCTGGCCGCCGGTTGGCTGGTCGAGCAGGCCGGCTTCGGCAAGGGCTACCCCGACGTCGGAGACGCACGCTGCCGACTGTCCACCAAGCATGCGCTCGCGCTGACCAACCGCGGCGGAGCCAGCGCCGCCGAAGTGCTGGCATTGGCGCGCACCGTCCGCGACGGGGTTCGTGACGTGTTTGGCGTCACATTGGTGCCCGAACCCGCGCTGGTCGGCTGCTTGCTGTAAGACCTGCGCGGCGGAGAGAGGTCGATTTCGCCGGTATCTTGATGTCGTGGACACAGCGCGCGGCCTCTCGCCGGTCACCCGGCGCCGGGCACTGACGACCCTGGCGGTCGGCGTCTTCGCGCCCAACGTGTTAGCTGCCTGCTTCGGCGGACCGGCCAAGCAGTCCGAGAAGGCCAAACCCGCGGCCGAAGCCACGGTGACGTACCGGCCGGCGGACAAGTCGACCAAGGTGTTGCCGACCGCTCCGGTCAGCGCCGAGATCCGTGACGGCTGGTTCCAGCACATCGCCTTGACCAACTCGGCCGGCAAGGTGGTCGCGGGCACCCTCAACCGGGACCGCACCCTCTATGCCGTCACCGAGCCGCTCGGCTACGACGCGACCTACAGCTGGAGCGGAACGGCAGTCGGTCACGACGGCAAGGCCCTCCCATTGAAAGGCGAGATCACAACCGTCGCACCCACCAAGGTGATCGATGGCGGGTTCCAGCTCGCCGACGGCCAGACGGTAGGCGTCGCGGCACCGGTGATCATCCAGTTCGACGGGCCGATCGCCGACAAGGCCGCCGTCGAGCGGGCGCTGAAGGTCACCGCCGAGCCGCCCGTCGAGGGCAGCTGGGCGTGGCTACCCGACGAGGTCGGGGGTGCCCGCGTGCACTGGCGCAGCCGGGAGTACTACCCGGCCGGCACCAAGGTGAACGTCGACGC
>NZ_DASXEP010000177.1:0-5442 GCF_036490025.1 Mycobacterium sp. | reverse complement strand
TCGGGCACGGTGTTTTTGTATTCGGGTCAGGGTTCGCAGTGGGCGGGGATGGGTCGGCAGTTGTTGGCCGATGAGCCGGCGTTTGCTGCGGCGGTGGCCGAGTTGGAGCCGGATTTTGTGGCGCAGGTGGGTTTTTCGTTGCGTGATGTGCTGCTGGCTGGTGAGCCGGTGGTGGGTATCGAGCGTATTCAGCCTGTGTTGGTGGGTATGCAGTTGGCGTTGACCGCGTTGTGGCGCTCTTACGGTGTTGAGCCTGATGCGGTGATCGGGCATTCGATGGGTGAGGTGACGGCGGCGGTGGTGGCCGGGGCGTTGAGCCCGGCTGACGGTCTGAAAGTGATTGCCACCCGGTCGAAGTTGATGTCGCGGTTGTCGGGTCAGGGCGCGATGGCGTTGCTGGAGCTGGGTGCTGCCGAGGCCGAGAAGTTGGTCGGGCAGTACCCCGACGTCACGGTGGCGGTGTATGCCGCGCCGGAGCAGACGGTGATCGCCGGCCCGCCCGAACAGGTCGACGCCGCGATCGAGGCGGTCGACGCGCAAGGTCTCCTCGCCCGTCGGGTCGAGGTGGATGTGGCCTCGCATCATCCGACGGTGGACCCGATCCTGGCTGAGCTCAAGGATGCGCTGTCCGACTTGAAGCCGATGACGCCGCGGATTCCGTTGATCAGCACTGTGGGCCAGTCCGGCAGTGGCGAAGTGCCGAGTTTTAGTGCCGACTACTGGGTGGTGAACCTGCGTAGCCCGGTGCGGTTCAGCCAGGCGGTCGCGAAAGCTGCGGAAAACCACACCACCTTCGTCGAAGTCAGCCCGCACCCGCTGCTGACGCACGGCATCGGCGAGACGCTGGACTCGGTGTCCTCGCGCGATCGCTTCAACGTCACCGCGGCGATGAAGCGTGGCGACGACGAAACCCTGTCGATCCACGAACAACTCGCCACCCTCGGCGTCACGGCCCCGGGCACAGCCGGCCGCCGCCGTGTCGACATCCCCGCATCGCCGTGGCTGCACTCCAGCTACTGGGTGGAGAAGAAGCCCGCCGGGCAACGGCTGACCGATGTCCACCCGCTGCTGGGCGTCCACGTCGAAATGCCTTCCGGCCATGAGCATGTGTGGCAGACCGACATCGGCGCCGAGTCGCTGCCGTGGCTGGCCGACCATACGATTCACGGCCAGCCCGTGCTTTCGACGGCCGGCTTCGCCGAGATGGCGCTGGCCGCTGCCGGCCAGGCGCTCGGCGACGGGGTACAGGTCAGTGCGCTCGAGATCGAGCGGCCGCTGATCCTGGACGCCCAGACCCGCGCCACGACACAGCTTTCGCAAAGTTCCGACGCGAATCGCGTTGAGATTCAAGCCCGTTCGGTCGGCGGCAGCTGGTCGCGGTGTGCGGTCGCCGACATCGAGGTCACCGACGCGTCGGCCGGCCGGCATGATGGCGAGAGTGTCGAGATCGTGCTGCCCGATGAGGTCGCCGATCACCCCGAATACCGCATCCATCCGGTGCTGCTCGATGCGGCCTTGCGGCAATTGGCCGCCGCGATCCCCGCGGAGTCAGACGAGACGTCCTATCAAGCGGTGTCGGTGGAGACGATCCGGGTGTTCGGCCCGATCCGCGGCCGTGCCCGCTGCCACGCCGAACTGGTCGAGCAGGAGCAGGACGGCCACCGGGGTCGCATCGTTCTCACCGACGACACCGGGGCCACGGTCGCGGAGCTGACCGGTATCGAACTGCGCCCGGTAGATCTCAGCAGCGTGCCAATGTCGTTGGAGCAGAAGGTCTTCGACGCCGCTTGGGAGCCCAGTGCGGCCTCGCCGGGCCACTCGCTGCCGGACGGCACCTGGGTCGTGTTGGCCGAATCCGATTCCGAGACAACCGCACTCGCGTCGGAAATCACGGCGCGGTTCAGCTCGCCCACTCGGCGAGTGCTCGGCGGGACGTTGGCTGACGAATCTGCGGTGGCGAAAACCTTCGCCGAGTCCGGAGACGATCCGACGTTCCCGCCGGTGGGCATCGTCGTGCTGCTGGCGAAGCCTTCGTTCGACGGCGCCGACGCGGATGGGGCGCTGCGCCGGGCACAAGACTTGATCGCGCAGATCTCGTCCGCCGGTCACGCGGCCGTCGACGGCTGCAAGGGTAGGTTGCCGCGGTTGTGGCTGGTAACCCGCGACGGGCTGTCGGTGCACGACGATGAGCCGGGCGATCCGGCGATCGGCGCGCTCAAGGGCCTCATCCGCAACTGGCGTTTCCCCGGCGAAGCGGCCCGCGTGCTGGCCGGCGAACCGGATCTGGGTGCCACCCTGCTCGATCTCGGCAGCGCCGAGGACCCCATCGCGGCGTTGACCGATGAGTTGGCGGCGGGGGCCGGTGACGACGTGGTCGCGCTGCGCGAGGACGGTCGCTACGTCGAGCGACTGGTGCGGGCGACGCTGGACGGCGGCCGCCACGACGCGGTGGTGCGCCCGGACGGTTCCTACCTCGTCACCGGCGGCTTGGGCGGGCTGGGCACCGTGGTCACCCGCTGGCTGGTCGAGCGCGGCGCAGGCCGGATTGTGCTCAACGGCCGCAATGAACCCTCCGATGCGCAGCGCCAGGACCTTGACGCGCTGGGCGACGGCACCGAGATCCTCTTCGTGGCCGGCGACATCGCTACCCCGGGTGTGGCTGAGCGATTGGTGGCCGCGGCCGAAGAGACGGGACGGCCGCTGCGGGGACTCGTGCACGGCGCCGGCGTGACCGGCGACGGCCTGGTGACCGCGCTTACCCGGGAAGGCATGCAGCGGGTCTGGGCGCCCAAGGTCGCGGGTGCGCTGCGGCTGAACGCGGCGACGGCCACCCGGGAGATGGACTGGTGGGTCGGCTTCTCGTCGATGGCCACGCTGCTGGGCCTGCCGGGCCAGCTGGCCTACGCGACCGGCAACGCGTGGCTGGATGCGCTGATGACCTGGCGGCGCGCATCGGGGCTGCCGGCCACCGCGATCAACTGGGGCCAGTGGTCGGACGTTGGCATGAGCCGCGCGTTGACCTACAGCGTGCTCGATCCGATCACGCCCGACGAAGGCGTCGAGGCGCTGCAGAGTCTGGTCGGCGGTCCACTCACCCGGGTAGGTGTCGGACGGCTGCGGCTGGACCGCGCGGTCGCGGCCACCCCGGAGTTCCGCGACCTCGACTACTTCGACAAGCTCGTCTCAGAATTCGACGCCACCGGCCTGACCAGCGCCGATCGGTGGGCCCGCGGTGACGAGGCGGACACCTCGGTGGTCGCGGCCCCGGACTGGTCGACGTTGTCCAGCGAGGATCGGCTCAGCGAACTGCAGAGCAGGCTGCAGGCCATCTTGGGCCGCGAACTGCGGATGTCGCCGTCGGCCGTCAACCTCGACCAGCCGTTCCCCGAACTGGGCCTGGACTCGATGATGGCCATGACGGTTCTGAAAGAAACCCAGAAACTGGTCGGTATCGACCTGTCGGCGAATATGTTGTTCAACCATCCGACCATTTCTTCGCTGGCGGTGTACGTGGCAGGCCTGCTTGCGCCCCCGGACGTGCCGGAGGAAGACACCGCCGACGCGGCGGCGGACTCGGTGAGCAGTGTGTTGGATGAATTGTTTGACAGCGTCGAGTCGGCCTCGGCGGGCAGTGAGAGCGGAATTTTTTGATGGCGACGATTTACGACCGGGTTTCGGCGATGCCCGGCGACAAGCGGGACGCGCTGACGCAGCAGTTCGACAAGGCGTCGCGGATCGCCACCGCCGAGCCGATTGCGGTGGTCGGCATGGGCTGCCGGTTCCCCGGCGGCGTGGTGGGCCCGGAGGGTTACTGGGACTTCCTGAGCAACGGCGGCGACGGGATCAGTGAGATCCCGGCGGATCGCTGGAACGCCGACGAGTACTACGACCCGGACCAGTTCGCGCCCGGCCGGATGTCGTCGAAGTGGGGCGGCTTCCTGCCCGACGTGGCCGGCTTCGACGCCGACTACTTCGGGATTTCCCCGCGCGAGGCCGAAGCCATGGACCCCCAGCAGCGGCTGATGCTAGAGGTGGCCTACGAAGCGCTCGAGCATGCCGGCATCGCGACAGACCAGCTGTCCGGTGTGCGCGCAGCCGTCATGATGGGCGTGTATTACGGTGAGTACCAAACGATTTCGGCCGCCAACCCGGACACCATCGATGCTTACTCCGCGACCGGGAACGCACACGCCGTGGCGGTCGGACGTATCGCCTACCTGCTGGGGCTGCGTGGTCCCGCCGTGGCGATCGACTCCGCCTGTTCGTCGTCGCTGGTCACCATCCACCTGGCCTGTCAGAGTCTGCGGCTGCGGGAAAGCGACCTGGCCCTGGCCGGCGGGGTCAGCCTGATCCTGCGCCCGGAAACTCAGATCGCGATGGCCAAGTGGGGAATGCTGTCGCCGCGCGGCCGCTGCCACTCGTTCGACTCCCGGGCCGACGGGTTCGTCCGCGGCGAGGGCTGTGGAGTGGTGGTGCTCAAGCGACTCACCGATGCGGTGCGCGACGGGGACCGGGTGCTGGCCGTGGTGCGTGGTTCCGCGGTGAACCAGGACGGTCGGTCCAACGGCCTGACCGCGCCCAACACCATCGCGCAGCAGGACGTCATCAGGAGCGCATTGCGCAGCGCCGACGTGACGGCCGGCTCGGTGAACTTCATCGAGGCGCACGGCACCGGCACCGCACTGGGTGACCCGATCGAGTTCGAGGCGGTGGCCGACCAGTACGGTCGCGGTGAGAGCCGCTGCGCGCTGGGCGCGGTGAAATCCAACTTCGGCCACTTGGAGGCCGCCGCCGGTATCGCCGGTTTCATGAAGGCCGCCCTGTCCGTGCAGCGGGCGCAGATACCACCCAATCTCAACTTCTCGCAATGGAATCCGGCGATCGACCCATCGCCTACCCGGCTGTTCGTTCCCACTGAGCTCAGCCCGTGGCCGGCGGAGGAAGGCCCGCGCCGGGCCGCCGTGTCGTCCTTCGGCATCGGCGGCACCAACGCCCACGTCGTGATCGAGCAAGGGCCGGATCCGGCACCGGTGTCGGATGCCGATTCGGCTGCACCGGTGACCACGTTGACGATCTCCGGCAAGACCGAACAGCGAATCGCCTCGTGGGCAACGACACTGGCCGACTGGATGGCCGGTGCGGGTGCCGCGGTGCCGCTGGCCGATGTCGCCCACACCGTGAATCTCTACCGCAGCCGGCACAACAAACTCGCCACGGTGTCCGCGCGCGACCGCGCCGAGGCGGTGGCGGGGCTGCGGGCGCTGGCCGCCGGGCAGCCGACGCCGGGAGTGGTCGGTCCGCGCGAGGCGCCGCATGGTTCGGGCACGGTGTTTGTGTATTCGGGTCAGGGTTCGCAGTGGGCGGGGATGGGTCGGCAGTTGTTGGCTGATGAGCCGGCGTTTGCTGCGGCGGTGGCTGAGTTGGAGCCTGATTTTGTTGCGC
>NZ_DASXEP010000159.1:0-58290 GCF_036490025.1 Mycobacterium sp. | reverse complement strand
CGGACGTCAATGTGATTCAGCGGCGGCGGCTCGCCCCGGGAGAGGTGGGACATGTCGGCGATTCGTCGAATCGTTTCGGTATCGGTGGCCTCGGCGACCGTTATCGGACTCATCGTGCCGGCCGGTTCTGCACCGCCGGCGATGGCTGCGGCATGCAGCTCCCCGGAGGCGAACGTCCCGCCGCCCGCCGGGATGCCGAACATTCCCTCGCCCGGGCCGGTCGCACCGCCGACGGGCCGCAGGCCGCGGGGTACCAACGACAACGCACCGCTACCCAAACTGGGTCCGCTGATTTCTTCGCTGCTCAAGGCGATACCCCAGCAGCCGGCGCATCTCCAGGCCGCGGTAACACCCGTGCCCCCGGTGCCGGGCGGGGCCGTCCCGCAGTCCCCGAACGCCAATCAGGCTGTCCCCGAGGGGGTCCCGGCCCCCCCGGCTCCGCCGGCCGGCATCGCGGGTGCTCCGACGTCACTCGTCGACTTCGTGACCGGGCCCAACAGCCCGAACCGAACCCTCGAGCGATTCGGTATCTCGGGCACGGATCTCGGGATTCCTTGGGACAACGGTGATCCCGCTAATCGCCAGGTCCTGATGGCGTTCGGTGACACCTTCGGCTATTGCGCCATGCACGGCCAGCAGTGGCGATACAACGTCCTTTTCCGCAGCCAGGACCATGACCTGTCGCACGGGATTCACGTGGCCGACGGCGTGCCCAACAACCCGTACTCCGGCTCACCGGTATGGGCGCCGGGCCTGTCCAAGCAGGTCCTCAACAGCATCCACAAGGCGGGGCACGAGACCGGAATCATTCCGACGTCGGCGCTTTCGCTCGGGAGAACCCAGTACATGAGCTTCATGTCGATCAAGAACTGGGGCCGCGACGGCGAGTGGTCGACGAACTACTCGGGGATCGCGCGCTCGTTGGACAACGGTCAGAGCTGGGGTGTCTACCCCGGCAGCATCCGACTGGCCGCCGCGGACACCGTGCCCGGCGCACGATTCTTCCCCGGCAACGAGAACTTCCAGATGGGTGCGTTCATGCGGGGCAAGGACGGCTACCTGTATTCCTTCGGAACCCCGCCCGGCCGGAGCGGCGCGGCCTTCCTGTCCCGAGTCCAGCCGGGCGCGTTGCCGGATCTCGGCAAGTATCAATACTGGAATGGCGAAGGCAGAGGATGGGTCCCGGTGGACCCGAGCGCGGCGACACCGATCTTCCCCGGGCCGGTGGGCGAGATGTCGGCGCAATACAACGACTATCTGAAGCAGTATCTGGTGCTCTACACCAACGGTGGCAACAACGACGTCATCGCGCGCACTGCGCCCGCACCCGAAGGGCCGTGGAGTCCCGAGCAGCCGCTCGTCACGTCGTTCCAGATGCCCGGCGGCATCTACGCACCGATGATT
Source organism: Mycobacterium sp. (assembly GCF_036490025.1). Taxonomy (GTDB): domain Bacteria; phylum Actinomycetota; class Actinomycetes; order Mycobacteriales; family Mycobacteriaceae; genus Mycobacterium. The sequence goes on along the minus strand of NZ_DASXEP010000159.1, from coordinate 56,886 downwards.
CACCCGTGGTCGAACGGCAAAGACCTGTACTTCAACCTGTCGCTGTGGTCTGCCTACGACGTGATGTTGATGCACACCGTCCTGCCATAGCTACTCCGGAAGATTGAAGCTCATGTCGACCGTTGTTCCCGACGGCGTGCACTCCATCTCCAGCCACTCGCTCACCGCGCGAATCAGCACCAATCCGCGGCCGCGCACCCCGGGGTCGGTGGCCGCCGGTTTCCATGAGCCACCGTCGGTCACCCTGAGATGCACACGGGCACCGTCATTTTCGCCGTCGACGCGGACCTTGCCCGGCCTGCGCCCCCGGTAGCCGTGTTCGATGCTGTTGGCGCACGCTTCATTGACGGCCAGCACGATGTCGGCGACTCGCTCGTCGGGGACTGCGGCGGACTCCAGCCACCCGGCGAGTTGGTGCCGGATCTCGCTGAGTTGATCGGCGGTGACGCCCCCCTTTTCGATCACCAGTGGTGGATACGGTCGCCGGTAGACGACGATCGCGATGTCGTCGTCGTATCCATCCGGGGGCGCCATTTCGTTCAGCGCCGCATCCGCAACGGCGTCGACGGTCAGGTGCATTCCGCTTGCCATCGTCGTACTCAGGCGTGCGATCCCGTCGTCGAGCGACACGTCACGCCGCTCGACCAGGCCGTCGGTGTAGAGCATCAGCGTCGAGCCGGGCGGCACGATCACCGATGCCTGTGGCCGAGAACTCTTGCGTTGCACAGCCAATGGCACGGAACGGGCATCCGAGATCAGCGTGGGCGCTGCGTGCGGCGCTGCCAGCACCGCAGGCAGATGGCCGGCGCAACTGTAGGAGAACTCACCCGACTCTGTATCGAGGATGGCCAGAAAAACGGTGGTGCAGAAGGCATCTGGGATCAGCTCAGCAACTGAATCGAGCTCCTCGAGTAGCCTCGCCGGCTCGGCGCCGGTGAGCAGCAGCGCTCGGGCAGAGGCGCGAAGCTGGCCCATCACCGCCGCGGCGGACAGACCGCGCCCCACACAGTCGCCGACGATGATCCCGATCCGTTGGTCGCCGACGCGCAGCACGTCATACCAGTCGCCGCCGATTTCCAGCGGCGGAACCGCGGGCTCGTAGCGAACCGCGAAGCCGGGCGGGAGCTCGGTGGGTGCCAGCATCGCGTGCTGCAAGGTCAGCGAGGTCTCACGAGCCGCCTCGAACTGCCGCACGTGCTGAATCGCCAGGCCGAGGTGGCCGACAAGCACGGTGACCAACAGCCGATCCTCCGCACTGACCCGCCGCGGCACCCGCAGCTCCAGCCACAGTGCGACGTCGCCCCCACCGGTCAAGACGGCCACGAGCCCGCTCGATTGGCCTGGGGAGTCGGCAGATTCAACGGGTTGAACCGTCAGCGGCAGCTGATGGTGCGCTTGCTGAAAGATCTCCGGCAGCGGCGCGTCGAGTTGCCGCCAGGACGTCGGGTTCGTTTCTCCGGCCACCTGGATGGTGGGCTCGGCGCCGCTCGCCGGCCATACCGCGGCGACCACCCGGTGAACGTCGAGAGCCAGCCGGCACTCGTCGAGGGTGATCGCCAGTACTTCCGACACGCTCTTGGCCACGCTCACTGCGGTTGCCAACCGCAGCACCGCGCTTTCCCGCGCGGCAAACGCGCGTTCGGCGGTGACGTCGCGAAGCGTTCCCACAAACACGTCGCCGTCCGCGGCGTCGGCGTTGACCCGGTTGACGTTCGCCGCCACCCACACCAGTCGGCCGTCGCGATGCCGGATCGGCGTCTCGTATTGCACATGGTTTTGCACGGCGAGGCTGGCTTGTTGTAGCCGAGCTGCCTCCTGGTCGACCAACCATGGATGCGGCCAGGGGTAGGGGAGACCGTCTGCCGGATAGCCGGTGAGTTTGGTGAAGGCATCGTTGACCTCGACGACCGCGCCGCCGGGTTCGGCGACGAAGAATCCCTCTTGCAAGGAATTCACCACCGCATTGCGGAACTCGTCGCGATCGGCGAGATTCTCGGCGCGGGCCCGCTGCTCTTCGTAACGCTTTGTGCCATCGAGGAATCCGCGCGTCGCGACGTCGAGCGGAGCCAGCGTCTGCAAGAGGAAGGCCAGTGCGACTGGACTGTCGAACCCCGGGCGGGCCACCAGCTCTCGGACAAGCTGAGCGTGTTTCTCGACGATCATCAGCATGCTGATGTCGTCGTGCAGGGCCCGGCGCCCGAGCTCGTGGCCGATCGTGAGGTCTTCCTCGCTGCGGGTCTTCAGGTAACTGCGCAGCGCGGTCGCGTACTCGTTGTCGAAATCGTCGTGCGTCATCCCGACGCACCTCGGTGCCGCGCCGCGAGCACCAGCGCGTCGTCGCTGTCCTTGGCGTGGTTGTGCAGAATACGCTCGGCGATCGCCAAAGACGATGCGGCGAAGTCGATGTCGTCCAGGTGATTCTCGACGATGCCGTCGCTGGCGATCACCAACAGGTCGCCGGGGCGGATCGGCACCTTCTGCGGTTTCAGCGCCTCGGGTATCCGGTAGCCGACGATGCCGCCGGCAAGACGCGCCGAAGACCGCACCTCGACACCGGCGGGGTGTTTGGCAACAAGGTCGGCGGCGACATTACCGATTCCGACCCAACTCAGGGTATCGGTCCGAAAATCAATGCGCGCCAACGTCATCGCTGCCCCCCTGGTGCCCGACAGGGCACGGTGGCAGCGCTGCACGAGCACGTCGAGCGGCTCGGCACGGGCGGCCCGGAGCACGTCGACGCCTCGGTTCGCCGCCTCGGCGGCTTCCACACCGTGGCCAAGACCGTCCAGTGCCCCGATGAGGGCGGCCGTACCGTCCACGTCGACGGCGATCAGCCGGTCGCCGCAGACGTTTTCGCCCGGGCGGGGACGCGCCTTGGCGGCCCATTCGATCGGACCCAGCTGACCGTGCTCAGCCATTGCGCGGAATCCACTTCCACATCTCGATCACCGTCCCGTGGCCCGGTGTGGACTCCACGATCAGGCGGTCCATCAGCCGGCGAGCGCCGGGCAGGCCGAGTCCCAGGCCGCGGCCGGTGGAATAGCCGTCCTCCATGGCCCTTTCGATGTTGGCGATACCCGGGCCGTCATCTTCGGCACGCACCACCAGCGCCTGCCGGCCCTCGCGGTCTTGCACCGCAACCCGAATAGCCCCGAAACCGGCGTAGCTGGTGATGTTGCGAGCGACTTCCGAGATCGCCGTGGCGATCATCGTGACATCGGTCAGCGAGAAGCCCAGGGCGTGCGCCATCTGATGGCCCGCCTGGCGCGCGGCGACGATGTCGTCGGGGTTGCCCACATCGACGATGACGTCATCCGCCACCATCGAGTCCGATCGATTTGCCCAGCCCCAGTTGGCGATTCAGCAGCGCCAGACCCTCTTCCAAGTCCAGCGCGGTATACATGTCGTCGAACATCAAGCCGAGCTGGACCATCGCGAACGCCACCTCCGGTTGCAGGCCGACGATCACGGTGTCCGCGCCACGAAGCCGGGTCATGTGCGCGATCGTGCGCAGCGACCGGGCGGCGAATGAGTCCATCACGTCGATCGCGGTCACGTCGACGATGATGCCCTGTGCGCGGTAGCGGCTGACCCGCTCCATGAGGTCGTAGCGCAACCGCTCGGTGTCGGAGTCGGTAAGCGCCGCTTGCACCGACGCAATGAGGATCGGGCCCTGCTTCAGGATCGGTACTGGCATGGCTTGCTCGTGTCAGTTCTCAACGAAGTACAGTCAGCCGCTCGTCTCGCCAGTGCGAGTGACCTCGTAGCCCAGCAGGCGTTCGGCTTCTTCGATGCCGCCCTGCAGGTCGCCGACCGCATTCATCTTGGAAAGATCCAGTCCGATCGTCACCAGGGTGAGCGCAATCTCCGAGGACAGGCCGGTGATGATCACGCTGGCACCCATCAGGCCCGATGCGTCCACGGTCTGCACCAGGTGGTTGGCCACCGTGGAGTCAATGGTCGGCACACCGGTGATGTCGATGACGACGACCTTGGCCCGGTTGGCGCGAATGGCCCGCAACAGTTGCTCGGTCACCTGGCGGGCGCGCTGACTGTCCAGAACACCGATGATCGGCAGGATCAGTAACTGCTCGCGCACCTGCAGCACCGGCGTGGACAGCTCCCGGATGGCCTCCTGCTGCTGCCGGATGATGCGCTCGCGTTCCTGGACGAAGCTGACGCCCACGGTATTGGCGATGCGGTTGGCGGCCGGCTCATAGGCGTCCAGAACCCGGTTGAGCATCTCGAAGTCGGCCTGGTACTTCTCGAACAACGAGCGGGCCAGCACGTCGCGCAGCAGCAGGACGATGCCGAGCACCTCGTCCGTTTCCACGCCCCGCGGAATGATGCGTTCGGAAAGGTCGCGCGCATAGGCCTGCAGGGCCTCGACGCTTCCGGTCTCGAGCACCTCGACGTAGTTGTCGTAAACGGCGGTCGCTTCGGAGAAGAGCTCCTCCGGGGTCATCGCGGTGAGCAGCTCGGCCACGGTGATCCTGCGGGCCCACTCTTCGCGCAAAACTGTTCGGTTCTGGCGTAGGTGCTGCACCAGCTGTGGTAGTAGCAAACCCTCACTCGAGATCGGCGGCGTCGGATTGACGACGCTGGTTCCCGAAAAATCTGTCGACTGATCCGACATCGAACCTCCAGGCTCTCCGCAGCGGGCGCAAGTCCCGCGCCAAGACTAACCGAGCCTCGCTGCGGTGACTGTTGAAGTAGTATTCCTGCCAGTTTGCGAGGGCGGCCACCGGGTCGGCACCAGGTCCGCGATTGCGCAACGGGAACCCGACGAAGGATGGCCGTTGTCAGCTGCGGATGCGATCACTACCTCCGTCCTTTACCGCGGAGGCGTCGCGGTGGTGAGCATCGGCGGCGAAATCGACTTGAGCACGGCGCCGGCATTCGAAGCGGCAATCACCGGGGCGCTTGACGATGGTCCACCGGTTCTGGTCATCGAGCTGTCCGATGTGAGCTTCATGGCATCGGTCGGCCTGCGGATCCTGGTGGCCACCCACGAAAAGGTCAGCAAATCGGCTCAGGTCGCGATTGTCGCCGGCAATCCGGCGACAAGCAGACCGATGCAGTTGACCGGCCTGGACAAAGTCTTGGCGTTGTACCCGACGTTGGACGCCGCATTGACCGCGGTGGGCGCGGAGATTGAAAACTAGCGCAGCACCTGGCGGGCGATCGCGTGCTTGTGTACTTCGGTCGGGCCGTCGTAGAGCCGGAAGGCCCGCATATCGGAGAAGATCATCCCGACCGGTGTCTCGTCGGAAATGCCGATGCCGCCAAGGATTTGGACGCAGCGGTCGGCGACCTTGAACAGCTCCTCGGACACGTAAGCCTTGACCATCGAGCTCTCGTGTCTACCGGTGCCCCGATCGCCCATGTCCAGGGTCCAGCACGCCCACCAGATCGCGAGTCGGCATTGCTGCAAGGCGATTTCGTTGTCCGCGATCATGAAGCTGACGCCTTGATGCTCACCGAGCGCCTTGCCGAACGCGGTGCGCTCGCGGGCGTGGCGCACCGCGATCGACTGTGCGCGCGAGGCGGCCCCAAGCCAGCGCATGCAGTGAGTCAGCCGGGCCGGTGCCAGTCGCAACTGCGCATAGCGTAAGGCCTGGCCCACCTCACCGAGCACCGCCGCGACCGGCAGCCGCAGATCGCTGAACCGCACCACGCCATGGCCCTCGACGTAGTTGCGGTCCATCGTGTTCATCACCCGCTCGATCACAAGGCCTTTGGGGCCCCCAGCCCCGCCGTCGCACAGGAACAGGGTCGGGCCGTCAGGACCATGCGGATTCGGTGCGACGCGGGCCATGATGATCCATGTCTTGGCGCCGTGCGCGCCGGTGATCAACCACTTGCGGCCGTTGATGACATAGTCGGCGCCATCGAATTCCGCCGTCGTGGCCAGCTGGTTGGGATCTGATCCGGCGCCGCCGGGTTCGGTCATCGCGAACACCGACCGCTGCCGGCCGTCGATCACCGGCAGCAGGAATTCCTCGACCTGCCCGTAATTGGCGATCTTGCCCAGCAGAAACATGTTGCCCTCATCGGGGGCGGCACAGTTGAGCGCGACTGGGCCCAGGGTCGACCAACCGGCGGCCTCGAACAACACCGCCTGCTCGCGGTGCGACGGCTCACGGCCGCCAAAACGCTTGGGCGCCTGGAAGGTCAGCAGTCCGGCGGCGCGGGCCAGCTCCACCAGTTCGGCGCGCAACGAGTCGTCGGGACCGTGCCGGGTAAGGCGGGGGTCGGTCTCGTAGGGCGCGATCTTGTCGTTGACGAATGCGCGGATCTCGTCGCGCAGTGCCGCGGTGTCGGCGGGAATGTCGAAATCGATCATGCGGTGTCCATCAATGTCAGCGCCTGCTCGAACAGCTGGACGGTGGCCTGGTGAAGTAAGTCGCCGACGTCTTTCGGTGCCTTGCCGGCACCGGCCCTGGCCAGCGTGCCCTCCAGCACGATGCCGAGCTTGAAGCAGGCCAGCACGGTGTACCAGGTGATGTGCGACAGGTCGCGGGTGGTGTTGCGGGCGTAGCGATTTACCAGATCACCGGTGTCGGCCAAGCCGCCCTTCTCGAACAGCGGGCCGCCGAACGCCGCCGACTGTCCCCAGGTGGCCAGCAGCCAGCCGAGGTCCAGCAGCGGGTCGCCGATGGTGGACATCTCCCAGTCGACGATCGCGACGACCTCGGGGCCGCTGCGAGAGAACATCACGTTGGCCGCGTGGTAGTCGCCATGCATGATGCCGGGCTGCCACGCCGTCGGCCGGCCATCTTCGAGCCACCTGGCGACGTCGTCGACGCCGGGAATGTCTGGGCCAGGGTAGTTTTCAAACTCTTTGTAGGACTCCAACTCCGAAAGCCAGCGTGGCACTTGGCGTTCCAGAAAGCCGTCGGGCCTGCCGTAATCGCTTAAGCCCACCGCGGCGTAGTCCACCGCCCCGAGCCTGGCCAGCGCGTCGGCCATCGAGAGCCCCATCTCGAAACGCACCGCCGGGTCGCCGGAGTGCAGCGCGGGCAGCTCCTGGCCGGCATTGAACCCGTCGATGGGCTCCATCAGATAGAAGACCGCGCCGCCGAGCACGTCGGGGTCGTCGCAGCTGGCGATCAGGTGCGGATGTGGTACGTCGGTCCCGGCCAGCGCTGCGAGCACCTGGGTCTCACGCATGATCACGACGTTGCTGCGCGGCCGCAGATGCTTCGGGCCGCGGCGCAGGACGTACGGTCGGCCCGATCTGGTGAATCGCAACATGATGTTCTGCGTTCCGCCGGTGATCCGCGAGGTGTTTTCCAGTGGGCCGTCGCCGAGCCCCTGCTCTGACATCCACTCGGCGAGGCCGTCCGGGGCTTTGAGCTCCTCCACGAAGGTGAAGCTACCTCAGCGCCAGCTTCCTCACAGCCGGCGCGCGTAGTGTCCGATGCTGGCTACTAACGGGAGAAGCGACCATGCCGCGTGCCGACAACGATTCCTGGGAGATCACCGAGAGTGTCGGGTCGACGGCATTGGGAGTGGCCGCGGCCCGGGCCGCTGAAACCGACAGCGAAAACCCGCTAATCCAGGATCCTTTCGCGCGGGTATTCCTGGAGGCGGCCGGCGAAGGTATGTGGAGCCTGACGTCGGATCCGAAATTGTCGGCTGAGCTGAGCGAGCGCGCTCCCGAGTTGCAGGCGCAGATGCAGGTGATGGTCGACTTCATGGCCGTGCGCACCGCGTGGTTCGACGAGTTCTTCCTGGAGGCGGTCTCCTCCGGCCCGCGGCAAGTGGTGATACTCGCCGCCGGTTTGGACGCGCGCTGCTGGCGGCTGCCGTGGCCCGACGGAACAACGGTCTACGAGCTGGATCAGCCGAAGGTTCTGGACTTCAAGTCGAGCACCTTGCAGCGCCGCGGTGCCCAGCCCACCGCGCAGCTGGTGAGCGTCGCGGTGGATTTGCGAGAAGATTGGCCAACGGCGTTGCGGCAAGCGGGCTTTGACCCGGCCCAGCCGACGGTGTGGTCGGCCGAGGGGCTGCTGCGCTACCTGCCCGCGGCGGCACAGGATCTGCTCTTCGAGCGGGTCGACTCGCTGAGCGCGGCCGGCAGCCGGCTGGCGACCAACGCACCCGCGAGCAGCGCCGTGGACCCGAACCTGCTGGCGAATCAGCGTGAACAGGCGAAGCGCATGCGCGCGGCAGCCGCCCAGGTGCTTGATGCCGAGATTCCCAACGTCGAAGACCTCTGGTACCCGGAGGAGCGCACCGAGGTGACCGAATGGTTGGCCGCACACGGCTGGGATGCGTCGGCGATCGGCATGGCCGATCTGCTGGCCGGCTACGGGCGCCGGGTCCCCGACGACGACGTCCTGCCGCCGACGGTTTTCGTCTCTGCGCTCCGGCCCTGATTTGCTGGCGCGGTACGCCCGCCGGGTTCAGATTGCGGACATTTTCTTGTACCCAGTAGCTGGATGGCATCGCCGGCGCGGCAAATCCGCTGAGCAGTCCCGAAAGCGACATTAGCCGCCCCGTCGGTAATTCAGATGTCCGGTCCAAATGTTTGGACGTTTGAGGCGCTGGGTACCTTAGCTAAGCTCTGCGTTTTTGCCCGACATCGATGGAGGTCAGGATGCGTGGCGGAGGTTTACTCAGTGCGGTAGTCGTGGTCTGGCTGGTAATCGGCGTGATTGCCGCATTTCAACGGGATTACCTGAGAAACACCGATCAGAATTGTGCCACTTTAGGCACTATCGCAGTCACCGTGCTGGTAGGTCCGCTGAACTACGCGGGTGTCAACCCAAAGGTGGCCGATTGTCATTTGCCGCAACCCAGTTCGATGCCTGCCATCGACATCGACTACCTGACCGGAATGGAGGCGTCATGATCGCCTTGGGCATCATCTTGCTGATCCTGGGATATGTCCTGAAGGTTTATGTCCTTGAAACGATCGGCGTCGTCTTGCTCGTTATCGGCGCGGTGCTATGGGTTCTGGGTTCCGTGGGTCGCCCAGTGGCCGGCAGACGCTACTGGTACTGAGGCGAATTACCGCGCCCCGAATAACTCGAGAAGGCTTTTATCAAAACAACTGGAATGGAGTCGCAATGATCGTCCTTGGGATCATCTTGCTCGTCCTGGGTTATGTGCTGACGGTGCCGATTCTGATCACCCTCGGTTGGATTCTGGTGGTCATCGGTGCCGTCTTCTGGATCCTCGGCAGCGTCGGGCGCCCGGTCGCCGGCCGAAGGTATTGGTTCTAACCGCCGAGCCGCGACAAGGGTGGCTCACAGCAGGCACATAGGATTGCCATAGCAACGCCTCATCGCGGTGCGCATACTGGGAACTGTGAGCCAACCCCAAGCCCCCGTCGAGCGGGTCGTCATGCGCCGCGCCGACGGCAACCCGATCAACGTGCTGGTGGTCGACGACGAAGCGGTCCTCGCCGAGATGGTGTCGATGGCGTTGCGCTACGAAGGCTGGAACATCGCCACCGCCGGCGACGGCGCTGCGGCACTGGAATGTGCCCGGTCGCAACGGCCGGACGTCGTCGTTCTCGACGTGATGCTGCCCGACATGAGTGGGCTCGACGTCTTACGCAAACTCCGCGAAGAAAGCCCACAGCTTCCGGTGCTGTTGCTGACCGCAAAGGACGCGGTCGAGGACCGCATCGCCGGGCTCACCGCCGGCGGCGACGACTACGTCACCAAACCGTTCAGCCTGGAAGAAGTTGTCCTGCGGTTGCGTGCACTGCTTCGACGCACCGGCGTCACCACCGAGGACAGCGGCGCGCAGCTCATCGTCGGCGATCTGGTGCTCAACGAGGACAGCCACGATGTGACCCGCGCCGGCGAGCCAATCTCGTTGACATCCACCGAATTCGAGCTGTTGCGCTTCATGATGCGCAACTCCAAGCGGGTCCTGAGTAAAGCGCAGATCCTGGACCGGGTATGGAGCTACGATTTCGGCGGTCGCTCCAATATCGTCGAGCTGTATATCTCGTATCTACGCAAGAAGATCGACAACGGGCGCGAGCCCATGATCCACACCCTGCGCGGCGCGGGCTACGTCCTCAAGCCGGCTCGTTAGTAATGGGCCGGGCTTGGTCCCTTCGGTTTCGGCTGTTGATCGGTCAGGTCGTCGTCCTCGCCGTGGTGTGTATCGGGATCGGCGCGGCGACCGAACTCGCGTTGTACCGATACCTGGTGGCGCAGCTGGACACTCAGCTGCACGATGCGTCGCAACGCTCGGTGCGGATATTCGACGAGCCGCCCGCTGCGCCGTGGCGGCACCATTTGCGATCATTCCCCCGCCCCGGCCCGGGCCCGGTCTTTCTGGACGCTCCGGGCCAGCCGGTGGGCATGGTCGCGGCGGTGATCAACGACACCGGGGCGATGGAGGCCGGCGTTCTGACCACGGCCGGGGGTCGCGCCGCATTGACCGACGCCGCCAGGGCTCAGCTGGGCGGGCTGGTGGTCAACCGCCCGCCGGTGGCGCAAAATCTCGACGGCCTGGGCCGCTATCGCGTGGTTGCCGCGTACGCCCGGCGCAGCGGCGACGTCGTCATCACTGGTCTGCCGTTGTCCGATGTCGACGCCACGATGATCCGCGTCCTGATGATCTTCGGGGTGGTCACCGTGATCGCCGTGGCGGCGGCCACCACCACGGACATCGTCATCATCCGCCGAGCGCTGGCGCCGCTGCGCCGGGTAGCCCAAACCGCCGGCCAGGTCGTCGATTTGCCGCTGGATCGTGGCGAAGTCGCGCTGCCGATGCGGGTGCTCGAGTCAGATGCCAACCCGCACACCGAAGTTGGTCAACTCGGTTCGGCGCTCAACCGGATGCTCGACCACATCGCCGCGGCGCTGTCTACTCGGCAGGCCAGCGAGACGCGAGTGCGGCAGTTCGTCGCCGACGCCAGCCACGAGCTGCGCACCCCGTTGGCCGCTATCCGCGGCTACACCGAGCTGGCCCAACGAGTGGGAAACGACACCGACGCGGTGGCGCATGCCATGAGTCGCGTGCAGTCCGAAACCGAGCGGATGACCCGCCTGGTGGAGGACCTGCTGCTGCTGGCCCGCCTGGACTCCGGACGGCCGCTGGAACGCGAGTCGGTGGACCTGTCGCGGGTGGCAGTCGACGCGGTCAGCGATGCGCACGTCGCCGGTCCGGATCATCAGTGGGAGCTCGACTTACCCGAGGAGCCGGTGATCGTCTTCGGCGACGCGGCCCGGCTGCATCAGGTGTTGACAAACCTGCTGGCCAACGCGCGCGTGCATACCGGTCCGGGCACCGTGGTGACCACTCGATTGGCTTCGGACACTACGTCTGCCGCGCTGAGCGTGTGCGACAACGGGCCCGGAATACCGGAGCGACTGCAGTCCGAAGTATTCGAGCGGTTCGCCCGCGGCGACACCTCGCGCTCCCGCAAGGGCGGCAGCACCGGCCTCGGGCTTGCCATCGTCTCGGCGGTGGTGAAGGCCCACAACGGCACGATCAGGCTGAAAAGCGCGCCGGGACATACCGATTTCACGGTTCGATTACCGCTTACCGAGGTTTGAGACCCAACGAGCACAACCCACGACGGCGACGCCGGGTCGTCGCGGTCGTGGGTTGCGATTCGATCGATATCGAGAGCGCTAGGGGCAGGTGACGTCGATCTCGAAGGGCTTGTTCACCGGTTGCATCGGGTTGGACATGTCCACCCCGGTCGCGGTCCCGCTGACCTTGTATTTGTTGCCGTCCTTGGTCGCGCTGGCGTTGCCCTGGCCGGTGCCCGGGGTGTAGCCCAGCGTCACGCCGTTGACATTGCCCAGCCCCACCGACTTCACCGCAGGCGGGCTGGCGTCGGTCAGCACGACGCCGATACCGGTTGCCGCACCACCGATCGCGATGTTGACGTTGCCGGCCGCGGTGGTGCAGGCGACAGTGCCTTGTACGCTCTGGTCCTTGCCGTCGATGGTGACCTTCGCTGTCGAGGAACCACTCGAGCCGGACGCCGCCGCGGTGCTCTGGTTCGATGCGCTCGAACCGCTCGTCGACGACTTATTGCTCGAACAGCCAGACAGACCCACGACGACGATCGCCATCGCTGCTGTGGCGACCGTTACTGAACGCTTCACCCGGTTCTCCTTTGTTGTGTGGCGGGCCGCCAGCGTTGACGGGCCGTTTCGGCAGTATGCAACTTTGCTAGAACCGCGGATAGCGATTTGGCCAAAATTTAAGCTGCCTGTTGAGACGGCCTGATTCCTTTTCAGCCGATATTTGCCAGTTGGCTTTCCGGTTGGCTGGGCTCCGGTTCGGCGCGGCTGAAATAATGCGTCGATGGACTCGTTGCCGTTCGACGACACCGCCGATTTCGCCGACGCCGACCGGGGCTTCGTCGGTGCGCTGACGCCCTGCGTCGTCAAGGCCGCCGATGGGCGGGTGGTGTGGGACAACGACGCGTATGCGTTCCTCGCCGGCGATGCGCCACCATCGGTGCATCCCAGCCTGTGGCGGCAGTGCACGCTGACCGCCAAGCAAGGCTTGTATGAGGTGGTGCCGGGCATCTATCAGGTCCGCGGCCTGGACCTGTCCAACATCAGCTTCGTCGAGGGCGATACCGGTCTCATCGTGATCGACCCGCTGGTCTCCACCGAGGTGGCGGCCGCAGCGCTGCAGCTGTACCGCGCCCACCGAGGCGACCGGCCGGTCGTCGCGGTCATCTACACCCATAGCCACGTGGACCATTTCGGTGGGGTGCTGGGCGTCGCCTCGCAGGCCGACGTGGATGCCGGAAAGGTGGCGGTGCTGGCGCCCGAGGGGTTCACCGAGCACGCGGTGCAGGAGAACGTCTACGCCGGGCCGGCGATGGCCCGCCGCGCTACCTACATGTACGGCACTCTGCTGCCGCGCGGCCCGCAAGGACATGTCGGTTGCGGCCTGGGCCAGGCGCCTTCGCAAGGCGAGATAGCGCTGATCGTTCCGACCGTCGACATCCGGAGCACCGGTGAAACCCACACCATCGACGGGGTCGAGATCGAGTTCCAGATGGCGCCGGGGACCGAGGCCCCGGCCGAGATGCATTTCTATTTCCCGCGATTCCGCGCGTTGTGCATGGCCGAGAATGCCACCCACAACCTGCACAACCTGTTGACGCTGCGCGGCGCGCTGGTCCGCGACGCGCACGCCTGGTCGGGATATCTGACCGAGGCGATCGATACCTTCGCCGACCGTGCCGATGCGGTGTTCGCCTCCCACCACTGGCCGACCTGGGGGCGCGAGCGTGTCGTCGAATTCCTTTCGCTGCAACGCGATTTGTATGCGTACCTGCACGACCAGACGTTGCGACTGCTCAACCAGGGGCACACCGGCGCCGAAATCGCTGAGACGCTGCAGATGCCGCCGGCGCTGGATCGGGCGTGGCATACCCACGGCTATTACGGCTCGGTGAGTCACAACGTCAAGGCGGTCTATCAGCGCTACATGGGTTGGTTCGACGGCAACCCCGCTCGGCTGTGGCCGCACCCGCCGGAAGCCCTGTCCGCCCGGTACGTCGACGCGATCGGCGGCGTCGACCGTGTCGTCGAGCTCGCCCAGCAGGCGTTCGATTCCGGTGACTTGCGTTGGGCTGCAACACTACTGGATCACGCCGTGTTCGCTGACAGCGACCATGCCGGTGCCCGCACGCTGCTCGCCGACACGTTGGAGCAGTTGGCGTACGGTGCGGAGAACGGTACCTGGCGCAACTTCTTCCTGTCCGGGGCGACCGAACTGCGGGACGGCAACTTCGGCACCGCGACACAAACATCCTCGCCGACGTTGTTGTCGCAATTGACCCCGGAGCAGATCTTCGACGGGCTGGCCATCACTATCAACGGGCCCCGGGCCTGGGACTTGGACATCGTCATCGACGTCACGTTGACCGATCGCGACGCGAACTACCGGCTCGCACTGCGCAACGGTGTGCTGGTGCATCGTCGGGCGCCCGCCGATGCGGTGACCGCAGCCGCGACCATCAAGCTGGACAATGCTTTTCGCCTGCTGATGCTGGGAATGGGGGATTTCACCTCACCGGGTTTCGAACTCTCCGGCGACCAAGCGGCCCTGCAGCGGTTCCTCGGCGTGCTCGACCGGCCTGACCCGGCGTTCAACATCATCACCCCATGACGTCAATGACCACTTTGCCGATCGCCTTGCGGTCGGCCACCTGCCTCAGCGCCACCGCGGTGTCGGCCAGCGGAAACCGGGCGCCGATGTATGGCCGGATCACGCCCGCCGCAAACATCTGCGTCAACTCCTGCATATCTCGCGCGGAGTCGTCCGGTCGGTCGCCCGTGAACGTACGAATCTCCATGCCGCGGATGGTGATTCCCTTGAGCAGGACCAGGTTCAGCGGAATGGATGGGATCGCGCCCGCGGCGTAACCCAGGGTGACGAACGTCCCGCCGCGGGCGAGGGCCCGTAGCGCTGGTTCCGCGTAGCCGCCGCCGACCGGATCGAGCACTGCGCGGGCGTTGTCACCGGTGAGTTCGCGGATACGACTCTTCAGGTCCTCGCGGTCGTAATCGACCGTTGCTTGCGCGCCGCGCTGCCGGCACAGCTCGAGCTTTTCCGGACTCGACGCGGCGGCCAGCACCCGCGCCTTCATGGCGACCGCCAGGTCCACGGCGGCCAAACCCACCCCGCCGGCGGCACCGAGCACAACGACCCAATCGCCGGGTCGCACCTCGGCGACCGATCGCAGAGCGTGATAGGCGGTCCGATACGTGACACCGAACGCCGCGGCGGACGCGAAGTCGGCCGTGTCGGGTATCTCTGTCACCGCCTCCGCGGGCAGCAGCGCCTGCTCGGCGAACGCACCCACGAACGTCGTCGACGAAACCCGTTGGCTGGGACGGAAAGACGCGCCTTCGCCGACGGCGACAACCTCGCCGGCGAGTTCGCTGCCCGGCGTGAACGGAACCGGGATCTTGATCTGATAGTTCCCGGCGATCAGCAGCACATCGGGGAAATTGACCGCCGCCGCGTGCACCCGTACCACCACCTCGCCGGGGCCCGGCACGAGATCGGGAACTTCCTCGACGACAAGGTCTTCCGGCGGCCCGTAGGACCGGCAGACGACAGCGCGCATCAGCTGACTCCCAGTCCGCGCAAACAAAACCTCACCAAATGGTCGACGTCGGCCGGGGCGGGCCGCTGCGCGGAATCCAGATAGCGGCGCATGGCGGACACCGTGCAATGAAATACTGCGTCGGCGTCGCGGTGCACATCGTTGCTGCCCAATGCCGCGATCGGCTCGGTCAACAGGTCGCGCAGCGGCCGCATGATCGCGTCATCGGCGGCCCGCCAGTCGGTGGCGGCCGAAACCTGTCCTGCCGCAGCACGACTCATGCTGATCAGGTGCGGATCGGCGACCTGTGCGAAAGCGCCTTCGATCCAGCGCCGTACCTGACCCGCGGCCGTGCGCTCCTTGGTCATCTGATGCTGCAGATACGAGACCACGATCCCGACGCCGCGCTCCATCACCGCGAGGATAACGTCGTCCTTGCCGGCGAAATAACGGTAGAACGCCTTGTTCGACGAACCGGCCTCGGTGACGATGTCGCTGACCCGCGGCGGTTCCGGCGCCACTCGTTCCATCACCCGGACAGCGGCGGCAAGGATGCGTTCGACTTCTTCGGTGGCTTCTCGCTGACGGTCGTCGAGGGCACGCTCGACGGCCGCGGTTACCCGGGTACCGGTCGCTCGGCTAATAGGCAATGAGCTCACCGTATTTGGCGCGCGCGGCCTCGCGGCGGACATCCAGCATCTCGCTGGGCCAATCTTCGTCTTCGGCCTGGTAGCCCTTGAGCAGCATCCGGGCCAGGTTGACCTTGTGCGCCTCGGTCGGCCCGTCGGCCAGACCGAGCGCGATGCCGCCCAGCAGGACATTGACCAGCGGCAGCTGATCGGTCAATCCGAGCGCGCCGTGCACCTGGATGGCCCGCAGCGCAATCGATTTCAGCACCTGCGACGCCAAGATCTTGCAGGTGGCGATCTCCGCGCGGGCGGCGTGCTCGTCACCGCTGTCGATCAGCCACGCGGCGTGCAGCACCGTCAGCCTGAACGGTGTCAACTCGGTGTACGAGTCGGCGATGAACTCCTGCACCAACTGCTTGTCAGCGAGCAAAGTACCTTGAGTGAAACGGCTTTTCGCGCGCTTGGACATCATCTCGACCGCCCGTTGCGCCATCCCGATCGAACGCATCGCGTGATGCAGCCGCCCGCCCGCCAATCGGGTCTGCAGGATCAGGAAGCCCTGCCCGGGTTCACCGAGCAGAGCGTCCGACGGCACCCGCACTCCGTCGTAGTGCACCAGCGAATGTCCGGGTTCGTGTGGGTCCGCCCCGACCAGATGGTGGTTGGCTGCCACGTCCAGACCCGGGGTGTCGGCCGGAATCAGGAACGTCGAGGCGCCGTGATGCACCGCCACGTCAGGGTTGGTGATCGCCACGACGATGAAGAAGGAGGCGACGGATGCGTTGCTGGAGAAGTACTTCCGTCCGGTGATGACCCAGTCGGCATCATCTTCCGGCCCGGCACGGCGGGCCGTGGTGGTGAAGACGCGCGGGTCGGCTCCGCCTTGCGGCTCGGTCATCGAGAAACAAGAGAAGATCTCGCCGGACAGCAGCCCGGCCAGATAGCGGTCCTTCTGGTCCTGGGTGCCGAAGCGGGCGATGATCTCCGCGTTGCCGGTGTCGGGCGCCTGAGTGCCGAACACGATCGGAGCCCACGGGCTGCGCCCGAGAATCTCGTTGATCAGCGTCAGCTTCACCGCACCGAAGCCCTGCCCGCCGAGTTCCGGGCCGAGGTGCGGTGCCCACAGACCTTGGTCGCGGACCTGCTGTTTGAGCGGGTCGACGATCTTGCGCCGCTGGTCGTTCAGCGGCAAGAACTCGCAGCCGGGGAACACCACCTCCAACGGCTCGACCTCTTCGCGGACAAACTCGCGGATCCAGTCGAGCTTCTTCTCGAACTCCGGTTCGGTAGAGAAGTCCCATGCCATATCGATCACTCCTAGGTTGATTGAGGACGACCCGCTGCGCCCGGCTCCGCCGCGCTTGCGATCGTCCTGTTCGCCGCTAAGGGATTCCACCGTCGGCCCGCACGATCGAACCGGTGGTGAAGCTGGATGCGTCGGAAGCCAGAAACAGTGCACCACCGACGATTTCGCTGGGGTCGCCGGCTCGCTGCAGCGACAGGCCGGCGAATGGGTTGTTCGCGGCCTGGCCCAGATTCCACGACTTGCTGACATCAGTCAGGAATGGACCGGCCATCAGCGTGTTGACCCGGACCTTCGGTCCAAAGGCCCGCGCCAGACCCTCGGTCATGGCGTTGAGACCGGCCTTGGACGCCGCGTACGGGATGATGTCGGGTGTGGGGCGCAGTGACCCGGCGGTGCTGACGTTGATGATCGACCCGCGGCCGGCGGCGACCATCCGTTCACCGACCAACGCGGACAACCGAAATGGGCCCTTGAGGTTCAGGTTCACCACCGCATCGAACAGCTTTTCGGTGACGTCGGTGAGCTTGTCGTACACCGGCGACATGCCGGCGTTGTTGATCAGCGTGTCGATTTTGCCGAACCGTTGGTAGGTGGCATCCACGAGCCCGTCGAGCTGATCCCAGCGGCCCACGTGTACCTGGTACGGCATCGCGGCGCGACCGGTCTCGCGTTCGATCTGCTCGGCGGTGGCGACGCAGTTCTCCATCTTCCGGCTGGCGATCACCACATCGGCGCCGCACCGCGCGATGCCGAACGCCATTTCACGGCCCAGCCCGCGGCTGCCCCCGGTGATCAGCACCGTCTGGCCGGTCAGGTCGAAAAGTTCTTCCGCATAACTCATGTGGTCGACCCGGCCAGCTCGGCCGCGGTGGCGATCAGTTGCGGAACCATCGCCCCGAAAGCGTCCCGGATCTTGGGGTCGACCTTGCCGCTGCGCACTCCGGCAGCGTAAGTCTTTTCCAGCACGATGCCGAGTTTCCAGTTGGCCAGCACCAAGTAGTAGTCGATGTTGTCGCATGCCAGGCCGCTGACCTTCTGGTAGCGCTCGAGCAACTCGCTGCGCGGCGGCATCCCTTTCATGTCGAGATAAAAGCCGTCCTGGCGCGGGTTTTCGCCGTCGTAACCCAGCAGGCACCAGGCCAAGTCGAGCAGCGGGTCGCCGACCGTGGTCATCTCCCAGTCCACGATCGCGGCGAGCCGGGCCGGCTTCCCGTGCGCGAACATCACGTTGGCGAACTGGTAGTCGCCGTGCATGATGCCCGGCTTGTAGTGCGCCGGCCGGTTGCTGCGCAGCCAGTCGGCGGCGGCACCGAGTCCGGGAAGATCGCGCACCCGGTAGCTGTCGAGGAAGGCCAGCCACCGGTCGACCTGCCGTTCGTGGAATCCGTCGGGCCGGCCGAAACCGTCCAAACCCTGTGCCCGCCAGTCCACCCGGCCCAGCTTGGCCGCGCCTTCGACGAGCTCGAAGGCCAAATCACGGCGCGCGCTCAGATCGTCGTCGAACGGCGACGGCCAGCCGCCGTCCATCGGGCTCCAGCCGTCGATCGCAGCCATCACGTAAAACGGCATGCCGAACAGATCGCCGGCGTCGTTGGCGGCGATCAGCTCGGCATGCGGCACGTTGGTGCCGCCCAACGCGCGGACCAGTCGGATCTCGCGCAACAGCCCGTCGATGCGGGCGGCATCGGCCCGCGGGCCGGGCATCCGCAGCACCATCCGTGCCTCGCCCCGATGAATCAGGTACAGGGTGTTCTGCGAGCCCCCGGACAACTGCTCGAGGACAGGCTCTTCGCCGTCGCCCGGAGCGTTGTTCGCGTCCAGCCAGCGTCCCAGTACTCCGGCGTCCAACATCCGCACACCCCACTCTCCGCGCAGAGAATAGCATTCTCCGTCGGGATGCCAAGGGCGTTCTGACACATGCGAGGCTGTGCCCATGCAGTTGCTTCTGGTCCGGCATGCGTTGCCGCTCCGCAGCGAGCCCGGCCCTGCAAGCCAGGAGCGCGCCGACCCCGACCTCTCCGACGAGGGACGTGTACAGGTCGCGCGGCTGCCCGATGCGCTGGCCAGGTTTCCGATCTCCCGGGTGGTGAGCAGCCCCCAGCGTCGTTCGATCCAGACCGCGGAGCCGGTCGCCGCCGCGCGTGGGCTGGCCGTCGAAATCGACGACCGCTTCGCCGAATACGACCGTGATCTACCGGTGTACATCCCCATCGAGCAGATCCGCGCCGAGAACCCGCGGGAGTGGGCCCGGATGGCACAGGGACACCTGCCGAGCTCGGTCGACGAAGACGCGTTTCGGGCACGGGTGCGTGCGGCCGTCGACGACGTCGCCGCCACCGCCGAGCACGAGGACACCGTCGCGGTGTTCAGCCACGGCGGGGTGATCAACGTGGTGCTGCACGAAATCCTGGGGACCAAGCGGGTGTTGTCGTTTCCGATCGACTACGTCTCGGTGACCCGGCTGCTGTTCTCCCGGTCCGGTCAGGCCAGCGTGGTGACGGTGAACGGCACCGAACATGCGTGGGACCTGCTGCCGCGCAATCAGCGCACGCCCGACGACGATGCAGCCGGAACGGCTGAGGAGGAGTCGGGCAAATGAGTGGTAAGTAAGTTCCGTGACGCTTGATGGGCTCGACCTTTCCGCGCTGGACGGATACCTGCGTTCGGCCGGCGTCGGCCGGGACGGGGAGCTGACGGCGCAGCTCATTTCCGGCGGCCGTTCCAATCTGACCTTTCGGGTCGCCGATGACTCGTCGCAGTGGGTGCTGCGCCGCCCGCCGCTGCACGGTCTGACGCCGTCGGCACACGACATGACACGCGAGTACACGGTGGTTGCGGCGCTGGCCGATACCGCGGTTCCGGTGGCCCGCGCGGTCACGCTGTGCGACGACGCGTCGGTGCTCGGTGCGCCATTCCAGATGGTGGAATACGTTGCCGGACAGGTGGTACGCAGCCGGGCCGAACTTGAGGCACTGGGCGGCCAATCCGTCATCGAAGGCTGTGTTGACCGACTGATCCAGGTGCTGGCCGACCTGCACGCCGTTGACCCGGCCGCGGTCGGGCTCGCCGACTTCGGCAAGCCCAGCGGGTATTTGGAACGCCAGGTCCGCCGC
This sequence comes from Mycobacterium sp., assembly GCF_036490025.1. Taxonomy (GTDB): domain Bacteria; phylum Actinomycetota; class Actinomycetes; order Mycobacteriales; family Mycobacteriaceae; genus Mycobacterium. Next base: position 36,774 of record NZ_DASXEP010000159.1, on the reverse strand, counting down.
TGGGGTTCGCAGTGGGAGCTCGTGCACCTGCCCGACGACGACCGCGACGCCGACGTCACGCGGCTGCATGCGGCGTTGCAGGAAGCCGTTCCGCAGCAGAGCCGGACCTCGATCGTGCACGGCGATTACCGCATCGACAACACCATCCTGGACGCCGATGACCCCACCCAGGTGCGTGCCGTCGTCGACTGGGAGCTCTCCACGCTGGGTGATCCACTAAGCGACGCGGCACTGATGTGTGTGTACCGCGATCCGTCACTGGACTTGATCATCAACGCACACGCCGCCTGGACGTCGCCGCAATTGCCGGATGCCGACGAGCTGGCACACCGGTATTCGGTGGTCTCCGGACAGCCGTTGGCGCACTGGAACTTCTATATGGCGCTGGCCTACTTCAAGCTGGCCATCATCGCCGCGGGCATCGATTTCCGTAGGCGGATGTCGGGCGGAGCGGACGAGGTGGACGCATCCGACCGGGTCGGGGAGACCGTCGCACCGCTGGTCGCCCGCGGGCTGACCGAGCTGCAGAGGCCCTGAGCTATCGGCCGGCGGCGAGGTTCTTTTTCGCGGCACGGCGCAGCTGGTACATGCGCGCGGTGCCAACGAGCACGGTGATCAGCCCGCCGCCTACCGCTGCCAGCAGAATCGCCACCCCCAGCGGAAGGCTCCACCGCCAGTGCAGAAAGGCCAACTGCGCCGTCGCGGTGTTCTGGGTGATGAAGATCAACAGCACGATCAGGATCAGGAAGCCCGCCGTCAACGATGTCCACACGCTGGCAGTACGTGTGAACTTCACGGCTGATTCGGTGGGCGGCGCGGTGTCCGGGACGGACGCGGACGTCGCCGGCGGCTGGTCAGGGGAGACCGACGGATCGCTGCTCATGAAGTCATCTTTACCCGTTGCCGGGGTAAACGGAACCCAACCTCCAGGAAACCTGGGCTCACCTGGCGCCGCCGGCAGATAGTGTCGGTTGCTATGAGCATGCTGCGACGGCGCTGGCACCGCGTCGCGGTGTGGCTGACAATCGGGTGCCTTGTGGCGAGCGGCTGCGGCAGCTCGAACCCGCTCGGCGGAGCATCGAGCAGCGTGAACTCGATCGTGGTCGGGTCCGCCGGCTTTCCGGAATCCAAGATCGTCGCCGAAATCTACGCACAAGCCTTGCAGGCCAACGGTTTCAATGTCGGCCGGCAGATGGGAATCGGTAGCCGCGAGACGTATGTTCCTGCGCTGAAAGACCATTCGATCGATCTGGTGCCCGAATACATCGGCAACCTGTTGCTGTACTTGCAGCCGGATGCGACCGTGACCATGCTCGACGACGTCGAGTTGGAGTTGTACAAGCGACTGCCCGGGGACCTGTCGATTCTGACGCCGTCGCCGGCATGCGACACCGATACCGTGACGGTCACCGCCGAGACCGCGGCCAAATGGAACCTCAAGACGATCGAGGATCTCGCCGCGCACTCACCGGAGGTGAAGTTCGCCGCGCCGTCGGACTTTCAGAGTCGGCCCTCGGGATTGAAGGGGCTGCGTCAGCGGTACGGCCTGGATGTCGCACCGGGAAACTTCGTCGCGATCAGCGACGACGGCGGTGCGGTCACCGTCCGGACTCTGGTGGACGGGAAGGTCAACGCGGCCAATATTTTCAGCACCTCGCCGTCGATCATGGCTCACCATCTGGTGGTGCTCGATGATCCGCAGCATAATTTCCTGGCCGGAAATATTGTCCCACTGGTGAATTCGCAGAAGATGTCGGATCGGCTGAAGGTAGTGCTGGATGCGGTATCGGCCAAGCTGACCAGCCGCGCGGTCGCCGACCTCAACGCTTCGGTGTCGGGCAATTCCGGTATCGACCCGGATCAGGCTGCACGAAACTGGTTGCGTGACAACGACTTCAATCACCCGATCGGAAGCTGACGGTTGATCGGCTTCCATGACGTCCACAAGGTCTACGCTGACGGGACCGTCGCCGTCGACCGGTTGAACCTGGAAGTGCCCCAAGGCACGCTGACCGTTTTCGTCGGCCCGTCCGGGTGCGGCAAGACGACGTCGATGCGGATGATCAACCGGATGGCCGAGCCGACGTCGGGAACCGTGGTCGTCGACGGCGCCGACGTCGCGGGCGTCGACCCGGTGCGGCTGCGCCTCGGGGTCGGCTACGTGATCCAGGGCGCGGGCCTGATGCCGCACCAGCGGGTGATCGACAACGTCGCGACGGTGCCGGTGCTCAAAGGCCAGTCGCGGCGGGCGGCACGCACCGCCGCCTACGCGGTGCTGGAGCGGGTGGGCCTGGATGCCAAGCTGGCCAACCGATATCCCGCACAGCTGTCCGGCGGCGAGCAGCAGCGTGTCGGCGTGGCGCGAGCGCTGGCCGCCGATCCGCCGATTCTGCTGATGGACGAGCCGTTTTCGGCCGTGGACCCGATAGTCCGCCAGGAGCTGCAACGCGAAATACTCAGGCTACAAGCCGAATTGCACAAGACCATCGTGTTCGTCACGCACGACATCGATGAGGCGATCCGGCTCGCCGACCGCGTCGCGGTGTTCGGCCGGGCCGGTGTGCTGCAGCAGTACGACGAACCCGCACGGCTGCTTTCGCGCCCGGCCAACGATTTCGTGGCCAGGATGATTGGTGCCGGCCGTGGCTACCGCTGGCTGCAGTTCTTGGACGCGACGACGCTGCCCCTCCATGAGATCGCCACCATCACCGACCCCGCTGCTGTTGCCGAGGCGCAGCTTGGCGACGGCTGGGCCCTGGTGGTCAAACCTGACGGCGCGGCCTTGGGCTGGATCGACGCCAACGGTGTGCGCAAGCACCGCGATGGCGCATCGCTGCGCGACAGCGTGACGTCGGTCGGTGCGCTGTTCCGGCCGGACGCCAACCTGAGCCAGGCGTTGGACGCCGCGTTGTCGTCGCCGGCGGCGATGGGCGTGGCCGTCGACACGGCCGGCAAGGTTATCGGGGGAGTGCGAGCCGGTGATGTGTTGGCCGCCTTGGATTCTCACCGGCGGGATTAGCCGTGCACTATCTGATTCATCACCTTCCGGCGGCGTGGGCGCTGACCGTGATCCACCTACGGCTGTCACTTGTGCCGGTGCTGGCCGGGCTGGTGATCGCATTGCCATGGGGCGTGCTGGCCTGGCGCACGACGGCGCTGCGACGACTGACCACGGTTACCGCCAGCGTGGTGTTCACCCTCCCGTCGCTGGCGCTGTTCATGGTGCTGCCGCTGATCATCCCGACCCGCATCTTGGACGAGGCCAACGTCGTTGTCGCGCTGACCCTGTACACCACGGCATTGCTGGTGCGCGGGGTGTTCGAGGCATTGGACGCGGTGCCGCCACAGGTGCGGGACGCCGCCCGTGCCGTCGGCTACCGGCCGATCACCCGGCTGCTGAAAGTCGAACTGCCACTGTCTATTCCGGTGCTCGTCGCGGGTTTGCGCGTTGTGGTGGTGACCAACATCTCGATGGTCTCGGTGGGCGCGGTGATCGGCATCGGCGGCCTGGGCACCTGGTTCACCGAGGGCTATCAGGCGAACAAGAGCGACCAGATCGTGGCCGGAATCGTCGCCATCTTCGTGCTGGCGGTCGTCATCGACGTCTTGCTGATGCTTGCCGGCCGGGTCGCGACGCCCTGGGCCCGCGTCTCGCGTCCCGGTCGCCGGTTGCCGACGGCCCCCGTGGTGGGCGGCGCGCGATGAACTTCTTGTCCCAGGCGCTGTCCTATCTGTTCACCGCGGATAACTGGGCGGGCCCGGTGGGACTGGCGGCCCGCACGCTGGAGCATCTGGAATACACCGCGGCGGCGGTGGCGGTTTCGGCGCTGATCGCCGTCCCGCTGGGGTTGATCGTCGGCCATACCGGGCGCGGCACGCTGGTGGTGGTCAGCCTGGTCAACGCGCTGCGCGCGTTGCCGACGCTGGGGGTGCTGCTGCTGGCCGTGCTGCTGTGGGGGCTGGGGCTGGTGCCGCCGATCGTGGCGCTGATGCTGCTCGGGATTCCGCCGTTGCTGGCCGGAACCTACGCCGGGGTGGCGGCGGTGGACCGCACGGTGGTCGACGCCGCACGTTCGATGGGCATGACCGAGTTGCGGGTGCTTTTACGAGTCGAGGTGCCCAACGCGCTGCCGCTGATCGTGGGCGGGCTGCGGACCGCGACGCTGCAAGTCGTCGCCACCGCGACGGTGGCGGCCTATGCCAGCCTGGGTGGGCTGGGCCGATATCTGATCGACGGCATCAAAGTGCGTCAGTTCCACATCGCACTGGTCGGCGCGCTGATGGTGGCCGCACTGGCGCTGATCCTCGACGGCGTGCTCGCATTCGCGGTGTGGGCATCGGTGCCCGGCATGGGCCGGATGCGCCGTAGCCCACAGCACCAGACGTCGAAATCTCTGCAGCCGTCGCTTAACGTAGACGCGTGAGCCCAGCCCCGGACGCGACGAGCAGTTCCTGGTCGGCGATGCTGACCTGGCGGTCACACGACGCCAGACGGATGGAGTCGGTGCGGGTGCAGTTGTCCGGCAAGCGAATCAAGGCCAACGGCCGCATTGTCGCCGCCGCCGCCGACACCAACCCGGCCTTCGCCGCCTACTACGACCTGCAGACCGACGAGACCGGTGCGACCAAGCGACTCGGCATGACGGTCACGCTGGCCGAGCGGGAACGGCAGCTCGCCGTCGCCCGCGACTTGGAGAACATGTGGATGGTCACCGGCTACCAAGGCGAGTCGCGAGCGGCCTACGAGGGGGCGCTGGACGTCGACGTGGCTTTCAGCCCGTTCTTCAACGCGCTGCCGATTCGCCGGGTCGGGCTCAACGAGCGGGCCGACTCGATCACGGTGCCGACGATTTACGTCAGCCTGCCGGAAATGACCGTGACCTCGGCGGCGATCAGTTACAGCAGCGCGGCCGTGGACTCCAGTGAGGGGATCAAGGTGCATTCGCCGGTGTCAAAGACGACGCTCACGGTCGACGCCGACGGGTTCATCGTGGACTATCCAGGCTTGGCAGAGCGGATCTGATCACGCCGCCGGCACGACCGGCGGCAGCCAGTTCTGCGCGCCAATCCTCGGCGCCGACGAACACGGTGAAGATCTGCGGTCGCGAGAAACTGTCGTAGCGCGCGCGGGCGGCATGCCCGTCCTCGACAAGTTCTGCCACAGAGTCGTTGTGCTCCAACGACTCTCGGGCTTCGGTCAGCAATGCGATCGCACGGTCAACCCGTGGTAGCAGCTGGCCCGCATTTGCTTCGCACATCGCCCGCACCAAATCCGGTGCGCTGCCCGCCACCCGGGTGCCGTCCCGAAACGACCCCGCGGCCAGTGCGAACGCCAACGGCACCTCCGCCGCCGTCACCGCCAATGCCTCGGCGAGCAGGTGCGGCAGGTGCGAGATGGCCGCGGCCGCGGCGTCGTGTTCGTCGGACCGGGCGGGCACCAGGAACGACCCGCAGTCCAGCGCCAGGTGCATCACCGTCAACCACACCGTCGGGTCCACATGGTCGTCCACGCTGATCACCCACGGGGCGCCGGTGAAGAGCCGGGCATGTCCGGCCTCCCAGCCCGAATACGCGGTGCCGGTCATCGGATGTCCTCCGACGAAGCGTGCTTGCAGGCCCGCCGCGGTCACCGCGTCGAGCACTGCGCCTTTGACGCTGGTGACGTCGGTGAGCGCGCAGTGCGGCGCCGTTTGGCTGATATGGGCCAGCAGGGTCGGCAACGCCGGCATCGGCACGGCCAGCACGATCAGCGCGTCGACGTCGGCGGCCCGGGTCAGCGCCGCGGTCAGGTCGGTGGTGGCGTCGAAGCCGTCGAAGCGGGCGGCCTGGGCCCCTTCGACCGACCGGTTGTAGCCGAACGCCTCGCGGCCGGCCGCGGTGGCGGCGCGCAGAATCGAGCCGCCGATCAGCCCCAGGCCCAGCACGCACACGGATGTCTTCGCCACCCCCCAAGGTTGGCACATCCGTGCGAATTCGCACTGTGCTATCCCGCTCGACGCGATGCCGATTTGCTGGGGATGTGCTGGTCAACGGGCTCTGGCACGACTAGCGTAGGCGCCCATGGGAGCACAACGGGCTTCCGCGCAGGCGGACACTCCGGACGGATTCGGTGTGGCCGTCATACGTGAAGACGGCAAATGGCGTTGTTCGGCCATGCGGCCGAAAGCCCTGGCCAGCTTGTCCGACGCGGAGACCGAATTGCGCGAGTTGCGCAGTGCCGGAGCGGTTTTCGGCCTCCTGGACGTGGACGACGAATTCTTCGTGATTGTGCGGCCCGCGCCGTCGGGAACCCGGCTGCTGCTTTCCGACGCGACCGCGGCGCTGGATTACGACATCGCCGCCGAAGTGCTGGACAACCTGGACGCCGACATCAACCCGGAAGATCTTGAAGACGCCGACCCGTTCGAAGAGGGCGATCTAGGGTTGCTGTCCGATGTGGGGCTGCCCGAGGCGGTGCTGAGCGTCATCCTCGACGAGACCGATCTCTACGCCGACGAGCAGCTGGGCCGCATTGCGCGAGAGATGGGCTTCGCCGATGAGCTGTCGTCGGTGCTCGACCGTCTCGGTCGGTGATCGCAAGCGCGGCGGAGCCGGGCGCAGCGGGTCGCCGCCATGAGGCTCGGTCGGTGATCGCAAGCGCGGCGGGGGCGGTGAGCTCCGACGAAGATCTGATCCGCGCGGCGCTGGCGGTAGCCCTGACCGCGGGTCCACGCGATGTGCCGGTGGGCGCGGTGGTCGTCGGGGCCGACGGGACCGAGTTGGCCCGCGCGGTCAATGCGCGTGAGGCGCTCGGCGATCCGACCGCGCATGCCGAGATCCTGGCCATTCGGACGGCCGCTCGCGCACTCGGCGACGGCTGGCGGCTGCCCGGAGCGACGTTGGCGGTCACCGTGGAGCCGTGCACGATGTGCGCGGGTGCGCTGGTGATGGCGCGGGTCGACCGCCTGGTGTTCGGGGCCTGGGAACCCAAGACCGGCGCGGTTGGCTCGCTGTGGGACGTGGTCCGCGATCGCCGGCTCAACCATCGCCCGGCGGTACGCGGCGGCGTGCTGGCCGAGGAGTGCGCCGGCCTGTTGGAAACTTTCTTCGCCCGCCAGCGATTGGGATAGCCGAGCAGCTGTTGGGTAAGCTCTCCGGCGGTGGCGTGTCCGAGCGGCCTAAGGAGCACGCCTCGAAAGCGTGTGACGGGTAACCCCCGTCCGAGGGTTCAAATCCCTCCGCCACCGCCAACTGCGCTAGCTGTACCGACCGTCGGGGTGCGCGGCGTGCCACTGCTGCTCGATGCGGATCACCCGGCGCTGCTCGACGACGATCCACAGCGCTCCGGCGAGTGCTCCGAGCACGGCGATGAGCGTCGTCGTGGTGAGCCATTCGTAATGCCGGTAGGCGGCGGCTGCCACCGTGCAGATAATCCCGAACGCTGCCACGGCCAGCAGGATCAACCCAGGCCAGAAGAGGTTGTCCTTCATGGTGATACCAGCATGCGGCTGCGTGGTCCGAGAATGATCCGTCGGATCGTGATGAGTGTCCCCCACCACGTCTCCCTCCGTCGTCGGACGAGATAACCAAATGTTACTCACTCGGCATAGCTACCAGAGGCTGTTGCCGAATTTGCACGGGGTGTCGCGATTACCCGATTCTGAGCGGCATCCGCCTCGATTGGGTCAGGTCGAGCCGGCGCGTTGGCGGCTCAACAACTCGGGCAGTGACACTGCCCCAATCGTTGTCACGAGCCAGACCACGAGCGTCGTGGCCACCCAGGATGCCATGCCGCGAATGGTGAGCCCGTGCGTCACTGCGGTGGCCAGACTTAACGCGAAAACGGTCACTGCCAAACCGGTGCCCCCAAGGGCCAGCGACGCATACCCATGGGGCAGCTTCAAGATCAGCAAGGACAGCACCGCCTGGGCTACAGCGAACACCACGACGCCGACGATGAACCCCGAGACCGACAACGAAACGCCGGGAACAACCCATGCGGCCACCAGTAGTCCGATCGCCCACGATCCCGTAAGCAGAACTGCGCGCAGCAGAAATTGCCTCATGGCACTAAGCCTAGGTCTCGGGAGTTGGTCCATGAAAGACCGGACTCTGATCTCCGGACGGGTCAGCGTCCGCCGGGCAGGCCGTCGCTGATGCCTTGCAAATCGTGGTTGATGCCCTGCAGATCACCTTGGATGGCTTGCAGATTGGTCAGCGATTTCTGAAAGGTCTGCTGCATCTGATCCGAGTTCGCCGTCCCGTACTGCGGGCAGTACGTGATGACGGCAGCAGCAGTGACATCCGCGCTTTGATCGGCATCCCAGATCGTCGATTGCTGTACGAAGTGCGCGGCCTCCGTGAGGCTGGGTTGTCGCCCGAGGAAGTCGCACACGGCATGCCCCTGGGCGGTGACGTAGTCGCGGCTGGGGACCGGCACGCCTTCGTGTTGCAACGCGTCGATCAAAGCCTTCTCGGCGATGTCGACCGGCGCAGTGTGGTTGGCCGGCGGAAACAGCGGTGCGTGGGCGGCCCGGCTGGCCTGCTCATCTGACGGCGGGGTTGCCGTCGGCTCCGTCGTTGAGTGGCGATGGTGCATGACAAGCATCGCGGCAACCACAGCGGCAATGGTGATCAGCGACAGCGGGATCGCCGCGCGCAGCGCAAGGCGCAGCAACAGACTCTGACGACGTCGAGGCGGGCGATCGTCGGCTTCGGCAGCGGGCAACCAGATCTCGTCGAGCACCGCGGTGTCGCGCAGCGCCTCCGCGGGATGCCCCAGGCGCTCGTCGAGAAGCGCGTCGAGTTGCTGACTGGACAGCTGGCCGCCACGCTCGCGGATGGAGCGGCGCTGGGCTGCCAGCCGCCGCAACTCGGAGTCGATCGTCTCGCGATCGCGCATCTCTTGAGCTTAGAACCATCCGGCGCCGTTACCACCCGGTCTCGGCGCAAATCGGGCCGACGATGAAAGGGCACCGCGCGAAGTGCAGAACGGCCGACCGGGCTCGGGCTTTAATGGTGCGATGGAACTGATGAGCCCCACCGATTCGGTATTTCTGATGACCGAATCCCGCGAGCACCCCATGCACGTCGGCGGGTTGCAACTGTTCGAGCCGCCGGAGGGCGCCCGGAATTCGTCCGGGAGATCTACGACGGCTTGGTCGCCAATACTGACTTCCAGCCCACCTTCCGGAAACATCCTGCCCGGCTGCTCGGCGGGATCGGCAACCTCGCCTGGACCCATGACGCCGCCGACGACGTCGACATCGACTATCACGTGCGGCGGTCGGCAGTGCCGTCGCCTGGACGCGTCCGCGAGCTGCTCGAGCTGACCTCGCGGTGGCACAGCGGCCTGCTCGACCGGCACCGCCCGCTGTGGGAAGCGCATTTCGTCGAGGGGTTGAACGACGGCCGGTTCGCCCTGTACAGCAAGTTCCACCACTCGCTGATCGACGGCGTCTCCGCGTTGCGACTCATGCAGCGGACGCTGTCGACCGATCCCGATGACGTTGAAATGCACGCCATTTGGGACCTGCCCCGACGTCATCGGGACACCGGAAAGCCGAAACGGCCTGGCCTGATCCAGTTGGCGGGATCCGTTGCGGCGTATGGCCCTTCGACGTGGTCGCTGGCCCGCGCCGCGCTGGTGGAGCAACAGCTGACGTTGCCGTTTGCCGCGCCGCGCACGATGTTCAACGTTCCCATCGGCGGTGCGCGGCGAGTTGCCGCCCAGTCGTGGGGGCTGGACCGGCTCAAGAGCATCAAGCGGGCCGCCGGCGCGACCTTCAACGACGTAGTCCTCGCGATGTGCGCCGGCGCGCTGCGCTACTACCTGCAGGATGAGCGAGCGCTGCCCGACACTCCGCTGATCGCGATGGTTCCGGTGAGCATGCGTTCGGAGGAACACGCCGACAGTGGCGGCAACCAGGTCGGTGCCCTGTTGTGCAACCTGGCCACCGACGTGGACGATCCGGTGAAACGGCTGGAAACGATCAGCCAATCGATGCGGGGCAACAAAAAGGTGTTCTCCGAATTGCCTCGGCTGCAAGCGTTTGCGTTGTCGGCTTTTCTCATCGCGCCGTTGGGACTGGCCATGGTCCCGGGCTTCGTCTCGACGGCACCGCCACCGTTCAACATCGTCATCTCCAATGTGCCGGGGCCGACCGAGCCGATGTACTGGGGCGGTGCCCGGCTGGACGGCAACTACCCGCTGTCGATCGCGCTCGATGGCCAGGCGCTGAACATCACCGTGGTCAACAACGCCGGCAACATCGATTTCGGTCTGGTCGGATGCCGGCGAAGCGTGCCACACCTGCAGCGGCTGCTCGGTCACCTGGAAACCGCACTCAAGGATCTGGAACGCGCGGTCGGAGTCTGACTCCCGTGCCCAAGCTCAGCGCGGGCCTGTTGCTGTACCGGGTGCGCGACGGCGTTGTCGAAGTCCTGATCGCGCATCCGGGTGGGCCGTTTTGGGCGCGCAAGGACGACGGCGCCTGGTCGATTCCGAAGGGCGAGTACGCGCAAGGCGAAGACCCATGGGCAGCCGCGCAGCGCGAGTTCGAAGAAGAGATCGGGTCGGCACCACCGGTCGGCCCGCGCGTCGATCTGACTCCGGCCAAGCAACCCGGTGGCAAGGTCGTCACCGCGTTCGCGATACTGGGTGACCTCGATGCGGCGGCTGCACACAGCAACACCTTCGAGCTCGAATGGCCAAGGGGCTCAGGGCAAATGCGAACCTATCCCGAGGTCGATCGGGTGGAGTGGTTCCCGGTGGCCCAGGCCAGGGCGAAGTTATTGAAGGGCCAGCGTGCCCTGCTGGATCAACTGATGGCAGACCCCAGCGTGGCCGGTTTGCGGGAGGGCCGATGAACCTGGCGTATGTTCGCATTCATGCAGACGCTGCGCACACCTGACGACCGTTTCACCGATTTACCCGAATTTCCTTATCGCCCAAGCTATTGCGACGTTGCAGATGGCGACGGCGGGACGCTGCGGATGGCCTGGGTGCACGACGGTCCGGCCGAGGCCGACCCGGTGCTGATGCTGCACGGCGAGCCGTCGTGGTCCTTCCTGTACCGCAAGATGATCCCGGTGCTGGCCGCGGCCGGGCACCGGGTTATCTGCCCGGACTTGGTGGGCTTCGGTCGCTCGGACAAGCCGACTCGCATCGAGGACCACAGCTACGCGCGTCATGTCGAGTGGGTACGCCAACTGGCGTTCGATGTGCTGGATCTGCAGCAGGTGACCTTGGTCGGACAGGATTGGGGTGGGTTGATCGGGTTGCGGCTGGCCGCCGAACACCCCGAGCGGTTCAGCAGGCTGGTGGTCGCCAACACCGGGTTGCCCACCGGTGACATACCGATGCCGGAAATCTGGTGGCAGTTCCGCCAGGCGATCCAGGGGGCGCCGACGATCGACGTCGGCCGGTTCGTGCAGGGCGGCTGCCGTCGCCCGATGGGCGACGAGATCCGCGCCGGTTACGACGCGCCTTTTCCCGACGACAGCTACTGCGCGGCACCACGGGCCATGCCCGGCCTGGTGCCGACCTCGCCAGACGATCCCGCCGGGCCGGCCAACCGGTCCGCATGGGCGACACTGTCCGCGAGCTCGACGCCGATGCTGGTCGCCTTCAGCGACGGCGATCCGATCACCGGCGGCATGGCGCCGATCTTTCAGCGGGAGATGCCGGGCGCACAGGGGATCAATCACCCGGTGGTAGGCAATGCCGGGCACTTCCTCCAGGAGGATGCCGGCGAAGAGCTCGCCGGATACATCGTGGACTTCTTAGCCGGCTGAGCCGAAGCGGTTCAGCAGGACACCGCGACGGCGAACGTCTCGGCCTTCAGCCTGGTCGGTTGCGCATCGTTGAAACCCAGTGCGGCCCCGGTGATGTGGTAGGTGGGACCGGTCATGGTGACCGCGGCCTCGCCCTGCAGGTCGCGCTCATAGGAGCCGGTGAAGCCGTCGAGATCCTCGAGCCGTACGAACTCGGCCTTCAGCCGGCTCGCGTTGGACACCATCGCGCTCACGCCCGATGCCTGGTGGTCGGTGTGGATCCTGGTCATCCACGCGATCGACTCACACCGCACCGAATACGTGCGGCCCACTTCTTTGCCGTCGACGGTGAGCACTGCGGTGCCGGGCGGCAACACCCCCGCCCTGGGTGATGCGGTCTTATCGGACGAGCAGCCGGCGGTGGCGCCGATCAGCAGCATCGCCGCGGCGGCAACGCAGATGCCTTTTTCCACTGCAGAAATGTAGCGCCGCGGGCCCGTCGCTGTCTTGTGGTGTTCGCGGGACCGTAGCCACCTGCAGTTTCTTTGACACCTGCACAATGCAAATATGTCTGCCACGTCGAGTGTCGCCGGTCCGCAGGAACTCCTGCTGCAACTGCTGGACCCGGCAAACCGGGCCAACCCGTACGCGGTCTACGAGCGGTTCCGCGACCGCGGCCCCATGCGACTTCCCGACGCCAACCTCACCGTCTTCTCGTCCTACCGCGACTGCGACGAGGCGTTGCGGCACCCGTCGTCCTCGGTCGACCGCCTCAAGTCGACGGTTGCCCAACGGATGCTCGCCGACGGTACGACCGAGCGCCCGCAAGTGCCGCCGATGTTTCTGTTCCTCGATCCGCCCGATCACACCCGGTTGCGCAAACTGGTCAGCAAGGCATTTGTGCCCAAAGTGGTCAACGCGCTGGCGCCGCACATCGCCGACCTGGTCGACGGGATGCTCGGCCGGGTCGCCGACCAAGGCCGATTCGATGTCATCAGCGATCTGGCGCATCCGCTGCCCGTGACGGTCATCTGCCGGCTGCTCGGCGTTCCGCTGGAGGAGGAGGCGGAGTTCAGCCGGGCGTCGGCGTTGCTGGCGCAGGCGCTGGACCCGTTCTTCGCGGTCACCGGCGCACCGGTGGACGGCATGGACAAGCGGATCGCCGCGGGTCAGTGGCTGCGGCAGTATCTGCACGGCCTGATCGACCAGCGTCGCTCTGCGCCCGGCGACGATTTGATGTCGCGGTTGATCGCGGTCGAGGAGTCCGGCGATCAGCTGTCCGAAGACGAGATCGTCTCGACCTGCAGCCTGCTGCTGATCGCCGGTCACGAGACCACGGTGAACCTCATCGCCAACGCAATGCTGGCCATGTTGCGTGACCCGATGCAGTGGGCCGCGTTGAGCGCCGACGCCGAACGCGCGCCGGCGGTCATCGAGGAGACACTGCGATACGACCCGCCGGTGCACCTGGTGGCCCGAATTGCCGCTGACGACATGACAATTGGTGACACGCAGGTCGCCAAAGGCGACACGATGATGCTGCTGCTGGCCGCGGCTCAGCACGACCCAGCCGAGTTCGACGAACCGGCGATCTTCAATCCCGATCGAAAAGCGTTCCGGCACTTGTCCTTCGGGCGTGGACTGCATTACTGCCTGGGCGCACCGCTGGCCCGGCTGGAGGCCGCTGTCGCGTTGTCGGCGGTGACGGCGCGCTTCCCCGATGCGCGGCTGGACTCCGAACCGGTCTACAAACCCAACGTCACACTGCGCGGACTGGCGTCACTGGATGTTGTGGTCTGAATTCAGTCGCGCGGCTTCGCCGGACCGGTCGGCGTGAGTGCGACGACGGGAATCGTCCGCGACGTCTTGCGTTCGTAGTCGGCGAATCCCGGGTACCGCTGCGCTTGCAGCGCGTACTTCTCGTCGCGCTCGGCACCCTCCAACTCGGTGGCATGCACGTCGACGATGTCGTCGCCGACCTCGACGCGAGCGTCCGGATTGGCTTTCAGATTCCAGTACCAGGCGGGATTGCTGTCGGCACCGGCGTAGGAGGCAAAGATCAAATATCGCTCGCCGTCAGCCTGATACATCATGATGTTGGTCCGCGGCTGCCCGCTGCGAGCACCAACGGTGTGCAGGACGACCAGCGGGGCACCCTCGAAGTTGCCGCCCACCTGACCGTGATTCGCGCGGAACTCGGCGATATTGCGTTCATTGAAGTCATTGCCGTCACTCATGTCCGACAGTCTTCCCGGTTGCGCCGAGCCCGGGGACGATATCGCCGAGGCTGAACGTGACAGGATCCTCGAGCTGCGCATAGGTGCATGAGCGTGGCTCACGGTCAGGACGCCAGCGGTTGAACTGAGCGGTGTGACGGAACCGCTCGCCTTCCATGTGGTCGTAGCGCACCTCGACGACGCGTTCGGGGCGTAGCGGCACGAACGACAAGTCCTTACCCGCGTTCCAGCGAGAGAACTCGTTCTTTCGTGGCGTGCGTTCGCCGGCCTGGTGGGCAGCCCAGTTCCACGGGTGATCGTCGAAGCTGGTCACCAACGGCTGCAGCTCGATGAACAGTCGCCGTCGCTCGGCCATCGAAAAAGCGCCGATCACGCCGACCGACGCCAGCGTCCCGTCGTCGTGAAAGAGCCCGAGCAACAACGAGCCGATCGCGTCGGCGCCGGATTTGTGCACCCGGTAACCGGCGACCACGCAGTCCGCGGTGCGCTCGTGCTTGATCTTGAACATGACGCGCTTGTCCGGCTGATAGGTGATCGTCAACGGCTTGGCGATGACGCCGTCGAGACCTGCGCCCTCGAACTCGTCGAACCAGCGTTGCGCGGTCGCCAGATCCGTTGTCGCGGGCGTGACGTGAATCGAGGGACCCGACGTTGCGAGCGCATCGACCAACGCCGCGCGGCGCTCGGAAAACGGCCGGCGGGTGTAGTCATCGTCGCCGAGCGCGAGCAGATCGAAGGCGATGAAGGACGCTGGCGTCTTCTCGGCCAGCATCCGCACCCGCGAATCCGCCGGGTGGATGCGCTGCTGCAGTGCTTCGAAATCCAGGCCGTGATCGGTGGCGATGACGATCTCGCCGTCGATCACGCACCGCTGCGGCAACTCGGCGGTGGCTGCGGCGACCAATTCGGGGAAGTACCGGGTCATCGGTTTCTCGTTGCGGCTGCCCACTTCCACCTGATCGCCGTCGCGGAAAAGGATCGACCTGAACCCGTCCCACTTGGGCTCATATGAGGCGTCCGACGGGATCGATTTGACGGATTTGGCCAGCATCGGCGAAACCGGCGGCATCACAGGTAAGTCCATTTGCACATTGTGCTGGAACCGTGTGCTGGAATCGGGATGTGGCAGCGCCAGCAGAGGAACTCGACGTCGACGGGATCGCGGTCCGGCTGACAAATCCGGACAAGGTGTATTTCCCGAAGCTGGGATCGAACGGCACCAAGCGACGGCTCGTCGAGTACTACCGCGCGGTCGCGGGCGGCCCGATGCTGGCCTCGCTGCGCGACCGGCCAACGCATCTGCAGCGCTTCCCCGACGGCATCGACGGCGAGGAGATCTACCAGAAGCGCATACCGCAGCACCACCCCGACTACCTGGAGACCTGCCAGGTCACGTTTCCGTCGGGCCGGACCGCCGACGCGCTACGGGTGACCCACCCGGCCGCCATCGTATGGGCCGCGCAGATGGGCACGGTGACGCTGCACCCGTGGCAAATCCGCTGCCCCGATACCGAGCACCCCGACGAGTTGCGCGTCGACCTGGATCCGCAGCCCGGTACCGGTTTCGCGGAAGCACGGTCGGTCGCCGTCGATGTGCTGCGGCCGTTGCTCGACGAGCTCGGGCTGGTCGGTTATCCCAAGACATCCGGCGGTCGCGGTGTCCACGTGTTCGTGCGGATCAAAACCGATTGGGATTTCATCCAGGTACGCCGCGCCGGCATCGCGCTGGCCCGCGAGGTGGAGCGTCGCGCGCCGGATGCGGTGACGACGTCGTGGTGGAAGGAAGAACGGGGCAAGCGCATCTTCATCGACTTCAACCAGAACGCCCGCGACCGGACGTTCGCGTCGGCCTACTCGGTGCGACGTACCGAGATCGCCACGGTGTCGATGCCGGTCACGTGGTCCGAGCTGGCCGATGCCAATCCCGACGACTACACGATCGCGACCGCGGCCGATCTGGTGGCCGGCCGTGATGACCCGTGGGCCGATATCGACTCGGTCGGCCAGTCGATTGCGCCGCTGCTGGAGATGGTGGCCGCCGACGAGGAACGTGGCCTCGGCGACCTGCCGTACCCGCCCAACTACCCGAAGATGCCGGGCGAGCCGAAACGCGTTCAGCCGAGCAAAGACACCGACCGGAAGAAGTAGCTTTATAGCTTGTGCAGCACAACCAAGATCGGCGTACGTTTCCTTCATCCCTGGGGGCCGGCAAACAGGTGGTAGCTGTGAGGAAATTACTGATCGGCGGGATGGTCGCGGCGGCCGTCATCTGCACACCATCAGCGCAGGCTTACAGCGGTGATCAGGCGTCAGCCGAACAGGCTGTGACGGCCATCTACAACCGGGTTCAACGCGGATGCACGCCGAGCATGCCGCCGTCGCTCCAGTCGATCAGCTGGGACAACTTCAACCCGGACGCCGGCGGCGCGGGCACTATCCACGACGCCAACCCTCAGTTGGGTGGCGCGTTTCAAGTGGCTTACTGGAACGAAAAAGTCGGCCCTGCTCATGACTCGCCCCCGTTCCGCGCGTACGGGCAATGGGGTGTGAACCTCGAGTTCTGCTGAGCCGATCACCGAAAACCGGCGGGCACCGGTTCCGGTAGCGCTACAGCTTGTGCGCCACGAACGTCGCGGCCTGGTCGGTCGCCCCGGGAACATAGCCCAGGTGCGCGATAATGCTGCCGCCCTCGGCGCAGATGTTGTCGTCGGGCAGGCAGATGTCGATGGTCTTCGGGCTGTAACTCGGGTTGATCGCCGGAATTTGATTGTCCGACAACTGCTTTGCGTAGCTGCTCTGCGGATTTCCGAAAAGGGCAACGGCGGCAACGTGATTGGCGACCTGCGCGGACAGTTGGTGGCTGGTCATGTCCATCACGCCCGCGCCCTGCGAATATCCCCCCAGCACGATTTTGGTGTTCGGGCAGTTCGCGGCCGTGCCCTGGACGTGGGCGACCGCGTCGCCGGCACCGGCATGGGCGCTGTTCACGTAGTCGTTGGTCGACGGGTAGTCGACCGGGTAGAGATTCACCGACTTTCCGGGCAGCTGACCGGTCAGCGAGTCGAAGAAGGCCTGGCCGGGCCCGCCCGGTCCGACGGGTTCACCGGTGCCGCGGGCGAACACCACTTCGGCGTCGGGGCACCCATCGGCTGCGGCGACAGGAAAGCCGGCAGGAGCGCTGAACAGGGTCAAAACCAATAGCGGCGCACTGGCAATGCCGCGGCAGATGCTGCGTCTCGTCATGTTGGGAATGTTGCCATCCTTTCGATCCGACGGGTTCACTACAGGGAATAGCATCACCTGATGATCGCGTCGCAGCGTGGCGGTGTAGCTCTGTTGAAGGCCGATGACGGCCTGCCTCGCGGCGTCCGCGGCGCCGCCGATCCGCGCTTCGCGAACGTGATCCGCCTGTTCGCCGGGCTTTTCCCCGGACGCCGATTCGGCGGCGGCACGCTGTGCGTCTACATCGATGGTCGACCGGTCGTCGACGTCTGGACGGGTTGGTCGGACCGGGCGGGCGAGGTGCCGTGGACGGCCGACACCGCCGCGATGGTGTTCTCCGCAACCAAAGGAGTCGCCTCGACCGTGATCCACCGGTTGGCCGACCGCCAGTTGCTGGGCTACGACACCCCGGTCGCGGAGTACTGGCCGGCGTTCGGCGCCAACGGCAAGGCCGACATCACCGTGCGCGACGTTTTGCGGCATCGATCTGGGCTCTCGCATCTCAAGGGCATCGACAAGACGGAGTTGATGGACCACCTCCTGATGGAGGAGCGACTGGCCGCCGCACCGGTGGACCACCTGCGGGGCGCCCCGGCCTATCACGCGCTGACCTACGGCTGGCTGCTGTCCGGCCTGGCCCGGGCGGTGACCGGCTTGGGCATGCGCGAGCTGATCCGCACCGAGCTGGCGTCGCCGCTCGACACCGACGGGCTGCATCTCGGTCGACCGCCCGCCGGCGGCCCCACCAAGGTCGCCGAGATCCTGGCCCCGCAGAGCACCCGGGGAAATCCGCTGTTCAATTTCGTCGCGCCGCGGGTCGCCGGTCTGCCGTTCTCCGGCGCCCTGGGCGCGATGTACTTCCCGGGTATCAAATCCTTTGTGCAGGGCGATATCCCGTTTCTGGACGGCGAGATACCCGCGGCCAACGGCGTGGTCACCGGTCGCGGGCTGGCCAAGATGTATGCGGCACTGGCCAACCACGGCGACATCGACGGCACGCAGTTCCTCTCACCGGAGTTGGCGGAAGGCCTGATCGGAAAGCCGCGGGTGCTGCCGGACCTGAACATCATGGTGCCGATGCCGTTTCACCTCGGCTATCACGAATCGCCGATTCCCGGGTTGCTGAAGGGGTTCGGGCATATCGGTCTGGGCGGCACCCTCGGCTGGGCGGATCCGCAAACCGGCAGCGCGTTCGGTTTTGTGCACAACCGGCTGTTGACGCCGATGCTGTTCGACATGGCGTCGTTCGCCGGGCTGGCCCGCCCGCTGCGCAGCGCCATCACCGCCGCCCGTCACGCCGGCGTGCTCGAGGTGCCGAAGTTCGGCGCGGCTTACGCAAAGCAGCGAAAGCCGTTGGCCGGCAAGGCCGTAGCGGGCAGGCGCTAGGATCTCGCTACTCGTCGTCCAGCAATCGCAGCGGGTGCAAACCGTCGACCGCGCCGACGAACGGCGGGTGGATGCTGTAGCCCAGCATGCGGCGGATGTCGCCGGACACCGTCCGCGCGATCTCCCGCGACACCGACAGCGTGAAGGCCTCCATCGGTCGCAGCCACGGCTGGCAATACTGCGCCGTGACGGCAAGGCGGTCGGCCCTGCTGGTGTTGGCCCCGCCGCCGTGCCAGAGGGTGCCGACGAAGAACACGCACGAGCCGGCGGGCATAACGACCGGCAGTGATCGATCCTCGGGACCCGGTCGACGCTTGCCCCAGCGGTGGCTACCCGGGTAGAGCACCGTCGCGCCGTTGTCGGCGGTGAAGTCGTCGATGGCCCAGATCGTCGCGGCCGCCAGCGGCTCCCGAGGACGGGGAACCGGGTAGAAGCCGTCGTCGTGGTGCGCCAGCTGAGCGGCCTCGCCGGGCTGAATGTTGATGGCCTGCAACGCCGAAAGCAGGTAGTTGGGCATCAGCAGCCGATCCAGCACGGCCAGCACCCGCGGAGCGTCGACCAGTGCGTCACAGACCCGAGTCCTGCTCAGCACGCTGTAGACGCGTTGGGTACGTCGTCCCTCGAAGGAGTTGCGTCCGGTGCACCCCAGCCAGGGTGCGACGACATCGCGGATCTGCCGGCACTCCTCGGCGGTGAGCAGGTTCTCCCAGATGACGTAGCCGTCGCGGTCCAGCGCGGCCATGTCAGCCGCGACGACAGACGAATCGACCGAGGCGCCGCCGCTGGGCGTCCACTTGTACCGAAGCGCCAGATCGCTGCGAAGGTCTTCCAGCGTGGTGTCGGACTGGTCGTTGGGGGTCATCTGCACTCGTCCTTGGCTATGACGACACAGTAAGCCGAGTCCGGATCGGCGTCACGCGTTCGGCGCGGCCAGCACCGGAGCGTTATAAAGAAAAGCGTGGCCGCCAGCTTTCACGACGTCATCAAGTCCAAGTACCTGCGCTTGACCACCTTCACCAAGGACGGTCGCCCCAAGCCGACACCGATCTGGGGCGTGCCCGAGGGCGACAAGCTCTTGGTGATCACCGACGACGGGTCGTGGAAGACCAAGCGGATCAAAAACACTCCGCGGGTCACGATCGCCAAGAGCGGAGTGTTGGGCAAGCCCAGGGGCGACGACGTCGAGGGCATTGCCCGGGTGCTGCCGAAGTCGGAAACCCGACGGGTCTACAACGCGGTGCTCAAGCGGTACTGGTACCACGCCCCGTGGTTCTACGTGCACTCGATCGTGCGCGGTGGGATCGACAAGGTTCACGTCGGCTTGGAAATCAGAGCGATCACGCCGCCCGTTGGTTAGCCAAGCTTCCCAGCCCCTGGGCGCAGCCTTTATCGGAGCGTTATAGTAGCCGCATGCGTCTTTTTCGTCTGGGCCTTGCCGTCCGCGCCGGCCTCGCAGCGCTCGCTCTCAGTGCCGTCGTCACCGCGTTGCCGACCGCTTTCCCCCGGGTCGCCTCGGCCGATCCGGGGTTCACGCCGTGCGATGGCTGTTCGCAGAACGATTCCACCGATGATTTCCCGATTCCGCGGCGGATGATCTCAACGACCTGCGACGCCGAGCAGCTGCTCGCCGCCGCGCGTGATTTCGCACCGGTGTACTACCAGCGGTACATGATCGACTACAACAATCACCCGAACGTAAACCAGGACGCCCAAAACAAGGTGCACTGGTTTTACTCGCTATCGCCAGCGGACCGCAGGGCTTATTCCGCTAACTTCTATGCTCCCCAGATCGATTCGCTGAACCTGGCCTGGCCCAACCACATGAAGATCTTCTTCAACAACAAGGGTGTCGTCGCCAAGGAAACCGAGAACTGCCAGAACTATCCGCGCGGCGACATGTCGGTGTGGAACTGGTCTTAAAGGGTCCAGGGGTCGTAGCCCTATTTCGCGGGCTCGGCCAGTAGCCCCACACAGGTCGCCGTGATCAGTCGCGTCAACGCGGCGGTGAAATCGATGTTCCAGTCGGGCGGGACGTCCGTTCTTTTCGCGTACTCGTCGGCGAGCCTTTTCGGCGGGTGGGCCATTTGCCACAACGGCGCTGCCAGCGAGTAGGAAGCAAGAAGGACGTCGAAAGCACCCGCACGGCCCAGCCCTGGCAGCGCATCGTCGATCGCGTCGGTCAGCGCGAGCACCGCACCGTTGCTGATCTGCTTGAGCTCGAGAACCCGTTCGAGTTGGACTTCGTGCTCGAGGTGCAGGTGCAGGTTGGCAAGCAGGTCGCAGAACAACGGGTCGGCCGCCAAGCCATTGGCCAGGGCCCCGGCCACCCGGGCCGGCGACATGGCCCCAGGCTCGCGCAGGCTCTCGCACACGGCGTCGGAGAAACGAGCCCACCCCTCGGCGGCCAGATGCAGCAGCACCTCTTTATGTGAGGTGAAGTAGCGGCGCACCGCGGAGTAGTGCACGCCGGCCCGGCCGGCGACATCACTCAGCGTCACCGACGCGACACCGGATTCCAGCGCCAGTGAGCGTGCGGCTTCTACCAGCGCTGCTGCGCGCTGGCGCTTCTTGTCCTCGGTGCGGGCACGCTGGAACGAGAGCTGCGGCACCGCGCGAGGATAGCGCACACGGACGCATTGCGGGCCGCTGTGTAAGCCGGTACCGTCCGTTTACGCACGTGCCATGCGTTATATCTGGATAGCCAATAAGCGGGCTGAGGAGACGCGCCGGGGCGTTCGGTGTGGCGACGGGTAGCGTGACTCGCCGATTGGTTGGCGAATATCTTCGAGTAGGTCAGATGTCGCCGGCCGCAAATGCGGCCACGGGTGAAGGGGATTTCGATTTTCAGGGTGCTGGAGCGGGTGTGGATTCCGCTCGTAATTTTGATCGTGATCGGGGTCGGGGGTTTCACCGTATTCCGGATTCACGGCATCTTCGGCTCCGAGAAACGGCCCTCCTATTCCGACAGCGCGACCGACGACAGCAAGCCTTTCAATCCGAAACGGATTACCTACGAGGTCTATGGCCCGCCCGGCACCACGGCGGACATCAGCTATTTCGATACCAACGCCGATCCGCAGCACGTGGACGGCGCCAAGCTGCCCTGGACCTTGAACCTCACGACGAAAGCGGCATCCGTCGTGGGAAATATTGTGGCGCAAGGTAACAGCAACACGCTGGGGTGCCGCATAATCGTTGACGACGTGGTCAAGGCCGAGCGCGTTTCGCGCGAGGTGAACGCGTTCACCTACTGCGTTCTCAAGGGCGCATGATTAGCGTGCAGCGCTCTCAAGGGCGCATGAGCAACCACCGGTCAGGCGCCGAACAGACCAAGCCGCCGAGGATCCCGCGGATGATCCACCGGTTTCCGGTGCTCGTCATCCTGGCGTGGCTGGGACTGATCGTCGTGATGAGCGTGGCCGTGCCACCGCTGGAGAAAGTCGCCGAACAACGTCAGGTCTCGTTGAGCCCCAAAGATGCGCCGTCGGTGCAGGCGATGGAGGAAACGGGCAAGAAATTCAAGGAATCCGATTCGGACAATTTCGCGATGCTTGTGTTGGAAAGCGACAACCGGCTCGGGGACGACGCCCACCACTACTACGACAGCATCATCAAGCAACTGCGCGCAGATCCCGCGCACATCCAGCACGTGCAGGACTTCTGGGGCGATCCGCTCACGGCCCCGGGCGCCCAAAGCCCCGACGGCAAAGCGGTATACGTCCAACTCAACCTCGCGGGCAACCAGGGCACCACGCTGGCGGAGCAGTCGATAGCAGCCGTCCGGAAGATCGTGGACCGAACACCCGCGCCAAAGGGCGTGACGACCTACGTGACCGGCCCGTCGGCGTTGGTGTCGGACATGCACCACAGTGGCGACAGCACGCTGGTCAAGATCACCGTGGTGACCATGCTGGTGATCTTTACCATGCTGCTTCTGGTGTACCGGTCCGTCCGGACAGTGGCGGTCCTGCTGTTCACGGTCTTCGTCGAATTGACCGCGGCCAGAGGCATGGTCGCTTTCCTCGGCTACCACCAGCTCATCGGACTCTCCACTTTCGCCGTTAACCTGTTGGTATCGCTGGGAATTGCCGCGGGCACCGACTACGCCATTTTCTTTTTCGGCCGCTATCAAGAGGCGCGCCAGAATGGCGAAGATCGCGAAACCGCGTTCTACACCACGTATCACGGTGTCGCCCATGTGGTGCTGGCTTCCGGCTTGACGATCGCGGGTGCCACCTTCTGTTTGAGCTTCTGCCGGATGCCTTACTTTCAAACCATCGGTGTGCCATGCGCGGTGGGCATGATCGTCGCGGTCGCCGTCGCGCTGACACTGGTTCCGGCCGTCATCGTGGTGGGCGGTCGCTTCGGCTTGTTCGACCCCCGGCGGCGGATCAAGACGCGTGGCTGGCGCCGGATCGGCACCGCCGTCGTCCGCTGGCCGTTGCCCATTCTCGCCGCGGCGTGTGGCGTCGCACTGATCGGTTTGCTGACTTTGCCGGGATACCAGACCAGTTACAACGACCGGCTGTACATCCCGCACGACATCGCCGCCAACAAGGGATACGACGCCGCCGAGCGGCACTTCTCGCAGGCTCGGCTGATGCCGGAAGTGATGATGGTCGAGGCCAACCATGATCTGCGCGATCCGGCCGACTTCCTCGTCCTCGACAAACTGGCCAAAGGCATCTTCCGCGTTCCCGGAATCTCACGGGTGCAAGCGATTACCCGCCCCGAGGGGACGGCGATGGAGCACACCTCGATTCCGTTCCAGCTCAGCATGCAGAACGCCGGGCAGGTGCAGACGATGAAGTTTCAGAAGGCTCGCATGGACGACATGCTCAAGCAGGCCGACGAGCTCGAAGAAACCATGAATCGGATGAGGCGGATGTACGGCCACATGGTGGAGCTCAACAACATCACCCACAAGATGATCGGCGAGACCAAGGAGATGCAGGCGGTCACCGAGGAATTGCGGGATGACATCGCCAACTTCGAGGACACCTGGCGGCCGATCCGTAGTTACTTCTATTGGGAAAAGCACTGCTACGACATCCCGATCTGTTACTCGCTGCGATCGGTCTTCGAAGCCGTTGACGGTGTTGACGAGATCGACGAGAAGTTCCAGATATTGACCAACGACTTCAGTCAGCTCGACGCCTTGATGCCGCAGTTGATCGCGGAGTTCCCGCCGATGATCGACAGCATGGAATCGATGCGCACCATGATGCTGACCATGCACAGCACCATGTCCGGGATCTTCAACCAGATGGATGACATGAGCTCCAATGCGAACGCGATGGGGCACGCGTTCGATCAGGCGAAAAATGACGACTCGTTCTATCTGCCGCCAGAAGTCTTTCAGAACAAGGACTTCAAGCGAGCGTTGAACAACTTCTTCTCGCCCGACGGCAAGGCCGTTCGATTGATCATCTCGCATCGCGGTGATCCCGCATCGCCGGAGGGCATCGCGCGCGTCGACTCGATCCGGCAGGCCGCCGAGGAGTCGCTCAAGGGCACTCCGCTGGAAGACGCCAAGATCTATCTCGCCGGCACCGCGGCCACCTTCAAGGACTGGAAGGACGGCTCCAAGTACGACCTCTGGATTGCCGGAATCGGTTCGCTCTGCCTGATTTTCATCATCATGCTGATCATCACCCGAAGCCTCATCGCGGCTTTCGTGATCGTGGGCACGGTGGCGATATCACTGGGTGCGTCGTTCGGCCTGTCCGTGCTGGTCTGGCAGTACTTCCTTGGCATCAAACTGCATTGGATGGTGCTGGCGATGTCGGTGATCGTCTTGCTGGCGGTCGGGTCCGATTACAACCTGCTGCTGGTATCCCGGTTGAAAGAGGAGATCCCCGCCGGGCTGAAAACCGGGATCATCCGGGCCATGGGCAGTACCGGCAAGGTGGTGACATCCGCCGGCCTGGTGTTCGCGTTCACGATGGCATCGATGGTGGTCAGCGACCTGCGCATCATCGGGCAGGTGGGCACCACCATCGGTCTTGGTCTGCTGTTCGACACGTTGGTGGTCCGCTCGTTCATGACGCCGTCCATCGCCGCACTGCTCGGACGCTGGTTCTGGTGGCCGATTCCGGTACGGCCCCGGCCGGCCAGCACGATGCTGCGGCCCAGTGGGTCCCGCCCGTCGGTGCGCTCTTTGCTCGGCACCAGTTTCGGCGAGCCGGAGAACGCCGAGACCGCGCCGTTGCCGAAAGCCACCAGCAACTAGACTTTTTGGACCACTCCGGCATCGGTGTCGTCTTGGGTGTCGCGGTGGATCAGCTCGCGCACCGCCGGACGCGATCCGTACGGCTGGAGCATGACACTGGCCGGGCGCGGACGCACGTGCTGCGGCCACCAGAACCAGCGCCCGAGCAAGGTTGCCAGCGACGGTGTCATGAACGACCGCACGATCAGGGTGTCGAACAACAGACCCAGCGCGATCGTGGTACCCACCTGGGCCATCACCTTCAGCGGACTGAAGGCGAACGTGGCCATGGTGGCGGCGAACACCAAACCGGCAGAGGTCACCACCGAACCCGACCCGGCCATTGCGCGAATCGTGCCGGTCTTGAGCCCGGCGTGAATTTCTTCCTTGAACCGCGATATCAGCAGCAGGTTGTAGTCCGAACCGACCGCCAACAGCAGGATGATCGCCATCGCCAGCACCATCCAGTGCAGCTTCATCCCGAGGATGTACTGCCAGAGAAGCACGGAGAGCCCGAATGAGGCGCCCAGCGAGAGCAGCACGGTACCGACGATCACGAAGGCCGCCACGACGCTTCGGGTGATGACCAGCATGATGACGAAAATCAATGTGGCAGCGGCAATTCCGGCGATCAACAGGTCGATGTTGGAGCCGTCGTGCATGTCCTTGTACGTCGCCGCGGTGCCACCCAGGTAGACCTTGGAGCCCTCCCAGGGCGTACCTTTTATCGCCTCGTGCACGGCCTGCTTGATCGGCTCGATGTGGCTGATGCCTTCAGGGGTCGCCGGGTCGCCTTCGTGCGAGATGATCAACCGGACAGCATGGCCGTCGGGCGACATGAACTGCTTGAGACCGCGGGCGAAATCCGGGCTCTTGAACGCCTCCGGTGGAAGATAGAACGTGTCGTCGTTCTTCGCTTTGTCGAACGCATCGCCCTGGGCAGTGGCGTTGTCGGACTGCGCTTTTGCCTGGTCGTTGAGACCCTTGGTCGTCGCGTAGTTCGACATGATGGTGTCAAGGTTGTGCTGCTGGCTTTCGATCTGTGGCGGTATCAGCGCCACCAGCTTCGGCTGAATCTTGTCTAGTTTATCGATATTCGCGCTGAGTCCCTCAATGTTCTCAGTCACTTGGTCGATGCCGTCGAGCGCGTTGAAGATGGATCGCAGCGACCAGCAGGCCGGGATGTCGTAGCAGTGTTTCTCCCAGTAGAAGAAGCTACGAATTGGCCGGAAGAAGTCATCGAAGACAGCGATGTCGTCTCGCAGTGCCTCGGTGATCTTCATCGTTTCTTTTGTTAGCAGCGTGGTCTCGTGCGTGGTGTTGCTGAGATCCTGGGTCACCTGCATCTGCTCATGCAGGGTTGCCATCGTTTTCCGGAGCTCGTCAGCCTGCTTCAGCAGGTTCTTCGCCTGCTCTTCTTGGTAGTGCTGGGTCTGGATCCGGCCCGCGGCTTGCGCGCCCATCTGAAAACCGAGGGTGCTGTGGTCGAGCGGCGTGCCCAGCGGCCGGGTGATGGTCTGCACCCGGCCGATACCCGGGATGCGGAACACAGCTTTGGCAACCTTGTCCAGGACCAGGAAGTCGGCTGAGTTACGCAAGTCGTGATCCGTCTCGATCATCAACAGCTCGGGATTCAACCGGGCCTGATTGAAATGCCGGTCGGCGGCGGCGTAACCGACGTTGGCCGGGGTGTCGGGCGGCAGGAAGTGGCGGGTGTCGTAGTCCGTTTTGTAGCCGGGCAGAGCGAGCAGACCGACCAGCGCGATCGCGATCGTGACCGCGAGAACCGGTGCGGGCCAACGCACGATCGCGGTGCCGATGCGACGCCAGCCCTGGGTCTGCAGTTTTCGCTTCGGATCCAGGAGCTTGAAGAAACTGGCCACCGTCAGCACCGCCGGGCCCAACGTCAACGCCCCGAAGACCGCGACCAGCATCCCGACCGCACAGGGCACGCCCAGCGACTCGAAATACGGCAATCGGCAGAAGCTCAAGCAATACATCGCGCCGGCGATGGTCAGCCCGGACCCCAGCACGACGTGCGCGGTGCTGTGGAACATCGTGTAGAACGCCTCTTCACGCGTCTCACCCAGACCACGGGCCTCGTGATAGCGGCCGACCACGAAGATCGCGTAGTCCGTTCCGGCGGCGATCGCCAACAGCACCAGCATGTTGTTGGCGAACGTGGAAAGCCCCATGAAGCCGTAGTTACCGAGCGTCGCGACGACTCCGCGGGCCGCTGCCAACTCGATGAACACCATGGTCAGCATGATCAACACGGTGCTCACCGACCGGTAGACGATAAGCAGCATCACGATGATCACCAAGATGGTCACCAGGGTGACCTTCGCGACGCCTTTCTCACCCGCGTGGGACTGATCGGCGATCAGCGGACCCGCGCCGGTGACGTAGGCCTTGATTCCCGGCGGCGCGGGCACCGAGTCCACGATCTTGCGGACGGCCTCGGTGGACTCGGTGGACAAACCGCCGCCCATGTTGCCGGCGAGGTAGACCTGGACGTACGCGGCCTTTTGGTCGTGGCTCTGGGAGCCCGCGGCAGTCAGCGGATCACTCCAGAAATCCTGGATGTGCTGAACGTGTTTCTTGTCTTGCTCGAGTCGCTTGACGATCTCGTCGTAATAGCGGTGCGCTTCCGCCCCTAGCGGCTTGTCGCCCTCCAGGAGGACCATCGCTGAGCTGTCGGAACTGAACTCGTTGAATGTTTTTCCGACGCGCATCATCGACTGGAAGGATGTTGCATCTTTCGGGCTCTGCGACACCGAGTGGTTCTTGGAGACGACCTCCAGCTGCGGAGCCACGGTATTGGTGACGAAGACAATGCCCAGCCACACCAGGACGATCGGCAGCGCCAGCCGGTGGATCATCCGCGGCAGGAACGGCGGGATCAACGGCTGGTCGACGCGTCGCGCAGCCTCGGTGGTCTCGCTCACGCGGACTTGTCCAGGCAATAGACGAAGGCATTGACGTTTTCGTTCGGGGGCGAGTGATTCGGAGTCTTGATGACGTCACCGCTCCCGTCGTGCTTGTTCACGACGAATTGGCAGGCGATCCAACTGCCGTCTCCTTGCGCTACCAGGTTGGCCGGGATGCCGGGTTTCGTCGAACTCAATACTTTGCTCCAGGGCAACGGCACGTTGAGGGCCTGCTGCGGATGGGAGTTCTCGTCGAGGTAGTTGATCGTTGCCGTGCTGCCCGGTGAGCCCCACACCTCGAGTGTGATCGTCTTGGCGTTGAACTGGTCGAGGACCTCGCCCGACGTGCCGCCACCGAACGAACCGCTGTGAACACCGAAGATGTTATGCAGCCTATGCACGACGAATCCGGACAGCACGACCACGGCCCCGATGAGCAGCACGAGCCAGAACCTGGAAAGGAATCCGTAAAGTGGCCTCCGTTTGACCGGCCGCCGAGCGGCGTTCTCGGCGCTGCCACCGTGACCCTGGGTCGCCAACGGCTCGGTCCTCGGCTCGGTGGTCGTCATGGGCGCTTCTTCCAATTCCTTAACCAGGGGCGAAGGGGGCTCAACTAATTAGCCTGTGTGTAACCTTAGCTACTCTAATCTGAATAGGCGACCAGAAAGAAACTGGGCACGGCGGTTGTTCAAGACCGTAGCGCGAGCCCGGGCGGGTGGCTCGGCGGGTGGAAGGAGATCGGTGACGATGAGCGGACGCAGAATCAACAAAGGTAATATCCGGCCCATGAAGCTTGTGGGTGTTGCGGTCGCCGCCATGGCCGCGGCAATCAGCCTGTCGACGCCGGCATTCGCCGACCCGGACACCGATTTCGACAACCAGCTCGGCCGATTCGGCATCTACGGGCCACACGACTTCAACCCGTACATCGCCAAGATCACCTGCCACCGACTGGCCGTAGGTGTCGACCCAGACGCCGCGGCATCCGCGCATTTCCTCTCCATCAACCTTCCCCGGGGCACCACCCAGGTACAGACGTACCAGTTCCTGGGTAGTGCCATTGCCCAGTACTGCCCCGACCTTCAGGGCAAGCTGCAGAACATCCCCGCCCGTTAGGTTTTGACGAACCCTCGCGGCAGCGTCAAAGGCAAATCGGCGTAGGTCGCGATGCCCGGCGCCGCGGCAACCACAGCGGGAATCGCATTGATGGCGGGCACCGCGGTCATGATGTGCCCGAGGTCCATGAATTCCTCGATCGTGGTGGCCTCGAAATACGGTGGCGGCAGGAAGCCGACCTTGGTGGTCACCGTCGGCTGCCCGTCGACTTGGATGACCCAGCCATCCCCGTCGATCTTCCAGTCCGGTTCGAGCGTCTGACCTTTGCGCCACCGGACATTGAGGTCGATGACGGTCTTGCCGCCCAGAATTCCCTGCCAGCTGATGTAGACGCCGGCCACACATCCGGCGGGGATTGTCCACGACGTCATCTCGAGATCCGCTGTGGTTTGGGCGAATTCGGCTTCGCAGCGCACATCGTCGAGTTCGATTCCCAGTGCGTCGCCCACCAGCCGGACGGCCTCGCCGAAAATAGCGGTGCCCTTGGCGCCCATCGCCTGCAGGTCCGGGTGATCGATCGGCTGACCGAAGCCGACCGGCCTCTCGGTTTCGGGTGAGTCGTAGAAGGTGGTGTCGGCAGCCTCGTTGACCGTAACCTTGTCGACCCGGTTGCACACCATCGCCGAGACGATGGCCAGCAGCTCGGCGAAGCCCGGGCTCACGCCAGAGCCGAACATCGTCGAGCCGCCCTTATCGCAGGCTTTGACGATCCGGTCGCGGCCGTCGCCCAGGTTCCGTCCGGTGATGAATGACGCCGTGGTGACCACGTTGACGCCTGCCGACAGCATGCGGACCAGCTCGTCGACGTTGATCCACATCGGGTTGTAGACAACGCAATCCGGTTTCAGTGCCAGCAGGGCATCGATGTCGTTGGTGGCGGCCACTCCGAGTGGCGCGATGCCGACCAGCTCACCGGCGTCGCGGCCGACCTTCTCCGACGACCAGGCGTAGCACCCGACCAGCTCGAGCAGCGGATTGTCCGCGATCGATTTGAGGGAGCTCTTGCCGACGTTTCCGGTGTTCCACTGAACTACGCGATAAGTGTTTGGCACTCGCTCAGCATAGATGCGCTGGACGGCTCACTCGTCGACAGCGATGCTGCGGCGCGAACGCCGAAGCCGATGTGATCCTTTTCCGGTCGGCCGCCGATTGCGTAGTCCACCCGATGAATCGGCTTCGGCGGTGTCGGCGGTGTCCTCGGTGTCCTCGGTGGCTTCGGTGGCCTCGGTGGCCGGGGCCTCGGATTCCACCGCAGCCGACTCGACCTCGGGACTCTCGGCTTCGTCGTCAGCCGCCACGGCCTCGGCTTCGTCAGCGTTTACGGCTTCGTCGGTTTCGTCGGCGGCCGCGCTGTCTTCGGTCTCGCCATCCTTGCTGCGGCGGCGTCGGCGTTGCTTCTTCTCTTTCTTGGGCTTCAGCGGTTTCGGCGGCGGAGGCGGCAGCTCGGCGACAGACGAGAGGTAGAACGCGAAGATGCCGAG
Source organism: Mycobacterium sp. (assembly GCF_036490025.1). Lineage (GTDB taxonomy): Bacteria > Actinomycetota > Actinomycetes > Mycobacteriales > Mycobacteriaceae > Mycobacterium. The sequence goes on along the minus strand of NZ_DASXEP010000159.1, from coordinate 6,437 downwards.
CACCGCGATCGCGGCCGCGGCGCCGTAAACGCCGAACAGCCACTGACCGACGTTGTCCAGGCTCAACCAGATCTCACTGATCGCCGTGCCGACGATCAATACGCCGGCCAGCACATGCGCGACGACCGACCAGGTCTGCAGCGACAACGCCAGGGCGGGCGTACCGAACTCCGGCTTGCGCGACCGCAGCAGCGTGAACACCACCGGGAGTGCGGCCAGCGCGATCACCACGCCGGCGACTATCCGTGCGGCCGTCCCCAGTGCATGTGAGGTGTCACCCATCAGCTCGGGCCACCGCGGCAGCACGAAGAAGAAGTAGAGGACGCCGGCGGCGACCGATGACGTCGCGTGCCAGAAAGTGGCGGCCCTGCGTCCCATGCCCCTCCTCGAGCTGGTAATCCGGAAGCGACCAGACCCTATCAACCCGGGCCTGGTCACACCCGGACTAAGTGCGGAGGATGCGGGATTTGAACCCGCGAGGGCTGTTAACCCAACCCGCGTTCCAGGCGAGCGCCATAGGCCACTAGGCGAATCCTCCGTCGGCCATGGTAGCCGAGCGCCGCTCGGCGACGATGCAGGCCGGAACGGCCTGAGGAGGAGCCGGGCAGTCAAACCGAGGTCAGGGTCTTCGGGCGATCACACCGAGCCCGGGTACTAGACTCTCGGAGGACCCCGCGTGGCGTCTATCCTGTGAACTCCCCCAGGGCCGGAAGGCAGCAAGGGTCAATGGGCTCTGGCGGGTGCGCGGGGTCCCTAATCACACTCACTGTGAAAGGCGGATGGTGTCGTACGGCTCGTTCAGCTCCCTAGGCCGTACCGACCTGGAGGCACTGCATGCCCGCCATCAGCAGGACTACGCCGAGCTGCAATCCAAGAAGCTGGCCCTCGACCTCACTCGCGGAAAGCCGTGCACCGAGCAGCTCGATCTCTCGAGCGCGCTGCTGAGTCTGCCCGGGTCTGACTACCGCGACGGTGAAGGCACCGACACCCGCAACTACGGCGGGCAGCACGGCCTGCCCGAACTGCGGGCCATCTTCGGCGAGCTGCTCGGCATTCCGGTGCAGAACCTGATCGCCGGCAACAACGCCAGCCTCGAGCTGATGCACGACGTCATCGTCTTTTCGATGCTGTACGGCGGCGTGGACTCGCCGCGGGCCTGGGTACGCGAGCAAGACGGGATCAAGTTCCTGTGTCCGGTGCCCGGCTACGACCGGCACTTCGCCATCACCGAAACCCTCGGCATCGAGATGATCCCGATCCCGATGCGCGAGGACGGTCCGGACGTCGACCTGATCGAAGAGCTGGTCGCCGTCGACCCGGCCATCAAAGGCTTGTGGGCGGTCCCGGTGTTCGCCAACCCCACCGGGCTGAGCTACTCGTGGGAGACGGTCCGACGGCTCGTTCAAATGCGTACGGCCGCCGATGATTTCCGGTTGTTCTGGGACAACGCCTACGCGGTGCACACCCTCACGCTGGACTTCCCCCGTCAGATCGATGTGCTGGGCCTGGCCGCCGCCGCCGGCAACCCCAACCGGCCGTACGTCTTCGCCTCGACGTCGAAGATCACTTTCGCCGGGGGTGGCGTCAGCTTCTTCGGGGGATCTTTGGGCAACATCGCCTGGTACCTGCAGTACGCCGGTAAGAAGTCGATCGGACCGGACAAGGTGAACCAGCTGAGGCACCTACGCTTCTTCGGCGACGCCGACGGCGTGCGCCTGCAGATGCTGCGTCACCAGCAACTGCTCGCGCCCAAATTCGCGTTGGCACTGGAGATCTTGGACAAGCGCCTGAGCGAATCCAAGATCGCCTCCTGGAACGAGCCCGAGGGCGGCTACTTCATCAGCCTGGACGTGCTGCCCGGTACGGCGCGGCGCACGGTCGCGTTGGCCAAGGACGCCGGCATCGCCGTCACCGACGCGGGCGCATCGTTCCCGTACCGGAAAGACCCGGACGACAAGAACATCCGGATCGCGCCGACCTTTCCGCCGGTGTCCGATCTGCACGATGCGATCGACGGGCTGGCGACGAGCGCGTTGCTGGCCGCGAGCGAGTCGCTGCTCGCGCGCGCGGACGGTTCGAGTGTGAGCTGAGGGCGGGAACCCGCAAGAAATCCCGCTCAACGCTCACATTCGAGTACGCAAATTCACACTCGACGGCCAGCCGAGCCGTCGTCACCCCGGCTGGGTAGCCTGCTGAGCGTGGCTCTCTACCGCAAGTACCGACCGGCGACCTTCGCCGAGGTGGTGGGGCAGGAACACGTCACCGAGCCGCTGTCCACCGCATTGACGGCGGGCCGGATCAACCACGCATACCTGTTCTCGGGCCCGCGTGGTTGCGGCAAGACGTCATCGGCGCGCATCCTGGCCCGCTCGCTGAACTGCGAGCAGGGGCCGACGGCGACGCCCTGCGGTGTCTGCGCATCGTGCGTGGCGCTGGCCCCCAACGGCCCGGGCAGCCTGGATGTCACCGAATTGGACGCCGCCAGCCACAACGGCGTCGACGATGCGCGCGAATTGCGTGACCGGGCGTTCTACGCTCCGGCGGAATCCCGCTACCGCATCTTCATCATCGACGAGGCGCACATGGTGACGCCGCAGGCGTTCAACGCGTTGCTGAAGATCGTCGAGGAGCCGCCCGAACATCTCATCTTCGTGTTCGCCACCACCGAACCGGAGAAGGTGCTCACCACCATTCGGTCGCGCACCCACCATTACCCGTTCCGGCTGCTCGCGCCCAAGACCATGCGAGGCTTGGTCGAACGAATCCTCGCTCAGGAGGGTGCGGTCGTCGACGACGCCGTCTACCCGCTGGTGATCCGGGCCGGCGGCGGCTCACCCCGCGACACACTGTCGGTTCTTGATCAGTTGCTGGCCGGCGCCGACGGAAACAGGGTGAACTACCAGCGTGCGCTGGGCTTGCTCGGCGCCACCGACGTGGCGCTGATCGACGAGGCCGTCGACGCGCTTGGCGCCGCGGATGCGGCGGCGTTGTTCGGGGCGGTGGAATCGGTGATCGACGCCGGCCACGACCCGCGCCGGTTTGCCACCGACATGTTGGAGCGGTTCCGCGATTTGCTTGTGCTGCAAGCTGTTCCAGACGCCACCAGCCGCGGTGTGGTCGATGCGCCCGAAGACGTGCTGGACCGCATGCGCGAGCAGGCGACGCGGTTGGGTCGCGCAACGCTCACCCGCTACGCCGAGGTGGTCCACGCCGGTTTGACCGAGATGCGGGGCGCGACGGCGCCGCGCCTGCTCCTCGAGGTGATTTGCGCGCGGCTGTTGCTGCCGTCGGCCAGTGACGCCGAATCGGCTCTGCTACAACGCCTCGAGCGCATAGAGACCAGGCTGGACATGTCCATTCCGCTCACTGACAAGTCGGAGCCGGCTGCCGCCGCTGAGCCCGCCCCGCCGGTACCCGAACCGGCCCCGCCGGAATCCGCCCCGCCGGAACCCGGCGCGCCCGAAGAGAATCCGGCCGCGGCAGCCTCGGCCGAACCGAGCGCGGCGGCAGTCCGCACCTTGTGGCCGACGGTGCGCGACAAGGTCCGGCAGCGCAGCCGCACTACTGAGGTCATGCTGGCCGGTGCCACCGTCCGTGCGGTCGAAGGCAACACGTTGGTGCTCAGCCACGAGTCGGCGCCGCTGGCCAAGCGACTGAGCGAGGAACGCAACGCCGACGTCATCGCCGAGGCCCTCAAAGACGCCCTGGGCGTCGACTGGCGGGTGCGGTGCGACCCCGGCGTCGCGAGTCCGGCACCCGAAGGGCCGGCTGCCGCGCCGCGCCCGGTCGAGCGCCCCGCCCGCAGGGTGGTGCCGCGTGCATCCGCCCCGACCGAAGCAACCGCAGATGCGGACCCGGATCAGCGGGCCGAAGAGGAGAGCATGCTCGCCGAAGCCGGCCAGGAGGACGCGTCGACACCCCGCCGGGATCCTGAAGAAGCGGCGCTGGAGTTGCTGCAAAACGAATTAGGCGCGCGCCGCATCGATAACGGCTAGCCAACCAGTCAATCGCAGAGGAGTTTCGCTTTATGGGACAGGTCAGTGCAGCCAGCACGATTCTGATCAATGCCGACCCCGCAGCCGTGCTGTTCGCTGTTGGTGACTACCAAAACGTCCGGCCCAAGATCCTGTCTTCGCATTACCGCGACTACCAGGTGCTCGAAGGCGGGCAGGGGCAAGGCACCGTCGCCGCCTGGAAGCTGCAGGCCACCGAATCCCGCGTCCGCGACGTGCGGGCCAACGTCGACGTCGCCGGCCACGCCGTCATCGAGAAAGACGCCAACTCGACGATGGTGACCAACTGGACGGTGGCTCCTGCCGGAGCCGGTTCGAGCGTCACCGTCACCACGACGTGGACGGGTGCCGGTGGGGTGAAGGGCTTTTTCGAGAAGACGTTCGCGCCGCTCGGGCTGAAGAAGATTCAAGCCGAGGTGCTGGCCAACCTGAAGCGGGAACTCGAAAGCTAGCCCGGCGACGATGCAGAGCGCGCAGCGCGATGAGGAGGAGCCGGGCAATCGGCCTAGTGCACCGCGGGTTGGCCACCCAGGAAGGCGGCGACGCCCCTGGCGACGGCGTCGGCATACTTCTGCCGGCCCTCCGGGCTCTCCATCAACGCCGAGTCGGCGGGATTCTTCATGTTGCCGCACTCGACCAGGACGGACGGATACTGCGCCAGGTTCAGCCCGGCCAGATCCGAGCGCCCGTACAGGCCGTCCTGGCCGATGTAGCTGGCCGGCGGGATACCTGAGGCCTGCATCTGGTCGCGCATGACGCGGGCGAACTGCACCGCGGGCCCGGCCTGGGCCTGGTTGAGCGGCGGCGCCGAATAGTTGACGTGGAAACCTCGCCCGCCGGGGGGACCACCGTCGGCGTGGATGCTGACGATCGCGTTCGGGTGCAGCGCGTTGGCCATCGCGGCGCGCTGGTCGACGCATGGGCCGACCGTGGAGTCGTCGCCGCGCGACATGGCCGTGCGCGCCCCCATGGCGTTGAGCGCGGCGCGGATGCGCAGCGTGGTGTCCCAGGTGAAGGTGTGCTCCGAGTAGCCGCCGTTGGTCGAGGTTCCGCTGGCTTGGCAGTCCTTGGTGCCGCCGCGACCGGTGGGCACCTGGCGGCTGATGGAAGCATCGTTGGCGCCGTTGTGACCGGGATCGAGGAACACGATCATGCCGGCGATGCCGCCGGGTGCCGCGATGGCGCTCGGGGGTGGTACCGGTGCGACGGCGACGAGCGCCAGGAGGCCGACCGCCGCCAGCACCGCAGGAGCCCCGACACGCAGGCGATGAGGTATACGCACGGCGCCACGTTAGCCCGGCGCCGTCTACGCTTGGAACTCTGAACCGCCCGCACCGCGCAGGCGAAACCAAGTCGAGACCAAGACGCAAGGGGACTGTCATGCAACCCGGAGGCCAGCCCGACATGTCGGCCTTGCTCGCCCAGGCACAGCAGATGCAGCAAGAGCTGATGGCTGCCCAGCAGCGACTCATCAGCTCCGAGGTCCACGGAGAGGCCGGCGGCGGTCTGGTCGAGGTCACCGTCAAGGGCAGCGGCGAGGTCGTTTCGGTCAAGATCGATCCCAAGGTCGTCGACCCCGACGACGTCGAGACGCTGCAGGACTTGATCGTCGGCGCGCTTTCCGATGCCGCCAAGCAGGTCGCGACCCTGGCCCAAGAGCAGCTGGGTCCGCTGGCCGGTGGCATGGGCGGCGGCGCGCTGGGTGTTTGAAGGACCGGTCCAGGATCTGATCGACGAGCTCGGCAAGCTGCCGGGTATCGGTCCTAAAAGTGCGCAGCGCATCGCTTTTCATCTGTTGTCGGTCGAGCCGCCGGACATCGACCGGCTCACCGCGGTGCTGGCCAAGGTTCGCAACGGGGTGCGGTTCTGTTCGGTGTGCGGCAACGTCTCCGACGACGAGCGTTGCCGCATCTGCGCCGATCCGCGCCGGGACGGCTCGCAGGTCTGTGTCGTCGAAGAGCCGAAGGATGTGCAGGCCGTCGAGCGCACCCGCGAATTCCGCGGGCGCTACCACGTTTTGGGCGGAGCATTGGACCCGTTGTCCGGTGTCGGGCCCGACCAGTTACGGATCCGCGAGTTGCTCAACCGGATCGGTGAACAGGTCGACGGCGTGGATATCACCGAGGTGATCATTGCCACCGACCCCAACACCGAGGGCGAGGCGACGGCCACCTACTTGGTGCGGATGCTGCGCGATATCCCCGGCCTGACCGTGAGCCGGATCGCGTCCGGGTTGCCGATGGGCGGCGACCTGGAATTCGCCGACGAGCTGACCCTGGGCCGCGCGCTGACCGGCCGCCGCGCAATGGTCTGACGCGGGTTTCAGTCACACCGGCAACTCTGGCACCGAGACCGGCCCAATAGGCGTTGTCGCAAATCGACACCACCGGCGATATCACCGGCCCGGCGAATGACGCCGTGATA
>NZ_DASXEP010000117.1:0-22309 GCF_036490025.1 Mycobacterium sp. | reverse complement strand
GTGGATTGCGGCGTCGAGCTTGGCCAGCAGATCGCCGCCCGGCTCGTCGTCGTCGAGGTGGGCCAGTGCCGCGATCACCAACTGCGAGGCGACTTCACCGGCGGCGTGCCCGCCCATGCCGTCGGCCAGCGCCAGCAATCGCGCACCGGCGTACACCGAGTCTTCGTTGTTGGATCGCACCAAGCCGACATCGCTGCGCGCTGCATAGCGCAAGACCAAAGTCACGGACGCAACTCAATCACCGTCTTGCCGATACTCACCGGCGTGCCAATGGGAACCCGTACCGCCGTCGTCACCTTTGCCCTGTCAAGGTATGTGCCGTTGGTCGATCCTAGATCTTCGACGTACCATTCCGTGCCGCGCTGGGAGAGCCGCGCGTGCCGCGTCGACGCGTAGTCATCGGTTAAGACCAGCGTGGAGTCGTCGGCGCGGCCGATCAGCACCGGCTGGCCGCTGAGCGTGATGCGTGCACCGACCAATGCCCCTTCGGTCACAACGAGATAGCGCGCTTCGCTACGGCGTTCCCGCGACGGCAGCAGCGTCCCGCGCAGCGTCAGTCCACGCCGGACCATGACCGCGCCGGTCGGGGCATAGATATCGGTGCGCAGGATGCGCAACACAGACCAGATGAACAACCACAGCAGCATGAGGAAACCGGCGCGCGTCAGTTGCAGTACGAGTCCCTGCATCTGGCGTCCCCTCCGTCCTGCTGCTGCCGCGGGCCTCGCGTGCCCGGATATAGCTACGTCACGATACTTGGACAGCGGTCGACGCGCGCTGAAGCTGAACGCTTTGCGACCTACGGACTCAATGGATGTGGACGACGATCTCCGAATGTCCCAGCCGGATTACGTCGCCGTCCGCCAACTGCCATTCCTGTACCGGCGCGTTGTTGACGGTGGTGCCGTTGGTGGAGTTCAGGTCGGAGAGCAGCGCGACTTGGCCATCCCAACGAATCTCCAAGTGCCGACGCGACACACCGGTGTCCGGCAGCCGGAACTGCGCATCCTGGCCGCGGCCGATGACGTTGGCGCCCTCGCGCAATTGGTAGGTGCGGCCGCTGCCGTCGTCGAGCTGCAACGTGACCGCCGAACCAGACGACGAGTAGCCGCCCGGCGCGTAGCCGCCGCCGTAACCGCCGGCGTCTGCGGGCTGGCCGTAGTCGTAGTCGCGTCCCGGCTCGGCGTACCCGCCGCCACCGGGTGCGGCGTATGGCTGGCCGGGGGCGTCGCCGTAGCGGCCGTAGTCGGGCTGCTGGCCGTAGTCCGGTCGGCCGTATCCGGGTCCAGCGCCATAGCCCTGGTCGTAGCCGGCGCCCTGGTCGGGGTAGCCACCGCGCTGGTCGGGTGGGCCGTAGCCGCCCTCCTCGTGGCGGGCTGGCCCCCGACCGTAGTCGCTGTACTCATCGTAGCCCGGGCCGCCGGGCTGCTGCCCGTAACCACCCTGGCGGTAGCCCGCGTCATAACCCTGGCCGCCGGCCGGCCGCTGCTCATACTGCGGCGGGTAGCCACCCTGCTCGGGGTAGCCGCCGCGTTGCTCGGGGTAACCGCGCTGTTCTGGGTAGCCGCCGCGCGGGTCGGGTGCGCCGTAGCCGCCCTGCTCGGGGTAGCCCGCGCGCGGGTCGGGTGCGCCGTAGCCGCCCTGCTCGGGGTAGCCGGCGCGGGGGTCGGGGTAGCCGCCGCGCTGTTCTGGGTAGCCGCCCTGGTCTGGGTAGCCACCGCGCTGCTCGGGGTAGCCGCCGGGTTGCTCGGGGTAGCCGCCGGGTTCGGGGTGATACCCGGCACCGCGCGGATCCGGTGCGGCAGGTGGCTCGCCCTGCGGATGCGGGTAGGGGTCGTCGTAGTAGTCGTCGCCCGGCCGCCCCTGCCCCTGGCCGCCGCCGGAACTCGAATTCTCAGTCATCGCTGGTACTCCTGGTTCTGCGCTGAACGCATGGTCTGATTGTGGCGGTGCGAGCTCCCCGGCTGTTCGCCGGGGCTCGACATCGGGGTTGACAGCACCGCGGGTGCGGAACTGGCCGGTGTGCAAGTTCGCCGACTGCTCGAACCGGACGACCACGTCACCATATGTTTGCCACCCCTGTTCGCCGATGTATCCCGCCAACTGCGTTGCGAAAGCGTCCGAAGTGAGATCCGGGTCGGCGCCCACTTTCCGGTAGTCGTGCATACCGAGGGTAATGATGTATTCGTTGGGAGCCAAAAGGCGGTTGCCAGCAACGGGGCGGATTCCTTCGCCGGCCTCCCGCCGCAGCATCGCTTGGAGCTCTTGGGGGACGATTGCACCGCCGAAGACTCGGGCAAACGCATCGCCGACGGAGACCTCGAGTTTGCGCTCGATGCGTTGAACTAGCCCCCTCTGGCTGCCCATGTCCAAGCGCCCTCAGTCCTTGTGTATTGGTGCTGCACGGCGGACTCGGTTCCGGCGTGTCGCATCACGCGTGTCGTACTCAGCATGCTATCCGGACAGCGCAGCGCAGCGGCACCTCTGGAACTCTGAGAATCGCATTACGGCAGGTCAAACCGGGCTACCGGACGGTCCGGCGGGCCGGTGCGGTTTGGGGATGCCGGCTATTACAGTGGTAGGCTCCACCGGTTGTTTTAGGGCGAGTGGCGGAATGGCAGACGCGCTGGCTTCAGGTGCCAGTGTCCTTCGGGACGTGGGGGTTCAAGTCCCCCTTCGCCCACAGATATGTGGTTCACGAATCCAGCGGCATAAGGTGCTGCACCGGTCCGAACTCGCGGCCGCGGCCGTTGTGGTCGACGGACGTCTCAAAACTAGCGTTCTTAGCTTCTCAAAAGATGCTGCAAAACTCGGGGTCAGGTGCATGCCTGACATGCGTTCGCGTCGGAGTATCCAGCTCAGCGGTCGGGTCCAACGCTGCGACGTTGCTGTGTAGCATCGGCCCATGCCGTTGGGCAGCGGTACGACCTTCGCCGGATATAGGATCATTCGCCTACTCGGGTCCGGCGGCATGGGTGACGTGTATCTGACTGACCATCCCAGGTTGCCCCGTCGTGATGCGCTCAAAATCCTACCCGCAGAAACGATGACGTCAGACACCGAGTTCCGCGAGCGGTTCCACCGGGAGGCCGATCTGGCTGCGACGCTGTGGCACCCACACATTGTCGGGGTGCATGATCGCGGTGAGTTTGAAGGCCACCTCTGGATCTCGATGGACTACGTCGACGGCACCGACGCGGCGCACCTAGTGAGAGACCACTACCCGGCCGGTGTACCAATACAGGATGCGTGCGCCATTGTCACTGCTGTCGCTGATGCACTCGACTACGCGCACCAGCGGGGCCTATTGCACCGCGACGTCAAGCCAGCCAACATTTTGCTCGCCGAGCCCGAGGACGGCAATCGACGAATCCTGTTGGCTGACTTCGGTATAGCTCGTCGGCATGACGATATCAGCGGACTAACCGCCACTAACATGACCATAGGCACCGTCGCCTACGCTGCGCCAGAACAGTTGATGGGTGCCCTCATCGATGGCCGCGCCGACCAATACGCGCTGGCCGCCACCGCATTTCATCTGCTGACGGGTTCGCCGCCGTATCAGCATTCCAACCCGGTCGCCGTCATCAGCCAGCACCTCAACGCGTCACCACCAAAGCTCGGTGATCAACGACCGGATTTGGCAGGCCTGGACGAGGTATTGTCCAAAGCCCTTGCCAAGGACCCCGGCGCTCGGTTTACACGGTGTAGGGACTTCGCTACCGCACTGCGCGCCGATTCCCATACCCTCCCGCACGGCTCGACCACACCGACGCCGGCCACCGAGACGCTGAACCCACCGAACCTGGCCCCGCCGGAGGCAGTGTCAGCCCCGAATGCGAAGACTGCCGAAGCAACGCGTGCCCGCCAGCAACCCAAGCCGCCCAGCGGGCGCCCCGCTCCTGGGCGACCTGGCCGGGTCGACGCCCTGCCCGGACAGACACGGTCCGTGCGCAAGCGCAGCATATTTGTACTGATCGCCATAATTCTGGCGGTAGCCGCAATTGGGGCGCTGGGCACCGTGCTGCTGACCCAACACCGTCCACCGCGGCTGTCGCAGGAAGATCAGATCCAGGCGACCATCCGTAAATTCGATTCGGCGGTGCAGGCCGGCGACTTGGCCACACTGCGTAGCGTGACGTGCGGCAGCATGCATGCCGACTACGTCAACTACGACGAGGGCGCGTGGGCGGAAAGCTATCACCGGGTCGCGTCGGCGAAGCAATATCCGGTTGTTGCCAGCATCGACCACGTGGTCGTCAACGGCGAGCACGCCGAGGCCAACGTCACCGCGTTCATGGCCTATGACCCGCAGACCCGCTCAACTCGCAGCTTTGACCTACAACACCGCGACAACCAGTGGAAGATCTGCGGAATCCCTGCCGATTAGCCCGGGCCACAGAGATTTTTGATGCCCACCTCGCCGTGGGCCTTGCTTAAGATCAGCCCGAGATGATTCCGTTGTCTGGACGCTGTCAGAGCCCAACGAGTGAGGAATCATCGACGTACGTGGCGCCATGATCAATCAGCGGCGGGCACAAACTGGCGGGCCCTGTGTGTTGGCATGGAAATGAAGGTTCGGTTCGGGATCGGGCTCGGCGCCAACACGCCTGCCAATCAGCTCACGCCCATCGTCGATCATCTGGAGAGCAGCGGGGTGGATTCGCTGTGGTTCTCCGAGCTGGTGTACTCGCCGGCGGTGGATCCCGTGGTCGGCATGGCCTATGCCTTGGCCCGAACCGCGCGGCTGAAGGTGGGCACGTCGGTGGCGGTGCTGCCAGGGCGCCATCCTGTGCTGGTGGCCAAGCAATTGGCGTCGCTTGCCGCGGTCGCGCCCAAGCGGGTGCTCCCGGTTTTTGGCCTGCGTTCGGCCATTGCCGCCGAGCGTGAAGTCTTCGCCGTTCCCGACGGCGAGCGTGCTGCGGTGTTCGACGAGTCGTTACGGATACTGCGCGCAGTACTGGTTGGCGAGTCGGCGAACTACCGCGGGCGGTATTTCACGGTGACCGCGGCGGCGGTCGCGCCGCGGCCCACTCCCCCGCTGGACATCTGGCTGGGCGGTTCCGCGCCGGCGGCGTTTCGGCGCATCGGCACCTTGGCCGACGGGTGGCTGGGCAGCTTTCTGACTCCCGAGGAAGCGCGGGCCGGTCGCGAGGCGATCGAGCGTGCGGCCGCGCAGGCCGGTCGGCAGATCGAGCCCGATCACTTCGGCATCTCGCTGGCGGTCGCCGACGGCGAGCTGCCGCCGGAGTTGGCCGCCGCGGTCCGTCACCGCCGGCCGGACGTCGACCTCGCCGAGCTGATCGCCACCGGCTGGGGTCAGCTGCATCGTCAACTCGACGCGTACCTGGATGCGGGCTTGACGAAATTCGTTATCCGACAAGCAAGTACAGGGCCGGTCGACAAATTCATCGACCGGTTCGTGGCTGAGCTCGCCGGTCGGCAGAACTGATCAGAGCGTTTCGACCCAGCGCAGGATCTCCGGGGTGGCCTTGTCGGTGATGTCGCTGAACTCGGGATGCTTTTTGATGAACGCGGCGACCATCGGGCAGACCGGGACCACACGTTTGCCGTCCGCGCGGGTCGCCTCCAGCGCCTCGCCGACCAGAATGTTGGCCAGGCCGCGGCCGCCGAACCGTTCATCGACCTCGGTGTGGTAGAAAACCCGCTGGTTGTCGCGGTCGGCGACGGCCGCGAGCCCGACGGGTTCGCCTTCGACGGCGATGGTGTACTTCCCGTCGGCAACGCTGACGGTGGCTTCGACGCCGGTCTTATCAGTAGGCATAGCTCTCTATTTTCGTGGTGGTCGCAACACTTGCATAACAACCCGCATCATCGGATCCGGGACGCGGTCCTTGGCGGCCAGCGCCGCATCGGCTACCCGCCCCCGCAGCATCGTGCCCCGGCCGAACATCCGGTTCAGCGGTCCGCCGGACGGCTCCAGCTCGACATGCAACGGCGGTGCGCCTTCCGTGGCACCGAGTGCATGGGAGATGACGATCCGCTGGATTTCGCTGGTGCCTTCAAAGATGGTGTACAGCTTGGCATCTCGATACCACTTTTCGACCGGGTGATCGGTGATGTAGCCCCAGCCACCCAGCGTCTGGATGGCCCGCTCGGTGGCCCGCACCGCGACCTCACTGGCCGCCATCTTCGACATCGACCCTTCGCCGCGCTCGAACGCGATCCCGGTGGCGGCCATCCAGGATGCCCGCCATGTCAGCAGCCGGGCCGCGTCTATCTGGGTGGCGATCTCGGCGAGCGGAAAGGCGATGCCCTGGTTGTCCATGATCGGGCCGCCGAAGGCCTCCCGCTGCGTGGCGTAGGTGGTGGCGTATTCCAGCGCCGCCCGCGCGATGCCGATCGCCTGCGCGGCGACCATCGGGCGAGTCTGCTCGAAGGTGCCCAATGTGGCTGAGCCGGAACGCTTCCCACCGGCGACGACCTCGCGCGCCTTGGCGAGTTTGTGGTCGAGTTTTTCTTGCCCGCCCAGCAGATTGGCCTCGGGGATCCGGACGCCGTCAAAGCGCAGCTCGGCGGTGTGCGAGGCCCGGCAGCCGAGTTTGTCGAGCTTGCGTACCAGCTCCAGGCCCGGGGTGCCTCCCGGAACGATGAACAGTGCCTGGCCGCGGTGACCCAATTCTTCGTCGACAACCGCATTGACCACGTGCACATCGGCGATCCCACCGTTGCCGATCCACATTTTGTGACCGTCGAGCACCCAGTCGCCGCCGTCGCGCCGGGCCGTGGTCCGCAGATTGCGGACGTCGCTGCCCCCTTCGGGTTCGGAGATCGCCAGCGCCGCCAGCTTGAGGTCACCTGGTGAGCCGAAGCATTGCGGCGCCCATTCGAGCATCTGCTCGGTAGAGGCGGACTGGCCGATGGCCGACAGCGCCAGCGCCGGCATGACGATCGCCAAACCGATTCCGGCGCAACCCCAGAACAGCTCTTCCATGAACATCGGCAGCGAAAGCCCGCTCGGGTCGCCGATCAGATCGCGGTAGAACAGCGGACTGTAGAAGCCGCGCTGGGCGGCCTCTTCGAGTACCGGCCATGGGAACTCTTGCTTTTGGTCGTAGTCCAGGGCGACCGGACGGATGACCGATTCGGCGAACTCGTGGGTACGGCGGGCCAGGTCGTGTTGCGCCCCGGTCGGCGTCAGGTCGAAGGTCACGTACGCCACTCTCCCGTGTCGGTTGACCTTGACTACCCCCTGCCGACGGATTCAATCCAGCCGTGGTGACGACGACGAGTCAGGCCGCCGACCGCGGCCCGATCTGCTGAACGGGCAGGTGGAACACGGTGGCGGTGACCGGAGCGCTGTCCCCCTCGCGCCGCGCCAGCAGGGCAGCGTTGTCGGGTAACTGGCGGGGACTGATCTCCCCCGCGGCGATGCGGCGCAGAGTGGCATGCGCCTGGGCCAGCTGCTCTCGCTTGCGGTACTGGCCACCGGGCAGTTTGATGCCGGCCCAGACACCGTATTCCTCACGGTTTTCCACCGCATACCGCGCGCACAGCCGCTGCTGCGCCAGCGGGCATCGCCGCAGGCACTGCAGCCGTGCTTCGGTGGCTGACTGTTCGTATGCACGCGCCTTGGCAGCGCCGTCGCCGCCGTCGTCATCGGCGTAGCCGAACCACAACTCCGGGTTGACCGAGCATGGATGCCCCATCTGTCCGCCTCCTTCGAGCTAAAAACGTATGCAGAAGCGTATACAGACAGACGTGAAGTTGGCAAGAGAACAGTGACAAAAACATATACAACCTCGAGAACGCATACGGCTGTGTAGTATCCGGATATGGCCGGGGCGCTACGGTGAGCCGGGAATCGGCAGGTGCGGCGATCCGGGAGCTGCGAGAGTCGCGCGATTGGTCGCTGGCTGACTTCGCCGCCGTGACGGGCGTGAGCATCATGGGCCTGAGCTACCTCGAACGAGGTGCCCGAAAGCCGCACAAAGGCACAGTTCAAAAGGTAGAGAACGGACTTGGGCTGCCGCCGGGCACCTATTCGCGGCTGGTGGTGGCTGCTGACCCGAATGCTGAACTCGAGCGATTGACGGCGGCGACGCCGGAAGAACCCGCGCCCCCGCGAGCCACGGGACCGATCGTCGTGGACCGGCACAGTGACAGCGAGGTGCTGGAGGGATACGCCGAAGCCCACCTTGACGCAATCAACTCGGTGATCGAACGTTTGCCCGCGACGACATCAAACGAATATGAGTCGTATATTCTCTCTGTGATCGCACAGTGCGTGAAGGCTGAGATGCTGACCGCCAACTCCTGGCGGGTGGCGGTCAACGCCAACTCGGCATCGGCAGGACGGCTCATGCAGCATTTGCAGGCATTGGAAGCAACTCGCGGCGCGCTTATCGGGCGCATGCCGGCGAGCCTCGGTGCGCGACTCGATCGGGCATGCGCACAGTCAGCGCTGCCCGAGCCGGTGATCGCGGCGCTGCTCGGGGTCACTGCCGCCGAAATGTGGGATATCCGCAATAGGGGAGTGATCCCGCCCGGGGCCCTGCCCAGGGTCCGGGCGTTCGCCGATCTCACCGACGGGACCGAGGGTGACGCTGCGATCGACGAGGGGAAGCGGCCGTGAGCGGAAACGAGTTGGCGGCATTGAGCCGCGCGCATGAACTGTTCACCGGCACCACCCGGGACGTGGCACTGGACGCCCGACTGGCGCCCTATGACGGACTCTTGGAACGCGCTGTGGGGTTGAATACCGATGTCGGACAGCGGCTTTACCGGTCGGCGGTAGACCGGAGCCGCGCTGACCTGCGATCGGCGGCAACCGCCGATGCCGAGCTGGCCGCCACCGCACGACTGGCCCGTCTAGATCACGCCGACGCGCACGGGTTGACCAAGGGTGTTCTCCAGGAGGCCCGTGCCGACACCGCAGTGCCGGACGCCCCGATCGCGCAGCGCGAAGCGATCCGCCGTCGGATCGCACGGTTGCGCGCACAACAGGCCCATGTGCTGGCGGCCCGTCGCAAGGCGCGGCGTCACCGGTCGAGATGGCGCGCGGTGCGCTATCGAACACCGCACCACGGCATCAACACTGCGGGATTGCGGTTGCCACCACCGAACAGTCGCGCCGGTATCGCGGTGCGCGCAGCGCTCTCCCGGTTGGGCCGGCCTTACGTGTGGGGCGCCACCGGACCCGACCAGTTCGATTGCTCAGGGTTGACCCAGTGGTCCTACGCCCGGGCAGGAATTCACCTGGACCGCACCACATATCAGCAGATTTACGATGGAGTGCCGATCCCGCGCTCACACGTGCGGCCGGGTGACCTCGTCTTCCCCACCGCCGGGCACGTGCAACTGGCGATCGGCAACAACCTGGTCATCGAAGCGCCCCACGCCGGTGCCAGCGTGCGGATCAGTCCGCTGGGTAGCGGCGTGCAGATCCGGCGCCCACTCGGGTAGCGACGATGGTGGGCGAGCACGGACAAGAGATGGCAGAGCAGGCCGGACGCTCGATCGAGGCGATCGGGGAACGGCAGGCCGCACTGTCGACGCGGCACGCCGCGGCTGCCGATGCCGACCGTGCCTTGGTGGAAGCGCTCGCCGAAGCGCACGCAGCAGTGGTCGAAGGCGTGCGGCGGCTCGACGCGATCGCGGCCGAGATCGACAGTGCGGTAGCGAATCAGGCCGCTCTCGGGCTCGATACCGCGCTGGGTGCGCGTGAGTTCCAGAAGTATCTGATCGCCAAGCAACGCGAGATCTCGGCGGTGGTGTCAGACGCTCGCGAGCTCGACGGCGCGAAGAAGGCCATCCTGAAAACGTTGCATGAGCACTACGCCGGGTCCGCCGGCTAGCCCCTGCGCTATGCACACGAGTGAATTGTCGAGGGCGGGTGCCCTGGCTAGGGTCGCCACCATGTTCGGGCAGCGGAGCGATGGCGACGCCTGATGATGTGCTCGCCGCGGTCGAGCATGTCAAGCAATGCACTGGTGACCCGAAAGCCTGGTTGGCCGGCCTGACACCGCAAGACGTGTCGGATGCGGCGACGCTGTTCGCGGCAAGTCCGCAACGGCTCGACGGGCTGGTTTCTCATATCCGCCAACAACATCCGGATCTTTTCGACCCGACAACCGGGGAGCGGGTCTCCGCGTCGCAGCAACGACCTGTCCCGCGAGCTGACGAGCTTGCCGCCGAACATCAGGAGGGCGCTGCTGCGGATGCGATACGGAGCGCTGAAGTCGCTCTGGCACATCAGAATTCGACGACCGCTCAGGTCGACATGCAGGTGGTGACGGCAGTTCTCAACGCTCACCAGAAGACCGCTGCCGGTAGCCAAGCCTTGAACCGACTGCAGCGCGACATCGAGGGCGCGGTGGCCACCCGATCTGATCTGGACACCCCGGCGGGAGCGCGTGACTTTCAGCGCTATCTGATCGGCAAGCTGCGAGATATCCGCGCCGTGGTCACCGGCGCGAGCCTGGACGACACGTCGAACTCGGCGCTGATGGCAGCCTGGACGTCGCTGTACAACTCCGCGCAGCCCGGCACCGATGTTGCTGACGATCAGCGCCGGCCGGCCGGTTCGTCTGCGGCTGCACCGGCGCAGCACAGCGCTCAAAGTCAGCCGGTCGCAACGGAATCCGAACTGAATCCCTACTTCGATTCGTTGCCGGAGGACGATCTCGGCCCGCCTCGCGAGGAGATGCCCGCGCCAGGTGCTCCATCACCTGCGCCGACCGCCCCGATGCCCGGCATTCCCTCTTTCGGCGGGGGCGGTCTGCCCAGCGGTGCCGGGATGGGCATGCCGGCGGGCTTTCCGCTGACCGGACCCGTGCCGGGCAGCGCCGAGCAACTTTCGCCGGCGGATCTCGAGGACGCACGACACCAATCCGACGACCCCGAAGACCGGCTGGTGTCCGACGACGACGATCACGACCGTGCCGGCCAGCAGCACACCGAACCCGCGTCCGGTCCGACGACTGCGACCCTGCCCAACGGCGACACTCTTACCGCCGCGAGCCCCCAGTTGGCCGCTGCGATCGAGGCCGCGGCGGATGGGACGCCGATCGCGGATGCTTTCCGCGACGAGGGCATGACGATCCCGCCGCCGGGTACGGCGGTCAGCGACCCGGTGGAGCCGTCGCAGCTCGCGCCCGGAGATATCGGGATGTTCACCGACCGCCATGCGCTTGCCCTGGGCGAGAGCCGCGCGTTGCTGAACGGTCAGATCCAGCACATTTCCACCGTGAACGGCCCAGGCTTCCTAGGCTGGGAGCACCCGCCGGCGCCGATCAGCGCACCGGCCAGGACCGATCCGCCGGCGCCGACCAGGCCGGCGATGGCCGAGAGAACCGAGACCGCGTAGTGCAAAGCCGGCTCCTGCCGGCACGTCAGAAGGAGACAGCGGATGGCAGACCGAATCCACGTGGTGCCCGCCAACTTGCGTGAAGCTGCGGGCCACCACCAAGAGACATCGGAGTATCTGCGAACGCTGCCGTCGTCGCATCAGGCAATCCAGCAGAGCCTGGATTCGTTGGGGCCGATCTTCGGTGAGCTGCGGGAGGCCGGACGTGAGCTGCTCGAGCAGCGGCGGCTGTGTTACGAGCAGCAGGCCGACAATCACGCGGAGATCGCCGAGAACCTGACAAAATCGGCCGGCATGTGGGAACAGCACGAGGCAGAGGCCGCCGCGAAATTCGAACGGGTCTCCGACGACGGTCGATGACTGAGGCCGATCCCGCATTCGACACCGTACATCCGAGCGGACACATCCTGGTCCGCTCGAATCGTGGTGGATACATGCACAGCGTCACGCTGACCGAGGCCGCGATGAACACCGATGCGGAAAGCCTGACGCAGGGCATCTTGCTCACCGCCGATGTCTCCTACCTCAAGGCGGTGATGGAAGTCCGCGGCGAGATCGTCGCGGCCGGCTACACCCCGTCAGCCGAGGTTCCGACCGCCGACGAACTCGACGCTGCGATCGAAAGGCTGGTCTCGCATGAGCTGCCGCGGCGTGACGAGACGGTGCGATAACTAACGAATCCAGCGCTTGACCGCGTCGCGGTCCGGGGCGATATCGGTGGGCGGCTCGACGGGGTTGGCGCCGAACAACTCTCGCGCTTGCGCCAGCAACGCGCGCACTTCATCCAACTGCTGCTGAAGCCCCGGATCAGCCACACGCTCACGCTACCCAGATGCGGCTATTCGCACAATTCACCCCACCTTTCACCCGACCTTTGTCGACCGACAAACAGCGCAGTTGTGGCAGCGACGATGACGGTAGGCTTGGCCGGTGGCGATCTTCGGTCGGAATACGGCGCGTCAGCGCCTCCGGAGAGCTGCCCGAGAATCGCTGAAGATTCCGGCCTTCAGCTCTCCCGTTGACTGCACGTCGTGGGTGACCGGCGGGCTTTGGCCTGCTGAGCTCTCGACGGTTACCGCCGACACCGCTCCACTCGTCAAATACCTCAAGGCCGACTTACAGCGGATAGTCAATTCGGCAAACGACGAACTCAAGAGCATTCGGTGCGCGGGATTGACCGATTCCACCCGACAGGCAGAAGAAGCCCGAGTCATCAACGACGCTCGCGCCTTTGCCGCAAGACGAGTCGAGTCGACAGTTCGCCATCTGCAGAAAATGAAATCGAAAACGCCGACGGAATACCGGCCGGTGAATGGTGTCGACGACACCGAGAAAACAACGCGATTCAAACTCGCGCCGCCGCGGCCGCCGGAGACCTCACCCACCGACACACCCGCGCCGCCAAGCCCCGAGCAAGACCACCGTCCTGCGGCGCCCGTCGAGGAGCCGGACGCCTGGGTGCCGGCTGCGGCCGAGTTCACGCCGCCGACAACTGAGCCTGACACCGCTGAACCCGCGACGTCGGAGCCCCGACACGCGTTGCACTCCGACGACACCGAGGTGCTCGAAGAGATCGCGACGCTGCTGAAGGAAATCACGCCGCTCGCGCGGGAGCCGGTCGAGCCACCGCCACCAGTCGTGCCTGCACCGAGCCCACCTCCTGTCGTCCGCGAGGCCGAGCCCGAGCCCGTCGAGCCCGCCGAGTCGGAACGCGAACGGCTGGAACGCCTGCTCAAATTCGTGGCGCGACAAGAACCCGGGTTGCGCTGGGCCGTCGGCATTCGGGAGGACGGCACCACTTTATTGGTGACCGACCTGGCCCACGGCTGGATCCCGCCCGGTCTCACCTTGCCCGCCGAGGTCCGGTTACTGGAGCCGGGCCGGCGAGCGGGCACCGCGGCGGCGTTGCTCGGTCAGACGACGTCGTCGGCAAGCTATGCCCCGGGCGACGCGCTGGGCTGGGCCGCCGACTACGACGTGACGGACACCTCGGCGCAACCGCGCGAGCTGCCGGCGGTCGACGACCTGGGTTGGGTGCTGGGGGAGGCGACGCACTGGCGCGACGGCCTGCCGCGGCTGGTCAACACGCTGGCGAAGGCGGGCGCCGCGGGAACGGGCATTGTCGACGCCGAAATCGACATATTGCGCGTCTACCTCGACACGTCGCGATACCAGGTTTTGGCGCAATACCCGGATGTCGACCCAGGCCTGCTGCTGAATTGCCTGCTGCTGGCCGCCACCGAAGGTATGGCCACGAAGAATCTGGTGAATGCGAATTACCACTTTGCCTGGTTCCAAATGCTGAGCGCACCACCGGCCAGCGGTTGGAAGGCCGGCCCGTGATAGCCCGTCGTGGGTAAGCCCGCAGACAATGAATTGACGCTGGTCGGAGGGGTCTAGATACTGTGGTGATGCCGGGCCCGGGCAGTCGCGCGCAGCTAAGCGACAAGGATCTCGTCGAATCGGTTCTGCGTGAACTGAATGAGGCCGCCGATAAGTGGGAGGCGGTCGTCGGCCAGGCCGAGACGATCACCTACAGTGTCGATCTCGGCGATATTCGTGCGGTCGTGAATTCCGATGGCCGACTGGTCGAATTGGGTTTGCATCCGACCGTAGTGTCTGGTTACACCCATGGTGAGTTGGCCGATCGGTTGAACCTCGCCATTGCCGCGCTGCGCGAAGAGGCCGAAGCCGAGAATCAGGCACGGTACGGCGGAGCCCTGCAGTGACGTGGGATTTGTTGTCGCGCAAAGTAGTTGAGCACCGGGCGGATGCGCATCGTCCGCCGAAAGGATATTGACCGTGCCACTCAATCTCTCCAACCGGGATCAGAACTCGGGACACCTGTTCTACAACCGCAGGCTGAAGGCCGCGATCACCCGATTCTCGGTTCGGATGAAGCACGACGACCGCAAACAGCAAGCAGCAGTGGCGCTATCGATGGTTTTCGTGTTGATCGGCATCGGCTGGATGGCACTGCTGCACGTGATGAAACCCGCTGGCCTGGTCGGCCAGTCCGCGATCATCGGAAACCGGGACACCGGTGCGGTCTACGCGAAGATCAATGGGCGGCTGTACCCCGCGTTGAATCTGACGTCTGCTCGGTTGGCGGTCGGCAACGCAGCAACCGTCGCCTGGGTGAAGGCAGCTGAGATCGCCAAGTACCCGACCGGCCCGATGGTCGGGATTCCTGGCGTGCCAGACGATCTCACCGTCACCCCGACTTCGGTGTCGGCCTGGTCGGTCTGCGACACGGCACCGGCCCGAGGCACCGGGGCACCGTTGGTGACATCGATCGCGGGACAGCTTTCAACCGTGGGCCGAGCGAATCCGATGCCTCGTGCAGAAGCCGTGTTGGCGACGCATCTCGGTGCGACCTACGTGATCTGGGGCGGGCAACGTTCGGAAATCGACCCGACCGACCGGTCGGTGACGTTCAACCTGGGTTTGGATCCGGGCGTCACCTATCCGATCGAGATGTCCAACGCGCTATTTGATGCCTTGCCGTCGACGGAACCCCTTGTGATACCGACTATCCCACAGTCGGGAGCGCCATCGGCACTGCTTCCGGGCTCGACCGTCGGCAGTGTGCTGGAGACTCGCGACGCCACCGGTACCGTCACCGGTTTCTACGTGCTGCTGCCCGACGGCGTCCAAAAGATCACCAGCTTCGTCGCCGACCTGCTGCGCACCGCGAACTCACAGGGGTCCGCTACGCCGACGTTGGTGTCGCCGGACAAGCTGGTGCACGTTCCCGTCGTCGAAGTACTCAACGTCGACTACTACCCCTCGGGCAAGTTGAACTTCATTGACACGGCGGCAAATCCGGTGACGTGTGTCGCGTGGCAGAAGCAGTCGACCGATCCGCAAGCCTCGATCACGGTGTTCAGCGGTCGGGGTCTGCCGGTTCCGATCGAAATGGATGGCCGGCTGGTCCGCTTGGTCCGCGATGACCGCCACCCGGAATCGGTGGAGGCCAATCAGACCTTGGTGCTGCCGGGAGCGGCGAACTTCGTTGCTGCGACGAGCGGCGTCGCCACCGCGCAAAGCCGCGAGAATCTGTATTGGCTTTCGCCGCAAGGTGTTAGGTACGGAGTCCAGTGGGACGACCGGACGCTGCAGGCTCTTGCGTTAGATCCGCGCGCCGCCGCCCAGGCGCCGTGGCCGATTCTTCGCACTTTTGCAGCCGGGCCGGCCATCAGCCGGGACAGTGCCCTACTGGCGCACGACACCATCAACGGCAGCGGCGCGGTTGCGCCGATCCCAGAAGCCAACCAACAGGTCGGAGGTTAGGCATGTCCAAACGTGGATTTGTGCGTGGAACGCGTAAGTCGGCCCCGATGGTGCCTCCGGTGCGGGTGGCAGTCGCGCCACCGTTGGCGCTGCCGGAGCGGGAGCCGCGCAACATCCTGTTGATGATCGCGCTGCCCGCCCTGTTGGTGGGGATCATCGGCACCCTGGTCGTGATGTACACCTCGGGAGTCCGGTCGCTGCAGTCGGGCTTTTTCCCGATGATGGGTCTGGCCGGCTTCGGTGCGTTGATGTTCAGCGGACGGTTCGGCCGGGGCCGGCGGATTTCCTGGGGTGAACAGGAGAAGCAGCGCCGCGTCTATCTGCGCCAGCTGGACGAGGACCGCGACGAAATCCAGCGCGCCGCCCAGGATCAGCGGCGTAGCCAGTTGTTCGTACACGGTGATCCGCAGAACCTGGATACCGTGATCGGTGGCCCGCGGATGTGGGAGCGCCGCGCCGGTGATGCCGACTTCCTCGAGGTCCGCCTGGGAATCGGGGTGCAGCAGGCCAGCGATGCGGCGGTCTCACTGCAGTGGCCGGAGGTCCCGATCGGCGAGGAGCTCGAGCCGGTCACCGGCGGCGCATTGCGAGACTTCATTCTCGAGCAGAGCAAGATTCGCGGGATCGGCAAGGTGCTGAGCCTGCGGTCCAAGCCCGGATTCAGCTTCATCGCAACGGATCCCGTCGAGCTGCACAGCATCGCACGGTCGATCCTGTGTTCTCTGGCGGTCTATCACAGTCCGAACGACGTCAAGGTCATGGTGGTTACCCGCCATCCCGAGTTGTGGTCGTGGCTGGTGTGGCTGCCGCACAACCAGCACGACGAAATGTTCGACGCTTGTGGCTTGCGCCGGCTGGTGTTCGTCTCCCCAACCGAGTTGGAGGAAGCCCTTGACGCCGAGCTGCACCGCAAGGGCCGCGGACCATGGGCGCCGCCGGTCGGGACGAGCCCGTCGTCGATGCCCTCGGCCATGGAGGTGCCGGGTTTGACCCTCGGCCCGCATTGGGTGATCGTCGACGACAACGTCGGGACGCCTGAGCAATGGGAGAGTGTCACCGGACAGAAGGGCATGGCCGGAATCACGGTGCTGCGGTTGGCGACTCGACCCGGTGTCGGTGTCGGCTTTCTCGATGATGAACAGCGGTTCGAGCTACGCGAAGGCCGGTTCTATCACCGCGGCGCGTTCTTTGCTGTGGCCGATATGCTCGCCGAGACGACCGCCAGCCGGTACGCGAGGGCCTTGGCGCGCTGGTCGCCGATGAGCGCCGACGACTTGTCGGAAACCGACAGCCAGGGTGCCGAGCTGTTACGGGCGCTGGGCATTAGTGATCCGCGGCAGCTCGATGTCGATCGGCTGTGGTCCGACAGTCGCGGACGCGGTGACGCGAAGTGGGCGATGGTGCCGGTCGGGGTCAAACCGGGCGGTGAATTGCAGTACGTGATCTTCCGGGCAAAAGACTTCGGCGGCTTCGGTTTCCACTCTGTGGTGGTCGGAACATCCGGCTCGGGCAAGTCGGAGTTCTTCCTGTCGTTGTGTAACGGGATCGCTCTGACGCACTCGCCGGAGACTTTCATCGTCATCTTCGTTGACATGAAGTTCGAATCGGCTGCCCAGGACTTGGCGGGCCTGCCCCACGTCGCTGGTTCACTGTCCAACCTCGGCAAGGACGACCGGCACCTCGCGGAGCGGATGCGGAAGGCTGTTAACGGCGAAATCGCCAGGCGCTACCGGCTTTTCAAGGAGGCCGGCGCGCGTGATGCCAACGAGTATGAAGAGATGCGGCTGGCCGGACGGGACCTGGAGCCGGTACCCATCTTGCTGGTCATCATCGACGAGTACCTGGAGCTGTTCCACCACCACCAAGAGTGGATACAGCTGGTCATTCACATCGGCCAGGAGGGCCGCGGCTGTAACGTCTTCTTCACCCTGGGTGGCCAGCGGCTGGACCTGTCGTCGCTGAGTAAAGCCAAGAGCAACATCGCATTCAGGGTTGCATTGCGTGCGGAGACGGCCGAGGACTCCCGGGATGTGATCGGTAGTGACGCCGCGTTGCACCTGCCGTCGAAGGAAAACGGTTACGCGCTACTCAAAGTCGGCCCGCGTGATCTGGAGCCGTTTCGGTGCTTCTACTTGTCTGCGCCGTTCGTGTTACCGAAGAAGGTCGTCAGCCTCAGTGAAACCGTGGACGTCAGCTTCTCCCAGCCGCGCCCACTTACCTGGGAGTACCAGCCGCTCAGTGACGAGGACACCGCGGCGTTGGCGGTGGCCGACGCCCCCGAGGAACCCGACGAATTCCTCTTCCACGCCGATGGCTTCCGAAAGAAGAAGCTCCTCGATGTCATCCGTGAGTCGCTGGTCTCACATCCTGCCCGGCTTCCCCACCAAATCTGGCTCCCGCCACTGGAAGTCAGTGAGCAGGTCGATGCTCTGGTGGCATATTGGCGGGACAAGCCTTGGCACGTCGACTACGGGCAAAACGCCGGCTTGGTCCTGCCGTTCGCGATCGTCGACATCCCCGAAGATCACGTGCAGCGGGTGCAAGTGGTCGACGCTGAGATGGACAACATCATGGTGGTCGGGACTGCGCAACGGGGAAAGTCCACCACGTTGATGACGCTGATGACTTCCGCTGCTCTGATGTACCGCCCGGAGCGGGTCACGTTCTTCTGCATCGGCGCCGCCTTCTATCCGGTGGAGGAGTATCCCCATGTTGCCGGGGTGGTCAGTCTCAATGACACCGAAGGGGTTTCGCGAACCATCGCCACGATTGAAGGGTTGATCCGCGCGCGGGAGGCATCGTTCAAGCACTATCAAATCGACATCTCGGAGTTTCGCGAGCGGCGCTTCGGAGCGGCCGGCGGTGGAGGGACTGACCCCGAAGACAAGTTCGGCGATGTGTTCCTCGTCATCGACAACTACGGCGACCTCTACGACAAAGACTCAGCGATGGGTGACCGCGCGATGTCCATTGCCCGCCAAGGCCTGTCCTATGGCGTTCACGTGATGACCAGCGCCACCGCATGGTTTGTCGGACAGAAACAAGGCTTGCTCAACGTGTCCAACGCGCGGATTCAGCTGCGGTTGAGCAACCCCGACGAAACGCAGATGGGCACGTCGATGGAGCAGCGCAGGGCCGCGCGAAATACCTTGGACCGGCCCGGATTCGGACTCACTCGGGATGGACATGAGCTGCTCGTCGGTGTCCCCGAGGTTACCGGCACCAAGGGTGAACGGGTGGGAACACGCGGTGTCGGCGCGCTGATCGCCGAAGTCACCGGCACCGGCAAGGTGGAACGGCTGTCACGTTTGCCCGAGCGAGTGTCGCTGGGCGAGATCATCGCCGATTTCGCCGGCTCGGCCGCTGCCTCGGATCCGTTGAACATCCCGTTCGCGATCGGTGAGAGCGCTCTGCAACCGGTGGCACTGCCGACCAAGACATTGCCGAACGTGTTGGTCGTGGGCCGTCAGCTATGCGGCAAGACAACGACTCTCGCTGCATTTGGCCGGGCCATTACCGAAAGGTTCACCCCGGAGCAGGCCCAGATCACCATCATCGATCCGAAGACCACGCTCATCGGTCGGATCCGTGGTCCGCACGTGCGTGCCTACGCCTACACCTCCGACGACATCGACACCGTGATCCGGGAACTTGCCGGCCTACTACAGGATCGACTCCCGCCGTCCGGTCTCACTCAAGAAGAATTGTTGAATTTGAAACCGTGGGACGGCCCGCGTCACTTCCTGCTGATCGATGACGAACACGAACTCCGCCCGCACAACCAGGCGGTCCGCCCGGCGGCAACCGCCCCGCTGTGGGGCTTGGTCGAGCGAAGCCGCGAGATCGGCTTGCACGTCATCGCGTCCCGGCTGCCCGGCAACTGGGCCGCGCAGGTGGTGATGAACCCGTTCATTCAGAAGCTGACCGGATCCCGCTCGCCGACCCTGTTCATGGACAACGATCCAGCCAGCGTCAAGGTGTTCGGCAGGACGAGTGCTCAACAGCTCGCGCCGGGCCGCGGATTGCTGGTGACGACCGAAGGAGACATCGAAGGGGTTCTGGTCGGAAGTCCAGATTAGGAGCATTAACTCGACAGTGTGGTTCGGTAACTTTAAACTCAACCAACCTTTGGTCGCGGATCGATGTATTCGTGGACAGACCTGGGAGGCAATATGACAAGCGGATTCGGCGTAATTCCAGCCGCAGTCAATTTATCGTCGGCTACCGAGTCGGGCGTCGGTGCCGAAATGGCAGCCACCACAGCCGCGGGCGCGGCCGCTCTGACCGGCGTGACTCCCATGGCGGCAGATGCCGATTCCGTGGGCTTCGCCCAGGCGCTGAATGCAACCGGGTTCTCCTATCTGGCGACGATGGCAGACCACGTCCAACAGCGGACGGCATTTGCCGGCGCGCAGTCGTTGGCGTCGGGTACGTACGAGGCCATGGACGCGATCCATGGCACCGCGCTGGGTTAACCGACCGGCATGCCGCTCGACCCACGCTGGACTGGGCCACCAGAGGCCATCGCGGCGACCTTCGAGGCCGGATCGCCGGCTTCGGTGATCAGCAACAACTTGGTCTGGGTGACCGAGACCTCCCACCACGCATCGGCGGCCGGCGTTTCGGGTGCCAACACCGCGGCGACGCTGGCCTCGTGGCATGGGCTCGGTTCCAATGCTTCGGCCGCAGCCGCAGACGGTCTCAATGCCGGGCTGCAGACGACCGCCGGCTGGACCGCGCACAAAATCGCCGTCACCCAAGGCGCTATCGACGCCTTCGCGACGGCGCGGTCCGCGGTGATTCCCTCCGTGGTCGTCCAGACCAACCGGACTGAGCGGGAGGCCATGGACAAGGCCAACCCGAGTGTCCTGTGGTCGTTTACCCCGGCCATCGCCGAACACGACATCGAGTACTACGGGCAGCACTGGCCGCACAACTCAACCATCGGAATGGGCTACTCCACGGCGTTGGGTGGGTTCACCGCCGCGTTGGGCATACCGCCGCCGCTGGCACCGGCGGGAGCTTCGCCGGCGGCGCCGGCCGCGGCCGGAGAGGCGGTCGCTCAGGCAGCAGCCGCCACGGGCGGCCAGGACGGGATGAGCCTGTCTAGTCAGGCTGCCCAGGCGGTCGGCCAGGCGCCTGCGTCGGCGACCAGCGGCGCCACCGACCAGATCAGTTCGCTGTTAGGACCGTTGCAGGAGGCGGCTTCGAGCGTGGTGCAGCCGGCGTCTCAGATCGTCCAAGCCCCGACGCAGGGTTTGCAGAGTATGAGCAGCCTGCCGTCGTCGCTGATGGGAGCCTTCGGCGGGATGTTTTCCTCGGTGTCGGCGCCGCAGGCAGCCGAAATGGCTTCGCTGGCAGGACCGCTCGCCTCCGGCGGCGGCGCGGCCGGGGGCATCGGTGCGGGGGCAGCCGGGGGAGTCGGAGCTTTTTCCGGGGCGGGCTTGACCAGCTACACCCGGCCTACCAGCACGTTCGAACCGGAAAGCGGTGGCCGGCCAACGGGCCTGCGGACTGTGGCCGCGACATCCAGCCCGACTACGTCGATGGGTGGCGGCATGGCCGGTATGCCGATGGCGCCGATGACGGCAGCCCGGGGCAACGGGGACGATTCCAACCAGCAGGCAGTGGCACACGCCCGCATCGTCGTCGCCGGCGACCGCGTCGAGTCGGAATAGCTTCCTTCGCCGCGATCGCGTCGGGAACAGCCGGGGGAGGTGGCCGCGAGTTTTGTGTGTATATGAGGTTGGACGGCTTCGGTTACGATCCTTCTTAATCGTGCTGTTGGCGTTGAGGAGGCAGTGGTCATGACGTTTGCGATGGTTCCGGAAGTGGTCGGGTTGTCGGCGGCCACGGAGGCGGGTTTGGCGGCGCAGACGGGTGCGACCGCGGCGGCGGTGGCGCCGGTGTTGTTGGATCCGGTGCCGATGGGGATGGACGCGGATTCGGTGAAATTTGCTGCGATCGCCGCGGCCGCCGGTGCGGCACATGTGGCCGTTGCTGAGCAGCATGGCGTGATGCGGGGGTTGTACTCGGGGGCGCAGTCGTTGGCGATGGCCACGACGGTGGCCACCGAGCTGATGCGGGCGGCGGCGACGGCGATCTGAGCGCGCCGACGAGGTTTGGTGTGGGGGTGTAGTTCGTGAGTCATCCGTGGCCGATGTTCCCGCCCGAGGAGAATTGGTATTCGCTGGCGTTGGGGGCGGGTCCGTCGCCGATGGTGGCCTATGGGGAGGCGTTGGCGGCTCATCATGTGGTGATGACCTCGGTGGTGGGGGTGTCGACGGCGACGGCGGTGGGGACCTCGGCGGCCTACGTGGGTTTGGGTGGGACCGCCTCGGAGGCGGCGTTGGTGTCGCACAATGGCGAGCATTCGGCGTTTGCGGATGAGACGTTGGCGCGCGCGCAGATTGCGCATATGGCGGCCGCGACGCATTCGGCCACGGTGACCCAGATGGTGCCGGCCCCCCCGGCGCACGCCAATCGGTTGGAAGAGGCCACCGATGAGGTGATCAATCCGATGGTGTGGGGGGCGTTGACGCCGCGGATCACGGATTTGAATCTGGAGTATTTCGGGTTCATGTGGCCCAACAACGCCGCGGCGGGGGTGCGCTATGGGGCGGCGTTGGATGGGTTGGGGGCGGCGTTGATGACGCCGTCGTTGCCGGCGGTCTCGGGGGGATCGAT
>NZ_DASXEP010000094.1:0-53994 GCF_036490025.1 Mycobacterium sp. | reverse complement strand
GGGACGCTAGGGCGTGAGCACGATCGATCCGACGGTCTGACGGCCCTGCAGGTCGCGGTGCGCCTGCGCGGCGTCGGCCAGGGGATAGCGGTGGCTCACCTCCACGCTGAGCGAGCCGTCGGCGATGGCGTCGAACAATTCCCGTGAGCGCCAAGCGAATTCCTCGCCCGTCCGGGTGAAATGGACCAACGCCGGCCGGGTCAGGTACACCGATCCGGCCGCGTTGAGCCGCTGCGGGTCGACGGGCGGAACCGCGCCGCTGGACGCGCCGAACAGTGCCAACGTCCCCCGTACGGCGAGGCTGGCCAGGCTGGCGTCGAATGTGCTTGCCCCGACGCCGTCATACACCGCCGCCACGCCGGCCCCGTCGGTCAAGTCGCGGATCCGCCTGCCGAATTCGGCCGGATCGTCGCCAGGATAATCCAACACCACGGTGGCGCCGGCGTGCCGCGACCGCTGCGCCTTCTCCGGTGTCGATACGGTCGTGATCACCCGAGCGCCCCGATGCGCCAACCACTGCGTCAGAATCAGCCCCACCCCACCCGCTCCGGCATGCACCAGCACCGCATCGCCAGACTGCACGGGATACACCGAGGCGATCAGATAATGCGCCGTCATGCCCTTCAACAGCGCTGAGGCGGCCACGTCCAGGCCGACTTCCGATGGCAGGCGCGCGACCAGTTGCGCTGGTGCGGTGCTGAATTCGGCGTAGGCACCGGACGCTGCCGCGGTCACCACCCGGTCGCTGGCGCTCAGCCCTGTTACGCCGTCGCCGACTGCGGCTACGGTTCCGGCCACTTCGGTGCCGAGCACGAACGGCAGATCGCGGGGGTACGTCCCGGAGCGGAAATAAGTGTCGATGAAATTCACGCCGATCGCTTCGGCCTTGATCAGGACCTCACCCGGCCCCGGCGACGGTTGCGGCCGCTCGACATAGCGCAGGACTTCCGGGCCGCCGATTTCTGCGACTTCGATTGCGTGCATGTTGACTATCATCCGCATGCATGGAGTCCGCATGAAGTTGGCCCGGCCCGACATTCGCCATCCCCGGATTGTGCTGGCCGGTTCGGCGGACGGCGACGACGCCGGCCTGGTGGCCGCGCTGCGCACGCGCGGCCTGCATGCGCACTGGTTGGCCTGGGACGACCCGCGCGCGCTCGACGCAGATCTGGTGATCCTGCGGGACAGCAGCGATCACGCCGAGTTTTTGGCGTGGACGAAGCGGGTTCCCAACCTGTTGAACGCTCCTGACGTCGTCGCCTGGAACACCGGTCGGCGCCACCTGCGCGACCTGGGCCGCGCGGGAGTGCCCGTGCTGCGGGGTCGTCGTCCGTCAGGCCCCGCGGTTCGCACTGCGCTGGTTTTTATCGGCGGCATCCAGTCCCACGCGTTCGTCGAGAATTCGCCGATCGAGGCCGATTTCGAATTGTGGGACCTCGGACAGGCCGCATTGCAGGCAGCCGCCGAGCAGTCGGGCATCGCCGTCAGCGAGTTGCTATACGCCCGCGCGGATATCATCGACGAATCCGGTGACGCCGAGCTGGCAGAGCTGAATCTGGTTGCCCCGTCATTGGGTTGGCGACTACTCGACGACGACGCCCGCGACGACGCGCAGCGTCAGTTCGCCTTGTGCGTCGAGTCAGCCCTGGACCGGTTGGGGCTCGGTCCGCTCTCGCATCGAGGCCCATAAGGCCGCGGTGGCCGCCGTGCATATCGCGGCCCCGGCGACGTGGACCGCGACCAGCGCCGCGGGAGCGCCGGTGAAGAACTGCACGGTCCCGACCGCGGCCTGACCGAAAACCGCCACCAGCAGGACGCCC
This sequence comes from Mycobacterium sp., assembly GCF_036490025.1. Taxonomy (GTDB): domain Bacteria; phylum Actinomycetota; class Actinomycetes; order Mycobacteriales; family Mycobacteriaceae; genus Mycobacterium. Next base: position 52,174 of record NZ_DASXEP010000094.1, on the reverse strand, counting down.
AGCCGCAACAGCACCGGCCGCGGCGCATGCACGGCCAGCAGCCCGAAGCCAAGCCCGACCAGCAGGGCGAGATAAGCGATGAGCAGCGATGAGTGGGCGTGCACCAACGTGGTGATCTCAATCCGCAGCCGCGGCACGGTCCGACGCGGGCTGGTATCCCCGGCATGCGGGCCCGCGGCTGTGACCAGCGTCCCGGCCACCAGGACCGCGGCCAGCGTCAGGGCGCTGAGCAGCGTGAGCGCGCGCAGCGGTTTGACCACTTGGTAACTGATCACGCCGACCCCGTTGTTATCGGGCTCGCCGACCTTGACGAACAGCAGCACCGCGAGCCACACCATGGTCATCGAGGTGAGCAGGTGGACGGCCACCGTCCACCACAACAGCCCGGTGCGGACGGTGATCCCGCCGATCACTGCCTGCAAGACGGTCGAGGCCGGCATGAACCAGGCGTAGAGCAGCACTTCGGCACGGCGGTGGGCCCGGTAAACCACCAACACGGCCAGCGCCGCGGTGAGGACCACGGCGAAGGTGATCATCCGGTTGCCGAATTCGACCGCCTGGTGGATGCGGGGCACCTCGGAAACCGCGACCGGGGTGAAGCTGCCCGGAAAGCATTGCGGCCAGGTCGGGCAGCCAAGTCCGGAGGCGGTGACGCGGACGATCGCGCCGGTGACGGCAATGCCCCCCTGCGTCAGGATCACGGCCGCCGCGACTATCCGCTGCACGGGCAGGCTGGGTTCGGGCAGCAGGTCGACCAGCCGCCGTAAGAGTCGCCCGACAGCCATCGCCCGATCGTAGGGCAACGAAAACTACGTCGCGTAGTAGGGCCGGTCAGGTGAAGCGGAACCAGCGCAACGCGGCCAGTCCGGCCAGCGTGCCCCACGCAACAAGCACCAGCACGCCGAACCAGTCCACCGACAGGCTCATCGCGCGGGACAGCGCCTCGGTCAGCGCCCCCGCCGGGGTGAGCCGCGCCGCCCATCTGACGGTCGAACCGACCAACCCGGATTCGATGGTCAGCGCACCTAGGCCGGCGAAGACAAACCACAACAGGTTGGCCACCGCCAGCACGATCTCAGCGCGCAGGGTGCCGCCAAGCAGCAAGCCCAGCGCCGCGAAAACCGCGGTACCCAGCGCGATGACCGCTGCGCCCAACGCCAGACCTGCCGGAGGCGGCCGCCAGCCGAGCGCAAAACCGATGGCGCCCAGAATGATTGATTGCAGGAACACGACAGTGACCACCGCCGCCGACTTGCCCGCGATGATGCCCCACACCGGTAGTGCCGTCGCGCCCAGCCGTTTGAGCGCGCCGTAGCGCCGATCGAAGGCGACCGCGATGGCCTGGCCGGTGAAGGCGGTCGAGATCACCGCGAGCGCCATGATCACCGGAACGAAGGTGGCAGCCCGGTTGTTGCCGAACGACCCGAGCGGCAGCAACGTCAAACCGATGAGCAGCGTGATCGGGATGAACATGGTCAGCAGCAGCTGCTCGCCGTTGCGCAACAACAGCTTCAGCTCAAGACCAAATTGCGCGGCCAGCATCTTCGGTACCCCGGCGGGTCGCGGGTTGGGCGTGAAAGTGCCTGTAGGGAACTGGGTTTCGGTCACGAGCGCAACTCTCGGCCGGTCAGCTCCAGGAACACGTCCTCCAGGCTGCGCTGTTCGACCCGCAGGTCGGTCGCCAGCACGTTGATCTGAGCGCACCACGCCGTCACGGTGGCCAGCACCTGCGGGTCGACCGCGCCTTCCACCAGATACTCACCCGGCGTCGCCTCGGAAGCCTGGTAGTCCTCGGGCAGCGCCGACACCAGCAGCGACAAGTCGAGTCGAGGCGGCGCGCTAAACCGCAGCTGGCCTTTGGCGCCGCTATGGGTCAACTCGGCCGGCGTTCCGGCGGCCACCGTCACCCCGTGGTCGATGATGACCAGTCGGTCGGCGAGCTCCTCGGCTTCTTTGAGCTGGTGGGTGGTCAACACCACCGTCACGCCGTCGCGGCGCAGCGCATCGATCAACTCCCACACCAGGATTCGGGCCTGGGCGTCCATGCCGGCGGTGGGCTCGTCGAGGAAGACCAATTCGGGCCGGCCGACCAGTGCGCAGGCCAGTGCGAGCCGCTGCTGTTGCCCCCCCGAGAGCCGTCGGTACGTGGTGCTCGCCGCGTCGGTCAGGCCCAACGTGTTCAGCAGCCACGTCGGATCCAGCGGATCGGCGGCGTAAGAGGCCACCAGGTTGAGCATCTCGCCGGCCCGGGCAGCGGGATAGCCGCCGCCGCCCTGCAACATCACGCCGATCCGCGCTCTCAGCCGGGCGTTGTCGGCGATCGGGTCCAACCCGAGCACCTCGATGGTGCCGGCATCGGGGCGGACAAACCCCTCGCACATTTCCACGGTCGTCGTCTTGCCGGCGCCGTTGGGGCCGAGCAGCGCAAGCACCTCGGCGGCATGCACGTCGAGATCGAGGTGAGAAACGGCGGTCGTTGCGCTCGCACCCGAGCCGTACTGCTTACACACCCCGCGCAACCGCACGTGGATGTCTGAAGCCGGGCTCACGAAGATTTAGCGTAAGCGCCGGGCACCGGAGCGGGCTGCGGGGTCTGGCCGGTGGGCGCGGGATCGTCGCCCGTCGGCGCAGGCCCGGGTCCGTCCTCGGGCAGCGGGCGCCACGGCAATCGGTCGTACGTCACCGCGATCAGCAGCAGCACAATGATCGTGCTGGCCAGCGTCGCATCCAGGATCTGGAACAGCGCGAACCGGTCACCGTTGGCCGTGGGACCGAAGATGCCCACCACGAGCGTCACCACGATCACCGCCATCCGGAAACCCGGCCGGGTGGCCCACGCCGCCAGCGGGATGATGGCCCACAGCAGGTACCACGGCTGCACGACCGGAAACAGCAGCACGGTGCCACCCAGCGCGACGCCGAGCCCACCGACCGGGTGCAGCCGGCCACGCAGCACGGCCACCAGCAGCCAGGCGACCAGCACGGCGATGATCAAGACGCCGATGCCACGAGTCAGCGACAGTACTGCGGTGGTGTGATCGCCCAGTCCCAGCAGGATGCCCACCTGCCCGGTGCCCAGGGCGATCAGCGTCGGCGGTGACATCCAGCTGCGCACCACGTTGGCGGTGCCCAGCGTGTAGATCCAGCCGAAGCCGAGTCGGCTGGCCGAGCCCACGGCGGCCATCACGGCCAGCGACAATCCCGCCATCAGGCTGCCGGCCAGCAAGAATGCCCGCAAGTTGCCGCCGTAACGCTGGGCCAACGCCATCGTCACGAAGCCAAGTGCCAACAGCGAGGGCAGCTTGATCTGCGAGGACAGCACGATCAGGGTCGCGCCGGCCAACAGCATGCCCAGCGGCACCCAATCCGCCCGTTCGCCCCCGGCCCGCGGCCACGGTCGCGGCCACAGCGGGCGCGCGGCGCCGATACCGCGCAGCGCGAACTCGGTACCGGTCAGCATCAGCCCGAGCATGGCCGCCTCGTTGTGAATGCCGGCGACCAGATGCATGATCAGCAGCGGGTTGGCCGCCCCCAGCCACAGCGCGCTGACCTCGGCCACCCCGCAGCGGCGAGCCAGCCGCGGTGTCGCCCACACGATCAGCCCCACTCCGAGCAGCACCACCAGCCGATGGCAGAGCACCGCGGCGACGATGTTTTCGCCGGTCAACGCGGAAATGCCGCGGCCGATCCACAAAAACAGCGGCCCGTACGGCGCCGGGGTCTCCCGCCACAGGCTGGGCACCGACAAGGTGAAGACATGGCCGAGGCCCAGCCCGGTCGCCGGACCCACCCGATAGGGGTCGAGTCCCAACCGGCAGATCTGGCTCTGCGCCAGGTAGGAGTAGACGTCCTTGCTGAACATCGGCGGCGCGATCAACAGCGGCAAGATCCACAACAACAGCGTGCGGTCCAGCTCACCGCGTGACATCCGCCGCTTGCCCAGCGCGAACCGGCCCAGCATCAGCCAGGCCAGGGCCATCATCACCGCCCCGGTCGTCGTCATCGTCAACGACACCGTTTGAATGCGCGACGGGAGGTTGAGCAGCCGGACCCCGAACGTCGGGTCCTGGACCACCGGCCGGGCCCCGGCTCCAAGCGCCCCGATCCCCATCAACACCGTGCCGGTAGCGCCGAACACCCGGGTGCGACCAAGCGCGACCCGCTCGCGGTCGTTCAGCGGCTGGCCCACCGCCAGCTCGTCGCCGTGCAAGCTGGCGATCGACGAACTGAGCGTGTGCTGGCGAGCTGCCATCACAGCAGCGTAACCGCCGCCAGGGCGCCGCCGAACGGGTCAGGTGTGACCAGCGCAACCCGGGCAGAGGGTAGCCTTCCTAGACCCGTCGGCGGAATTGCGTCACACTGGTGTTGTGAAATTCCCGCCGTCCGTCCAAGGTGCCGAGGCAGCAGCCGCTGCTGCGACACACGATGGTCAGACCCGCAGCGCCGTCGTGCGGTTGCTGCTGGAGTCCGGGTCTGTCACCGCCGGGCAGATCGGTGAGCAGCTCGGTTTGTCGGCCGCCGGGGTGCGACGTCACCTCGACGCGCTGATCGAGATGGGCGAAGCCGAGTCCGTTCCCGCTGCGCCGTGGCAGCAAGCCGGACGTGGACGCCCGGCCAAGCGATACCGGCTGACCCCGACCGGCCGCGCGAAGCTGGACCACAGTTACGACGATTTGGCGGCTGCGGCCATGCGGCAGCTGCGTGCGATCGGCGGCGAAGAGGCGGTCCGCAGTTTCGCCCGGCAGCGCATCGACGCAATCCTGTCCGGCGTCGAGGCGGCCGGTTCGGATGCCGACGAGGAGATCGAAGCCACCGCCGAGCAGATCGCCGGCGCATTGTCCAAAGCCGGTTACGTCGCGACCACCACGCAGGTAGGCGGTCCGATCCACGGTGTGCAGATCTGTCAGCACCATTGCCCGGTATCGCACGTCGCCGAGGAGTTCCCGGAGCTGTGCGAAACCGAGCAGCAGGCAATGGCCGAGGTGCTTGGAACGCATGTGCAGCGGTTGGCGATCATTGTCAACGGCGACTGCGCCTGCACCACCCATGTCCCGCTCGCCGCTGCGGAAGCCCAACCGACTGAACTTCGGCGCACAGCCCGTGCCGAAGCCACCACGAGCATCAAAGGAGTGTCGTTATGACCCTCACCCCGGAGGTCGCCAAGACGAGCGTCCCCGTCGCGCCGCTGACCCAGGAGCAGACGATCGACTCGCTGGGCCGCTACGGCTACGGCTGGTCGGACTCGGACGTGGCCGGTGCCTCGGCCAGGCGGGGTCTTTCAGCGGCGGTGGTGCGCGACATCTCGGCCAAGAAGAGCGAACCCGAGTGGATGCTGGAGCAGCGGCTGAAGGCGCTGCGCATCTTCGACCGCAAGCCGATGCCGAATTGGGGCTCCAACCTCGACGGCATCGACTTCGACAACATCAAGTATTTCGTCCGGTCCACCGAGAAGCAGGCCGCGACATGGGATGACCTGCCCGAGGATATCCGCAACACCTACGATCGGCTGGGCATTCCGGAGGCGGAGAAGCAGCGCCTGGTTTCCGGCGTCGCCGCGCAATACGAGTCCGAGGTGGTTTACCACCAGATTCGGGAAGACCTTGAGCAACAAGGGGTTATCTTCCTGGACACCGACACCGCGCTGCGGGAGCACCCCGAGATCTTCAAGCAGTACTTCGGCACGGTTATCCCGGCCGGGGACAACAAGTTCTCCGCGCTCAACACCGCGGTGTGGTCGGGCGGATCGTTCATCTACGTCCCGAAGGGTGTGCACGTCGACATCCCGCTGCAGGCCTACTTCCGGATCAACACGGAAAACATGGGCCAGTTCGAGCGGACGCTGATCATCGTCGACGAGGACGCCTACGTGCACTACGTCGAGGGCTGTACGGCTCCGATCTACAAGTCGGACTCGCTGCACTCCGCCGTCGTCGAGATCATCGTGAAGCCGGGCGGCCGTTGCCGCTACACCACCATCCAGAACTGGTCCAACAACGTCTACAACCTGGTCACCAAACGGGCCCGGGCCGAGGCGGGCGCCACCATGGAGTGGGTCGACGGCAACATCGGCTCCAAGGTCACCATGAAGTACCCGGCCGTGTGGATGACCGGCGAGCACGCCAAGGGAGAGGTGCTCTCCGTCGCGTTCGCCGGCGAGGGCCAGCATCAGGACACCGGCGCCAAGATGTTGCACCTGGCGCCCAACACATCGAGCAACATCGTCTCGAAGTCGGTCGCCCGCGGTGGCGGTCGCGCCTCTTACCGTGGCCTGGTTCAGGTGAACAAGGGTTCGCACGGATCGCGCTCCAGCGTGAAATGTGATGCGCTGCTGGTGGATACGATCAGCCGAAGCGACACTTACCCGTACGTCGACATCCGCGAGGACGACGTCACGATGGGCCACGAGGCCACCGTCTCCAAGGTCAGCGCGGATCAGCTCTTCTACCTGATGAGCCGCGGCATGACCGAGGACGAAGCGATGGCGATGGTGGTGCGCGGCTTCGTCGAGCCCATCGCGAAAGAACTGCCGATGGAGTACGCGCTGGAACTCAACCGGCTCATCGAGCTCCAGATGGAAGGTGCGGTCGGCTAGTGACGTCCAATCTCACCGAGGCCGTCGAGGGCACCAACAAGGGGGAACTGTTCGCATCGTTCGACGTCGATGCCTTCGAGGCGCCCGGCGGCCGTGACGAACTGTGGCGGTTCACCCCGCTGAGGCGGCTGCGCGGCCTGCACGACGGATCCGCACCGGCGACCGGAAGTGCGCTCATCGAGGTCACCGACCGCCCCGGCGTGACGGTGGAGACGGTCCGGCGCGGCGACGATCGCCTCGGTCAGGCTGGTGTGCCCACCGATCGGGTTGCCGCGCAAGCTTTCTCGTCGTTCAATCAGGCGACCATCGTCACCGTGGCGCGGGACACCGAGGTGGCCGAGCCGATCGAGATCGTCGTCACCGGTCCCGGCGACGGCGCGACGGCGTACGGACACCTTCAGATCCGCGTGGAGGAGCTCGCGCGGGCGATCGTCGTGGTCGATCTGCGCGGCAGCGGAACGTATGCCGACAACGTGGAGATCATCGTCGGTGATTCGGCAGGTGTCGGCGTGATCTGGATCGCCGACTGGGCCGACGACATGGTGCACGTGAGCGCTCACCACGCGCGGCTGGGCAAGGATGCCGTCCTGGGTCACGTCGCCGTCACGCTCGGTGGCGACGTCGTCCGGACCTCGGCGACAGTACGATTCACCGCCCCCGGTGGCGACGCGCAGATGTTGGGGACGTACTTCGCCGATGACGGGCAGCACTTCGAGTCGCGGCTGCTCATCGACCACGCGCAGCCCAACTGCAAGTCCGACGTGCTGTACAAGGGTGCGCTGCAAGGTGATCCGGACTCGGCCAAACCCGACGCGCACACCGTGTGGATCGGCGACGTGCTGATCCGCGCCGAAGCCACCGGAACCGACACGTTCGAAGTCAACCGCAACCTGGTGCTCACCGACGGCGCCCGCGCCGATTCGGTACCCAACCTGGAGATCGAGACGGGCGAGATCGTCGGCGCCGGACATGCCAGCGCCACCGGACGTTTCGACGACGAGCAGTTGTTTTACCTGCGCGCCCGGGGCATCCCCGAGGATCAGGCCCGACGCCTGGTGGTGCGCGGCTTCTTCGGCGAGATCATCGCCAAGATCGCCGTCCCGGCGGTTCGTGAGCGTCTGACCGAAGCCATTGAACGAGAACTAGCGATCACTGCTGGGCTCAACTGAAAGACGAGAGAAGCAACTAACGATGACCACACTTGAAGTCAATGACCTGCACGTCTCCGTCGCCAATCCGGACAGCGGACCCGACGCGCCCGGCATCGAAATCCTCAAGGGCGTCAACCTGACGGTGAAGTCAGGGGAGACACACGCGCTCATGGGGCCCAACGGTTCTGGCAAGTCGACGCTGTCCTATGCCATCGCCGGCCACCCCAAGTACACCGTCACCTCGGGCTCGATCACGCTCGACGGGCAGAGCGTCCTGGACATGAGCATCGACGAGCGCGCCCGCGCCGGGTTGTTCCTGGCGATGCAGTACCCCATCGAGGTGCCGGGTGTCTCGATGTCGAACTTCCTGCGCACGGCCGCCACCGCCGTCCGCGGCGAGGCGCCCAAGCTGCGGCACTGGGTCAAAGAGGTCAAGGCGGCCATGGAGGACCTGGACATCGACCAGGCCTTCGGCGAACGCAGTGTCAACGAAGGCTTTTCGGGTGGCGAGAAGAAGCGCCACGAGATCTTGCAACTCGGGTTGCTCAAGCCCAAGATCGCGATTCTCGACGAGACCGACTCGGGTCTGGACGTCGACGCGCTGCGGGTGGTCAGCGAGGGCGTCAACCGCTACGCGGCGGCCGAGCACGGTGGCATTCTGCTGATCACGCACTACACCCGGATTCTGCGATACATCCGCCCCGAGTTCGTGCACGTCTTCATCGGCGGCCGGATCATCGAATCGGGCGGACCGGAGTTGGCCGACGAACTCGAAGAGAACGGTTACGTCCGCTTCGCCCAAATGGACGGCGGCGACCCGCTGCGGACGGCCGCCGCTTCGGGAGCCTGACATGACGGTTGCGGCCACCCCCACGGCGGCCTTGGATCTCGCCGCCATCCGGGCCGACTTCCCAATCCTGGCCCGGGTCATGCGGGGCGGAAATCAGTTGGCGTACCTGGACTCCGGGGCGACATCGCAGCGTCCGCTGCAAGTCCTGGACGCCGAACGCGAGTTCCTCACCACGTCCTACGGCGCGGTGCACCGCGGCGCACATCAGCTGATGGAGGAGGCCACCGACGCCTACGAGCAGGGCCGCGCCGACATCGCCGCGTTCGTCGGTGCCGGCGCGGGTGAGCTGGTGTTCACCAAGAACGCCACCGAATCGCTCAATCTGGTGTCGTATGTGCTGGGCGACAACCGCTTTGAAGGTGCAGTCGGGCCGGGCGACGTCATCGTCATCACCGAGCTCGAGCACCACGCCAACCTCGTCCCGTGGCAGGAGCTGGCCCGTCGCACCGGCGCCACCCTGCGCTGGTACGGCGTGACCGATGACGGACTCATCGACCTGGACTCGTTGCAGCTCGACAAGAACGTCAAAATCGTTGCCTTCAGCCATCACTCGAATGTGACCGGTGCGATGGCCCCGGTCGCTGAGCTGGTCGAGCGGTCCAAGGCCGTCGGCGCACTGACCGTGCTGGACGCCTGCCAGTCGGTGCCCCACCAGCCGATCGACTTCCACGCCCTCGGCATCGATTTCGCCGCATTTTCCGGGCACAAAATGCTGGGTCCCAACGGGATCGGTGTGCTCTACGCCCGCGCCGAGCTGCTCAACGCGCTGCCGCCATTCATCACCGGCGGCTCGATGATCGAGACGGTGACCATGGAGGCCACCAGTTACGCCGCGCCGCCGCAGCGATTCGAGGCCGGCACGCCGATGACATCGCAGGTCGTCGGGCTGGCCGCGGCGGCGCGCTACCTGGCCGGCATCGGCATGGCCACCGTCGAGGCTCACGAACGGGAGCTGGTCGCCGCCGCGATCGAGGGCTTGTCCGGTATCGACGCGGTCCGGGTAATCGGACCGACGGTCATGGAAAACCGTGGCTCGCCGGTGTCTTTCGTAGTAGACGGCGTGCACGCGCATGATGTGGGTCAGGTTCTCGACGACGACGGTGTCGCCGTCCGCGTCGGGCACCACTGCGCGCTGCCGCTGCACCGCCGGTTCGATGTCGCGGCCACCGCGCGCGCGTCGTTCGCGGTCTACAACACGCTCGACGAGGTCGACCGGCTGGTGGCCGGCGTGCGCAGGGCCGTCGATTTCTTCGGCGGAGCGTGAGCCGTCATGCGCCTGGAACAGATGTATCAGGAAGTGATCCTCGATCACTACAAGCATCCACAGCACCGTGGGCTGCGCGAGCCGTTCGCCGCTGAGGTCTATCACAAGAACCCGGTCTGTGGTGACGACGTCACCCTGCGGGTGGCGCTGTCGGATGACGGCGAGCACGTCGCCGATGTCTCCTACGACGGACAGGGCTGTTCGATCAGCCAAGCTGCCACCTCGGTTCTGAGTGAGCTGGTGATCGGGCAAAGCGTCGGACAGGCGTTGAAGACGGTCACCGCGTTCACCGAGATGGTGTCATCGCGGGGCAATGTCACCGGCGACGAGGACGTGTTAGGGGACGGCGTCGCGTTCGCCGGCGTCGCCAAATATCCGGCCCGGGTCAAATGCGCGCTGCTGGGCTGGATGGCGTTCAAGGATGCGTTGGCGCAAGCGAGCGACTACCCGGAGGAGATCCAACGATGAGTGAAACCACCGCGCCGGATAACGAGCTGCTCGGTGACATCGAGGAGGCGATGCGCGATGTCGTCGACCCCGAACTGGGCATCAATGTCGTCGACCTGGGATTGGTCTACGGCGTGAATACCGAAGAGGCGGAGGAGGGAACCGTCGCGCTGATCGACATGACGTTGACGTCGCCGGCCTGCCCGCTTACCGACGTCATCGAAGACCAGTCGCGGAACGCGCTGATCGGCGCGGGTCTGGTCGATGAGCTGCGGATCAACTGGGTGTGGAATCCACCGTGGGGCCCGGACAAGATCACCGACGATGGCCGCGACCAGCTCCGCGCGCTGGGCTTCACCGTCTGACCTGCTGTAAACGTCCTGTTAAGTCCGCTGCCGTCGCGTGGTCTAACGGTCGCGCGAGCGCCGATTTGGCCGCAAAATCGTAGGGACCGGACGAAAGGACCGCTTGATGACGAAGAAATTAATCATGGTCGCGGCCTGTGTGGCCTCCGTGTGTATGGGCAGCGGCGTCGCTTACGCAGACGACAACGACCCGGCACCCGCACCGTCACCTCCGTCAGGTGCACCGTTGTGCAACGTCATGGGTGGCGACGACGGAACCAAGTGGGAGCTCGCGCCCTGTGGCTGGGCCTACGGAGACGAGAAGGGCTGGTACCAGGTTCCATAGCCTGCGTAGGGTGTGAATCCGAGCAGCCTTCGTTACGATCAGCGGTGTGACGGACGCCGCAACTGCTCGGGGGGCTACCCGGCAGCCAACTGGGGCGGAACCCCACGTCGTCGTAATGTTCGGCGCCACAGGCGATTTGGCACGTCGGAAACTATTGCCGGGCCTGCTTCACCTGTCGTGTTCGAGGCTTGCTCCCGAGATGCGGGTGATCGGAACGTCACTCGACGAGCTCGACACCGAGACGTTCCGCAAGTTGGCGCGCAAGGCCTGCAACGAGTTCGCCCGCCACGAAGTGTCCGAGGAGCTGCTGGACCAGTTCATCGCCAATTTGAGCTTTGTTTCACAGCTGGGCGATGGCGCGGAAGCCCTGGCGAAGGCGGTCGCCGAGCAGGTTGAGGCACTCGGCGGTAGCGCGCGCCTGTTGCACTACCTGAGCGTCCCGCCCAAGGCGGTCATGCCCGTCATGGACACGCTGCGCGAGGCGGACCTGACGGAGAACTCGCGGGTCATCATGGAGAAGCCGTTCGGCGTCGATCTGGCCACCGCGCGGGACCTCAACCAGGCGATTCACGAACGATTCGACGACGAACAGATCTTCCGGATCGATCATTTCCTGGGTAAGGAGGCCGCCCAGAACATCCTCGCTTTCCGTTTCGCGAACGGTCTCTTCGAGCCGATTTGGAACCGCAACTTCATCGACCATGTCCAGATCGACGTACCCGAGCGACTCACTGTGGAGAACCGCGCCCAGTTCTACGAATCGGTCGGGGCGTTCAAGGACATGGTGGTCACCCACCTGTTCCAGATTCTGGCGTTCGTCGCGATGGAACCGCCCACCGAGCTTGCTCCAGAGGCGATCAGCGACGAGAAGAACAAGGTTTTCCGTTCGATGTGTCTGCTCGATCCAAGCAAGGTGGTGCGCGGGCAGTACCGGGGTTACCGTAACGAGCCCGGCGTCTCGCCGGAATCGGACACCGAGACGTTCGTCGCGCTCAAATGCGAGATCGACAACTGGCGTTGGGCGGGTGTGCCGTTCTTTCTGCGCACCGGCAAAGGCATGGCGGAAGGGCAGCGGATCATCTCGATCGCCTTCCACGAGCCGCCGCGGAGCATGTTCCCGCCAGGATCCGGGGTGGGACAAAAGGGTCCGGATCACCTGACCTTCGACCTTGCCGACGTGTCCAAGATGTCGCTGTCGTTCTACGGTAAGCGGCCCGGACCCGGTATGAAGCTGGACAAGCTCAGCCTGCAATTCACCATGGAGGAAACCGGGCACGCCGGCGATGTCCTCGAGGCCTACGAGCGGTTGATTCTCGACGCGATGCGCGGCGACCGGACGCTGTACAACACCGCGGAGGGCATCGAGCGGCTCTGGGAGGTTTCGGCCCCGCTGCTCGAGGATCCGCCACCGGCGCGCAGCTACGACCTCGACTCATGGGGTCCGAACGCGGTCCATCCGCTGATCGCGCCGCGAGCGTGGCGCCTGCCGTTCGAACGGGGCTGGCGCGGCAAAGTGTAGCGGCGCCTCACCGCCAGGGCAGATCGCTGTTGTCGCCGCGCCACCGGGACGGTGGAATCATCGGCGCTGCACGCAATCCCGACGCGTCGACATGGCGCAGGGCAGCCTCCAGGTGCTGCTCCATCCGGCGTTGGGCTTTCTGCCCATCTTTCGCAGCGATGGCAGCCGCGATGGCGCGATGTGACTTGGCGGCTTCGTCGCGGTCGAACTGAGTGATGTTCTGTTCGGCCGCGGCCCAGCGCACCGCCTGTTCGACCGCAGCCAAAACTGTTGTGAGGAGCGGGTTTCCGCTCACCTGTACCACCAGTTCATGGAATTCGTGATAACCGGTGCCGTCGGGAGCGATGCCACGCGCGGCAACTGCGGCGATGCGCTCGCGTTGTTGTGCGTTGGCGTGCGCGGCGACATGGGCCGCGGCGGCGGGTTCGAGCATCGTGCGGAACGCCAGCAAGTCACCCCACGTCGCGCCGGTAAGGGTGAACAGCTGCACCAAAGAGTGCGCAATCCGCTCGGGTTCCGGGTGGCGGATGCGTACTCCGCTGCGCCCCTGGCTGGTGGTGGTGAGCCCCTCGGCATCCAGTAGCCGCAACGCCATGCGAACGGTTTCACGGCTGACGCCGAGCTGGTTGACCAGCTCGCCCTCGGTGGGCAGCGAATCGCCCGGCGCGAGTTCGCCGGAAAGAATCCGCCGGCGCAGGGTCGCGGCGACCACGTCGGGTGCACGGGAGGGTCTTGTGATTGTCACATCGCTTAGTATACTAAGTCGCCATGGTGCATGTCCCCGACACCGCCGTCCTCAACGGCGCCTTCCGGCCGATGCGGTTCGAGGCGACCGTCGAGGACTGCGTGACCACGTTCGGCGAAATCCCCAAGGAACTGTCCGGCGGCTTTTACCGGGTCGGCCCGACGTTCAAGCGGCCGACCCGGCAGGGCGCGAACGGATTGCTGGCGATGGACGGCATGGTGCAGGGCCTCGTGTTCGACAACGGCCGCGCCGACTTTCGTAACCGATGGGTCCGCACGCCCAAATATCTGCTGGAAGACCGGCACCGGCGGGGGATGTTCTGTTGGTCCGACGGTGATTGGACCGACTGGCGCAACATCGGCTTCGGTGCCGCCGTGCCCGACCAGCACACCCGCGGAATTCCCCAGGGCACCAACAACATCAATTGCTTTCCGTTCGCCGGCGAGATCCTGGCTTCGGGCGAACAGGGTAGCCCCCCGGTGGCTCTGGATCCGGTAACCCTGCAGACTCGCGGCGTGGTGGGGTGGTCGCCGCAGCTGTCACGCGGAATCTTCGACCGGGCCGGCTACGGCGATGCGGCATTCACCGCGCACCCCAAATGGGATAGTGCCAGCGGCACGCTGTACGGCTGGGCCTACAGCAACCGCAAGCCGTACGTCACCGTTCACGTCGTCCAACCGGACGGTGCCGTCACCTCCCGCGAACTCTGGGATGCGCCGTACTCCTCGGAAGTGCACGACATGTGGCTGACACCGGAATGGATGGTGTTGCCGTTCCAGGGCTTCGTCTTCGACCCCGACCGCATCGGGCGCGGGCAATCGGTGCAGGGTTGGCATCCGGAGCTGCCGACCATGTTGGCGCTGATACCGCGCGACGACGTCGAGAACGGCGAAATCCGTTGGATCACAGCAGAAATAGAAACGCAGTACGTCATGCACACCCTGGCGGCCGACGTCGACGGGGACACGCTGACCTTGGAAGCGCCGATCTTCGAACGCCCGCCGTTCCCGTTGGACATCGACGGGTTCGAGGGCGAGGATGTTTCATTGTTCTTCAACCTGGCCCGCAGCACGCTCGGGCGCTGGACCGTTGATCTGGCCGCCGGGAACGTGAAATCCGAAATGCTCGATGACCGACCCTGCGAGCTGCCCAAGGTCGACGAACGCTTCTACGGGCACGGTCAGCGATGGGGATACCTGATCGGCGGTGACGCCAAGGGAACAGGCATGCGCATGCACAGCCTGGTCGTGCGAGACCGTCACACCGGCGACGAGCAGCGATACCGGCTGCGCCACGAGCGTCCGTCACTGGTCATGGAGCCGACCTTTGTGCCGCGCACCCCGGATGCGCCCGAAGGCGACGGATACCTGATGGTTCCGATCTCACGCTGGACCGAAAACCTCGGCGAATACGCCATTTTCGACACCGACGACATCACGGCGGGACCGATCTGCCGTATCGAGATCCCGTTCCTGCTGGGCTTCACCCCGCACGGGCATTGGATGGACTTCCGATGATGCTGACCGACGTCGAGGAAGCCGAGCTGCGGTCCTCGGTGCATGGGATCGTGGCCGGCTTCGGCAACGAATACTTCACCCAGTGCAGCGAAACCCTGCAACATCCCACCGAGCTGTGGGACGCGTTGGCGGCCGGCGGATTCGTCGGCGTCAACCTGCCCGAGGAATACGGCGGCGGGGGAATGGGATTGAGCGCGATGAACGTCGTCGCCGAGGAGGCCGCCGCGGCCGGTTGCCCGCAGATCATGCTGATGATCTCACCGGGAATCGTCGGCAGCCTGCTGTCGCGGCACGCCACCCACGAGCAGAAGCAGCAGTGGCTGGCGCCGATGGCGGCGGGGACGATGAAGATGGCGTTCGCGATCACCGAGCCCGACGCCGGATCCAACAGCCACCAACTCGCGACCACCGCGCAGCGCGACGGCGACAAGTACTTCATCAGCGGGCAGAAGACCTACATCACCGCTGCCGATCAAGCCGACGGGCTGCTCGTCGTCACCCGAACCGGCACCGACGCGCAAGGGCGCGCACAGCTTTCGCTGTTCCTCGTCGACCGTGACACACCCGGTATCGACATGCACCGCATCCCGATGACGTTCGAAATCACCGACAAATCGTTCACCGTGTTCTTCGACAACGTCGCCGTCCCAGTCGACCGGCTCGTTGGGGGCGAAGGCAACGGATTGCGGGTCGCATTCGACGGTATGAACCCCGAGCGGGTGATCATCGCCGCGATCTGCAACGGCGTCAGCCGCTACGCGCTCGACAAGGCAGTGACCTACGCCCGGGAACGCCAGGTGTGGCAGGTGCCGATCGGCGCTCACCAGGGGCTCGCGCATCCGTTGGCGGAGGCCAAGATTGCGCTCGAAGCCGCGCGGCTGATGACGCGTCACGCCGCCGCCTGCTACGACGCCGGAACCGACGCCGGCGAGCACAGCAACATGGCCAAGTTCCTGTCCGCCGACGCCGCCATCCGCTGCCTCGACCAGGCCATCGAGGTGCACGGCGGCGCCGGTTTCACTCGCGAGGTCGCCCTGGCCAACATGTATGAGTTTGTCCGGTTATTCAAAACCGTGCCGATCAGCCGCGAGATGATCCTCAATCACGTTGCGCAGCACAGCCTTGGGCTGCCTCGGTCCTATTGACGCGACGTCCCGTCAGTGCCGGTGATGGTGCAGCCACCATGGCAGGTGGAAACGGTGGTGGCCGCCGCCCATCGGTGGGCACGGTTCGAGGTCGATTGTCATCGCGTGCAGGACGCCGGCGCCGGTGGTGCCCTGGGCTGCCATGCACTTGCCCTGCTGGATCGCCTCAGTATTGGTAACGGCGTGTTTGGTATACGTGGTCGTGTTGACGACGGTGACGCTGCTATCCGCGGTTTTGCCGGTGGGATCGGTGCTGTTGACCTCGATGGTGTTACCGGTGACGGAGGCCACGGTCCCGTAAACGGCTGCGGCGGGCCCCGGCGGCGGCGGGCACCTGCCGGCTAACGCCGGGCTGATCTCGACGGATTCCGCGGTGATCGCGGCCCCGGGCGAAGCGCTCGGCGACGCGGGCTTGACGTCGACGCAACTGCCGGCTTTCACGTCGATCAGCGCAGCGGAGCCGAGCTCGGTGACCATTGTCGCCGGGGTGAAGTCCACCGTCGCCGAGCTCCGGTCTCGCTGAGTGAGCTGAATCGTGTTACTCGACACCGATCTGATCAGGCCCTCGATGTGGTCTTTACCGACCGGCGCCGGCGGCGGTGGCGGTGGCTTGGACGCCGAGCTTGGCCGGCTTACCGAGCTGCTGGGCGGTGTGGCGTTCTGCTTGTTCGACGTGCTGCACGCGGCGATGGACAATGCGGTGGCGCCGGCCATCAACAGGATTGGTAGCCGAGCCCGTGAGGCCCTCGGCGAGGTGATGGACATCGACGCTTCTCCGATCACGGGTTTTACCCGCGCCAGCGGGTACCCGCTGCAGCGGGCAGATAACACGAACGGTCGAGGCCACCGGTGGGGCGCCGCCGAATTAGGGTGGTGCCATGTTCTGGCTGTGCAGAACCTGCGGCGTCGAGCACGCCATTGTATCGAGCGTGTGCGCGATTTGCGCCGACGACCGGCAGTGGGTGCCGGCCGAGGGTCAGCAGTGGGCGACACCCGAGCAGTTGGTTGCCGAAGGTATGCGGTCGCACGTTTCGGTCGTCGAGGACGGACTGGTGGCGGTGGGCAGTTCGCCGCCGTTGGGTATCGGGCAGCTGGGAAAGCTGGTCTGCACCGACGCCGGCAACGTGTTGTGGGATCCGTCCGGCTTTGTCGACGACGACGCGGTGGCCGCCGTTGCCGAGCGCGGCCCGGTCATCGCGATCGTGGCCAGCCACCCGCACATGTACGGCGCCCAAGTCGAGTGGAGCCACCGGCTGGGCGGGGTCCCGGTCTACGTCAACAGCGCGGACGCCGACTGGGTGATGCGGCCCGACCCGGTGATCCAGCAGTGGTCGGACACCCTGCAGTTGACCCCGTCGCTATCCGTGGTCCGGGTCGGCGGGCATTTCCCCGGCAGCGCGGTCGCCTGCTGGACCGAAGGGGCCGGCGGGCGGGGCGCGCTGCTGGCAGGCGACACCATCTTTCCCAACCCGGACCGTTGCACCGTCGGCTTCCTGCGCAGCTATCCCAACCGCCTTCCGCTGTCGGCCGCGGTGGTGCAGCGCATGGCCGCCGCGCTGGCCCCGCTGCACTTCGACCGCATCTACGGCATCTACACCAACGCCATCGACACCGACGGCCACGCCGCGGTCCAGCGATCGGCCGAGCGCCATGCCGCCTGGGTTCGCGGCGACTACGACCATCTGACCTGATGGTGGGAACACGGCGGTAGTCCGCGGCGTTGAGCAGGTCGTGACTACCCAAGACCTCACCGCCGCACAGTTCAACGAAACGGTCAACGGCAACGACATCGTGCTCGTCGACTTCTGGGCGTCCTGGTGCGGACCGTGCCGCCAGTTCGCGCCGACGTTCGCCGCTTCGGCGGACAAACACCCTGACGTCGTGCACGCCAAGGTGGACACCGAAGCCGAACAGGAACTCGCCGCGGCCGCGCAGATCCAATCCATCCCGACGCTGATGGCCTTCAAGAAGGGCAAGCTGATCTTCAATCAGCCCGGCGCACTGCCCCCCGCGGCGCTGGAAGACCTGGTTCAGCAGGTCAAGGACTTCGACGTGGACGCGGCCATCGCGACGCAGGACGGCGACCAGTCCTGAGCTGGACGGGGCCTCGGCTGATGGCCTGACTCCTCAGCTGGCCGCCTTGCGGCCCGCATCGTCGTCAGGCGTTACCGTTCAACGGTGAGCATGGTCCTCGTCGAAACTCCGCGGCCGCACGTCGCGTTGATCACCCTCAATCGGCCGGAGCGAATGAATTCCATGGCGTTCGACGTCATGGTGCCGCTCAAGGAGGCGCTGGAGAACGTCACCTACGACAACTCGGTGCGCGTCGTCGTGCTGACGGGGGCGGGCAAAGGCTTCTCCTCGGGCGCCGACCACAAATCGGCGGGCGGTGTTCCGCACGTCGACGGCCTGACCCGGCCCACCTACGCGCTGCGATCGATGGCGATCCTCGACGACGTCATCCTGGCGTTGCGACGAATGCACCAACCGGTGATCGCCGCGGTCAACGGCGCCGCGATCGGCGGTGGGCTGTGCCTGGCGCTGGCCGCCGACATCCGCGTCGCGTCGCAGCGGGCTTACTTCCGGGCCGCCGGCATCAACAACGGGTTGACGGCCAGCGAGCTCGGCTTGAGCTACCTGCTGCCGCGGGCCATCGGATCATCGCGGGCCTTTGAAATCATGCTGACCGGCCGTGACATCGACGCCGAGGAAGCCGAACGGATCGGCCTGGTATCCCGCCAAGTCCCGGATGACCAGCTACTGGAGACCTGCTACGCGATGGCCGAGCGGATCGCCTCCTTCTCCCGGCCGGGCGTCGAGTTGACCAAGCGCACACTGTGGAGTGGACTGGACGCCGCTAGCCTGGAAGGGCACATGCAGGCCGAAGGTCTGGGACAGCTCTTCGTTCGCCTGCTCACCGGCAACTTCGAAGAAGCGGTTGCCGCGCGCGCCGAGAAGCGGCCGCCGGTGTTCACCGACGACAAATAGTGAAGTTAACGCAGGACGATTCCGCACAAGGAGAGTGACCGTGATCACGGCTACGGACCTCGAGGTCCGCGCAGGGGCGCGCACACTCCTATACGCCGACGGGCCGGCCCTGCGGATACAGCCGGGGGACCGCATCGGGCTCGTCGGTCGTAACGGCGCCGGCAAAACCACCACCTTGCGCATCCTCGCGGGCGAGGCGGAGCCGTACGCAGGAAAAGTGACACGCATCGGCCAGATCGGTTATCTGCCACAGGATCCCAAGGAGGGCGACCTCGACGTCCTCGCTCGCGACCGGGTACTTTCCGCGCGCGGCCTGGACACCTTGCTCACCGATCTGGAAAAGCAGCAGGCGCTGATGGCCGAAGTCGCCGACGACGCCGCGCGGGATCGTGCTATCCGCCGCTACGGCCAACTCGAAGAGCGCTTCGCCGCGCTGGGCGGCTACGGCGCCGAAAGCGAAGCGGGCCGTATCTGCGCGAGCCTCGGGTTGCCCGACCGCGTCCTGACCCAAAGTTTGCGCACGCTGTCCGGCGGGCAGCGCCGCCGAGTGGAGTTGGCCCGGATCCTGTTTGCCGCGTCGGATACCGGCGCCGGCTCTGCTACCACGCTGCTACTCGACGAGCCGACCAACCACCTCGATGCCGACTCGGTGGGCTGGCTGAGGGATTTCCTGTGCAACCATGCCGGCGGGCTGGTGGTGATCAGTCACAACGTCGACCTGCTGGCCGACGTCGTGAACCGGGTCTGGTTTCTCGACGCGGTGCGCGGCGAAGCCGATGTCTACAACATGGGGTGGCAGAAGTACCTCGACGCCCGCGCCACCGACGAGCAGCGCCGCCGCCGCGAACGGGCCAACGCCGAACGCAAAGCCACCGCACTGCGTGCCCAAGCCGCCAAGCTCGGGGCCAAAGCCACCAAAGCTGTTGCAGCACAGAACATGCTGCGTCGCGCAGACCGGATGATGGCAGCGCTCGACGAAGAGCGGGTGGCCGACAAGGTCGCCCGGATCAAATTCCCCAGCCCGTCGTCGTGCGGACGCACACCGTTGACCGCTACCGGTCTGACCAAGATGTACGGTTCGCTGGAGGTGTTCACCGGAGTGGACTTGGCCATCGATCGCGGTTCCCGGGTGGTGGTGCTCGGACTCAACGGCGCCGGCAAGACCACGCTGCTGCGGCTGCTGGCCGGCGCCGAGCGACCCGACGCCGGGGCGGTGGAACCCGGGCATGGTTTGAAAGTCGGCTATTTCGCGCAGGAGCACGACACCCTCGACGACACCGCGACGGTGTGGCACAACATTCGTCACGCCGCGCCCGATTCCGGCGAGCAGGAGCTGCGTGGTCTGCTCGGCGCGTTCATGTTCAGCGGCAGCCAGCTCGACCAGTTCGCCGGCACCCTGTCCGGCGGGGAGAAAACCCGGCTGGCACTGGCCGGCCTGGTGGCCTCCACGGCCAACGTGTTGCTGCTCGACGAGCCGACGAACAATCTCGATCCGGCGTCGCGCGAGCAGGTGCTCGATGCGCTACGCAGCTACGCCGGTGCGGTGGTGCTGGTCACTCACGACCCGGGCGCTGCCGAAGCACTCGACCCGCAACGCGTGGTGCTGCTGCCCGACGGAACCGAAGACCACTGGTCCGATGAGTACCGGGATCTCATCGAGTTGGCCTGACCGCTTGGACGCTCAGGTGTAGCAGGGGATTTCGTCAAATCGGCCCCGCCGGCTAATCCGGCTTCTTACTCTGTGTGCCTGGGATCTTGTTGAAGCGGGGAGGCGCCGATGAGGAAATCAAGAAAACCGCGCGATCAGGTGCTGCGCGAATTGCGCAACGCCTACGAGGGCGGAGCCAGCATCCGGACACTGGTCGCGTCGACCGGCAGATCGTACGGATCGGTTCACAGCATGTTGCGCGAGTCCGGCACCACAATGCGCAGCCGCGGTGGGCCCAACCACCGCACCCGACTGCGCTAGTCGCGCGGCGGCCTAGCCCTGCCGTACCGAGCCCTCGACCAGATCGAGGACAGCGGTGAGCAACTGGGTATCTTCACCGGAGGCCACCTTGGCCACCAGCCCGTCGAGAACCAGGTCCAGGTAGCACTGCAACACATCGCTGGGGATGTCGTCACGCACCCGCCCGGCCAACTTCTGCCGACGCAGCCGCTCGATCGTCGCCGCCGCCAACTCCGCTGACCGATCAGTCCATTCCTTGTTGAATGCCGGATCGTGTCGCAGCTTGCGGGCAATCTCCAATCGGGTGGCCAGCCAGTCGAACTGCTCGGGCGCGGCCAGCATGTCGCGCATCACCTGGACCAGACCTTCGCGGGAGGCGACATCGGCCATCCGCTCGGCGTCCTCATGCGCCAGCTCGAAAAACAGCGTGTCCTTGTCGCGGAAGTGGTGGAAAATCGCACCCCGCGACAAGCCGATCACTTGCTCGAGCCGACGCACAGTCGCTCCGTCGTAGCCGAACTCGGCGAAGCAGCGGCGGGCGCCGTCAAGGATCTGACGGCGCCGTGCCGCCAGATGGTCCTCACTGACCTTGGGCACCCGGCCGCACCGCTAGGACTTGAGCATGTTGCGCAACACGTACTGCAAGATGCCGCCGTTTCGGTAGTAGTCGGCTTCACCGGGAGTGTCGATGCGCACCACGGCGTCGAACTCCACTGCCTTTTCGCTGCCGTTACCGCCAGTGCCTTTGGCGGCTTTCACGTGCACGGTCTCCGGAGTCTCGCCGTTGTTGAGCTCCCCGATGCCGGTGATGTCAAACACCTCGGTGCCGTCCAGCCCCAAGTCCGCGGCCGACTTGCCCGCCGGGAATTGCAGCGGGATCACCCCCATGCCGATCAGGTTGGACCGGTGAATGCGTTCGAATGACTCCGCGATCACCGCGCGAACACCCAGCAGCCGCGTCCCCTTGGCGGCCCAGTCTCGTGACGAGCCGGAGCCGTATTCCTTTCCTCCGAGAACCACCAGCGGAATATCTTGTGCCGCATAGTTTTGCGCCGCGTCGTAGATGAACGCCTGCGGTGCCTGCCCATTTTCATCGGACTGGGTGAAGTCGCGGGTGTAGCCACCCGAGACGTCGTCCAGCAGCATGTTGCGCAGCCGGATGTTGGCGAAGGTGCCGCGGATCATCACCTCGTGGTTGCCGCGCCTCGAACCGAAGGAGTTGTAGTCCTTGCGCTGCACGCCGTGCTCGTCGAGATATTGCGCGGCAGGGGTTCCCGGCTTGATACTGCTGGCGGGGGAGATGTGGTCGGTGGTCACCGAGTCGCCCAGCAGCGCGAGCACCCGTGCGCCGGTGATGTCGCCGACCGGTTCGGGCTCAGCGGGCATGCCGTCGAAGTACGGCGGCTTACGCACATATGTGGAGTCGGCGCCCCACTCGAAGGTGTTGCCACTCGGCGTCGGCAGGTTGCGCCAGCGCTCGTCGCCCTTGAACACATCGGCGTAGTTGCTGACGAACATCTCCTGGTTGATCGCCGAGGCGATGGTGTCCGAGACGTCCTTCTGCGACGGCCAGATGTCCTTCAGGAAAACGTCATTGCCGTCCCCGTCCTGACCCAGCGGGTCGGAGTCGAAGTCGAAGTCCAGCGAGCCGGCCAGCGCGTAAGCGACCACCAGCGGCGGGGAGGCCAGGTAATTCATCTTCACGTCCGGGCTGATGCGGCCCTCGAAGTTGCGGTTACCGGACAGCACCGCGGTAACGGTGAGGTCGTTGTCGTTGACGGCCTTCGAGACGTCCTCGGGCAACGGACCGGAGTTCCCGATGCAGGTGGTGCAGCCGTAGCCGACCAGGAAAAAGCCGAGCTTCTCCAAATATGGCCACAGACCGGCCTTTTCGTAGTACTCGGTGACGACCTGAGAGCCGGGCGCCATCGAGGTCTTCACCCATGGCTTCGACGTCAGGCCCTTCTCCACGGCGTTGCGGGCCAGCAGTGCGGCGCCCAGCATCACCTCGGGGTTGGAGGTGTTGGTGCACGATGTGATCGCGGCGATCACCACCGCGCCGTGGTCGAGTACGAAATCGCCGAGTTCCTCGGATTTGATCCGCACCGGGTGGCTGATCCGGCCGTTGGCGTTCTTGGCCGCCGAATGCACCGCGCTGACCGGGTGGTCGTCGGCGTGGCCGTTCGTCAGTTGACCCGGGTCGCTGGCCGGGAACGTCTCGTCAATCGTCTCGTCGAGCTTGGAGTAGTCCTGCTTGCCGGAGTCACCACCGACGTAGTCGGAGATCTGCTCGCGGAAGGTGGACTTGGCTTCCGCCAACACGATCCGGTCCTGTGGCCGCTTGGGGCCGGCGATCGAGGGAACCACCTCGGACAGGTCGAGCTCGAGGTATTCGGAGAAGGCCGGCTCGTGCTTGGGATCGTGCCACAAGCCCTGCTCTTTGGCGTAGGCCTCGACCAGCGCAACTTGTTCCGGCTTGCGGCCGGTGAACGTGAGATAGTCGACCGTCTCCTGGTCGATCGGGAAAATCGCTGCGGTAGAACCGAATTCGGGACTCATGTTGCCCAGAGTGGCGCGGTTGGCCAGTGGCACCTCGGCTACGCCTTCGCCGTAGAACTCGACGAACTTGCCGACCACGCCGTGCTTGCGCAGCATCTCGGTGACGGTGAGCACCACGTCGGTGGCGGTGACACCCGGCTTGATCTCGCCGGTCAGTTTGAAGCCGACGACCCGCGGGATGAGCATCGAGACCGGCTGGCCGAGCATGGCGGCCTCCGCCTCGATACCGCCGACACCCCAGCCCAGCACGCCGAGGCCGTTGACCATGGTGGTGTGCGAGTCGGTACCGACGCAGGTGTCGGGGTAAGCCAGGCCATTTCGTGTCATCACGACGCTGGCCAGGTATTCGATGTTGACCTGGTGCACGATGCCGGTGCCCGGCGGTACCACCTTGAAGTCGTCGAATGCGCCTTGGCCCCAACGCAAGAACTGGTAGCGCTCGCCGTTGCGCTGATACTCGATCTCGACATTGCGCTCGAAAGCGTCTGCGCTGCCGAACAAATCGATGATCACCGAATGGTCGATCACCAGGTCGGCCGGCGCCAGGGGGTTGACCTTGTCGGGATCGCCGCCCAGATCGGCGACGGCCTCACGCATGGTGGCGAGATCGACGATGCACGGCACACCGGTGAAGTCCTGCATGACCACGCGTGCGGGCGTGTACTGGATTTCGATGCTGGGCTCGGCCTTGGGATCCCACTGCGCAATCGCCTGGATGTGGTCCTTGGTGATGTTGCTGCCGTCCTCGTTGCGCAACAGGTTCTCGGCGAGGACTTTCAAGCTGTAGGGAAGCTTCTCCGTACCCGGAACGGCGTCCAGCCGATAGGTCTGGTAACTCTCGCCGCCGACCTTCAAGGTGCTGCGCGCTCCGAACGAATTCACCGAATCTTTGCTGGTCACATCCACTCCCGAGATCTGTTTGTCGGTGGCGACCCGCTGCGCCCGGCTCGGACACAGCTGTCGCATCCGCGACAGCGCCGCTCGTTGCGCTCGCCGACGGGCTGTGTCGGCGAAGCGCCGCCAGCCTAACAGTACGCTTGTCCTGCATTCGGCCGGGGCCGGGAACTTCCCCTTCTTTCCGCCGACCACCTGCTGTAACGGCCGCGTCGGCAGGCGGTACGGTTTTCAACCGTGACCACCCCGCACGCGCCGCTCTATATACCGGGCGAGATCTGCGGCACCATCGGTGTCGATCCGGCCACCAAGCCCGACGACTGCCTGGCCGTCGTCCAGCAGCAGATCACCGCGGGAAACATCAGCGCGCCGCCAGCCGTTGCGCCGGCCTTGCTCGAGGTGGTCGACCAGGCTCACGATCACGGCATCGATCTGAAAATCGTCGTGCTGGCCCGCAATCCGCCCAACGACACTCCGCTGCGGGACGTCGCGACAGTGGTCGGCTCTCAACACCCCGACGCGACCGTGCTGGTTCTCAGCCCCACCTTCGTCGGCAGTTACAGCACCCACTTCCCGCGCGCCACCCTGGAAATCGGCGAAGACAATGCCAAGACCGGCAACACCGTCGTCTCGGCACAGAATTTTCTGCATCAGCTCGAAACACCACAGTTTCCTTGGACCGCATTCACCATCGTCGTGCTGATCGGGGTATTGGCGGCAGTGATCGGAACCCGGTTCGCACAACTGCGGGCCAGGCGGTCAGCAACGTCGCACGACAGTGCCGAAGCCGTCGTAAACGACGCTGACACAAGCGTTTAACTGACGGTATTCGCCGTGTGTCGGATAGCGCCGACGCCTGGCTGCCGGCGCTGGCAAATTAGTGATGTCACCGGAGGGTCACAGTTGTCAGAAGAACACACGTGTAATTTGTGACATAAGTTTCTATTGGGTCAGATGTGACTTACCGTGCAAGGGATGCTTTTGGTTTATTCGTGCTTCCAGTGATTACTGGGTTCTCGAATTTCCAGCGCCGCCCGCCCCGCGTTGAGCCAAGGAGACCCGAGTCGAATGAGACGCACTTGCCGCGGCTCGTCTTTCCGAGTGGCTACCGCGTTCACCCACCGGGTGGGTCCCGCGATGATCAGCGTGGCACTGCTGCTGGGCACTCCGGGTCTGGCCAAGGCCGACCCGGACACGATGGCCAAACTGATCGCCGAGGTGGCCCAGGCCAATCAGCGTCTGCAAGATCTCAACGCGCGGATCCAGACCGAAGAGGAAGGCGTCAACAAGGCGGTGGTCGAGGTTGAAACCGCCCGCGACAACGCGGCTGCCGCGCAACATGACGTCGAGTCCAGCCGGCAAGAGGTGACGAATGCGGATGCGGCGATCACGGCCGCCCAGAAGCGCTTTGACCGTTTCGCGGTAGCCAGTTACGTCAACGGGCCGTCGGACAGCTATCTCACGGCGGCCAGCCCCGACGACATGATCGCGACCGCGGCCGCCGGCCAGGCCCTTGCGACCAGCTCGCAGCAGGTGATGGACAACCTGCAGCGC
The DNA here is from genome assembly GCF_036490025.1 of Mycobacterium sp. Classification (GTDB taxonomy): domain Bacteria; phylum Actinomycetota; class Actinomycetes; order Mycobacteriales; family Mycobacteriaceae; genus Mycobacterium. Next base: position 26,311 of record NZ_DASXEP010000094.1, on the reverse strand, counting down.
GCCCGCACCGCGCAGTTGAACAAAGAGTCGTCGGCCCGACTGGCCAAGCAAAAGGCCGACAAGGCCGTCGCCGATGCTCAATCCAGCCAGAACGCAGCGGTGGCGGCGCTGACCGACGCTCAGCGCACGTTCGGCGAGCAGCAGCAAGAAGTCACTCGACTGGGCGACCAACGCAATGCCGCCCAAGCCAGACTCGACGCCGCCCGCAATTGGTCGGCATCCGCGGGCGGACCGGATGCCGGGCCGCGGGCGGCGTCGTCTGACCGATGGGACCCGGCGGCGCCGGGCTCGCCCAACCGGCCGCAGGGTAATGGTGGGCAGTGGGACGGCGCGTGGGATCCCACGCTGCCGCAGGTGCCCAGCGCCAATGTTCCGGGCGACCCCATCGCGATCCTGAACAAGGTCCTCGGGACGATGTCGACCTCGTCGGAGGTCACCTCCAACATGGGCCGCAGCTTCCTGCAGCAGCTGGGGCTGGCTCCCACTCCCACCGGTTTCACCAACGGCAAGATTCCGCGGGTCTACGGTCGGCAGGCGTCCGAATACGTGATCCGCCGCGGGCTTTCGCAGTTGGGCGTTCCGTACTCGTGGGGTGGTGGCACCGCCGCCGGCCCGGGCAAGGGCATCGGGTCTGGCTCGGGAACCACTGGCTTCGACTGCTCCGGTCTGGTGCTGTACTCGTTCGCCGGCGTGGGCATCAAGTTGCCGCACTACTCGGGTTCTCAGTACGACCTGGGCCGCAAGGTCCCGGCCTCGCAGATGCGTCGCGGCGACGTGATCTTCTACGGCCCCGGCGGCAGCCAGCACGTGACGATCTATCTCGGCCAGGGGCAGATGCTCGAGGCGCCCGACGTCGGCCTGAAGGTCCGGGTCGCCCCGGTTCGCACCAGTGGGATGACGCCCTACGTGATCCGTTACATCGAATACTGACGAGTGAAAGGGCTTATGCGCCACTGGTTTACCGACCTTGCGGGCTTGCGCTGGACCAGGCTGGTCTGGCCGGTGCTGGCTGCCTTCAGCCTGCTGATCGGACTGACCGTGCCGGCAAACGCCGAGGACGGCTCGTGGGACCCGACGTTGCCGCCGGTGATCAGCGCAGGTGCGCCGGGCGACCCGGTCGCCATCGCCAACCAATCGTTGCAAGCCACTGCCAACGCCACCCAAACCACGCTTGATCTGGGCAAGCAGTTCCTCGGCGGCCTGGGAATCAACCTGGGCGGCAACACCACCAGTCCCAACGGGATACCGCGGGTCTACGGACGGCAGGCGGTGGAGTACGTAATCCGGCGCGGTTCCTCGCAGATGGGCGTGCCGTATTCGTGGGGTGGCGGCACACCCAACGCGCCGAGCAAGGGCATCGACTCCGGCGCCAACACCGTCGGCTTCGACTGCTCTGGGCTGGTTCGGTACAGCTTCGCCGGGGTGGGTGTGCTGCTTCCGAGGTTCTCCGGTGATCAGTACAACGCCGGTCGCCACATCCCGCCCTCGCAGGCCAAGCGGGGCGACCTGATCTTCTACGGGCCTGGCGGAGGTCAGCACGTCACCATCTACCTGGGCAACGGTCAGATGCTGGAGGCGTCGGGCAGCGCGGGCAAAGTCACCGTCAGCGCGGTCCGTAAGGGGGGCATGACGCCGTTCCTGACCCGGATCATCGAGAACTGATCGGGCGTCTCGAGTTGGTTGCCCGGCTCCTCGGCAGGCCGAATACGGCCTGCGTCGTCGCCGAGCGGGACGGCCACGTCGACGGATCCCAGGTGGCCTGGAATAGTTGAACAAGGGCACGCCGCTGCCCCGCGATGTTCGTCGTGCGAGCAGTCGTGTCTGATTGAGTCTTGGAAGGTTGAGCCGTGGAGGGTAATCGATGACATCAGCAGGCGGGCCGCCCCCGGGCACCAGCGGTTACTCGGGCCCGGGCAGCTCCTCAACGGCACCTGCGCATGCGGCCCAGAGCGGCGGGGGCAACGGCCTGGCCGCCGAGGTGCACACCCTGGAACGGGCGATCTTCGAGGTCAAGCGCATCATCGTCGGCCAGGACCAACTCGTCGAGCGGATGCTCGTCGGCCTGCTGTCCAAAGGCCACGTGCTGCTCGAAGGTGTGCCCGGCGTCGCCAAGACGCTGGCCGTGGAAACCTTCGCCCGGGTCGTCGGCGGGACGTTCGCGCGTATCCAGTTCACCCCCGACCTGGTGCCCACCGACATCATCGGTACCCGCATCTACCGGCAGGGCAAGGAGGAGTTCGACACCGAGCTCGGCCCTGTCGTCGTCAACTTCCTGCTCGCCGACGAAATCAACCGTGCGCCGGCGAAGGTGCAGTCGGCGCTGCTGGAGGTCATGCAGGAACGTCAGGTCTCGATCGGTGGCAAGAGGTTCCCGCTGCCCAACCCGTTCCTGGTGATGGCGACGCAGAACCCGATCGAGCACGAGGGGGTGTATCCGCTGCCCGAAGCGCAGCGCGACCGCTTCCTGTTCAAGATCAATGTCGGCTACCCCTCGCCCGAGGAAGAGCGCGAGATCATCTACCGGATGGGTGTGAAGCCGCCGGAGCCCAAGCAGATCCTGGACACCGGTGACCTGCTGCGGCTGCAGGAGATCGCGTCGAACAACTTCGTTCACCACGCGCTGGTCGACTACGTGGTGCGCGTCGTCACCGCCACCCGGCACCCCGAGCAGCTCGGCATGAACGACGTCAAGAGCTGGATCTCGTTCGGCGCATCGCCGCGTGCCTCGCTGGGCATCATCGCCGCCTCGCGTTCGCTGGCGTTGGTCCGCGGCCGCGACTACGTGATCCCGCAAGACATCGTCGAGGTGATCCCCGACGTGCTGCGGCATCGGTTGGTGCTCACCTACGATGCGCTGGCCGACGAGATCTCGTCCGAGGTCGTGATCAACCGGGTGCTGCAGACCGTCGGCATGCCGCAGGTGAATGCTGTCCCGCAGCAAGGCCATTCGGTGCCGCCGGTGATGCAGGCCGCGGGTGCGGCCAGCGGTCGGTGACCGATAGCAACTCCGCCGCGGAGCAGCCCGTGGCTACTCGTCCGCCGTCGATGCAGCGCGGGCAGATCGACGACCCCAAGCTGTCGGCGGCGCTGCGCACGCTCGAGCTCACGGTCAAGCGCAAGCTCGACGGTGTGCTGCACGGCGACCACCTCGGCCTGATCCCCGGCCCGGGTTCGGAGCCTGGCGAGTCGCGCGAGTATCAGCCCGGCGACGACGTGCGCCGGATGGACTGGGCGGTCACGGCGCGCACCACCCACCCGCACGTTCGGCAGATGATCGCCGACCGCGAGTTGGAGACCTGGCTGGTGGTCGACATGTCGGCCAGCCTGGACTTCGGCACCGCGGTCTGCGAGAAGCGTGACCTGGCGGTGGCTGCCGCGGCCGCCATCACCTTCCTCAACAGTGGCGGAGGCAATCGGCTCGGCGCGGTGATCGCCAACGGCGAGAAGATAACTCGAGTGCCGGCCCGCTCCGGGCGGCAGCATGAGCAGCAGCTGCTGCGCACCATCGCCACGATGCCGAAGGCGCCGGTAGGGGTACGCGGGGATCTGGCGGTGGCCATCGATGCGTTGCGTCGTCCGGAACGACGCCGCGGCATGGCGGTGATCATCAGCGACTTCCTCGGGCCGATCAACTGGATGCGTCCAATCCGAGCCATCGCCGCCCGCCACGAGGTACTCGGCATCGAGGTGCTCGACCCCCGCGACGTCGAGTTGCCCGACGTCGGCGACGTGATCTTGCAGGACGCCGAGACCGGCGCCTCCCGGGAATTCACCATCGACGAGCAGTTGCGTGACGACTTCGCCAAGGCCGCCGCCGCCCATCGCGCCGACGTTGCCCGCACGCTGCGAAGTTGTGGCGCGCCACTGTTGCCGCTGCGAACCGATCGCGACTGGATCGCCGACATCGTCCGTTTCGTCGAATCGCGCCGCCGCGGGTCACTGGCGGGGCGCCAGTGACTCGCGCTTTCCACGAGCCGGACCACAACAGCAAGACAGGTCTGCTATGACTTTGCCGTTACTCGGGCCGATGACACTATCGGGCTTCGCGCACGCGTGGTTTTTCCTTTTCCTGCTGGTTGCGCTCGGGCTGCTGGCGCTCTACATCATCGCCCAGGTGGCCCGGCAGCGCCGGATGCTGCGCTTTGCCAACATGGAGCTGCTGGAAAGCATTGCGCCCAAGCGGCCCACCCGGTGGCGGCACCTTTCGGCGATCCTGTTGGTTGCGGCGCTGGTGCTGTTCACGATCGCGATGGCCGGCCCGACGCACGACGTCCGGATTCCGCGCAACCGCGCGGTCGTCATGCTGGTGATCGACGTCTCGCAGTCCATGCGGGCCACCGACGTCGAACCCAACCGGATGGTCGCCGCCGAAGTGGCGGCCAAGGAATTCGCCGGCGAGCTGACCCCGGGTATCAACCTCGGGCTGATCGCCTACGCCGGCACGTCGACCGTTCTGGTCCAGCCGACGACCAATCGCGACTCGACCAAAGCCGCGCTGGACAAGCTGCAGTTCGCCGACCGCACCGCCACCGGCGAGGGCATCTTCACCGCGTTGCAGGCCATCGCCACCGTGGGTGCGGTGATCGGCGGGGGCGACACCCCGCCGCCGGCGCGCGTCGTGTTGTTCTCCGACGGTAAAGAGACGATGCCGACCAACCCGGACAACCCCAAGGGCGCGTTCACCGCGGCCCGGACCGCCAAGGACCAAGGGGTGCCGATCTCGACCATCTCGTTCGGCACCCCGTACGGCTTCGTGGAGATCAACGGGCAGCGCCAGCCGGTGCCGGTTGACGACAGCACGATGAAAAAAGTTGCCGAGCTCTCCGGCGGCACCCACTACGACGCGTCGAGCTTGCAGGAGCTCAAGCAGGTTTACGCCTCACTGCAGCAGCAGATCGGTTACGAGACGATCAGGGGCGACGCCAGCATCGGCTGGCTCCGGTTGGGTTCGCTGGTGCTGGCGCTGGCCGGGTTGGCGGCGTTGCTGATCAACCGGCGATTGCCCACCTAGTTCCGTTGCACACCAACGCCGGGCGATTTCGGCGACGCTGCGGCCAAGCGATAGGTTGTCGGGGTGACTGACAGGGCCGACACCACGATCGACCCCGCTGCCGGCGGGACCAAACCCGCATTCGTATCCCGTTCAGTCCTGGTCACCGGCGGAAACCGGGGAATCGGGCTGGCGATCGCCCAGCGGCTGGCCGCCGACGGCCACAAGGTCGCCGTCACGCACCGCGGATCGGGTGCGCCCGACGGCCTTTTCGGCGTCGAGTGTGACGTCACCGACAACGAGGCCGTCGACCGGGCCTTCAAAGCGGTCGAGGAGCACCAGGGTCCGGTCGAAGTGGTGGTGTCCAACGCCGGCGTTTCCGCGGACGCGTTTCTCATCCGGATGACAGAAGAGAGATTCGAAAAAGTCATCGACGCCAACCTCACCGGGGCATTCCGGGTGGTTCAGCGTGCATCGCGCAGCATGCAGCGAAAGCGGTTCGGCCGGTTGATCTTCATCGGTTCGGTCTCCGGCACCTGGGGCATCGGCAACCAGGCCAACTATGCCGCGTCCAAGGCGGGTGTGATCGGCATGGCACGCTCGATCGCCCGGGAACTGTCGAAGGCCGGGGTCACCGCCAACGTGGTCGCCCCGGGCTACATCGACACCGACATGACCCGCGCGCTGGATGAGCGGATTCAGGAGGGGGCGCTGGAATTCATTCCGGCGAAGCGGGTCGGTACCGCCGCCGAGGTCGCCGGCGTGGTCAGCTTCCTGGCGTCCGAGGATGCGAGTTACATCTCGGGCGCGGTCATCCCGGTCGACGGCGGCATGGGTATGGGCCACTGACGAAATCACAAGATTAGGACGGACATGGCAGGACTGCTCGAAGGCAAACGAATCCTGGTCACCGGGATCATCACCGACGCCTCGATCGCTTTTCACATCGCCAAAGTGGCGCAGGAGGCCGGGGCCCAGTTGGTGCTGACCGGATTCGACCGGTTGCGGCTGATCCAGCGCATCGCCGATCGGCTGCCGCAGAAGGCGCCGCTGATCGAACTCGACGTGCAGGACGAAAAGCAGCTGGCTTCGCTGGCCGAGCGCGTGACGGCCGAGATCGGTGAGGGCAACAAGCTCGACGGCGTGGTGCACTCGATCGGCTTCATGCCGCAGACCGGGATGGGGATCAACCCGTTCTTCGATGCGCCCTATGAAGATGTCTCCAAAGGCATTCACATCTCTGCTTTCTCGTATGCCTCGCTGGCCAATGCGCTGCTGCCGATCATCAACCCGGGCGGTTCCATCGTCGGTATGGATTTCGACCCGAGCAGGGCGATGCCGGCCTACAACTGGATGACGGTGGCCAAGAGTGCGCTGGAATCAGTCAACCGATTTGTGGCACGCGAGGCCGGCAAGTACGGTGTCCGCTCGAATCTTGTTGCGGCAGGCCCGATCCGGACGCTGGCCATGAGCGCCATCGTCGGCGGTGCGCTGGGCGACGAGGCGGGCGCCCAGATGCAGCTGCTCGAAGAGGGCTGGGACCAGCGGGCGCCGATCGGGTGGAACATGAAAGACCCGACACCAGTGGCCAAGACGGTGTGTGCGCTGCTGTCCGAGTGGCTGCCGGCCACCACTGGCACGATCATCTACGCTGACGGCGGCGCCAGCACCCAATTGCTCTGACAAGCAATGGATTTCGACGCGGTCCTGCTGCTGTCCTTCGGCGGGCCCGAAGGACCCGAGCAGGTTCGTCCGTTCCTGGAGAACGTCACCCGCGGCCGGAATGTTCCACCGCAGCGCCTCGACGACGTGGCGCAGCACTACCAGCACTTCGGCGGGGTATCACCGATCAACCAAATCAACCGCGATCTGATCGCCCAATTGCAAGCTGACATAGACATCCCGGTTTATTTCGGCAACCGTAACTGGGAGCCCTACGTCGAAGGCACCGTCGCAACCATGCGCGACAACGGTATCCGGCGGGCGGCGGTGTTTACGACATCGGCGTGGAGCGGATACTCGGGGTGTACCCAGTATTCCGAAGACATCGACCGAGCCAGGCGCGCGGCTGGGCCCGGCGCCCCGGAATTGGTCAAACTCCGGCGATACTTCGACCATCCGTTGTTCGTCGAGATGTTTGCCGACAACATCTCCGTCGCCGCAGGCACAGTGCCGACGGACGCGCGGCTGGTGTTCACCGCGCATTCGATCCCGCTGGCCGCCGACGACAACCTCGGCCCGAAGCTGTACAGCCGCCAAGTGCGTTATGCCGCAGGGCTTGTCGCGGCGGCCGCGGGTTACGCCGACTACGACGTGGTATGGCAGTCACGTTCGGGCCCTGCCCAGGTGCGGTGGCTGGAGCCAGATGTCGCCGACCACGTCGCAGCGCTGACCCAAACCGGCGTCAGGGCCGTGATCGTTTGTCCGATCGGGTTCGTCGCCGACCACATCGAGGTGGTGTGGGACCTCGATACCGAGTTGCGCGCACAAACCGATGCCGCCGGCATCGGGTTTGCGCGAGTCGGCACGCCCAACGCCGATCCGCGGTTCGCCCGGCTGGTTGTGCAGCTGATCGACGAACTACGTTGCGGCCGTGCGCCGGCGCGCGTGATCGGACCAGATCCGGTGCCCGGGTGCGCGGCGGGCATCAACGGTGAGGCGTGCCGTCCGCCGCACTGCGTCACGCAGGTCCGACCGAGCTAGCTCTGCCACGCGGCGTGCAGAATCGCGCTGAGCGCAGCCATTCTCGCCGATCGCACCACCCCGGCCAGTGGCCGCAGCGCGTCGGTGGCGATCTGGGCCTCGGACAGTGACTGCGTGCCGATTCGGCTGAGTCCGGCGCTGACCGTGATGATCGCGTCGACGTGTGCCGCGTTTTCCAGCACCCGTAGCGCACGCGACGGGGCAGGTTCGGGAACCTGGTGCTGGCGTGTGGATTCCAACAACTGCTCCACCAGCCCGCGTGGATCGTCCACGTCGACGCCGGCGGACCCCAACCCGATTGTGGTGAGCGCAGTGGCGGCGGATCGCACCGCCGACCGCAACGCGTATTCGGCCTCGCTCAATTCGGTGTGGTCGGTCACCGGCACACCGGGCAGGGAGTACACCGTCCACGACAGTGCACACAATTCGGGTATCGCCGATTCGTCGTCGGATTCGTCATAGGCGAATTCGGGCACCAGTCCGACGGCCACGCCGGGATCGACCGGATCCGCCACGATCACCGCCTCGCCGGCCGCTAACGCATCGCGCTCGAACTGGGTGCCCGGGGGCAGCCCGCGGACATCACCCGGAACCGGCAGCACCACCCGGATCGACGGGGTGCCGTTCGCCGCCGGGCCGGCCGCCGTGCGCAACGTCTGCAGCAGCGATACCGCACCCGCGTCCTGAATGTCCGGCCACGGCAAGCCGGTGTGGCCCGCCGCGACGGCGTCGTAGGCGGTAACGGAATGCGTTGGCGCCCAGCATGATAGCGCGTCGAGGATGTCGTCGGGCGCGGCCTTGCCGGCAAGCCAGGCGTTGGCCCAGACCGAAAGCGTTGCGCTGGGGCACCACATGTTTTCGCAGTCTAGTTGTTCGCCGCGGACATGGCCGATCACGCAGTATCCTGACGGCATGTCTGCGGCCGTGATCTGGCTGATCGTCGCGTTGGGGCTGGCCGGCGCGGAGGCGCTGACCGGCGACATGTTCCTGCTCATGCTGGGCGGCGGGGCGCTGGCCGCGGCCGGATCAAGCTGGCTGCTCAATCTGCCGATCTGGGCTGACGGTGTGGTTTTCCTGGTGGTTTCTCTGCTGCTGCTGGTATCGGTCCGACCTGCACTACGGCAGCATCTGACCCCCGCGAAAAGCCTGTCGATGGGCATCAAGGCGCTGGAGGGCAAAAGCGCGCTGGTGCTCGACCGGGTGGCCCGCGAGGGGGGCCAGGTGAAAGTCGAAGGTCAGGTGTGGACCGCGAGGCCATTGAATGACGGTGATGTGTTCGAACCCGGCGACCTGGTGACCGTCATGAATATCGATGGGGCCACTGCCGTGGTCTGGAAGAGTCCGTAAACCCTCTTTAGCAATAGGAGAATTACATGCAAGGTGCAGCTGCCGGGTTGTTGTTGTTGGCTGTTCTCGTCGTCTTCGCGGTGATCGTGGTGGCCAAGTCGGTGACCCTGGTCCCGCAGGCCGAAGCGGCGGTGATCGAAAGGCTGGGTCGCTACAGCCGCACGATCAGCGGACAGCTGACCTTGCTGGTGCCGTTCATCGACCGGGTCCGGGCCCGGATAGATCTGCGCGAGCGGGTGGTGTCGTTCCCGCCGCAACCGGTGATCACCGAGGACAACCTGACGCTCAACATCGACACCGTCGTCTACTTCCAAGTGACCAACCCGCAGGCCGCGGTCTACGAGATCAGCAACTACATCGTCGGTGTCGAGCAGCTGACCACCACCACACTGCGCAACGTGGTCGGTGGCATGACGTTGGAGCAGACGCTGACCTCGCGCGACCAGATCAACGGCCAACTGCGCGGCGTGCTCGACGAGGCCACCGGCCGCTGGGGGCTGCGAGTCGCGCGGGTGGAGCTGCGCAGCATCGACCCGCCGCCATCGATTCAGGCGTCGATGGAAAAGCAGATGAAAGCCGACCGGGAAAAGCGGGCGGTGATCCTGACCGCCGAAGGGATGCGGCAGGCGTCGATCACACAGGCTGAGGGAGAGAAGCAGTCGCAGATCCTGGCCGCCGAGGGCGCCAAGCAGGCCGCGATCCTGGCCGCCGAAGCCGATCGACAATCCCGGATGTTGCGGGCGCAGGGTGAGCGGGCCGCGGCCTACTTCCAGGCCCAGGGCCAGGCCAAGGCGATCGAGAAGACGTTCGCCGCGATCAAGGCGGGCCGGCCCACCCCGGAGATGCTGGCCTACCAATACCTGCAGGTCTTGCCGCAGATGGCGCGAGGCGAAGCCAACAAGGTGTGGCTGGTGCCCAGCGACTTCGGAGCGGCGTTGCAGGGGTTCACCAAGCTGCTCGGCGCACCTGGTGAGGACGGCGTGTTCCGGTATCAGCCATCCCCGGTCGAGGACAACCCGCCGGCGGCCGAGGATGACAGTGCGGAGGTGGCTGACTGGTTCTCCACCGAGACCGACCCGGCCATCGTCCAAGCGGTAGCCAAGGCAGAGGCCGACGCCCGCATGCCCGTGGACGACACGCTGCCGGCGCGACATCAGCTGGGGCAGTGAGGTGAGCGCTCTGACGTCGCCGAAAACCTATGCGGGGCTGGCCGCGTTCCAGGCCGGCGACGCGGTCGCGTGCGCGATTCCGATAGCGCCGATCACCAAAGCCCTTGACCAATACGGTGTTCCACCGAACATCCGCTGGATCCTGCCGGTGGTGAAGGCCGCCTCGGCGATCGGTTTGCTTTCCGCCGGCCGCATTCCGGCGCTGGCGCGGCTGACCACCGCGATGCTGACGCTGTATTTCGTGCTCGCGGTGGCCGCACATGTTCGTGTTCGCGATCGAATCGTGAATACCCTGCCGGCGGCGTCGTTTCTGGCGACGTATGCCGCTTTGACGATCAAAGGGCCGGAAAGGAATTAGCCGAGTCGCAGCTCGACGATCGGCAGCGAGGTGTCGGTCTCGGCGATCGGGCTGCCGAGGGTCCGTTCCAGCACGGGCCTGAATCGGTTCCAGGCCCGTGGATGCCGCCTCACATAGTCGCCGAGGCAGCGATCTGCTTCCTGCTGGGTGAGGATTCGCGCGGTTGCCGGTGCGGGTGAGCGGCTGCCGGCGTAGACCCGCACCCGCGGGTTGGCCTTGATGTTGCGATACCACTGCGCCTTCTCACCGAAGCCGGAGGCGACGAGGTAGCGGTCCGGTGTGGGATGGCCGAGAACCTCGAGAACCACATAGCGCCTGGCCCCGGATTTGCGCCCGACGTGTTCGAGCATGAGCAGGCGCGAGCCGAGCATCGCCCCGGCGCCGGCCTGGTAAAGCCAGATCGGGGCCCGCATCAGCGGGCGCGTGCGCAAGATGCGCGCACCGATTCCGGCAACCCGCGTCCGCAGCCACGTCGTGTCCGGCATGCCTCCATCTTGTCGGAACCGTCTTTCGGAGGAAGCGGGGTTGATCACTCCTGCGTTCAAACCGGCAGGTAACGGGTACTGACGACCTGATGAACAGTGCACGCCAGCGTACCGGTCTGCGTCGGCGACGCCGTCGCAGGTGGACCCTTGACCAGATTCAGGTGACTGACCCGCAGGTGATGCGCCGCTCGATCAAGGGTGCCTCCATCGGCAACTTCATGGAGTGGTACGACTTCGGGGTCTACGGCTACATCGCCACGACGATCGCGCAGGTCTTCTATCCCGGTAACAGCGTCAGCGCGATCCACCTGCTGGCCACCTTCAGCACGCTGGCAGCGGCGTTCGTCGTGCGCCCGCTCGGCGGTTTTCTGTTCGGTCCGCTCGGCGACCGGATCGGACGCAAGCGGGTGCTGATGATCACGATCGTGCTGATGACGGCGGGGACCACGGCAACCGGTCTGTTGCCGGGCTACAACACCATCGGCGTCTGGGCGCCGATCCTCCTTGTCGTCGCGCGACTGTTCCAGGGCCTGTCGACCGGCGGCGAGTACGTCGGCGCAATGACCTACATCGTCGAGCAGGCTCCGGACCGCAAACGTGGGATGGTGGTCGGGTTTCTGCCGCTGGGCAATCTGGGTGGCTTCGTGGTGGCCGGATTACTGGTCACCGGGCTGCAAACCTGGCTACCGAGCCACGCCATGTTGACCTGGGGATGGCGGGTGCCGCTGTTGCTGAGCGCGCCGTTGGGTGTGGTCGCGTTGTACATGCGGACGAAACTCGATGAATCGCCCGACTACCAAGGCGACAGCCAGGAGGTGCACGGCCCCGGCGACGGTTCGCGGCAATACCGATGGACCATCGCCGAGCAGTGGCGCTCCATGCTGGTCTGCGCAGCGCTGGTGTACACCGCCAATTCCGCCGACTACATGCTCAGCGGCTACCTACCGACCTATCTGAAGGTCTTCGTCCACGTCGGGCACGCCGCGGCGCTGGCGATGATCACCGGCACGTTGACAATCCTGGCCATGCTGCTGGTGCTGGTCGCGGCGCTCTCCGACCGCATCGGGGTGAAACCGATCATGCGGACCGGCTGTGGGTTGCTGATCGTGGCGTCGATCCCGGCTTTCCTGCTGATTCGCCATGGTGGCGGCCTTCCGCTGGTCTTCATCGGTGTGCTACTGATCGGGTTGATGGAACTGTGCTTCGACAGCACGTCGCCTGCCACGCTGCCGGCACTGTTTCCCACCAATGTCCGCAACGGAGCATTGGCCATCGCGTACAACGTCTCGATATCCGCCCTCGGTGGCACTACTCCACTGATCGCCCAGGCGTTGGTGTCCGGCACCGGCAACACCATGGTGCCGGCGTACATGCTGATCGTCGCGGGGCTGGTAGGCGCGGTCACCCTGTTGTTCACGCCGGAAGTCGCCGGGCGGCGGCTGCCGGGGTCGCCGCCCACGGTTGAGACGGAGCAGGAGGCACGTGAGTTGGTACAGGACTGCGACTAGCCGCCGCAGACGGCTGCGCGATCAGTGCGGGGTGCCCGGCGGGCACGGCGGCGGGTATACCGGTACACCGCCACCGCCCCGGGCGCTTCCAGGTCCGACGCGTCCGTACGGCCAGCACTTCATCGCCTTCAGTGGCGGCGCATGAGGATCGCAACTCGGGCACGGCGGGGGAGGATCAAGCGGGGCGGCGTTGCCCAGTCCCAGCCCGAACGTCAGGGTCGAGCTGGCGATGGCCGCCGCGGCCATCAGCTGTCTTACGTCCATCAGGTTGCCTCCAAGAATTCTCAGTGTATGGCTGAATCACCGCTGCTGCGGCCCCGCGACAGTCGGTCAGCTCCGCAGCGCCGGCTCGGTGGCCGCCTCGAAGTCCGTCACCGCGCCATGGTGATGCCGGCGGTATTGACGAATCTCGTACGCCAGCAACGTAAGCCCGACCAGGCCGGTGGCCACCGACACCAGAAACAGCAGCGGGCTGACGTCGCCGGTGAGCGCGTCGCCCAGGATCACCACGGCCGCTGTGCCGGGAAGCAGACCCGCGACCGTGGCCAACGCGTAGGGCAGCACCCGCACCCCGGACGCGCCGACCGCGTAGTTCAGCGGTGCGAAGGGCACCACGGGGATCAGCCGCAGCGACATCACCGCGACCCAGCCGCGCTCGCGCAGACGAGTGTCGAGCCTGTCGACAGCCTGGTGACGCACCAACCGGCTGAGCTGCCAGCCGGCGGCCCGGACCAGCACCAGCGCGATCATCGCGCTGGCCGTGCTGGCGGTCACCGCCAACGTGACCCCGAGCAACGGCCCGAACAGCAATCCGGCGGCCAACGTGAACGCAGTACGCGGAAACGGCAACACGGTCACGACGATGTGGGCGGCAAGAAACGCCAGCGGAAACCAGGGGCCCATCGACGTCGACCAGTCCCGCAGTTCCACCGCCGAGGGCAGCGGAACCAGCAGCGCGACCGCGACCAGCACAGCCATCACCGCCCCGGTCAGCGCCAGTCGGCGCCTGGACACTTGACCCGCGGTGGCAACGACCGCGGAGCCCAGCGGGGGCAGCGTGTCGACGATTCTGCGGATGGCGCGACCCGTCACAGGGTGCAGCCTACGGACTGAGCCGGCACCCCGCGTCAGCGGACGATCAACGACAGCAGCCTTTTGCCCAATGGCACTGCTGCTGAATTGTTTTCGCTGTTGACTGTGACGTTTCGACCGGACCGGCGCCGCAGCTCGTGCCGCAACTTGTCGTGTACCGTGCTGGCCGCTGCGGGGCAGCCGTGACAGGCGCCCAGCAACCGGACGTTGACGTTGTCACCCTCGACCGACACCAATTCGATCGAGCCACCGTGCGATTCGGCGAGCGCGCCGATCGGTCCGGCGAGCAGCTCGGCGGCGATCGCGGCCAGCACGGTGGCGTCGTCGGGCCCGACATCCACCTGCCAGCCCACCGGATCCAGCAGGGCGTGGCACAGCGCGTCGCGAACGTCGTCGCCCACGTCGCGCCAGCTGTCGCCGGCGCGCAGCGTGATCAGCACATCGGCTGTGCGGACCTCGATCTCGTCGATCACGCCGCCGTCGAGCAGGGCGCCGAGCCGCCCCGGAGCCCGGCGTACCGTGCCTCGGGCCGGCAGCCGGTCCGCGGCGATCACCCAGCGCAGTTGTTGCGGGTCGGCGGTGGCGGTGGCGTGGATCGGAATCATCCGCCGAGGCCGATCGCGATCGAGCGCGCGACGAACGCCATCACCCAGGCGAGGACGAACATATAGCCGAACGCAAAGGCGGGCCAACGCCACGAGTTGGTTTCGCGGCGCATCACCGCGATCGTCGACATGCACTGCAACGCGAACATGAAATACACCATCAGCGCGATGACCGTGGGCGCGTTGAACACTCGGTGGCCGTGCTCATCGGTCATGGCGGCCAGCGCCGCGTGCGGATCGTCGGGATTTGTCGCCGCCGACACCTGGCCCAGGGTCGACACGAAAACCTCGCGCGCCGAAAGCGAGCCGACCAAGGCGATATCGGTACGCCAATCGAAGCCCAGCGGAGCGAACACCGGCTCGACAGCGCGACCTACGTCGGCGGCGTAGCTGTGATTCATCACATACGCGGTCGCATCGGTCGGTGACATCCCCCGGGTCTGCGCCTGGCGGGCGGGCAGACTGAGCAGCGCCCACAACACCAAAGATGTGGCCAGGATGATGGTTCCCGCCTTGCGCAGAAACACCCTGGCCGCACTCCACATGGCGGCCAGCATCGCCTGCGGGGAAGGCAGTCGGTACGGCGGAAGCTCCATCGTGAACGGCAACAGATCGCCGCGCAGAATCGTCGACTTGACCAGCAACGCGGCGATCAGCGCGGACGTCCCGCCGCCCAGATACAGCAGGAACATCGTGACGCCCTGCGCGCTGAGCCCCCACCACCGGGTCTGCGGTGCCACCAGCAGCCCGACCAGCAACGTGTACACCGGCAGCCGCGCCGAGCAGGTCATCAGCGGCGCGGTGACGATGGTGGCGATCCGGTCTCGCGATGACGGCAACGTCCGGGTCGCCATGATGCCCGGGATCGCGCAGGCAAACGACGAGAGCATCGCGACGAAGGCGCGGCCCTCCAACCCGGTCTTGGCCATGACCCGGTCCATCAAGAACGCCGCCCGCGACATGTAGCCGACGCTCTCCAGGAACGCGAGCAGGCAAAACAGCAACACGATCTGCGGAATGAACTGCAGCACGGTGCCGACGCCGCCGATGATGCCCTGGCCGAGCAGTCCGCGGATGACCGGATTGCCGACGTGTCCGGCGACCTGCCCGCCCAGCCAGGTCAGCGCGTTGCCGATGCCATCCCGCAGGGGGGCGGCGGCGGTGAACAGCACCTGGAAGAAATAGAACATCACCGCGAAGAAGGCGACGGTGCCCCACAGCGGGTGCAGCAACACCCGGTCGATTCGGCGGGTACGTTGATCCGGTTGCGGGGCAACGTAATCGGCCGCGTCGAGTACCGATTGGCCCCACGCGTCGATGGCCTCCGGACCGGACGGGGGGAGGACCGGCGGCCGCTGCCACTGCTCGAATGACGCCAGCTGTGCACGCAGCGCGTCGATTCCCGTCCCGTGGTGCGCGACGACCGCGGCGACCGGGATCCCCAGCGCCGTCGACAGCGCCTGAACGTCGATCCGGCCGCCGCGGGAGGTCAGTTCGTCGGTCATGGTCAGTGCCAGCAGGCACGGTAGATCCAGCCTCAGCACCTGGCCGATCAGCAGGATCGAGCGGCGCAGCGTGGTCGCGTCGGCGACCAGCACCAGCGCGTCGGGCCGACCGATATCGGGATAGTCGCCGGCCAGCAAGTCGGTGACGACCTGCTCATCGGGGCTGATGGGATCGAGGCTGTAGGTGCCCGGCAGGTCTTCCATGGCGATCGCGACGCCATCCACGGTGGTGGTGCCGACGCTGCGGCCGACGGTGACGCCCGGGTAGTTACCGGTTTTGGCGCGCAAGCCGGTCAGATGATTGAAGACGCTGGTCTTGCCCGCGTTGGGGCTGCCGACCAAAGCCACCCGCCGGACACCGGTCAGGGCAACCGGAGACGCCGTGACGTCGTGGCACGCGGTCATCGGTCCACTTCGGGGAGGACTTCGATGAGCTCTGCCTCCCGGCGGCGCAGGCACAGCTCGGTGTCTTGCACCCGGTAGATGGTCGGATCCCCGAGCGGCGCCCGGCGAATCACATCAACATCGGCTCTCGCGCGAAAGCCCAACTGCCCCAGCCGATTCGCTACCATCGGATTGGCTTGCGCGACGGTGCCCAGCACCGTCGCCCGCTTTCCGGGCGGCAGCTGCGCCAGCAGGATCACCGAGCCGGGCTGATCGGGTGTGCCCTGCGGTCGAGTACACATGATCGCCCTAACGTTAGCCGGTCTACCTTAGTAAGGTACTCCCTACGTCGGCGGTCGTCATGGCTCGTCAGGCCCGGTTGCCGCGGGGTCTGCGATGACACCACCGAGCATCATTTAGCCTGGTGGTCGGGTGGCAGGCCAGCGTTGGACTGCCGCATTCTGGACCGCTACATATTGGAATGGGGAGCCGCCGGTGCCAGTCGATGTGTCCGCCGAACCTGCCGATCTCGAGCAGGGTCGTGCGCGATGGCGCACGGCGGTGGCCGGGGTCCTGGCCAAGAGCACGAAGCGGGACGCCAGTGAAATAGCGGCACTCGGGCCGGCACCCGAGCAGATGCTGGAGACCCCGACCTACGAGGCCCTCGCGATCCGGGCGCTTTACACCGCGCTGGACGAGTTGCCCGAGCCGCCGCTGCCGGGTGTCTGGCCCTTCGTGCGTGGTGCCGATGCGTTGCGGGACGTCAAGTCCGGCTGGAAGGTCGCTGAGGCCATTCCGGCTAACCCGGTGGCCGGGGTGGCGGCCGACGAGGTCAACTCCGCGGTGCTTGCCGGGCTGGCCGAGGGCGTCAGCGCGCTGCAGGTCCGGGTGGGGGAGTCCGGCGTGACGCCCGCGCAACTGGACAAGGCGCTCGAGGGCGTTTATCTGAGCATGGCGCCGGTGATTCTCGATGCCGGCGCCGATTACCGGGCCGCCAGCGACGTCCTGCTCGAATTGGCGGGCCGGGTCGAACCCGATCAGCGTGCAATCCTGTCGATCGATCTGGGGGCCGACCCGCTCACCGCAGCGCTCAGCGACCGTCCCGCTCCGCCGGTCGCGGCGGTCGTCAGCATGGCGACCCGGGTGGCCGCCCAGCACGGCGTGCGGGCGATCACCGTCGACGGCCCCGCGTTCCACAATCTGGGCGCCAACGCGACATGGGAACTCGCGGGCAGCATCGCCGCCGCGGTGGCCTACCTGCGGGTGCTTACCGAATCCGGCCTGCCGGTGGCCAAGGCCTTATCGCAGATCAGTTTCCGGGTGGCCGCTGACGACGACCAGTTCCTGTCGATCGCCAAGGTCAGGGCGCTGCGCCGGCTGTGGGCACGAGTCGCCGAGGTCGTCGGTGAGCCGGACAGCGGCGCGGCCGTGGTGCATGCCGAGACATCGCTGCCGATGATGACCCAGCGCGATCCGTGGGTGAACATGCTACGAACTACGCTGGCCGCTTTCGGTGCCGGCGTCGGCGGCGCCGACACCGTTCTGGTGTTTCCGTTCGATGTGGCCATCGAGGGCGGATTTCCGGGCATGGCAACCAGTTTCGCGCGCCGAATGGCTCGCAACATCCAGCTGCTGTTGCTCGAAGAATCACACGTCGGCCGGATCCTGGACCCGGCTGGTGGGTCGTGGTTCGTCGAGCACCTCACCGATCAGTTGGCACACCAGGCCTGGCAGAGCTTCCAGACTATTGAGCAGCACGGCGGATTCGTCGACGCGGGTGAGTTCATCGCGGGCCAGATCGGCGAGATAGCCGCCCGGCGCGCCGACGACATCGCCCATCGCAAGACCGCGATCACCGGCGTCAATGAATACCCGAACCTCACCGAGCCTGCTCTGCCGCAGAATGATTCGTCGTATTCACCGCTCGCGGCGGGGAAACTGATCCGCTACGCCGCCGAGTTCGAAGCCCTGCGGGACCGTTCCGACGTCTACTTGGCCCGTGCCGGGTCGCGTCCGCAGGCGCTGCTTTTGCCGGTTGGGCCGCTGGCCGAACACAACATCCGTACGACGTTCGCGTCAAATCTGCTGGCCTCCGGCGGCATCGAGGCGATCAACCCGGGGACAGTCGATGCCGACGGGGTCGCCGAGGCGGTCACCGATGCGGGTTCACCGGTGGTGGCGGTGATTTGCGGGACGGACAGCCGGTACGGCACCGAGGCGTCAGCGGTGGTAGCGGCGGCCCGCAGCGCGGGGGTCTCCCACGTCTGTCTGGCCGGCCCGCAAAAAGCGGTCGCCGCTGCGGATCACCAGCCCGACGAGTTCCTTACCGCGAAGATAAATGCGGTGCAGACTCTTTCACAGCTGCTGGACCGGTTGGGGGCTTAGCGACGATGACGACCACCACGCCCGTTGTAGGCAACTTCGCCGATGTCCCACTGAACAGCGAACGCGTCGTCGCAACACCGACCGAAGATGTCGTGGACCAACATGTCGAGGCGGCAGCAGCCGCGCACTGGTACACCCCGGACCAATTGGTGTGGCACACCCCGGAGGACATCGACGTCAAACCGGTGTACATCGCCACCGACCGCGCCGCCGTCGAATCCGGCGGCTACCCACTGAACAGCTTTCCGGGCGAGCCGCCCTTTGTCCGCGGCCCCTACCCGACGATGTATGTCAACCAGCCCTGGACGATCCGCCAATACGCCGGGTTCTCCACGGCGGCGGAGTCCAATGCCTTCTACCGGCGCAACCTGGCCGCCGGCCAAAAAGGGCTGTCGGTGGCCTTCGACCTCGCCACCCACCGCGGATACGACTCGGACCATCCGCGCGTGCAGGGCGACGTCGGAATGGCCGGCGTCGCAATAGATTCCATTCTCGATATGCGCCAGCTCTTCGACGGCATCGACTTGTCGACGGTGTCGGTGTCGATGACGATGAACGGCGCCGTGTTGCCGATCCTGGCGTTGTACGTGGTGGCCGCCGAGGAGCAGGGGGTAGCGCCGGAGAAGCTGGCCGGAACCATCCAGAACGACATCCTCAAAGAATTCATGGTGCGCAACACCTACATCTATCCGCCGAAGCCCTCGATGCGCATCATCTCCGACATCTTCGCCTACACCAGTGCGAAGATGCCGAAGTTCAACTCGATCTCCATATCCGGCTATCACATTCAAGAAGCCGGTGCCACAGCCGATTTGGAGCTCGCCTACACCCTTGCCGACGGCGTCGACTACATCAAGGCCGGCCTGGACGCCG
This sequence comes from Mycobacterium sp., assembly GCF_036490025.1. GTDB lineage: Bacteria > Actinomycetota > Actinomycetes > Mycobacteriales > Mycobacteriaceae > Mycobacterium. The sequence goes on along the minus strand of NZ_DASXEP010000094.1, from coordinate 6,907 downwards.
AGCTGGACATCGACAAGTTCGCTCCCCGGCTGTCCTTCTTCTGGGGCATCGGGATGAACTTCTTCATGGAGGTGGCCAAGCTGCGGGCCGGCCGCCTGCTGTGGAGCGAGTTGGTTGCCCAGTTCAACCCCAAGAACCCGAAATCACTGTCACTGCGCACCCATTCGCAGACGTCCGGCTGGTCGCTGACCGCGCAGGACGCGTTCAACAATGTCGCGCGCACCTGCATCGAGGCGATGGCGGCAACCCAGGGTCACACCCAGTCGCTGCACACCAACGCACTGGATGAGGCGCTGGCGCTGCCGACCGACTTCTCGGCCCGCATCGCCCGCAACACTCAGCTGGTGCTCCAGCAGGAGTCGGGCACCACCAGGCCGATCGACCCCTGGGCCGGCTCGTACTACGTGGAGTGGCTGACCTATCAGCTCGCGCAGCGGGCGCGGGCCCACATCGCCGAGGTCGCCGAGCACGGCGGTATGGCGCAGGCGATCAGCGACGGCATTCCCAAGCTGCGCATCGAGGAGGCCGCCGCGCGTACCCAGGCCCGCATCGACTCCGGGATCCAGCCGGTGATCGGGATCAACAAATATCAGGTCGAAGAGGATCAAGAGGTCGAGGTCCTCAAGGTCGAGAACAGCCGGGTGCGATCCGAGCAGCTGGCCAAACTCGAAGAGCTGCGGGCGCACCGGGACCCGGGCGCCGTCGAGGCCGGCCTGGCCGAGCTGTCGCGTGCCGCCGAGGCGCACGGGCGGGCGGGCGAGGACGGGTTGGGCAACAACCTGCTGGCACTGGCGATCAACGCCGCCCGCGCCAAGGCCACCGTCGGCGAGATCTCCGATGCGCTGGAGCGGGTGTACGGGCGGCACCAGGCGGAGATCCGTACCATCGCCGGGGTCTACCGCGACGAAGCTGGGAAGGCCGAAAATATGGCTAGCGCCACCGAACTCGTCGAGAAGTTCGCCGAGGCCGACGGTCGGCGCCCCCGGATCCTGGTGGCCAAGATGGGCCAGGACGGCCACGACCGTGGACAAAAGGTGATCGCAACGGCCTTCGCCGACATCGGATTCGACGTCGACGTCGGTTCGCTGTTCTCAACACCAGATGAGGTGGCCCGCCAGGCCGCCGACAACGACGTGCACGTCGTCGGGGTGTCTTCGCTGGCCGCCGGTCATCTCACGCTGGTGCCCGCGCTGCGCGATGCGCTGGCCGAGGTGGGCCGCTCCGACATCATGGTGGTGGTGGGCGGGGTCATCCCGCCAGGTGATTTCGACGAGCTGTACGCGGCGGGAGCCACGGCGATCTTCCCGCCCGGCACCGTGATCGCCGACGCGGCCATCGATCTGATGCACAAGCTGGCCGAGCGACTCGGATACACCCTCTAGCCACATGGCGACTGACAACGGCGACGCTATCGACGAACTCGCCGCGGCGGTGCGTTCCGGCGACCGGTCGGCGCTGCCGCGGGCGATCACCCTGGTTGAGTCGACCCGCGCCGACCATCGCGACGGGGCGCAGCAGTTGCTGCTGGAGTTGATGCCGGCGGCCGGCAACGCCCTTCATGTCGGTATCACCGGGGTGCCCGGAGTCGGTAAGTCGACCGCGATCGAGGCACTCGGGATGTACTTGATCGAGCGCGGTCATCGGGTGGCGGTCCTCGCAGTTGACCCGTCGTCGACCCGCACCGGCGGATCGATTCTCGGTGACAAGACCCGAATGCAGCGGCTGGCAACGCATCCGGATGCCTACATCCGCCCATCACCGACATCGGGCACGCTCGGCGGTGTGGCCAAGGCGACCCGGGAGACCATCGTGCTGTTGGAAGCCGCCGGGTTCGACGTCATCCTGGTGGAGACGGTGGGGGTCGGTCAGTCCGAGGTTGCGGTGTCCAACATGGTCGACACCTTCGTCTTCCTCGCTCTGGCGCGCAGCGGCGATCAGCTGCAGGGCATCAAGAAAGGTGTGCTGGAGCTCGCCGACATCGTCGTGGTGAACAAGGCGGACGGCGATCACCTGACCGAGGCCCGCAAAGCCGCCCGCGACCTTTCCGGGGCAATCCGGCTGATCTATCCCCGCGAAACCCTCTGGCGTCCACCGGTTCTCACGATGAGCGCATTGGAAGGCACTGGGCTGGAAGAGCTGTGGGACACCGTCGAGCGACATCGCGACGTGCTGACCGAGGCAGGCGACTTCGAGGCGCGGCGGCGCGCACAACAAGTCGACTGGACCTGGCAGATGGTCCGCGACACCGTGCTGGACCGGGTACTGTCCAACCCCGCGGTGCGCAACGGCCGTGCCGACGTGGAGCGGCGGGTTCTCACCGGGAAATTGACCCCGGCTCTGGCGGCTGAGGAAATATTGCGGCTTGCTTCGATAACGGAAAGGTAAATATCACTTCGTTTGTAGAGTGTAACGGTAGATTCGATGGCATGGCCCTCGAAGTGGTGGGTAATCGCCGATCAGTGTTGCCGCGCGGTGTTCACGGCGCGGCCGACCCACACTTTGCCTGTGCGGTGCGCAGCTTCGCCAGTATGTTCCCGGGCCGCCGATTCGGCGGCGGCGCGCTGGCCGTCTACCTTGACGGGGAACCCATCGTGGACGTGTGGACCGGCTGGGCGGATCGGCGCGGTCGGGTGCCGTGGTCGGCGGATACGGCCACCATGGTGTTCTCGGCGACAAAAGGCCTGGCCTCCACCGTCATCCATCGGCTTGTCGATCGCGGTCTGATCGACTACGACGCGCCGGTTGCCCGGTACTGGCCGGAGTTCGGCGCCAACGGGAAAGCGGACATCATTGTCCGGCAGGTAATGCGGCACCAGGCCGGTCTGTCGGCGTTGCGCGGCGCCAGCAAGGAAGACCTGCTGAACCACGAACTGATGGAACAACGCCTGGCGGCGGCACGGCCGGGCTACTCGTTCGGCCGGTCGGCCTACCACGCGCTGACCTACGGCTGGCTGCTGTCGGGGCTGGCACGGGCTGTCACCGGTAAAGGCATGCGGGAGTTGATCCGAACGGAGCTGGCGGAGCCGCTGGGCACCGACGGTTTGCACCTGGGCCGGCCTCCCGCCGACGCGCCGACGCAACCGGCCCAGATCATCATGCCGCAAAGCGCTATCCAGAATCCGGTATTCAACGCGGTGGCGCCGAGGATCGCCGCGCTGCCACTGTCCACCGGATTCGGCTCCATGTACTTCCCCGGTGTGAAAGCAGTTGCGCAAGGCGATATCCCGTTGCTGGACGCGGAAATCCCGGCCGCCAACGGTGTGGTGACAGCGCGTGGGCTGGCCCGGATGTACGGTGCGATCGCCAACGGTGGGCGCATCGACGGCACCCGATTCCTTTCTCGCGAGCTGGCCGCCGGCCTCAGCGGCCGGCGCAGCCTGCGGCCGGACGGAAACTTGCTGATACCGCTGGCATTTCACCTCGGCTATCACCGCCTGCCGTTCGACGCGATACCCGGCTTCGGGCATGTCGGGCTGGGCGGCTCGCTCGGCTGGGCCGACCCGGACAGCGGACTGGCGTTCGGGTTTGTGCACAACCGGCTGTTGTCCCCGTTCGTGATCATCGATCACGCCGGGTTCGTCGCAACGAGCGCCCTGTTGCGGCTGGGCGCGGCGCAGGCGCGCAAAGATGGATTCGAGCGGGTAGCCGACTTCGGCTCGCCTTTCGCAGAGCCGGGAGCCGTTGCCGGTTAACGGGTTTACTGAGCAAGCGTGACGCCGAGAAAAGCCCGCGTTCCCCGTCTCCCGCTGGACGAGGCCCGAGCCGCCGCTGATCAAGCGGGTGTGCCCGATTACATGGCCGAGCTCGCGATCTTTCAGGTGCTGTTGAACCACCCCGGGCTGGCTGGTCGCCTCAACGACCTGCTCGCCAGCATGCTGTGGCACGGGAAGTTGGATTCGCGGCTGCGCGAGCTCGCGATCATGCGGATCGGTTGGCTCACTGCCTGCGATTACGAATGGACACAGCATTGGCGGGTGGCGCGGGGACTCGGGGTCAGCGCCGATGACCTACTCGGGGTGCGGGATTGGCGGTCATACCCGGGTTTCGGCCCAGCGGAGCGGGCGGTGCTCGCGGCGACGGATGACGTGCTGCGCGACGGCGCGGTGAACGCGGAAACCTGGGCGGCCTGCGAGCAGGAATTCGGAGCCGACCACGAAACGCTGGTCGAGCTCGTTACGGCGATCAGCGCGTGGCGCATGGTCGCGTCGATTCTGCACAGCTTGGAGGTTCCGCTGGAAGATGGCGTGGCGAGCTGGCCGCCGGATGGGGAACCGCCGACATGATGGGCGCCGCGGATACTGATTGATACGTCAGTCATTGTCCGACAATCTATTTGACGCATGAGATGCAGCCGAGTCCGGCAAACGACGCGCCTGCGGCGGTAAGCTGGCACGTGTGGTCCAACCTTCCATTCCCAGTGTTCTGCGTGAGCGCGCCAGTCTGCAGCCCAATGAGAAGGCGTTCACTTTCATTGATTACGACCAGGATTGGGACGGCGTTGCCGAAAGCATAACCTGGTCTCAGCTGCACCGGCGGTCGCTGAACGTGGCGCAGGAGATGCGACTTCACGGATCGGCGGGTGACCGTGCAGTCATTGTGGCACCGCAGGGACTCAATTACATCGATGCTTTTTTCGGAGCGCTGCAGGCGGGACTGATCGCGGTTCCGCTCTCAGTTCCGTTGGGCGGCGCAAGTGACGAACGGGTGAGTTCCGTACTGCGCGACGCGTCGCCGTCGGTGGTACTGACGACCTCGGCGGTGTCGGACGTCGTCGCCGAATATCTCGAGCCGACGCGGGACCGACCTGCGCCCGCTGTCATCGCGATTGATTCGCTGGACTTGGATGCTCGCCACCGGACGCGGCTTCGCGGCGATACGACGTCCGATACCGCGTATCTGCAGTACACATCAGGTTCGACGCGCGCACCGGCAGGGGTTGAGATCACCTATCGGAATCTGCTGGCCAATTTCGAGCAGATCATGTCCGCCTATTTCTCCGAGTACGGGAAGGTCGCCCTACCGGACACCACGTTTGTGTCGTGGCTGCCGTTCTACCACGACATGGGTCTGCTGTTGGGCATCTGCGTTCCGGTGCTGGCGGGCCGGCCGTCCGTGCTCACCAGTCCGGTGTCGTTTCTGGCGCGGCCGGCGCGTTGGCTGCAACTTCTGGCAAGTCATAGCCACGCCTTCACCGCAGGACCGAACTTTGCGTTCGAGGTGGCGGCACGAAAGACGTCGGACGAGGAGATGGCCGGCTTCAATCTTGGCAATGTCCACGCCATCCTCAACGGCAGTGAGCGGGTACAAGCCGCGACGCTCAAGCGTTTCGCCGAACGGTTCGCCCGCAATGGTCTGCGCGATGCGGTACTGCGGCCGTCGTATGGAATGGCCGAAGCGACCGTGTACATCGCCACCCGCGAGTCCGGTGAGTCCCCGCGGATCGTTCACTTCGACTCCAAGGAACTCACCGACGGTCAGGCGCAGCTGTCCGCGGATGGCGGGGGCACACCTCTGGTCAGTTACGGTGTGCCGACGTCGCCCATCGTGCGGATCGTCGACCCCGAGACCCGCATCGAGTGCCCGGCCGGAACCATTGGTGAGGTCTGGACTCAGGGGGACAACGTCGGCGTCGGCTACTGGCACAAACCACACGAGACCGAAGAGTCCTTCCGCGCCGAGCTGGCACATCCGCCGGCGGGCACAGCCGCGGGGCCGTGGCTGCGAACCGGGGACTTGGGGTTCTTCTTCGAAGATGAATTGTTCATCATCGGCCGCATCAAGGATCTGTTGATCGTGTACGGGCGCAACCACTCTCCCGACGACATCGAGGCGACAATCCAGAAGATCACCCGCGGCCGGTGCGTGGCGATTTCCGTGCCAGATGACGGCATCGAAAAGCTGGTCGCCATCGTCGAATTCAAGAACGGCGCCAGCGTGGACCAGGAGGCTTTGGAGAAGGTTGCCACCATCAAGAACGAAGTGACGTCGGCGATCTCGGCGTCGCATGGTCTCAGCGTCTCGGATCTGGTGCTCGTACCGCAGGGGGCGATCCCGATCACCACCAGCGGCAAGGTCAGGCGGCGGGCCTGTGTCGAGCAGTACGAACAGGACCGGTTCGCACGTCTGGATGCTTAGCTGCCGCCGGGAGCGTGATGTCCCGGCGAACGTTGCCGGGAAAAGACGAAAAGGCGCTGATTCTGCCAGCTTTCCTCGTGCGACTGCACGAAGCCGCGTTCGCGGAAGAGTGACCGGATCTCGTCGTCGCAATAGCTGTTCAGCCAGCCCGCCTTCAGGCGGCCAACGGCCCCGACGATGCGGCTTGGAAACGAGCGCCGTCCTCGCGCGCAGGCATACGACAGCACACAGGTCGGCGCAAGGTCCGTCAACCAATCGAGCACCGAGGGCATGTCGCGCATATATTCCAGCACCCCCATCAGGACGGTGACGTCGTAGGCGCCGACGCCAAGCTCCGGGAGCGGCCTCCGATTGAGGTCGCAGACGATCGTTCCCGGCCCGCGGTCGACGATGTCGGACGGAGCGTACGTGCACGATTCGTCGAGGTAGCGCTCGAGGACTCGGTTGCCGGCCCCGAACTCGATGACCCGACTGCGATTCGGCACCAGAGCGGCAGCTCTTTCGGTCCGAGACTCCCAGGACGCGAAGATATTACGGGTATCGGCCCACCTGCTGTGATCGGTCTTCTGGCGAAGCGCCATGAGTACTCTCGGCATCGGTATCGGTACCTCTCTCGTTGAATTGCCGCCTATCGAGGCCGATGTGGTGTGCCACGCCGGCGTATTCGTTGGTGAGTTGTTGTCGTAGCTGTGTGACGGCGTTGTGTGTGGTGGTTCTGATGTGCGGCGCGTCTGCGAGTGTGCTGTGGACGTGGTCGATGACGGTGGTGCTG
>NZ_DASXEP010000044.1:0-10282 GCF_036490025.1 Mycobacterium sp. | reverse complement strand
GCGCGTTGACTCGTTAAAGATGCCCGTTTGGTTCCTTCGTTGCCTCATTTGAAAGTGCCCGCGTAGGGCATGTCGTTGCGGTCGGTTGGGGTGGGGCTGGGCTACCGCCGAATGATGGAGTTGACGTTGGCGCAGCGCACTGCCGTGACGAGGGTGATTGCGGTCCGCTACCGGCGGGCAGGCAAGGCCGAGAAGGTAAGAATTCTTGACGAGTTGTGTGCGACAACGGGGTGGCATCGTGATCATGCGCGTAAGGCGTTGCGGCTCGCGCGGCGCCCGCAGCTGGTGAGTACGCGGCGGCCGCGTCCACCGAAATATGGGCCGAAAGCGGTTGCCGCGCTGGTGTTGTGCTGGTCGGTGTTGGGGATGCCGGCAGGGAAGAGGCTGGCGCCGATGCTGGGTGAGTTGGTGTCGGTGCTGCGTCGGTACGGCGAGTTGGACATTGACGAGGACACCGCGACGCTGCTGGCCGATATGTCTGCGGCCACCATCGATCGCCGTTTGGCCCCGGAGCGCAAGAAGTATCTGGCCAGGGGACGCTCACGTACGAAGCCGGGCACGCTGCTCAAAAGCCAGATCCCGGTGCGGACGTGGGCCGACTGGGACGACGCGGTCCCGGGTTTCGTCGAGATCGACCTGGTCAGCCATGACGGTGGCCACGCGGTGGGCGAGCATGTCTGGACGCTGACGGTCACCGACATCGCCACGGGCTGGACCGAGAACCGCAGCGTGCCCAACAAGGCCCGTAAATGGGTCATGGCCGCCCTCGACGACATCACCGCGGTGATGCCCTTCCCGATCCGCGGCATCGACTCCGACAACGGCTCGGAGTTCATCAACTTCCACCTGCTCGACTGGTGTGAGAAGCACCAGATCACCTTCACTCGCTCGCGAGTCGGCAACAAGAACGACGGCTGCCACGTCGAGCAGAAAAACTGGACCACTGTGCGCACCCTTGTCGGCTACCACCGCTACGACACACCCGCAGAACTAGTGCTACTCAACAAGATCTGGACACGGCAATCCTTACTGAGCAACTACTTCTGCCCCCAGCAAAAGCTTGTCTACAAAGCCCGCGACGGCGCGAAAGTCATCAAGAAGTACGACACCGCAGCCACCCCGCAGCAGCGTGCACAGGCACATCCGAACCTTCCGACGACCGCGAAAGCGGACCTGACGCGCACCTACCTCGACATAAATCCCGCCGCCTTGCAACGCCACATTCAGGCCCTCATCAACGAGCTAGTCACCTTGACCGTCACCAAGGCCGGACCCAAGCGCAAAGCCCCACCCAAGCCGGCATCAGCAAACGACGCGACGAACCAGCTCACGCGGGCATCCGGCATTTGAGGCAACGAATACCGTCGCGGGCATATTGACATGAGGCAACAGGAGGGCACACTTTGTGCCCGCCTCACAGCGACAACGGCTTCTCGAAGGGCCAGCACGCGACGGTGGATCCGATAGTCGGTCGAACGCGGAATGTAGCCCGGGCCGTATCGGCCGCGCCCGAGTCGATGCACTCGACCCTGCTCGATCTCCCACCGCAACGCGTCGGCGATGGCTTTCGATGGCCGACCCTGAACGCGGAAACCAAGGTGGCGAACGCCGTCGATCAACTCGGCAACAGTGGCCGGACCCCGGTTCGCCAAGTGGAAGGCGAGCACGTAACGGCAGCTCAATCCGTCGAAGGTAGGGCGGATTCATTGCCGAAACATCGCACGCGGGTACGACATTTGACCAAGATTGTCGCTCAGAGGTGGGCACATCGGGCACCGCCTCTCCGAGAGGCGGGTGTGACTCGCTAGGTGAGCGCTGCCGCGATTCGGCCCCACTGCTCGCGCGGATAGGCCTTCGGGTCGCTCAGCAACACCTGGATGCACACGTGATCGGCGCCGGCCGAACGATGCTCGGAGACCCTACGCAGGATTGCGCCCTCGTCGCCCCAAGCGATGATCGCGTCGAAAAGGCGCGGGCTCACCTGTGCCAGATCGTCTTCGGAGAAGCCGGAACGGAGCAGATTGTTGGCGTAGTTCGGCAAAGCCAAATACGAACGCAGCCAGTCGGTTCCGATAGCGCGTGCTTCGTCGGCGCTGTCGGTGAGAATCACGGTCTGCTCTGGCAGCAGCAAGGGTCCGTCGCCCAGAGTCCCACGGGCCACTGCGGTGTGCTCGGGGGTGACGAGGTAGGGGTGTGCCCCGGCGGCACGTCTCGCCGACAGCGACAGCATTTTCGGGCCGAGCGCCGCCAGCACGCGTCGATCGGCGGGAACCGGTTGCGGCGCGGCGTCCAATTCGTCCAAGAATGACGCCGTCGCCGCCAGCGGTTTGCGGTATCGCCCGGCCTCGCCGGCATCGATCAGCGGCGCGTGGCTGACCCCGATACCGAGCAGGAAACGATCGCCGTGGGCGGCAGTCAGTTCTGCGTACGACGCAGCGACGTCGCTCGGCGTATGCATCCAGAGATTTAGGATCCCGGTGGCGACCGTGGTTTGCTTGGTCGCGGCGAGCAGGTTGCCCACCGCGTCGAAGACCGCCCCGCCAACGTCGGGTATCCACAGTGCCCGGAACCCCAATTCGTCCAATTCCGCTGCTGCGTCCGCGGATTCAGCAGGGTTGCCGTAGCGAAGCTGGCTACTCCAGATCCCGATACCGGTGAGGTGCATCGACGGTGATTCCTCTCGTGGCGGGCGGCCGCGGTTGATGTCTTAGGGGCATCGTCTCAGATGCTTACGTCGGGGTAGTCGGGTACTGCCATCGAGTCGTGCATTCGGACGCCCTTGGTGTTCAACCTTGCGACGGCCCTGGTGAATGGCGCGGGCAGCGACGAGACTAACTGCGCACCACGGGTGACGGCCCATACCCCCGCGCTGGAGCCGGGAAGGAGGGTCTTGGCGGTGCCTCGGGCGAAGACCCGGCTACGACTGACCTTCTCGGCCATCTCCTGCTGGTAGGCGGCGAATGCGCGCAGATGGTCTCCGCGAGCCGCGATGAGCTCGCCGGCCAGCACGTACGCCCCGATGACCGCCAGGCTGGTGCTGCCACCCACCGCGGGCCCGGGGCAGTATCCGGCATCGCCGACGAGGGTAGCTCGCCCGCGTGACCAGATATCCAGTGAGAGTTGGCTGATCGAGTCGAAATAGAAGGTGGGCGCGTGGTCGACTTCGGCCAGCCAGTGGTCTGCCTGCGCAGCCAACCCGGCGAGCGCGTCGCGCAGTAATTCCTTCTGCCGCACTGTGTCTCGGTAGTGGTAGTCCAGCTCAGTCTTGCTCCGAAACATGAACAGTGCCCGGGCGTCGTCAAGATGCTGCGCGGTGTAGATGCCCGCCATCCGGCCAACACCGGCGTGAATGATCATCTCGCCCTCGGGTGCAAGCGATTTGGGCACCGACACCACCGCGAGGTATCCGCCAATGAACCGCGTGAGCCCGGCCTCGTCACCGAACACCAGACGCCGGACATTCGAGTGCAGCCCGTCGGCTCCGACGATGACGTCGAACCTGCGCGTCGCCGCATGTTCGAATGTCACCTCGCCGTCGGGGGCGATGGCCGTGATCGAGTCGCCGAACACATACTCGATGTGCTCGCGGCCGGCGTCGTAATAGACCTCGCTGAGATCGTCGCGCATGATCTCGACGTGCCGGTCGGATGCTGCGCCCACAATCTTGGTGAGGTCGACTCGTGCCGGACGACTCCTGCCCTCGCGGTACAGCGTCAGCCGATCCGTTCCGGTGGCAAGCGATTCGATGTGCGGCAGGACGCCCATCCTCGCCGAAATCTCCATCGACGGACGGAACAAGTCCACGGCGTGGCCGCCGGTCTTTCGCAGCGCCGGGGCGCGCTCGACGACGGTGACGTCGAAACGGCCGCGTGCGAGCCAATAAGCCAGCACCGGTCCGGCGATGCTGGCACCCGAGATAAGGATCCGCATCAGACCTCCCAACGGCCTGCCCGTCTCGTATCTTCGTCGGGCTAGAGTCCGAGGTTATGCGATTCGGATTTTTCATCCCGCAAGGCTGGCGTTTGGATCTGGTCGGCATCGACGTCGAGCGGCACTGGGCGGTGATGCGCGATCTGGCTGCCTACGCCGACGACAGTGCCTGGGACTCGGTATGGGTCTACGACCACTTCCACACCGTGCCGATGCCGACCGGCGAAGCCACCCACGAGGCATGGTCGCTGATGTCGGCGTATGCGGCGACGACGTCACGGGTCAAGCTCGGCCAGATGTGCACGGCGATGAGCTACCGCAATCCCGCCTACCTCGCCAAAGTCGCCGCGACCGCCGACATCATCTCCGGTGGCCGCATCCAGATGGGCATCGGCGGTGGCTGGTATGAACACGAGTGGCGGGCATACGGTTACGGGTTTCCATCGGCCGGTGAGCGACTGGGACGCCTCGACGAGGGCGTCCAGATCATGCGCGAAGCCTGGCGGGACGGAAAAGTCAGCTTTGCCGGTAAGCACTATCAGGTCGACGGCGCAATCGTGGCACCGACACCGTTGCAGGACAACGGGATTCCGCTGTGGATCGCCGGCGGCGGCGAGCAGAAGACGCTGCGGATCGCGGCGAGGTATGCGCAGTACACCAACTTCACCGGTGAGCCGGCCGGGTTCGCCCACAAGTCCGACGTGCTCGCCGGTCACTGCCGCGACGTCGGCACCGATTTCGAAGGCATCGTTCGTTCGGTCAACGTCAACGCGATCGTGGACACCTCGGAGAAGAACGTCGACGACCGCGTGCAACGCATCCGCGATCGCCTAGTCGGCTACGTCCCGGAATCGGCCGCGGACGCGATGCTCGCCGGAACCAGCGGGCCGGATTCGGCTACCGGCACCACGGAGCAGGTGGTCGAGCGGCTGCAGAAGCTACGCGATCTCGGTTGTGAATACGTGATCTGCTACTTCCCCGAGGCCGCCTACGACCGTTCCGGTGTCGAACTCTTTGAGCGCGAGGTAATCCCGGCGCTGAGTTAGACGTCGCTGGCGATGTACCTGACCTTGACCGGGGGAGCAGCCAGCAGCGGCGGAAGCTGTGTGATCTTGCCCTCGCCGGCGCGAAAGGCGCGGTAGGCCTCGTCGGCTTCGACCGTCTCCCAGAGTTCGTAGATCAGCCAATGCGCCTCGTCGTCCTCATCGAAGAGCACATCGGTTCGCACGTTGCCGTCGAACGCACGGGTGTCCTGCAAAACCCGGCCCATCAGCTCGCGGCCCGCGGCGACCTCGTCGGGCTTGAATCTGAGTTCCAGCGTCACCGTGACCGTCATCGTCATCTCCTCGTGTCGTCAGGTCGTGCTACTCACCGGGAGCACACTGTTGAACCTACGGTCGACCCATTTGACGAAATCGGGCGCCTCCGGAATCTGTTCCGCGGTCGCGAATAGGTCGGCGAGCCGTTGCTCGGCGGCCACCACCTTGTCATCCAGCGGCACCGGCAACCGCCGGATCCGGCTCTGGGCCAGCGCGGAGATGGTGACGTTCAAACCTACGGCGGCTGAATACTTCTCGGCCCACTGCTCAGGGTTGGCCCGCGCCCACTGGGCCGCTCGTTCGTATCGGACCAGCAGATCGGACAACGCCGAATTGCGTTTCGGATCGGTCAGTGCCTTCACCGACGCGCTGCCGAACTGGTAGCCGTTGTCCGCGGACCCGATACTGCGCACCTTCAGCGTCAGATTGGCTTGCGCCGTATAGGGATCCCAGATCACCCAGGCGTCGCCCTGTCCGTTGGCGAACGCCGACAGCGCGTCGGCGGGCTGCAGAAACACCAGCTTGACGTCTTTGGGCTTGAGCCCTGCATCGGCGAGGTGCTCGAGCACGTTGGCGTGGGCGGCGCTGCCCTTGGCCACCAGGATGGTCTTGCCCGTCAGATCGTGGACCGTCGCGATCGGCGAATTGGTGCGCACCAGAATCTGCTCACCGAGGCCTGCGCCGTCCCAGGCGGAAACCACCCGGGTCTTCGAGTTGGCCGCCGCGCCGAAGACCGGCGGTGTGTTGCCGGTGATCGCGAAATCGATGCGGCCCGCGTTCAACGCCTCGATCTCCGGCGGGCCCGAAGTGAACGTGGAGAATTCGACGCGATATGGCAGGCCGTCCAAGGCGTGGGCGGCGCGCAGCAGCGCTTCGGTGCCGCCCTTCTGGTCGCCGACGTGCAGGGTCAGCCCGGACAGCTCTGCGGTCGGCACGGCCGCCGGCACCCCGATGGGCTGCGGCCCCTGGGATTGGGAGACGCACGCCGCCACGGCGGCGGTCAGTACCAGGACGATGCCGAGGTGAAAGGCAGTGCGCTGGATAGCCTTAGCTGTCAATGCCGAACGCCGAGCTTGTCGAGTAGGTCGGTGCGGTATTGGTCGTGCTCGGCAGTGCGCTCCGACGGCGCGGGCCGCGGAGATTCGATGGTGATGGAGTGGGCGACGCGGCCACGCTCGAGGACCAGCACCCGGTCGGCCAATTCGATCGCCTCGTCCACGTCATGGGTGACCAGCAGGACGCCGAACCCGTGCCTGCGCCACAGGTCGAGCAGCAACGCCCGCATGGACAGCCGGGTGAGCGCGTCCAGTGCGCCGAACGGTTCGTCGAGCAGCAGCAACTGCGGTTCGGCCACCAGTGCGCGCGCCAGCGAAACCCGTTGCGCCTGACCGCCGGACAGTGTCAGCGGCCACGACTGGGCGTGATCGGTAAGACCGATCTCAGCCAGGGCCAGCTCGCTGCGGGCCCGGGCCGCCTCGCGGGATAGCGTGGTGCGGTTCAGTCCGTACTGCACGTTGGTCAGCACGTCGCGCCACGGGAACAGCCGCGGCTCCTGAAAGGCGACAGCAGGAGCGCCGCTGACCTCTCGGTTGCCGGCGTGGTCGTCGGAAAGCCCCGCCAGCACTCGTAACACGGTCGACTTGCCACATCCGCTGCGACCGACCAGCGCGACGATCTCGTTCGCCCGGACCTCCAGCGAGATGTTATCGAGGATGCGCCGATCGCCGTAGAACTTGTTGACGTTGCTGAGCTTGCCGACAACGGTGGTTTGCCGGCCGGAGGTGATAGTCATGCGCGGTACCTCAGGGCTCGATGTTCCAGGGCTCGGACGCCGGCGTCGGTGGCGATGCCCAGCAACGCGTAGACGGCCAGGCAGAAGATGATGATGTCGATCCGCAGAAAGTCGCGCGCGTTGTTGATCAAGAAGCCAATGCCCTTGTCCGCGTTGATCTGTTCTGCGACGATCAGCGTCAGCCACGCGATGGCCAACGACTGCCGAAGTCCGACCAGCACCTGTGGCGCCGCGCTCGGCAGCAGGATGATACGCAGTCGTTGCCAGAGTGAAAAGCCAAGAACATCAGCGGTTTCCAGCAGCTTGGCGTCGACTTGCCGGATCGCGGAGAAGGTATTGAGGTACAGCGGGAAAGCAACCCCGAGCGCGACGAGATTCACTTTGGCCAGTTCGCCGATACCGAACCAGAGGATGAACAGCGGAATCAATCCCAGGTGCGGCAGCGCGCGCAACATCTGCAGGGGCGGATCGACGGTGGCCTCAACCCACGGCGACAGCCCGACGGCCACACCCAGGGCGACCCCGACGAGGCCGCCGAGCAGCAGGCCCTCGACGACGCGCAGCCCGGATACCTCGAGCGCCTCGACCAGCTTCCCGTTCTCGATCAGTTGCAGCCCGGCATCGACGATCAGCTGCGGTGCCGGCAGGACGTCACCGGGAATGAGCCCGGTGGCGCTGAACAGTTGCCACAACACGACGAGCAGCGCCGGCGACAACCACCGCAGAATGCTCCACCGGTGGGTAGCCCAAATACTGCCGACCGTCGGCGTCGCCGCGGCATCGGCGACCGTCTGGGCAGAACCACTCACCATTGCGAAAACGGTGGCAGACGTGGCCGTCGCGCTGAAGGGTTTGACTCCGCGTGAAGGGAAAACCGCTCCGGATCGGGCGCCGCGAACGACAATGAGAATGCGGTTTCCGCTTTTGCGGAACGCTGTTGTACGGTTTGGTGAGCGCATTATCACCAGCGGCGGCTGACGGAGGATCTCTCGATGCAGAAGGCAATCGACCCCACCATCTCTACCTGGCCCAATGACAACCCGCAGTTGATCGGCAGCCGATGCGGCGACTGCGCTGCCACCACCTTCCCGGTGCAGGAGCTCTGTCCTCGGTGCAGCGGTTCGTCGATGTCAGAGCACTTGCTGCCGCGCAGCGGAACCCTGGTCGCGTGGACGACACAGGGCTTTCCGCCCGGGGCCCCGTACGCCGGTCCCACCGGTGACGACTTCGTGCCGTTCGGGGTGGGCTTGGTTCAGCTCGATGACGTGATCCGCGTCGAGGGCCGGCTGACCGAAAACGATCCGGCCAAGTTGCAGTTCGGACAGCAGGTCGAGCTCACCATGATCCCGTTCACCACCGACGCGGACGGCAACGAGATCGTCACCTTCGCGTTCCAGCCGGTCTAGCGGCGATCGCGAGCGCGGCGGAGCCGCGTGAAGCGGGTCGCCACTATTTATCTAGAAGGAGTCCGACATGACTAGTGATGTGGCCATCATCGGTGTGGGTCTGCACCCCTTCGGCAGGTTCGAGAAGACCGCGATGCAGATGGGTGCCGAAGCCATCCAGTTCGCGTTGAAAGATGCCGGGGTCGGCTGGAAAGACATCCAGTTCGGCTTCGGTGGCAGCCACGAGGTGTCCAACCCCGATGCGGTGACCCGGCTGGTCGGGCTGACGGGCATCACGTTCACCAACGTGTTCAATGCGTGCGCCACCGCGGCCAGTGCCATTCAGCAGACTGCCGACACCATCCGGTTGGGTAAGTACGACATCGGCATCGCGATCGGGCTGGACAAGCACCCGCGCGGCGCGTTCACCGACGACCCGGCCAAGCTGGCGCTGCCGCAGTGGTATGCGCAAAACGGGCAGTTCGTCACCACCAAGTTCTTCGGCATGAAGGCCAACAGGTACCTCCACGACCACAACATCTCTCAGGCCACGCTGGCCAAGGTCGCCGCCAAGAACTTCCGCAACGGGGCACTGAACCCGAATGCGTTCCGCCGCAAGCCGATTCCCGAGGACCAGATCCTCAACTCGGCCGTGCTGAACTACCCGCTGACGCAATACATGTTCTGCGCACCCGACGAGGGCGCCGCGGCCGTGATCATGTGCCGCGCCGACATCGCACACAAGTACACCGACAAACCTGTCTACGTGCGCGCGACTGAGATCCGTACCCGTACCTACGGCGCGTACGAGGTGCACGCCACGTTCGCCCCGCTGGATGAGGACGCGTCGCCCACCGTCTACGCGGCCAAGGCCGCCTATGAGGCCGCGGGCATCGGGCCCGAGGATGTCGATGTCGCCCAGCTGCAGGACACCGACGCCGGCAACGAGGTCATCCACATGGCCGAGACCGGCCTATGCGCCGACGGCGAGCAGGAGAAGCTGGTCGCCGACGGCGCCACCGAGATCCACGGCTCGATTCCGGTCAACACCGACGGCGGGCTGATCGCCAACGGCGAGCCGATCGGTGCGTCGGGCCTGCGTCAGGTGCATGAGCTGGTCCGCCAGCTGCGAGGCGAGGCGGGCGAGCGTCAGGTGCCCGGCAACCCGCGCGTCGGATTGGCGCAGGTGTACGGCGCACCCGGGACCGCGTCGGCGACCATCCTGTCGCTCTAACTGCGCTCGCTAAATCGCCGGTCCCAGTAGGTCGTCGGCGTCGCGGATGACATAGCCGTAGCCCTGCTCGGCGAGAAAGCGCTGTCGGTGCGCGGCGTACTCGGCGTCCTGGCTGTCGCGGGCCACCACCGAATAGAAGATCGCGCCGCCGCCGTCGGCCTTGGGCCGCAGCAGCCGGCCGAGTCGCTGCGCCTCCTCCTGGCGTGAGCCGAATGTGCCCGAAACCTGCACTGCAACAGAAGCTTCCGGCAGATCGATGGAGAAGTTCGCCACCTTGGACACCACCAGGGTGCTCACCTCGCCGCGGCGGAACGAGTCATACAACGCCTCGCGCTCGGCGTTCTTGGTCGATCCCTGGATCACCGGGGCGCCCAGCACGCTGCCCAGTTCCTCGAGCTGATCGAGGTAGGCGCCGATCACCAGGGTCGGCTCGTTAGGGTGGCGGCTGAGGATCGATTTGACCACCGCGATCTTGGAATGCGCAGTCGAGCACAGCTTGTAGCGATCTTCGGGCTCGGCAGTCGCGTACATCATCCGCTCGCTGTCGGTCATCGTGACCCGCACCTCGACGCATTCCGCCGGGGCGATCCAGCCCTGGGCTTCGATGTCTTTCCACGGTGCG
>NZ_DASXEP010000006.1:0-4633 GCF_036490025.1 Mycobacterium sp. | reverse complement strand
GTCAAGCTTCGCCACGGTCAATTTATCCCCGTGGTCGATGGCGAGCTGTTCAAGGATCGGTGCGACCGCGCGACACGGACCGCACCACGGGGCCCAGAAATCAACCAGTACCGGTGTGGGGCTGTCGAGGACATCGGTGGTAAACGAGGCATCGCTCACGGTGATTGGCCGCGGTGGTGTCATGAGGGGATCTTTCCTTTCCTGGCGATGGAATCTGATACGGGACAGTGCGATTGGCTCAGCCAGCGCTGGGCGTCGAGTGCCGCCGCGCAGCCGCTGGCTGCGGCGGTGACTGCTTGGCGGTAGCGTCGGTCGATCAGGTCGCCGGCGGCGAATACGCCCGCGAGGGACGTGGAGGTCGCATCGCCTTTGCTCATGATGTAGCCACGGGCGTCGAGTTCGACGAGTCCGATCAATAGATCGGAGCACGGCGTCTGGCCGACGGCGACGAAGACGGCTGCGACCGTGATGTTGGAGTCGTTGCCGTGACGTGTGTCGCGTATGCGCACCCCGGCGACGTGTTGGTCGCCGTGCACGGCAAGCACTTCGGTGGATGTCAGGATCGCGACGTTGGGATGGGCCCGCAGGCGGGCAACGGCGATGGCTGGTGCCCGGAGCTGGGGGCGGTGGTGGATGAGGGTGACGTGGCGGGCTAGTGGCGCAAGGTGGAGGGCCTCTTCGAGCGCGGCCTCACCACCGCCGATGACGGCGACGTCGCATCCGGTGAATTGTGCGCCGTCGCGTTTAGCGCTGGTGCTCACGCCGTGGCCGATGAGCTCGCGTTCGCCGGCCACATTGAGGGGCCGGTTGGCCGAGCCCATGGCAAGAATCAGGGCACGGCCGTGGTGTCGGATATCGCGCACGCTGATTGTCTTGGCCTCGCCGCCGAGATCGAATCTGTCGACGCGGCCTGGGCGTAGCTCGGCGCCGAAGTGCTTTGCTTGCCGCCGCATCGCGTCAGCCAACGCGGGACCCGAGACGAATGGGCCGACACCGGGGTAGTTGTCGACGTCCCCGGCGACCACGAGGGCACCGCCGGGCTCATGGCCTTCGATGACAAGGGTGTCCAGCCCGGCCCGAGCCGAGTAGATCGCCGCGGTGTATCCGGCTGCGCCTGATCCGACGACGATGACATCACGAAACCGGGTGGTGTCGGCCATCAGTCAGCGGCGATGCGTTGGCGTGACCGCGGACCGGCGCCGAGTGCACGCCGGATGACTGTTGCGGTGTGGGCTGGTTCTAGAGCGTCGTGCGGCAAAGCGTGCCTGCCTTCGGTGTTGTCAGAGGTTGATGGCGTGGCCGGTCAGAGCGTGGAAGCATTCCTGTAGTCCCTCGCCGAGTGTGGGGTGGGTGTGCACGTTGCGGGCCAGCTCGGTGGCGGTCAGGTCCCAGAGTTGGGCGGCCGTCAGTTCGGGGAGTAGCTCGCTGACTTCGGAGCCGACGAGGTGAGCTCCGAGCAGCTCGCCATGGGCAGCGTCGGCGATGAGTTTGATGAAGCCGGCCCGTTCGCCTAGGCCGTGCGCTTTGGCGCTGGCCTGCATGGGAAACGTCGCGACTCGGATGTTGCGGCCGCTGGCGCGGGCCTGGTCTTCCGTGTAGCCGAAGCTCGCGACCTGCGGTTGGCAGAAGGTCACGCGTGGCATCATGCTGTAGTCCAAGGGCATGGTCGCGGCGCCGGCGATGGTTTCGGCGGCGATAACTCCTTGGGCTGAGGCGACATGGGCGAGTTGCACTTTGGCGGTGACGTCGCCGATCGCGAAGATGTGGGGAGCCGAGGTGCGCATGTAGTCGTCGATGTCGATTGCCCCGCCTGTTGTGAGGTGCACGCCCAGCATGTCGAGGCCGAGGTTTTCGACGTTGGGGCAAAATCCGATACAGATGAACGCGCGGGCGGCCTCGACTGAGGTGGTGTGGCCGTTGCGGTCAGTGTGGGCGACGGTGATGTGGTCGTCGTGGTCGATCACCGAGTCCACCCGGGTGTTGGTCTGGATGGGGATGCCGCGGCGTCGGTACTGGCGGGTCAATTCCTTGGAGACGTCGGCGTCTTCGTTGGGGAGTGCGCGGTCGGCGTACTCGAGAATTTGGACGTCGACGCCGTAGCTGCTGAGGATGTAAGCGAATTCCATGCCGATTCCGCCGGCGCCGATGATGACGATGGACTCGGGTATTGCTGCGTCGAGGATCTGCTGTTCGTAGGTCACGATGTTGTCGCTGAGGGTGACCCCGGGCAGCATCCGCACCCGTGAGCCGGTGGCGATGATGGCGTTGTCGAAGCGGAGACTGGTTGTGCCGCCGTCACGTAGCTGTACGTCGAGAGCGTGCGAGCCGCTGAAGCGACCGCGTCCGTCGATTTCGGTGATCTTGTTTTTGCGCATCAGGAAGTGCACGCCGCGGACCCGGGCGTCGGCGACTTCGCGGCTGCGTGACACGGCACGGGCATAGTCGAGGTGAATGTCGCCGCAGATACCGAACTCTTCTGCCTGATGGGTTAGGATGGAGGCGATCTCGGCATTGCGCAGCAAGGCTTTTGACGGAACGCACCCGGTGTTGAGGCAGACCCCGCCCCAGTAGCGTTCTTCGACGATCGCGACGGTCATGCCGAGTTGGGCCGCGCGGATGCCAGCGACGTATCCGCCCGAGCCGGCGCCCACGACCACCAGGTCATACCGGCGGGGGACTGGTGTGCTCATCGGTCGGCGCCAGTGAGGATGATGTGGCGATGGTGATCGCGGACTAACGGGTACAAGCCTGGCGAGATCGGTGCCTGATCGAATTCGAGCAACGATCGAGCTTGAGCCCCGGCGTCGACGTGAACGGAGACCGGACTGGTGAGACGATGGCGCGGCAACGGTCTATCGCAAAGTAGCAGTGCTGTTCTGGGGTTCACCGGATAGTGCCCCTTCTTGGTCGTTCGACATGGTTGTGGTTTGGCCACGGTGTCCTGCGACCCCATCGGAGAGACACAGCAGCTATTGCTTGAGGGCGGGCGCCCGCGCGGAAAGGATCCGCAATGCTTTGTCGACTATGAGCGTGCTGCCGGGCCGGGTGGGATGTCATCACCCTCAAGACCGATTCACCCGGGTGAAGACGACCGCGGGCGTGGCAGATGGGGCGGCCGCCCTCAGGTACCGACAACCCGGGTCTGCCGCCGCGCTGCGTACAGAATGTCCGACGTCTCGCGATGTGGGGAATCCTTTGACTTGCACTGTCGGGGCGGGTCATAGCGACCCGCACTGGGAAGTCGCCTAGCCGAGGCCACACACGCCGAGTGGACCACTTGCGATGAGAAAAGTTCCGCAATCGTTTTGTCTTTGATCGGCGCAGAAATCTGTTGCGGAGATGACTGGGACGTTGTCAGTGTGGATCAGGGGTTGGATCAGTAGTGAGGCCTGCTGGCCCATGATATGGGCGCCTAGGATCAGCCCGGTGTCATCGTCGACGATGATTTTGGCGAAGCCGGTCGTGTCTTCCATCGCCCATCCGTAGGCGACGTCTGCGTAATCTTGCACCTTCGACTTAACGTTGTAACCTTGTGCGCGGGCCTCGTTTTCAGTTAGGCCGACCATCGCGATCTGCGGATCGGTGAATACCGCCGACGGCACGTAACGGTGATTGGCCCGCATCAGCGAATCGGTGTCGTCCCAATCGGCCAGCAGGTTGTTCTTGACCACGCGGGCCTCATGGTTGGCGACGTGCTTCAGCTGGTATGGCGAACTCACATCACCCAAGGCATATATGCCGCGCGCGGTAGTCCGTTGGTATTCGTCCACGCTCACCAGCCCGTCGATAACCTCGACCCCAGCTAATTCGGCATTCAGCAAGTCACCGTTGGGGATCCGCCCGGTCGATACCAGCAAGGTGTCAGCGCGAAGTCGAGAACCATCGTCAAGATGTAGGGTGATCCCGGAGTTGTCTTGGATGCCGCCGATCACGTTACGGTGGCTCCGGATGTTCCAATTCTTGCCGGCGATATCGGTAAATCGTTCACACAGGGTGTCATCGCATTGTCTGAGCAACGTGCCGCCACGGATGACCAGCGTGACTCGAGAACCCAATTCCGAGAAGATATGGGCGAACTCAGTTGCGATGAAACCGCCACCAACGATCACTAGGTGTTCGGGCAGCTTCGCGATGCGCATGATGGTGTTGCTGGTGTGATACTGCACCCCGGACCTGGCGATCGCGTCTGGCACGGTGGCACGGGCGCCTGCAGCGATGACAACCTGGTCGGCGGTGAATTCGTCTCCGTCATCGGTGCGTAGCTTGTAGCGCCCGTTCTCCATGGTCGGGGCGAACCTAGTGCGGCTCATGTACAGCTCTACGTTGGGCGAGGAACGCTGGTATTGCTCGCCGCTCATCACCAGTGGGTCGATGCGGCTGAATACTCGCGAGACGATGTCGTTCCACCGGACGCCATCGACATGCGCATCAACACCGAATCGTGGTGATTCCCTAGCGAATTGCGCTATTTCGCCGGCATAGACGAACATCTTTGTCGGGATGCAGCCGACGTTGATGCAGGTGCCGCCGAACACACCCTGCTCGCAGATCGCGATGCGTCTGTCAGCATAGCGCTCGTCGAGGATGGTGTTGCCAGATCCGGTGCCGATGATGGCGATGTCGAAATGGTCCA
>NZ_DASXEP010000057.1:0-20359 GCF_036490025.1 Mycobacterium sp. | reverse complement strand
CCCGAACAGCGTGCGGATGTCGTACAACTCCTTGGCCGAGCACTCCGTGATGTCGGTGCCATCAACGACGATCGAGCCGCGCTCGGGACGCAGCAGGCCGATCAGCGACTTCAAGAAGACCGACTTACCCGTACCCGACGGACCCAGCAACACGCTGACCTCGCCCTCCGGGACCTCCATCGTGACGTCTTCCCAGATTCGCTGGGACCCGAAAGACTTCGTCAGTCCCTCGACCGAGATACCGATGCCCATGCGAAACCCTCCCGCTGACGTTGCTCATGGCAGCCCAAGCCCTGCTTGTGGCTTGAGTCACTGTAGCGCACGGGTATGTGAGATTTGATCAGTCCCGGGGCGCCCAGTTTCCGTGAAAACCCATGGGTACCCGCTGCGGCAAATGGACCGTCGCCACCGATTCGCAGGTTTGGGCATCGAGCAACAGCAGCTGGCCCTCGTCATGTCCGCGGTGATACCCGTAGCCGATCAGAATTCCGTCGTCCTCGGCCGAGGTCGTGGAGCCGCCGGCCGGACGCGGCACGAAGGACATCTCACCGATCAGCAGGTCGGGGTCAAGCGGAGCCACCATGCTCGATCCGGTCGCGTAGTCGTGCTTGAACAACGATGTCGACATTTTCGTTCTGCCTGAGTCGACGAAGCCGCCGTCGACGCCAACGGTGTATCCGAAACGATGCCGGCTGCCCAACAGCGTCTCGTTGATCCGGGGGAACTCCTGGGAACGGTCGTCACGGCGTTCGGTGGACACCGCGCCGGTGGTCAGGTTGATGGTCCAGCGGTCCAACGTGGGGGTGACGCCGCCGGGCCCGCGTCGATCGCGGTCGAACATCCGCTCGTAGCGGACCACGTCGAGCACCAGAGTTTCATCGCCGCCGCGCATCTCCGAGTAGGCGTTGAGCGGGTGGTAGACGTAGCACGGTTCGATGTCGAACCACCGGATGTCTTTGTTGCCGCCCTCGCGAGGCATGACACCGATGCGGGCCGGATAGCGCGGATTCCAGGCGTACGGCATTACGTAGTCCTGCCGCTCCTTACGGTTGACCATCGCCGCGATCGGCCCGGGCACCCGCACGCGACCGATGACGGACTGCGCCACCAACCGAGCCGGGTACTGCAGCCACGAAGGCACCTTCACCGGCATCACCTGCACCGGGTCGAGCGTGACCGGCAGGTCGTAGAGCACCACATATTTCTCGGTCAGCGAGAAGTCGTGCATCATCGGCGATCCCGACACCTCGATGTCGACGGTCCGCCGGGCCTGGCCGTGGGTGTCGATCACCGAGTACTGCACGGTTTTGCCGCGGGCGAAGGAGTAGGACACCGCGTGCAGTTCGCCGGTACGCGGGTCGCGGTGCGGATGAGCGGCGTAACCGCCGGCCAGGGTCCCGTCAAAGTCGCAGGTCCCGACGGTGTCGAGGTCGTCGGTGAGTTCGTAGTTGGCCACGCCGCCTTCGACGACGGCCAGGGTTTTGCCGGCGTGGGCCAGCACGTTGGTGTTGGCGCCGAGGGACTGCATGCCGGTCCGCAGGTTGGGGGCGGCCGTCGTCGGCTCGCCTAGGTGCGCGCGCACAGTGGCGCTGCGGACCCAGCGGTTGCGGTACCAGTTGGCGTTGCCGTCCTGCAGCGATACGCCATGCACCATGCCGTCGCCGGTGAACCAGTGATAAGTGGCGGGGTCGACCTCGGCGACGGGGTTGGGGCCGTTGCGCAGGTAGCGCCCGTCGAGGTAGTCGGGGATATGACCGGTGACCGCCAGATCGGTCGCGGTCACTTCGGTGCTGACCGGCGCCAGAAAGTCATCGAGATACGGGTTCGCTGGTGTGGCGGTGACGGCTGTGCTCACTTTCGGCCTCCAAGCTCGAATAACATTGATATGCCATTGTTATACCAATCTTTGGCGGGCTGTGTCAAGATGTCAATTGATGAGTCCAGGGAATTCGCAGAACGAACGCAGCGTGCGGGATGAGCTGCTGAGCGTCGCGGTGGACATTCTCAACCAGGACGGTCCCGACGGGCTGCAGACCCGCAAAATCGCCAGCGCCGCGGGGACGTCGACGATGGCGGTCTACACCTATTTCGGCGGAATGCCCGGTTTGATCGCCGCGGTCGCCGAAGAGGGGTTGCGCCAGTTCGACGCCGCGATGACGATGCCGTCGACGCCGGATCCGGTCGCGGATCTGGTGGCTACCGGGATCGCCTACCGAGGCTATGCGATCGAACGCCCGCATATGTACCGGCTGATGTTCGGCAGCACCAGCGCGCACGGTATCAATGCGCCGGCACATGATGTCCTCACCCTGAGCGTGGCCGAGATCGACGACCACTACCCCAGCTTCGCCCACGTCGTGCGCGGGGTGCACCGCTGCGTGTCGGCCGGTCGGATCGCGGCCGGCTCACCCGACGACGACGCCACCGTGGTGGCCACCGCCGCGCAGTTCTGGGCGTCGGTCCACGGCTTCGTCATGCTCGAGCTCGCCGGCTACTACGGCGCGCAAGGTAGCGCCGTCGGGCCGGTGCTGGCCGCGCTGACGACGAATCTTCTTGTCGCGCTAGGCGATTCGCCTGAGCAGGTGCGAAAGTCTCAGCAGGACGCAGTCCAGCGTCGCTGAATGCACGAAACCCCGGAAGCCGAGTGCGTGGGCTTCGGGGGTTTTCGCGGATCGACTACTTGACGGTGACGGTGGCGCCGGCGGCCTCGAGCTTGGCCTTGGCGTCGTTGGCAGCCTCCTTGGGCGCCTTCTCCAGAACTGGCTTGGGCGCGCCGTCGACCAGGTCCTTGGCCTCTTTCAGGCCCAGGCCGGAGACGATTTCACGCACAACCTTGATGACGCCGATCTTCTTGTCGCCGGCGGCCTCGAGGATGACGTCGAACTCCGACTGCTCCTCGGCCGCCTCGGCGGGCGCGCCACCTGCAGCGGGGCCGGCAGCGGCCACGGCGACCGGGGCGGCCGCGGTGACCTCGAAGGTCTCCTCGAACTTCTTGACGAACTCCGAAAGCTCCAGCAAGGTCAGTTCCTTGAAGGCGTCGAGCAACTCGTCAGTGGACAGCTTGGACATGGTGGGTCCTTCCTCAGTGGTGGATAAGGTTATTCGGTGGTTTCGGCGGCTGATTCCGCCGGTGTTTCGGTCGGTTCCGGCTCGGCCGCAGCGACCTCGGTCGTAGGAGCCGGGGCTTCGGGGGCAGCAGCTTCGGCGGGCGCCTCGGCGGCTCTCTTCTCCTGCAGTGCGGCAGCAAGCCTGGCCACCTGCGAGGCGGGGGCGTTGAACAGCCCGGCCGCCTTGGACAGGTTGGCCTTCATCGCTCCGGCCAGCATGGAGAGCAGAACCTCGCGGGATTCCAGATCGGCGATGCGCTCGACTTCGGCGACGGTCAACGCGCGACCGTCCATGTAGCCGCCCTTGATGACCAATGCCTTGTGGTCCTTGGCGAACTTCTTGATCGCCTTCGCGGCGTCAACGGCCTCGCCGCTGACGAACGCGATCGCGGTCGGTCCGACGAACAGCTCGTCGAGGCCCTCGATGCCGGCTTCCGACGCGGCCCGCTTGATCAGCGTGTTCTTGGCGACCGAGTAGCTCGCCGAGCCGGCCAGCGAGCGGCGCAGCTCGGCCAGGTTCGCGACCGTCAGGCCGCGATAGTCGGTGATGACGGTCGCGCTGGAGCTCTTGAACTGCTCGGCGATGTCTGCAACGGCTGTGGCCTTGTCAGCCTGGGCCATGCATTCCTCCTTGGGTTCTCGGCCCGGGAATGACGAACGCCCCGACGCAGGAAGCGGTCGGGGCGTGGATATTGCGTCGGCGCGCGGTCAACGAAAGTCTGCCTCGTCCTCCTGCGTGGGCCGCCGGGAATTCCCGGACCTTCAACCGATTGCTCGGTGACCGACGGTCTTCGGTGGATCGCCGACAACCATACCGTGGACGGCAGCGATCAGCCAAAACGGTGCTGCGCTAGCCGACAACTGTCAGCCGGGCCGCGCCGATCAGCCCGGCGTCGGCACCGAGCTCGGCGGGCACCACCCGCAGGTCGCGGATGAAGCTCAAACCCGTGTAGTTCGCCAGCGCCGCTTCCAGCGGGTCGAACAATGTCCGACCGGATTTCGCCACTCCCCCGCCGATGACCACACAATTCAGGTCGCATACCGCGCCGACCGAGGTGATCATCGCGGCCAGCGCGGTGGCACAACGGTGAAACGCCAGCACCGCGACGCGATCACCGGCAGCGGCCGCGTCGGCCAGCGCCGCCGCGTCCGCCCCCGGCGGCCCGGCCCAGCCGTTGTCCAGCGCCCACCGCGTCATCCACGGGCCGGCGGCGACGGTCTCGACGCAGCCGTGGCCGCCGCAGTGGCACAGCTGCCCGTCGGGCTCGACAACGACGTGACCGACGTGGCCCGCGTTGCCCGTCCGCCCGTGGTACGGCGCCCCGCCGAGCACCAGCCCACCGCCCACCCCGGTGGAAACGACCATGCCGAGCAGGAAGTCGACGCCGCGACCGGCCCCGCGCCAGTGCTCACCGAGTGCCATGCAGACGCCGTCGCCGGCCAGCAGCACCGGCACGTTGGGCACCACGGCCGCGATCTGATCGCGCAGCGGAAAGCCGCGCCAGCTGACGATGTTGATCGGGCTGACAGTCCCGGCGGTCGAGTCGACGGGTCCTGCGCAGCCGATGCCGACCGCGCGGATCGCGCCGTCGGCCACGGCGACCGTGTCGGCGATCATCTGCTGCACCACTGTCCAAACATGCTCTGCTGCCGGGCCATTCGGCGTCGGATAGGTGGCGGTGTGCACCAGTTCACCGGACGAGTCGACGAGGCCGCCGGCGATTTTGGTGCCGCCGATGTCGAGGGCCAGGGTCAGCACGTCGCCGCGTTATTCATCGGACCTTCACGTTGACCGCCTGCGAGTAGACCAGGTTTCCGGCGCAACCAACTCTCACCAGCGCCCACCACCTGCCCGGCTTGACCCAGGCCTGCGGTGCGACATCGAAGCTGAGCTCGGCGGTGCCACCGGCCGGCAACACCGCACCCTGGGTCGCCGGTCCAATCCACTCCCAGGTCCCCCACGGGCTGACGAGATGCGCCTCGATAGCCAGGTCGCCGCAGGCCTCACTACCCACGGTGACGGTCAGCTTTGCCGAATCGCCCACGGCCACTTCGACATCGGCCGGACCGTCGACCAGATACATCACCGGGCTGTCGTCGACATCGCCGACCGTCACCAGGCACACGTCCTCCACGACCTGATGCCACGAGGGCGGCAGGTGATCGCCGTCGACCCGCAGCTGTGCCCGAACCGGATACACACCCGGCTCGACATACTTTGGCATCTGCACCGCCACATGGCTTTCCAGATGGCCACCCACCGGCAGCGCAAACGACTGCCGAGCCGGGTCGGCCGACCAGCGCGCCGGACAGACCAGTGTGACGGCGCCTGCTAACCTCGCGTCGACGCAATCGCTGGCGACGGTCAGACGCAGATCCAAGTCCGTCCCGGCGGCCGCGGCCCGATGCGGATGCAGATGCGCGACGACCGGCAAGCCGCCCAGCGGCGCGGGTCCGCGGTTGTGCAGCCAGTAGCGCGCGTACAGCGGCTGGCAGTTCTCGGTCTCGGGGGCCAATGCCGTTGTAGCGGAGTCGATCAGCGGCGATATCTCGAGGCGGGCCAACTCGGTGCTGATCTGGTAACCGCGCAGAGCGGCGGTCCGCCGGGCCGGCCGGTCGGGCAGCGGCGTTTCCAGCAGATCGGCTGGCTGCAGATCGCTGAGGCTGCCCAGCGCGGACCGCACTTCTGCGTGCACGGTACCACCGCGGGTTTCAACCAGCCGCAGGGCAACCATAGCGGGGGTGGCGGACTCAGCACTGTTGCGCGCCAACGGATTACCGGCGGGCTTCAACGCGGCCAGGTGGACACCGCCGGCCGGTTCGACGTTGAGCAGCGAGCCGGATGTCGGCAGCGCGCCGGGTGCGGGCGAACGCTGCACGGCCAGCAGCGGCGCGGAGAACTCGGCGCTGCGGGCCGGGATCGCCGCGTCGCGCCAATCGCCGTCGCCGGCGACGAGCGCGTAGTCGAAGCTGTGAGTCCAGTGCTGTAACTGAAAGCTGGAGCCGTCCGGCGCGGTGCGCCGGGGCTCGTCAATCCAGGCTTGCGACGGCCAGCCGGTGCAGGACCGCATCAGCGCGGTGTTCAGGGTGCCGTCGCTGTCGATGGCGAAACTCGGTGTCCCCCGGTTGAATAGCGCGACGGTGCGTGGCTCGCCGCGCTGCATGCCGGTGGGTACCCGCTGGTCGACAGCGATTTCCGCGTCGGCGAGGTCGGCGACCACCGAAGCGACCGCGGCGCCCAGTTCGGCGTCGTCGCGCGACGCGATCACCAGCACCGGCAGCGCCGCCGGGTCGCGCAGATCGGCGCCGGGAACCCAGCCCTCGGTCAACGACACTGCCGCGGGCACCCAGACCACGGCGCGGCCCAGCTGAGCCAGCTGACGGTCGATCTCGCCGGCGTAGACCGGGTCGGCGGCGGCCAAAACGGTTTTGGTGAATGCGTTCTGGCCCGGGCCACCGACGACGATGCGGGCATCCGGCAGGTTGGAGTCGACGGCGAGGTAGCCGTAGCGTGATCGGTCGGCGCCGCTACAGGTCGCGGTGACGCCGGCGCGCGCCAACGCAACCATCACGTCGCGCGCCAACGAGCCGGACTGCGTCTGGGCCGGCACAACCACTTCGGCGACCGAGACCGCCCGCACACCGTCGCCGTCTCGGATCCGAACAGCCGAAGACAGTCCGAACCAGCTGTAGGCCGGGTTGTCCAATGTCCAGGGGTGACGTGCGGAATCTACTGACTCAGAACCGTCGCGCAGCAACGCGAAACCGCGCCCGATGACCGCGTCGCCGACTTCGCTGACCGGCATCGCCCCCGGCACCGGGCATGGCCAGCGCAGCCGCAGCAACTGGTCGGCGTCGCCGAAGTCGTCGATCGTGATGCGACAGTCGACTCGGTCGACGCCGTGCCACAACGTCAGGGATTGCTGGTAGCGCAGCATATTTCCGATACGACCGCGCACGACGAGGCGTTGCCCGACCGGGCTGTGCTCTACGCTGACCCGCGCCGCCCGCTCCGAGGAACTGACCACGGTCCCGTTGGGCACCAGATGCCACGGGCCTTCGCCTTCCCGCGGATGGGCCGGGTATTCCCGGTAGACGGCCAGCTCGTTGCCGACCCGGCCGTCGGCGATCAGCTCTTGCCCGTGGTGAACCAGTGAAGACACCCCGCCGCCGCGCGACGGGTCGACGGTGAGGCGATAGTGCTCATTGGCGATACCGTTGCCCGACAACCGCTTCCAGCCAGTCGCCGCGCCGCCGCCGGCCGGCCGGTAGGCCCGCCAGCCGAGCGAGGGCACGTCGCGCGCCAGCCAGGTCAGCGTGTGGCCGTCGTCCTCGACGACCGTCGGCAGTTCAGTGCCGTCGACGTCCACCACCCCGGCGTCCGCCGCCACCGGGACATCGAGGTGCGCCGTCACCACGTCACTCCGGTTGTGCGTCAACGGATTCCACACCACCAGCGCCTCGCCCGCATCGACCGCGCTGGACAACACCGCAAGCGAGTTGTCTCGCGCGGTATGGCCGAGCTGCCACGCGTCGCGCCAACCGGTCAGCAGGTCGAGGTAAACCTGATCGGACTCCGAGCCGGTGATCGCGTCGTGGTGGGCGCCGTACACCAACTGGACCCACGCCTTGGCCAGGGCGGCTTCTGGATAATCGACACCGGCGACCAGGGCGGCGAACACCGCGAACTTCTCGGCGGCCACTACGGCGTGCTCGGCCGCCCGGTTGGCCAGCTTGGTGTCGATGTAGGACACGTCCTTGCCGGTGTAGATCGGATTCATGTCGCGGGTCTGCGGCGGCGGCGCCAGTCCGCGGGCGTCCAATTCGCTGCGCACGGCAGCGAAGAACTCCCGTGGCAACGCGCAGACGAATCGCGGCCAGGTGTAGCGCGACGCCCAGTCCCGGTGGATCTCGGTGATCCACCGGTTCGGCGGCGTGTAGTCGGTGCCCACCGGCAGCAGCACGTTGCGGGTCAGCGCCACCTTCTTCAGGTCGTCGAACAACCGTTGGATCGCGTCTTCCGCGTCGGCCAGCGACGTCGACTCGTCCATCCACCAGCCCGCCGCATAGTGCGCCGGCATGTAGTGGGTGAGCAGTCCGCGACCCGACGGGGAGACCCATTCGAATTCACTGGAAAACTGCATGCCGTCGACACCGCACTCGTTGTGCGTCGGCCCCCATTGGTGGTGCGGTCCACGCGCCCACGCGCTCGAAGTCAGCCCGGCGTCGGCGGCCATCCCGGGAAACTGCGGGTCGTGCCCGAACACGTCGAGCTGCCACGCCGTCGCCGGATCGGCACCCAGCACGTCGCGCTGAAAACCGAAGCCGTGCACCAAAGTTCGGATCGTGGTCTCGGGGCTGACCAGGTTGGTGCTGGGTTCGTTGTAAGTGCCGCCCATCACTTCGACGCGGCCTTCGGCGATGAGCAGCTGCAGATCGGCCCGGTCTTCGGGGTGGGTGTCCCAGTATGGCTTGAGGTAGTCGACCTCGGCCAGCACGAACTTGTATTCCGGTTCGCTGCGGGCTTTTTCGAGATGCATGTGCACCAGGTCGAAGGCGTGCGTCTGCCGGCACCGGCCGGGCGGATCCTCGGTCCAGACGCTGGTATAGGCGCCTTGCGTGTTCCACCACACCGGGTCGTAGTGAAAGTGGTTGACCATGAACATGGTCCAGCCGGGCTCGGCGACGGTGAACACGAACGATGTGACGGAATCCCCGACCTGCACCCGCGCCTCGCGGCGTTGCCCGGTCACCGGCCGCTGCACGGTCACCGGCACTTCGACGACGTGCTGCCCGACCTCTGCGACCGCCGACCCGCTCAGCCCGTCACCGTCGACACAGACCGCCGCCCGCTCCGCGACGCCGTCGACGCTCACCCGCGCCAACTGGATCGGCGCGTCCGGTGAGCCTGAGAAAAGTTCCGTCGACTCCGCGGAAATGACCTGCATTACTGCACCCTACGACCGGATGACAGGCTTGCATCCAAGCAATAGGAAGGATCGCCGATGCCTGCTCTGGCTTCGCCCGTCGCCGACGAACGCAGCGCCCTACGGGAGTACCTGGCGTATCACCAGAGCGCGTTTTTCGCAGTGGCCTACGGCCTGACCGACGAGCAGGCGCGCTCGTGCCCGACGGTCAGTGCGCTGTCGATCGGCGGATTGGTAAAGCACGCCACCGGGATGCAGCGCACCTGGATGGCGCGAGTCGCCGCCGCACCGCAGGCCCCACCGCGCGATCCCCGACCGTTCGACCAGATCGCCAAGGATTTCGCCGACCAGCACACGATGCGATCCGACGAGACGCTGGACGGACTGCTGAGCGCATTCGAAGCCCAGAATGCCACCTCGCTGCGATTGGTCGAGACGGCCGACCTGGACGCGGCAGTGCCAGTCCCGCAAGATATTCCGTGGTTTCCGAAGGGCATCAAGGATTGGTCGGTGCGGTGGGTGATCCTGCACGTGATCAACGAGCTGACCCGGCACTCCGGCCATGCCGACATCATCCGGGAAAGCATCGACGGCGCAACCATGTACGAACTGCTCGCCGGGCTGGAGGGCTGGGCGATCGACGGCTGGGTGACGCCGTGGCAGCCGGAGCGACCCCGTGCTGACCCGTAGCGGCATCGCTCGCCGCGAAACACCCGATGGCGCTGACGAATTTGTCGAGCTCTATTACGAGGACCTCGGCGACCCCAACGACCCGCCGGTGTTGCTGATCATGGGCCTGGGCGCCCAGCTGCCGATGTGGCCCGACGGCTTCTGCGCGCAGCTCGTCGACGCGGGGTACCGGGTGATCCGGTTCGACCACCGCGACACCGGGCTGTCGGCCAAGATGCACGGGCAGCGCGCCGAGGGCTCGGTATATCGGCGGGTCGGCCGCTACCTGCTGGGCCGCGGCAGCCAGGTGCCCTACACGTTGGTCGACATGACGCGCGACGTCGTGGCGCTACTCGATCACCTCGCCATCGCCCGGGCGCACGTCGTCGGCGCCTCGATGGGCGGGATGATCGCGCAGATCCTGGCCGCCACCGAGCCCGACCGGGTCGCGTCGCTGGCCATCGTCATGTCCACCACGGGTAAGCCGTTCTCCCGGCTGCCGGCGTGGCGAGTGATCAGGCTCGCGTTCAATGCGCCCGGCGAGGACGCCTCCGACGAGGAAAAGCTCGCCTTCGAGGTCCGCAACGTCGCGGTGTTCAACGGCCCCAATTTCTTGCCGCCCGAAGCCGAGCTGCGCAGACGCGTCCAGCAGCTCGCCGAGCGGTCCAGCTATCCGGCCGGCATGCTGCGCCAGTTCGACGCGGTGCTGGGCACCGGGAGCCTGCTGGGCTTCAGCAAGGCCATCGCCGCGCCGACGGTGGTGCTGCACGGCTCGCAGGACCCCATGCTGCGGCCGCACAACGGCCGGGCGGTCGCCGCGGCCATCCCGGGCGCCCGCTACGTGGTGATCGACGGCATGGGTCACGACCTGCCCGAACCGGTGTGGCGGCCGATTGTCGAGACGTTGACCGAGAACTTCGGGCGCCGAGCGTGAAACCACGGCGGGATTTCGCCGGCGGATTCGCCACAGTTTCACGTTCGCGGCCCGCAGCCGAACCCCTGACCTGCGTGATTCGGTACCCATCTCGGCCATTTGAGACACTGCAGCAATGAGTTCCAACAACCACCGCGGGGTTGCCAGGCTGGATCGGGTGCCGCTGCCGGTCGAGGCGGCTCGCATCGGCGTGACCGGTTGGCAGCTCACCCGCACCGCTGCCCGCGTGCTGGCCAAGCTGCCCGGCAAGGGGCCGTTGCAGCAAAAGGTCATCAAGCAACTGCCGCAGACCTTCGCCGACCTGGGCCCCACGTACGTCAAGTTCGGCCAGATCATCGCCTCCAGTCCCGGCGCGTTCGGCGAGCAGCTGTCCCGCGAATTCCGCGGCCTGCTCGACCGAGTGCCGCCGGCCAACACCGAACAGGTGCACAAGCTGCTCGCCGAGGAGCTCGGCGGCGAGCCGTCGGAGCTGTTCGCCAGCTTCGAAGAGGAGCCGTTCGCATCGGCGTCGATCGCCCAGGTGCACTACGCGACCCTGCACACCGGCGAGGACGTCGTCGTCAAAATCCAGCGGCCGGGCATCCGTCGCCGGGTGGCCGCCGACCTGCAGATCCTCAAACGCTTCGCGCAGACCGTGGAGCTGGCCAAGCTGGGCCGCCGGCTGTCCGCCCAAGACGTCGTCGCGGACTTCTCCGACAACCTGGCCGAGGAGCTGAGTTTCCGGCTCGAGGCCCAGTCGATGGAGGCCTGGGTATCGCACCTGCAGCCGTCACCGCTGGGCAAGAACATCCGAGTGCCGCAGGTGTACTGGGACCTCACCTCCGAGCGGGTGCTGACGATGGAGCGGGTGCAGGGCATCCGCATCGATGACGTCGCCGCCATCCGTAAGGCCGGCTTCGACGGCACCGAGCTGGTCAAGGCATTGCTGTTCAGCCTTTTCGAGGGCGGCCTGCGGCACGGCCTCTTCCACGGCGACCTGCACGCCGGAAACCTCTATGTCGACGATCAGGGCCACATCGTGTTCTTCGACTTCGGCATCATGGGCCGCATCGATCCGCGCACCCGGTGGCTGCTGCGCGAACTGGTCCACGCGCTGCTGGTGAAGAAGGACCACGCCGCGGCCGGCAAGATCGTGGTGCTGATGGGCGCCGTGGGCACCATGCGGCCCGAGGCTGAGGCCGCCAGGGACCTGGAGCGCTTCGCCACCCCGCTGACCATGCAGAGGCTGGGCGAGCTGTCCTATGCCGACATCGGCAAGCAGCTTTCGGCACTGGCCGATGCCTACGACGTCAAGCTGCCGCGCGAGCTGGTGTTGATCGGCAAGCAGTTCCTCTACGTCGAGCGGTACATGAAGCTGCTGGCTCCGCGGTGGCAGATGATGTCCGATCCACAGCTCACCGGTTACTTCGCCAACTTCATGGTCGAGGTTGCCCGCGAACACAATGCCGATGTTGAGGTTTAATCCGGTGGAAACCCGTAGCGGCACAGCACATTCGGGCGATTTGGACATCTACTACGAAGACATGGGCGACCCGAACGACCCAGCCGTCCTGCTGATCATGGGGCTGGGCTCGCAGCTGCTGCTGTGGCGCGACGGGTTCTGCGAAAAGCTCCTCGCGCAGGGTCTGCGGGTGATCCGCTACGACAACCGCGACGTGGGCCTGTCCAGCAAAACCGAACGGCACAGCAAGGGCGCAGCGCTGATCCCCAACATGGTCAAGTTCTGGCTGGGAATTCCCGGCCAGGCGGACTACCGGCTCGAGGACATGGCAGATGACGCCGCCGCGCTGCTCGACCATCTCGAGATCGAGCGCGCCCACATCGTCGGCGCGTCGATGGGCGGCATGATCGCCCAGATCTTCGCGGCACGGTTCGGCTGGCGGACCCGCTCGCTGGCGGTGATCTTCTCCAGCAACAACCAGCCGTTCCTGCCGCCGCCGCACCCGAAGGCACTGTTCGCCGTCCTCAAGGGACCGCCGCCGAATTCGTCACTCGACGCAATCGCCGACTACTCCGTGAAAGTGTGGCGGATCATCGGCAGCCCCGGCTACCCGGCGACCGAACAGCGGCTGCGCGACGACGCGATCCAGGCCTACCACCGCTGCTACTACCCGTGGGGGGTGGCCCGGCACTTCGGCGCGATCATCGCCAGCGGCAGCCTGGCCCGCTACGACCGGCAGATCACCGCACCGACTGTGGTCCTGCACGGCAAAGCCGACAAGTTGCAGCGGCCGTTCGGCGGCCGGGTCGTCGCCCGCGCGATCCGGGGCGCCAGGTTGGTCTTGTTCGACGGCATGGGTCACGACCTGCCCGAGAAATTGTGGGACCAGATCACCGGCGAACTGACCACCACCTTTGCCCAGGCCTGATCCACCGGTTTTCGGATTCGGCCCGACCAGGCCGATCGACTAGCATGGCCGGTGGATCGCAGGGGGCGGAAAGTCCCGGCCAGCACCGGCGGAAACCAAGAAAAATCCAGGAAGGCGCGTTGCGCAATGGCCCAAGAGCTCCGGCCGCATTTCGAGGACGTTCAAGCACACTACGACCTGTCGGACGACTTCTTCCGGCTCTTCCTCGACCCCAGCCAGACCTACAGCTGTGCCTACTTCGAACGTGACGACATGACGCTGGAAGAGGCCCAGCGGGCCAAGGTCGACCTGGCGCTGGGCAAGCTGGGACTGCAGCCCGGGATGACCCTGCTCGACGTGGGCTGCGGCTGGGGCAGCACGATGCGCCGCGCCGTGGAGAAGTACGACGTCAACGTCATCGGCCTGACGCTGTCCAAAAACCAGGCCTCACACGTGCAGACGACGCTCGACGAGATGGACAGTCCCCGCACGAAGCAGATCAGGCTGGCCGGCTGGGAGGAGTTCGACGAGCCGGTGGACCGGATCGTGTCGATCGGCGCATTCGAGCACTTCGGGCACGACCGCTACAACGAGTTCTTCAAGATGGCCAACCAGGCCCTGCCCGACGACGGCGTGATGCTGCTCCACACGATCACCGGCCTGACCGGCACGCAGATGGCCGAACGCGGCATGCCGTTGACGTTCGAGCTGGCCCGCTTCTTGAAGTTCATCGTCACCGAAATCTTCCCCGGCGGCCGGTTGCCGTCGATCGAGATGGTGGAGGACCGTTCATCGAAGGCGGGCTTCACCCTGACCCGCAGGCAGTCGCTGCAGCCGCACTACGCCAAGACCCTCGACCACTGGGCGGCGGCGCTGGAAGCGCACAAAGACGAAGCGATCGAGATCCAGTCCGAAGAGGTGTACGACCGCTACATGCGCTATTTGACCGGTTGCGCCAACGGATTCCGGGTTGGCTACATCGATGTCAACCAATTCACCCTGGAAAAATGATTTCGACACGCACAATGAACAACGACGTTGTTACTCCGGCGTCTGATAGCGCCGGGTAGTGTGCTCGAAACCCGGGTGCGGTAACACCCCAGGCAGTAGGAAGGGCTAACAAATACTGATGCC
Organism: Mycobacterium sp.; assembly: GCF_036490025.1. GTDB lineage: Bacteria > Actinomycetota > Actinomycetes > Mycobacteriales > Mycobacteriaceae > Mycobacterium. The sequence goes on along the minus strand of NZ_DASXEP010000057.1, from coordinate 6,240 downwards.
TGAGAAGCAAGGTTCATCGCAGACACGGACGCGTCCAGAGGACATCCAGGCGCACTACGACCTGTCCGACGACTTTTTCGGGTTGTTTCAGGACCCGACGCGGACCTATAGCAGTGCCTACTTCACGCGTGACGACATGACGCTGGAGGAAGCCCAGATCGCCAAGGTCGACCTGAACCTCGACCAGCTGGATCTGAAGCCCGGTATGACGCTGCTGGACATCGGCTGCGGGTGGGGAACCACCATGCGCCGCGCGGTGGAGAAGTACGACGTCAACGTCATCGGCCTGACGCTGTCCAAGAACCAGCACGCCCGCGCCCAGCGGGTGCTGGACGACCTGGACACCACCCGCTCACGTCAGGTGCTGCTGCGTGGCTGGGAGGATTTCAGCGATCCAGTCGACCGGATCGTGTCCATCGAGGCATTCGAGCACTTCGGCTTCCAGAACTACGACCACTTCTTCAAGAACGCGTTCAACATCATGCCCGAGGACGGGCGGATGACCGTGCAGAGCAGCGTGGCCTACCACCCCTACGACCTGAACGCGCGCGGAAAGAAGCTTACGTTCGAGACGGCGCGGTTCATCAAGTTCATCCTCACCGAGATCTTCCCCGGCGGTCGCCTGCCGTCCACCGGCATGATGGTCGAGCACGGCGAAAAGGCGGGATTTGTGGTGCCCCAACCCATTTCGCTGCGGGAGAGTTATATCAAGACACTGCGCATCTGGGGCGACGCGCTGGAGTCCAACAAGGACACGGCCATCGCGATCCAGTCCGAAGAGGTCTACGAGCGCTACATGAAGTACCTGCGCGGCTGCGAGCACTACTTCGCCGACGAAGTAATAGACGTCAGCCTGGTCACCTACCTGAAGCCGGGCGCCGCGGCGTAACTTTCTTTCCCGCCGCTGTCGGATTGTGGCTGCGCCGTTCGTCGGACGGGTAGAGAGTGGAACGCAGGGTTCCGCTCACTACCGGAGGAGACCACAATGCAGTACCTCGCTTTGCTGATCAGCCAGGAGCGGGAGCTCACGCCCGACGAGCGCGCTGACGGGATGGCGGCTTACCAAAGCTTCCACGCCAAGGCTCGACCGGCGATTCGCGCCGGCGACGCCCTGTTGCCGTCGCCTACCGGAGCCCGCATCACCGGCGATCCTGATGCACCCGTGATCACCGATGGACCGTTCGCCGAGTCCGCCGAGATCGCCTGCGGCTACTACGTGTTCGAGGCCGAGAATCTCGATGACGCACTCGCGCTGGCCCGCGACATTCCCGCCGCACAGGACGGCGCGATCGAGGTTCGGCCGATCTTCCACACCGTCGACGCCGAGTGGTCGCGCTCCGACGCCCAGTGGCTGGCGCTGCTGCTGGAGCCGCCGACAGCGGTCAACACCCCGGGCACACCGGAATGGCAGGCCGAAGCCGGGCGACACGGCGAATTCACCGCTGCCGCGGGCGATCACGTCGTCGGTGGCGCAGCATTGCACGAGCCGGCGACGGCGACCACCGTGCGCGTCCGCGACGGCCAGGTGTTGCTCACCGACGGGCCGTTCGCCGAAAGTGCCGAAATCGCCACGGGCTTCTACCTGCTGTCAGCCGCCGACCGCGACGAGGCCGCCAAGTTGGCGTCCATGATTCCTGCTTCTGCTGTGGAGCTGCGGCAGTTGGCTGGCGTGTCGGGGCTCTAGCCCACGAATGGTCAACCTGGACGGCGTCTTTCGGCGCGAGTGGGGTCCGGCCGTGGCCGCGCTGGCCCGATGGTCGGGCGATCTCACCGTCGCCGAGGACGCCGTCCAGGAAGCATTCGTCGAGGCGTTGCGGACATGGCCCCGTGACGGCGTGCCGGATAACCCCGGTGGATGGGTGCTGACCGTGGCGCGCAACCGCGCCCGCGACCGGTTGCGTCGCGAGTCGGCGCGCCCGGGAAAGGAATTGGTCGCGGTGGTCGACAATATTCGGGCGCGCACCGAGGTTGATGTCCATCCGGTTCGCGACGACGAACTGCGGATGATGTTCACCTGCGCGCATCCGGCCCTCGACCGGCTGTCACAGCTGGCGCTGACGCTGCGGCTGGTGTCCGGGCTGACCGTCGCCGAGATCGCCCGCGGGCTGCTGCAGACGGAAACTGCTGTCGGACAACGTATTACCCGGGCAAAAGCCAAAGTCCGGCACGCGAACATCCCGCTGCGGGTGCCGCCGGCCGAGTTGTTGGCCGAGCGCACATCGCACGTGCTCAGCTGCATCTACTCGGTGTTCACCGAGGGCTACTGGTCGACGGCCGGCCCGTCGGCGATCCGCGACGAGCTGTGCGACGAGGGCGTCCGGCTGGCGTCCGAGTTGTGCACGCTGATGCCGACCGAAGCGGACGCCCAGGCGCTGGCAGCCCTTGTGCTGCTGCATGATTCGCGACGATCGACACGGGTTGACGCCGACGGTGCGCTGGTGCCGCTCGAGGAACAGGACCGTGGCCGCTGGGACCGCGGCCGGATTACCCGAGGCCTGGATCGGCTCCGACTGGCGCAGGGCTCGACCGGCCCCTACCTGCCGCAGGCCGTGATCGCCGCACTGCATGCCACGGCGCCGTCCTGGGAGCAGACCGACTGGCACACGATTTGCTCGGCCTACGACAGGCTGTCGGCGATAACGGATTCGCCGGTGGTGCGCGCCAACCGGGCCCTGGCGGTGGGCTTTCGCGACGGTCCGGACGCCGGGCTGGCCGCGCTGGAACAAGTCGCGCACGACCCGCGGCTCGCGCGGTCCAACCTGGTTGCGTCGGTGCGCGCCGACTTGCTGCGCCGCGCGGGACGGCGAGCGGATGCGCTCAGCTGGTATCGAACGGCGTTGGCGTCCAACGGTTCCGACCCGGGTCGCGACTACCTGCGCCGGCGGATCGCCGAGTGCGGCGGGTAGCCGACTGCTCGCCGTATCAGGAATGACCCCGTAGGCCCAGCTCGCCGTTGAGATATTGGGCGCGGCACGCCCGTCGCGCCAACTTGCCGCTGGTGGTTCGCGGGATGACGCCGGCCGCCACCAGCAGCACGTCGGCCAAGGGTAGGCTCTGCCGTCGCGATACCGCGGCCCGGATGGCGTCGATGACCGGTTGCAGTTCAGCCCGGCCTGCCCCGGGCGCCCGTTCGGCGACGATGACCAGACGCTCGCCGGCCGCGTCGGCGGGCGCTTCCGGCATCTGCTTCGCCGGCACCGAGAACGCGGCGACATAACCCGATCGCACTGCCGACGACGCCTCGGCCGTCGTGGCCTCGATATCTTGCGGATAGTGGTTGCGGCCATCCACGATGATCAGGTCCTTGATGCGCCCGGTGATGTAGAGCTCACCGTCGAGGTAGACGCCGAGATCGCCGGTCCGCAGCCAGGTGGCCTCGTTCGGCGCCCCGTCCGCATGGCTGCCGGACGCCAGTCGGCACTGCAGCTTGTTGCCGAACACTTGCTCGGTTTCCTCGGGGCGTGCCCAGTAGCCACGGCCGATGTTGTCGCCGTGCAACCAGATCTCGCCGACCTCCCCGTCGGGTTGTTCCACCTCGGTGTCGGGGTTGACGACGACTCCCCATTGGCTGCGCGCGATCCGGCCGCAAGAAACCTGCGCGATGGCGCTGGGCGCGTCCGGCGCGACCCGAACCGCACGCCCCGCGCCCAACTGGTCCCGGTCGAGATAGACAACGGTTGCCCCGGCGGCGGGGTCGATGGTGGAGACGAAAAGGGTCGCCTCGGCCATCCCGTAAGAAGGCTTGATCGCGGTGCCCGGCAGCCCGTACGGGGCGAACGCCGCGTTGAACCTGTCGATGGAGTCGATGCTCACCGGCTCGGAGCCGTTGATCAGCGACACCACATTGCTCAGGTCCACGTCTTCGCCGGCCTCCGGAAGCCCACGGTCGACGGCCAGGTCGAAAGCGAAATTCGGAGCCGCCGCGAATGTGCGGCCGAACTTGGACTCCGCTGCCAGTTGGCGGATCCACCGCTGCGGCCGCCGGACGAAGGAGATCGGCGACATGAGCGTGACCTGGGTGCCGAATACCGCCACGCACACGATCATCAGCAGACCCATATCGTGGTAGAGCGGCAGCCAGCTGACGCTGCGGATGTCCCAGTCCATACCGGTCGAGGTCACCATCTGCAGCACGTTGGTGCCGACCGCCCGGTGGGTGATCTCCACACCGACCGGGGCCCGCGTCGACCCCGAGGTGTATTGGAGATACGCGATGTCGTCGGTGTCGGGATCAAACGGGGCAAACGTGGCACCCACCGAGTCGGGGATTTCATCGATCGCGATCACTCGCGGTCTGCGGCTGCGCGGCAGCGACCGGACAAATTCCTGAACCGCCGCACCCACGGCGGCCGTAGTCAGCACCACTGTGGGCCGGGCGTCGCCGAGCACCGCGTGCAGACGCTCCGCGTGCCCCGGCAACTCCGGCGCGAACAACGGCACAGCGATGTCGCCGGCCTTGATCGCGGCGAAGAAACCGACGATGTAGTCGATGCCCTGCGGAGCCAGGATGGCTACCCGATCGCCCCGGGAGGTCACCTGCTGCAGGCGAGCACCGATGGCTCGCAATCTGGTGCCGAGTTCGGCCCAGGTCAAGTTGATGACCCTGCCGTCGGCTTGCTGGGTGTAGTCGAGGTAACGGTAAGCGACGGCATCGCCGATGTTGTCGATGTGGCGGTCCAGAAACGTCACCAGGTTGACGCCTTCTGGCAGGAAGATTTCGCCATCTTCATCCAGATAGTCCGTCAGCTCCGGCCGGCTTACCCGAATATCACTGTCGTTCCAGCCACCGCCCATGTGCAGAATTCTAAGAGACCGGGGATGCGTTTGGCCGTCAGGGACTTACCCTCAACGGCCGTTTACTCAGCCCTCGGAGAAGTTGCGGGTGACCGCCGGGTCGACCGGGATGCCCGGGCCGGTGGTCGTCGACACCGTGATCTTCTTCAGGTAGCGACCTTTGGAGGATGACGGCTTGTGCCGCAGCACCTCGTCGAGCGCCGCGCCGTAGTTCTCCGCGAGCTGCTTCTCGTCGAACGACGCCTTGCCGATGACGAAGTGCAGGTTGGCCTGCTTGTCCGCCCGGAAGTTGATCTTGCCGCCCTTGATGTCATTCACCGCCTTGGTGATGTCGGGGGTGACGGTGCCGGTCTTGGGGTTGGGCATCAGGCCACGCGGCCCGAGGATCCGCGCGATCCGGCCGACCTTGGCCATCTGGTCGGGCGTTGCGATCGCCGCGTCGAAGTCGAGGAAGCCGCCCTGGATCTTCTCGATCAGGTCGTCGCTGCCAACCACGTCAGCGCCGGCTGCCGTTGCCTCATCGGCCTTTTCGCCGACCGCAAAGACGGCGACGCGGGCGGTCTTACCCGTGCCGTGCGGGAGGTTGACCGTGCCGCGGACCATCTGGTCGGCCTTGCGCGGGTCGACGCCGAGCCGGATGGCTACCTCGACGGTCGAGTCCTGCTTGGTCGACGACGTCTCCTTGGCCAGCTTGGCGGCCTGCAACGGCGTGTAGAGGTTGTCGCGGTCCACCTTCTCGGCGGCCGCGCGATATACCTTGCTGTTCTTGCTCATTCGTTCATCCAATCTGATGTTGGGTCGTGGTTGAGGTAGCGGGCCGAAGCTGGCCCTCCCACGGCATTGCTGAAATCAGGTCTATTCGACCGTGATTCCCATCGACCGGGCAGTCCCGGCGATGATCTTGGCGGCGGCGTCGATGTCGTTGGCGTTGAGGTCGGCCTTCTTCGTCTCGGCGATCTCGCGGACCTGATCCCAGCTGACCTTGGCCACCTTGTTGGTGTGCGGTTCGGCCGAACCCTTGGCCACCTTCGCGGCCTTGAGCAGCAGCCGGGCAGCCGGCGGCGTCTTGAGCGCGAACGTGAAGCTGCGGTCCTCGTAGACGGTGATCTCCACCGGAACCACGTTGCCGCGCTGGCTTTCCGTCGCGGCGTTGTAGGCCTTGCAGAACTCCATGATGTTGACGCCGTGCTGGCCGAGCGCCGGGCCAACCGGCGGAGCGGGGTTGGCCGCCCCGGCCTCGATCTGCAGCTTGATCAGCCCGACGGCCTTCTTTTTCGGGGCCATGAGTGTTGGTATTCCTTCCGTTAAATCTTCGAGACCTGGGTGAAGCCCAGTTCCACAGGTGTTTCGCGGCCGAAGATGGACACCAGCACCTTGAGTTTCTGTTGTTCGGCGTTGACCTCGTTGATCGTCGCCGGCAGCGTGGCGAACGGCCCGTCCATGACG
>NZ_DASXEP010000197.1:0-10223 GCF_036490025.1 Mycobacterium sp. | reverse complement strand
TCCACCACCGAGACGTTCGCCGCCATCACACTGGAAGTCGACACCCGCCGCTGGGCCGGTGTGCCGTTCTACCTTCGCACCGGAAAACGTCTGGGCCGCAGAGTGACCGAGATCGCGCTGGTTTTCAAGCGGGCCCCGCATCTGCCGTTCGACGCGACCATGACCGATGAGCTGGGCGCCAACGCGCTGGTGATCAGGGTGCAGCCGGACGAGGGGATTACCTTGCGATTCGGATCGAAGGTGCCGGGCAGCACTATGGAAGTTCGCGACGTCAATATGGATTTCTCCTACGGCTCCGCGTTCGCCGAGGACTCACCCGAAGCCTACGAACGGCTGATCCTGGACGTCCTACTGGGCGAGCCGTCACTGTTCCCGGTGAATGCCGAGGTCGAATTGGCCTGGCAGATACTGGATCCCGCGCTCGAATACTGGGCGGAGCACGGTAAGCCCGATTCCTACGAAGCAGGCACCTGGGGTCCGGCCTCCGCCTTCGAGATGCTGCGGCGCACCGGCCGGGAATGGCGGCGACCATGATTGTCGAATTACCGGACACCACCACCACCGAGATCAACAAAAAGCTTGCGGAACTGCGCGAAAAAACCGGCGCGGTAACCCTCGGGCGGGTCCTGACGTTGGTGATCGCGCCGGACAGCGACGCCGTGCTGGAGGGATCCATCGAAGCCGCCAACGCGGCCAGCCACGAGCATCCCAGCCGGGTGATCGTGGTGTTGACCGGTGATGCCGATGCCGGCGACGCCCGCCTGGACGCGCAACTGCGGGGCGGCGGCGACAGCGGCGCCGGTGAAGTGGTGATCCTTCGGCTGTCGGGGCCGCTGGCCGGACACAACAGCAGCGTCGTCCTGCCGTTCCTGCTGCCCGATATCCCCGTGGTGGCCTGGTGGCCGGATATCGCCCCGGCCGTCCCCGCCCAAGACCCATTGGGCCAATTGGCAATTCGACGTATCACCGACGCCACCAACGGGGCCGACCCGCTGAGCGCGATCAAAAGCAGACTGCCCGGCTACACGCCCGGCGACACCGACCTGGCCTGGAGCCGCATCACCTACTGGCGCGCACTGCTCACCTCGGCCATCGACCAACCCCCGCACGAGCCGATCACGTCGGCGGTGGTGTCTGGGCTCAAAACCGAGCCGGCACTCGACATCCTCGCGGGCTGGCTGGCCAGCCGCATCGACGGACCGGTGCGGCGGGTGGTCGGTGAGCTCAAAGTCGAGTTGGTGCGCCCAACCGAGACGGTGACGCTGCGGAGGCCGCAAAAGGGGCGCACGGCGACGCTGAGTCGCACCGGCAAACCCGACGCGCTCGTTCCGCTGCAGCGCCGAGACGTCCCGGAATGCCTCGCCGAGGATCTCCGGCGACTGGACGCGGACGCAATCTACTTTTCAGCGTTAGAAGGCATCGATCGGGTGGAGTACGCATGAGCACCTCAGTCGAAACGTTCGCCGACAGCGATGCGCTGGTTGCCGCCGTGGGCGAGCGATTGATCAGCGTCGTCGACGATGCCGTCACCGCACGCGGACGAGCGCTGATCGTGCTGACCGGTGGCGGCAACGGCAACCGTCTGATGCGCTTTCTTGGCAGCCAGGGCGGGCGGATCGACTGGGCCAAAGTGCATCTGTTCTGGGGCGACGATCGATACGTCGCCGAAGACGACGCTGAACGCAACGACAAGCAGGCTCGTGAGGCATTGCTGGATCACGTCGACGTCCCGGCGCGCAACGTGCATGCCATGCCGGCTGCTGACGGCGAATTCGGCAACGACTTGGCCGCCGCCGCACTGGCCTACGAGCAGATCCTGGCCGCGAATGCCGAGCCGGGCGATCCCGCACCGAATTTCGACATCCATCTGCTCGGCGTGGGACCTGAAGGCCACATCAATTCGCTGTTTCCGGATACCCCCGCGGTACGCGAGACGACCCGGCTGGTGGTCGATGTCGAAGATTCGCCCAAGCCGCCACCGCAACGAATCACCTTGACACTTCCGGCAATTCAGCGTTCCCGAGAGGTCTGGCTGCTGGTGTCGGGCGCCGAGAAGGCCGCGGCGGTCGCCGCCGCCGTCGGTGGCGCCGACCCGGTGGCGGTGCCGGCGGCCGGTGCCATCGGGCGCGAGCACACCGTCTGGTTTCTCGACACCGGGGCTGCCAGCGAGCTGCCTGCTTAACCTGAGCGCCGCTCGGCCTGCCCGTCGGCATACCCCCGCTCATAGTCCTGTTGCCGTTGGACGAGGTTGGGCAACGCCATGCGCCTGATCGACGCAGCGCAGTAGGGGTCACAATGCTGCCGATCCATACCCGATCAGATGGGTATCCGGTCCCGGAGGTTCCCCCTACCGCCATAATGAGCGTCATGGCAGACAAAAGTGCCGGCGATCGCCCAGCGCGTCAGCGGATCAAGACGCTCACTCAGGCGGCGATGAACGCCGACGTCACCGTCAACCAACTGGAAGACATATTGGGTGGCCTGGGCGACACCCTGGGCGACCTGAATGACTCGCTCTCGAACCTGAACACCGCCGTGGATCGTCTGGACAACGGGCTTGATCACTTCGAGGCCACCCTCGGCCGGATTGACGACCTGATGAAGCGATTGGTCACGCTCGTCGCGCCGGTCGAGGCGATTGTCGAACGCATCGACTACATGGTCAGCGTCGGCGAGACCGTGATGTCGCCGCTGTCGGTGACCGAACACGCAGTTCGCAACGCTTTCAACGCCTTACGCAATCGCGGTAGCCGTTAGACCCTGCTCGTGCGTACCACCGGCCAGGTGAGATTTCTAGAGGCTCGCCACCCCTACCCGCTGTTGCGCAGCGCGCTGGCCAGACCGTTCATTGTCAGCAGGATTCCGCGCTGTACCAATTCGTCGTCTTCGCCGGAGCGGTAACGCCGCAGCAGCTCAACCTGCAGGTGGTTCAACGGCTCCAAGTACGGGAATCGGTTGAACACCGAACGGGCCAACGCCGGGTTGTCGGCGAGCAAGTTGTCCTGGCCGGTAATCAGCTTGTGCGCGTTGATGCTTCGCTGGTGCTCGGCGGCGATCTTGTCGAACACCCGGCGCCGCAAGGAGTCGTCTTCCACCAACTCGGCGTAGCGGGCCGCCAGGCCCAGATCGGTCTTCGCGAGCACTTGCGCCATGTTCGACAGCACGGTCTGGAAGAACGGCCACCTCTGGTAGAGGTCACGCAGTGTCTCGAGGCGCCCGTCGCCGCCGGCGATCCAGTCCTCGATCGCCGACCCGGTCCCATACCAACCGGGCAGCATCACCCGTGACTGGCTCCATGCCATCACCCAGGGGATTGCGCGCAGGTCGGAGATCGACGATGTCGGTTTCCGTGACGTGGGTCGGCTGCCGACGTTGAGCGAGCCGATCTCGCTCACCGGTGTGGACTGCAGAAAGTAATCGACGAAACCCTCTGTCTCGTGGACTAATTCGGAGTAGGTGCGCTGCGCCCGGTCGGCCAGTTCGTCGAGTACCTCGTAGGCCGGACCGGCCGCATCGCCGAGCCTTTCAACGTCGAGCAGGGTCGACTCCAAGGTGGCCGCCAGCAAGGTCTCCAAGTTGCGCTGCGCCATCAACGGCTCAGCGTATTTGGCGGCGATCACCTCTCCTTGCTCGGTCAGCCGCAGCGAACCGTTCACCGCTCCCGGCGGTTGAGCAAGGATCGCCTGATAGCTCGGCCCCCCACCGCGGCCCACCGTTCCACCACGACCGTGGAAGAGCCGCAACCGAATTCCGGTTTTGCGTGCCGATTCGACGAGATCGAGCTCGGCTCGGTAAAGCGCCCAGTTTGCGGTCAGGTAGCCGCCGTCCTTGTTCGAGTCGGAGTAGCCGAGCATCACCTCTTGGCTGTCGTCGCGGGCCCGCACGATGGCCTGATAGACCGGAAGGTCAAGTGCCGCTTCGAGAATCGATGCGCCGCGACGCAGGTCGTCGATCGTTTCGAACAGCGGGACGATGCCCACTGGGCAGGCCGGGTCGCTGCCGGAGGCATCGAGCAGCCCGCATTCCTTCAGCAGGATCCCCGCTTCCAGCAGGTCGGAGACGGACCGGCACATCGAGATGATGTAGTTGGGCACCGCGGGCGGACCATAGCTGGCCACCGCACGTGCGGCGGCGCTGATGATCGCGAGTTCTTTGCGGGCCAAGTCGGACAGTTGCTCGCGGTCGCCGACGAGAGGCCGTCGGGTGCCCAGTTCGTCGGCCAGCACGTTGACCCGTTCGTCTTCGCTCAGCGAGCAATAGTCGGGATGCACGCCGGCCCAGGCGAGCAACTCGGCGACCACCTCTTCGTGAACGTCGGAGTTCTGCCGCATGTCCAGACTCGACAGGTGGAAACCGAAGACGTGCACGGCTTCTCGTAGTCGCGCCAGCCGGTCGTCAGCCAGCAGCGTGCTGCCGTTGGAGCGCAGCGAAGCATCGACGGTGTCGAGGTCGGCCAGCAACTCCCCCGGCGTCGCATAAGGCGACAGGCCCAGGTCGAGCAGGTTGGCGGGCTGCTGATCGAGGATCTGTTCGGCGGTGGCGGTCAGCCGAGCGTGGATGACGCGCAATGCGCGGCGGTAGGGCTCGTCGCCGCGGGCCGGCTCGTCGCAATCTTCGGCGAGTGCGGTCAAGTCGTCGGTGACGGCGACCAGTCGGGCCGACATCGACAGCTCGTGCTCCAGCGCGGTCAGTTCGGCCAGATAGTGGCCGATCGCGGTGTACGCCGCGCTGCCGGTGGCCAGTCGCACGACGTCGGCGGTGACGTTCGGGTTGCCGTCGCGGTCGCCGCCGATCCAGGACCCCGGTCGCAGGATCGGTTCGGTGAGCAGGTCGGCGTCGGGCCAGCGGCTGCGTAGCGCGTCGCGCACCCCGGCGTTGACTTTCGGTATGACGTCGAAAAACGCGGCCTGGTAATAGCGCAGGCCGACTGCGATTTCGTCGGATATCTGCAGCCGGGACAACCGCACCAGCGCGGTCTGCCACAGCGTCAGCACCTGGCGGCGCAGCTCGGTTTCGATGTCGCTGCCGGCATCAGTTTCGGTGTTGCCGTGCGCGTGCAGTCGCATCAGCTGGGTGATGTGGTGCTGGGTGTCGAACACCGTCCGGCGGCGAGTCTCGGTCGGATGGGCGGTGATGACCGGGCAGACCAGCGCGCCGGTCAGCGCCTCGGCGACGATCCCAGCGTCCAGCTGCGCTGAGTCCAGCTTCTGGTACGTGGCGGCCAGGCTGCTGTCCTGTGGGGGGTCGCCGGCGGCGACGTGGATGGCGCGCCGGCGTTCGCGGTGAATATCTTCGGCAACGTTGGCCAGCAACGCGAAGTGACTGAACGCGCGGATGACCGGGATGGCCTGGTGGATGTCGATGCCGTCGAACAGCTGCGCCACCTCGCTGCGTTCGATCTCCGAGCGGCGCACCCGGAAGGACGCGATCCGGGCCCGCTCCACCAAGTCGAAGACCTCGTCGCCGTTCTGCTCGCGCACGGTGTCGCCGAGGATGGTGCCGAGTAGCCGAATGTCTTCGCGCATCGGCTCGGTGGCTTCGCGACCTGTTCGGGTGCGTTGTACCGCGCCGAAGGGCTCCAGCGAGTCGGGTGCTTCAGCCATACCTACCAGTATCAGGTCGGTCGGCCGTCTTCGCCTTGTGTGGGGTCAGGTGTTGTATTTGATCCGCAGCGCCATACCGACGATGGCGACGAGCCAGATGCCGACGACGAACAAGGTCAGCCGGTCGAGGTTCTTCTCCACCACCGTCGACCCGGACAGGCTGGACTGCACGCCACCGCCGAACAGTGTCGACAAGCCGCCACCCTTGGCGCGGTGCAACAGCACCAGCAGAACCGTCAGGACGCTGGTGACCACCAGGGTGATCTGCAGGGCCAATTCCATGGCCCACACCTTACCGGCCTGCGCCTGACCGCCTCAGACCGGCGCTACGACAGGTTGTCGAAGTACAAGTTGCCGTTGGCGTAGTCGATGTAAATCGGATACAGCAGGTACGGCGCGACACCGCTGTCGATGTCGGTTCCCGACACCGGCGCAGGCGCACCGAAGTCGTCGCCGACGGTGTAGGAGTACAGCAGCGGCCCACCGGCGCCGTTGTAAACCTCAATGGTGGTGCCAGCCGGCACGGAAGAAGCGAGTGATGACGGGATGGTTCCCCACACACCACCGGAGTCGATGTCGTTGATGACGGCTATCGGGGTCCCGCCATTGACCGATTCGTACAAGGCGCTGACCGGAGCGCCGTCAACCGTGGCGAAAGACGGCAACGGGTTGGTGGCATCGACAATCAGCTTGCCTTCGGGGATGTCGACGAGCACACCGCCGTAACTCTCAAACGGACTGGCATCTGCCGGACCCGCCGTGTTGTCGCCGATACCGAGAATGCCGCTCACCTGGTTATCGGCGAGAAACTCCTGGAAGCTCAGCGGCGAGCCGGAGGATGTCGGCCAGGACAGGAGCTCCACATCAACCGGCCCATTGGTGCTTAAACCGCCGTCGTAATCGACCGGCACGTTGTTGTAGGTCGCGTAGATGTACTCGACGCCACCGCTGTAGCCGCTTTCACCGAAGCTGTTAGGGAAGCCGAGTTGGAACAAGCCCTCGAGCTGAGTGAACCAGTTGTCTCCAAGGTCGGTGTAAGGGATAACAAGGCCGGTAGACCCGGTGTCGACGAGCAGCGGCACGTCCGGCCCACTAGCGATAGAAGCATTCACGGCCGGCTCGGTGCCCAGCTCCATGCTCAGCGGAAGGTCGAAGGGGCCCGTCGCCGCTGCGGGTTCGGCTGCGGCAGCGACGGCCGCCGCAGAGTCAGCCGTCGACGGAAGCGCCAAGTCGATCGCATTCAGGCTGGCGAGAAAACTGTCGGTCCAGCTGGTCAGATCGAGCGCGGCAGCAGGATCAAAGACCGCCAGTGAGTCGGTCAGCGAGGTCAGAATCGGCTGGATGATCGGGTCGATCAGTGCGTCGAAGTCGGCGCTCGCGGGTGCCGCCGAGCCGGTGGCCATCGCTGCTGCGGCCGCAAATGCACTCACGGCGCCACCCATGACCACTCCGCACCGGCGCATCGAGGACCTGCGTGCATGCTTCTCGCCGTCGCGACCAGCCATTCAGATGCCTCCCCGGGCGTTGGGTAACGCTGCGTAACCTGGGAACCTTAGCGAACCTGTGCTTCTTTCAGGGTCTTTTAAGCTAAACGTGACTAGGCCGAGCGCGCAACCTGTACCGCCCACCAGTTACGGCAGCGGGCCTCCGGCGGCGATCGCGGACAGCGTCGCGAACTGCTCGCCGTCCAGCGACGCGCCGCCGACCAGGGCGCCGTCGACGTCCTCCTGCGCGACGATGTCGGCGATGTTCTTGGCGTTCACCGAGCCGCCGTAGAGCACCCGGACGGTGTCGGCGACCTGCGGTGACGCCAGCGCGCCCAGCTCCTTGCGGACCGCCGCGCACACCTCTTGGGCATCGCCGGCGCTGGCCACCCGCCCGGTGCCGATCGCCCACACCGGCTCGTAGGCGATCACGGTCTGGCCGATCTGCTCGGCCGACAAACCCGCCAGCGACCCGCGCAGCTGAGCCCGGCAATGGCTGACGTGTTCGCCGGCTTCGCGGACTTCCAGGTGCTCGCCGATGCAGACGATCGGCGTCAGCTCGTGTTTGAGCGCTGCAGCGGCCTTGGCGGCCACCAGCGCGTCGTCCTCGTCGTGGTAGATGCGCCGCTCGGAGTGCCCGACGACGGCGTAGCGGCAGCCCAGCTTGGCCAGGAAAGCCCCGCTGATCTCCCCCGTGTACGCGCCGGAGTCGTGCTGGGACACATCCTGGGCGCCGTAGGTCAGCCGGAGTTTGTCACCGTCGACCAGGGTCTGCACGCTGCGCAGATCGGTGAACGGCGGAATGACGGCGACGTCGACTTTGTCGAAGTACTTGTCCGGCAACGAAAAGGCGATCTTTTGCACCAGGGCGATCGCCTCGAAGTGGTTGAGGTTCATCTTCCAGTTGCCGGCTATCAACGGCTTGCGGCTCATCGTCGTCCTTAGCTCAGGTACTCAGCACTTCTAAGCCGGGTAGCGTCTGGCCCTCAAGGTATTCCAGCGATGCCCCGCCGCCGGTGGAAATGTGGGAGAAGCCGTCATCGGGCAGGCCGAGCGCACGCACCGCAGCAGCCGAGTCGCCACCGCCGACCACGCTGAACGCGCCCTTGGCAGTCGCGGCGGCGACCGCTTCGGCGACACCCTTGGTGCCGGCCGCGAAGGCTGGGAACTCGAACACGCCCATCGGGCCGTTCCAGAAGATGGTCTCCGCGTTGGACAGCAGCTTGGTGAACCGGGCGACCGATCCCGGCCCGATGTCCAGACCTATCTTGCCTTCTGGAATCGCGTCGGCAGCAACGACTTCCGACGGCGAATCGGCGGCGAATTCATCCGCTACGACGATGTCCACCGGTAGCCGGATGACGTCGGCGTACGTGTCGAGTAGTTGCCGGCAGGTGTCGATCATCTCGGTCTGCAGTAGCGACGCACCGACCGAAAAACCGCTTGCGGCAAGGAAAGTGAAGCACATGCCGCCGCCGATCACGATGCTGTCGGCCTTGGTTGCCAGTTGCTCGATCACCCCGAGCTTGTCGGACACCTTCGAACCGCCGAGCACCACGGCATAGGGGCGTTCCGTCGAGCTGGTCAGCCGCTCCAGGACGCTGACCTCTTCAGCGACCAGCTTGCCCGCGTAGTGCGGCAGCAACGTGGCGACGTCGTAGACCGAGGCCTGCTTGCGATGCACTACCCCGAACCCGTCGGAAACGAAAGCACCTGTCAGCCCGACCAATTCGACGAGCTCGTTGGCCAGTGCCAGTCGATCCGCATCGTCCTTGCTGGTTTCCCGTGGGTCGAAGCGGATGTTCTCCAGTAGCAGGATGTCCCCGTCGGCCAGCCGCCCGGCACGGGCGCGCGCATCCTGCCCCACGACGTCGTCAGCCACCTGGACGTCGTTGTCCAGTTGCTCACCCAGTGCCGCGGCGACCGGAGCCAGCGACAGCTTCAGATCGGGTTCGCCGTTGGGCCGTCCCAGATGCGCGGTCACCACCACTTTCGCGCCGGCGGCGGCCAGGGCCTTGATTGTGGGCACCGATGCGGTGATACGGCCCGGGTCGGTGATGACGCCGTCGTTGAGTGGCACGTTCAGATCGGACCGAACCAGCACACCACGACCCGAAACACCCTGCGCGAGAAGGTCGTCCAGGTTAGGAATAGACACGGTTACAGCGACTTGCCGACCAGCGCAACCAGATCGACGAGGCGGTTTGAGTAGCCCCATTCGTTGTCGTACCAGGACACCACCTTGGCCTGGTTGTCGATCACCTTGGTCAGACCCGAGTCGAAGATGGAGCTGTGCGGGTCGGTGACGATGTCGCTGGAGACGATGGGCGCGTCGTAGTACTTGAGGATGCCTTTGAGCTTGCCCTCCGCGGCGGCTTTGAAAGCCGAGTTGATCTCGTCGGCGCTGGGCGACTTGGACAGGTCCGCGGTGAGGTCGGTGACCGAGCCGGTCGGGATCGGCACCCGCAATGCATAGCCGTCCAGCTTGCCCTTCAGCTCGGGCAGCACCAAGCCGATCGCCTTGGCGGCACCGGTGGATGTCGGGACGATGTTGAGCCCGGCGGCACGCGCGCGACGCAAATCCGAGTGCGGCCCGTCCTGCAGGTTCTGGTCCTGGGTGTAGGCGTGAATGGTGGTCATCAGGCCCTTGACGATGCCGAATTCGTCATGCAGCACTTTGGCAAGCGGCGCAAGGCAGTTCGTCGTGCACGAGGCATTGGAGATGATGTTCTGACTGCCGTCGTACTTGTCGTCGTTGACGCCGAGCACGACGGTGAGGTCGGGGTCGGTGGCCGGTGCGGAGATGATGACCTTCTTGGCACCGGCGTCCAGATGGCCCTTGGCCTTGGCGGCATTGGTGAAGATGCCGGTTGACTCGACGACCACGTCGGCACCGAGGTCACCCCACGGCAGCGCCGCTGGGCCCTCCTTGACCTCCAGAGCCTTGATCCTGGCGTTGCCGACGACGATAGTGTCCTCGCCTTCGAGGCTGACGTCGTAGGGCAGCCGGCCCAGGATGGAGTCGAACTTCAGCAGATGCGCCAGCGTCGCATTGTCGGTCAGATCGTTGACCGCGACCACCTCGATTTTGGTGTCGGCGCCCGCGGCCTGCTGCGCCAGCAGGGCCCGGTAGAAG
>NZ_DASXEP010000148.1:0-51394 GCF_036490025.1 Mycobacterium sp. | reverse complement strand
AGCGTTTCACTGGTGATCGTGGCCGTGGCGGTCATCACCCGGCTGCGCGATCCGCGCCGGGCGCCGGCCAGCGCCAATCCTTTGCCGAAAAGGTTCTTCGACGGCCGCGGCCGACCGGCCTGGCGAGTGTTGATTATCGGGGGCGCGGTGCTGGTGGCCTGGCTGGTCCTGGTGTGGGTGCTCGCACACTTCGTCGTGCCGCACGGAGTCGATCAGCCACCGTCGGCGCCGCGATCGGCCGCGTCCCCTCCGCCGGGCGACGCGTCTCGACCGCCGGGTCCGCAGGACACCGGTGCGGATCGTGACGTGCTGCGCTATCTGATCGTCAGCACGCTGGTACTGCTGGCGCTTATCGTCGTGGGCGCTATCGGCGCCCGTCGACGTCGGGTTCCCGCGCCGCCCATGCCTGCCGCTCGACCGCTCAGCGAGCCGGCCGCGACCGCTGCGACCACGTCGCTGGTGCGGGCGGCCGAAAGCGGGCTGGCCGCGATCGAGGACCCTGATCATGAACCGCGACAGGCGATCATCGCGTGCTACGCGGCGATGGAACGCGAACTCCGGCATTTCCCCGCAGCCGTCCCGCAGGAGTTCGACACTCCGACAGAGGTTTTGGCCCGAGCCGTCGAACATCATACGTTGCACGTCGACAACGCCGCCGAACTGGTGAACCTGTTCGAGGAGGCGCGCTTCAGTCCACATGTGATGACCGAGGCGCATCGCAGCAGCGCCCTTCGCGTGTTGCAGCTGGTTCTCGCTGACATGCGGAGTTCGGTATGAAAAAACTTATTGCACTTGGCTTTTCAGTGGTATTGTGCGCGGAGCTGACGGCGTTGTCACTGCACGATCGCCGGCTCGTGCTTTGGACGGCTGGCGCCGCGGTACTTTTCGCACTGGTCAATGTGCGCCAGTTCCTGGGCCGCGACTTCGAATCGTCACCGCCGACGACCCCGAACGCCCTCGAGGAATCGCTGCGTAGCTGGTTGTCCCGGACCGAGACACTGATTCACCGCTCGGAATCAACCCGGGCCGATTGGGACCGGCACCTGCGCCCAATGCTGGCGCGGCGCTTCGCGATCGCGACCGGAGAAAAACAGGCAAAGGACCCAGCAGCTTTCGATGCCACGGGGCGGATGCTTTTCGGCGCCGAGCTGTGGATGTGGGTGGACCCCAACAACGTTGCGCATCACGGCGCGGGCGAACCGGGGCCGGGCCGGGCGATGCTCCAGGAAATCCTGGAACGGTTGGAGCAGGTATGACAGGGGGGACGCGTCGACTATGACCTCGGAGACGGCCATGCCGGCGGCGACCACCACCGCCCGTGCGGTGGAGGTACTCGACGAGATCGAGCGCGTCGTGGTGGGCAAGCGGTCGGCGCTCACACTCATTCTCACGACAGTGCTCGCGCGCGGGCACGTGCTGATCGAAGACCTGCCCGGTCTCGGCAAAACGCTGATAGCCCGCTCCTTCGCCGTGGCACTCGGGCTGGATTTCACCCGCGTGCAGTTCACCCCCGATCTGTTGCCGGCGGACCTGCTCGGCTCGACGGTCTACGACATGCAGTCGGGCCACTTCGAGTTCCGTCCCGGCCCGATCTTCACCCACTTACTGCTGGCCGACGAGATCAATCGGACACCGCCGAAGACTCAAGCGGCGCTACTGGAGGCGATGGCCGAGGGACAGGTCAGCATCGATGGCGTCACCCATCGGCTGCCCCAGCCGTTCATCGTTCTGGCGACCGATAATCCGATCGAATACGAGGGCACCTATCCACTGCCCGAAGCACAGCTGGACCGGTTCGCGGTTCGCCTCGAACTGCGTTACCTCTCCGAGCAAGACGAGGCGTCGATGCTGCGCCGCCGCCTGGACCGGGGGTCGGCCGAGCCGCTGATCAACCAGGTTGTCGACGCGCATGATCTGCTGGCGATGCGCGAGTCCGTCGAGCAGGTGAGTGTGCACGAAGACGTCCTGCACTATGTCGTCTCGCTGGCCGTCGCGACTCGGCATCACCCACAGGTGGTGGTTGGCGCCAGCCCTCGTGCGGAAATCGATCTGGTGCAGCTGGCCCGTGCTCGCGCGTTACTTCTTGGCCGCGATTACGTGATCCCCGAAGACATCAAGGCGCTCGCCACGCCCGCTGTGGCCCATCGGATCACGTTGCGGCCGGAGATGTGGGTACGGAAAATTCAAGGCTCGGACATCGTCGAGGAACTCCTGCGACGGTTGCCGGTTCCGCGAACGCGCGGTGGTCCGCAGTAAGTCCGGGTGATCGAGATACGGGAGGTTCAGCTGCGTTGGCGCGCATCAGCATTGACGCGTGCGATCGCCACCTGCGCCGCGCTCGCGCTGGCCGCCGGCTTGATCAGATCGTGCTGGCAGCTGATCGCATTCGCCGCGCCGCTGCTCGGTGTGTTGTGTTCAGTCAGCTGGCAGCGGCCGCTGCCGAGAGTCAGCGTTCATGCCGAACCAGGTTCGCAGCGCTGCTTCGAGGCCGAGCAGACTCAGATGACGTTGTGGGCTGACACCGAAACATATGGTGCCGCAGTAGAACTCACGGCGTCGGCGGTCGACGGGATGCGGCTCGACGTTGTTCAGCGGAAGTCTGGCCAGCAGCAGACGGTGGCGACCGGCGCCGAACGTTGGGGACGGTATCCCGTTCGGGCCACTGTGGAAGTCGTCGCGCATGGCGGGCTGCTGGTCGGGACCGGGACCGTCGACGCAGCAGAGGTGACCGTCTTTCCCATAACGCCGTCTCAGCCGACAGCCCTCCCGCCGACCGAGCTGCTCGACCGGCTGGGCACTCACCTGACCCGGCACATCGGTCGCGGTGTCGAGTACGCCGACATCCGCGCGTATGTGCCCGGGGACCAGCTGCGCACTGTCAACTGGCCAGTGAGTGCCCGCCGCGGCCGCCTGCATGTCACCCAGCGGCTGACCGACCGGTCCGCGGATGTGGTGGTGCTGATCGACGGCTACCCGCAGCCCGCGGGCCCCGCGACGGATGCCACCGAGCGGATCGTGCGCGGTGCCGCCCAAGTGGTGCAGACCGCGCTGCGCAACGGCGATCGGGCCGGTATCGTCGCGCTCGGCGGCCGAAAACCCCGCTGGCTGGGCGCGGATATCGGGCAGCGGCAGTTCTACCGAGTGCTCGACACCGTACTCGACACCGGCGATGAATTCGAAAGCACCACTGGGACTTTGGCGCCGCGGGCAGCAATTCCGTCCGGCGCAATTGTGGTCGGATTCTCCACGCTGCTCGACACCGAGTTCGCGCTGGCGCTGATCGACTTGCGCCGCCGCGGTCACGTTGTGATGGCGGTCGATGTGCTGCAGGGCGCCCCGTTCGGCGCCGCCCATCAGGACCCACTCGTCGACCGGATGTGGGCGTTGCAGCGTTCGGCGATGTACCGCGACATGGGCACAGTGGGCGTCGACGTGTTGGCCTGGCAGGCGGATCGCTCTCTGGATCAGTCGATGCGGGCGTTGCCCGATCACCGTCGGCCGCTGACGGGCCGCCGATCATGAGGCGTGGCGCGCGACTGATGGCACAGATCTTGGCAACGGCATCCGGGCTGCTGATGGTGGCGGCGGTCGGTGTCGGGTCGCACGGACCGACCCTGGTGGCGGCGACGTCGGCCGTGGTCGCGGTGGCGGCCGGGGTCGTGCTTCGCCCGGTGTCGACGCTTGCGGTGTTGCTCACCGTGGTCGCGATCGCACTGTCCGGCCCGCCGGCCGGCGTGGCCGCGGTGTCCGGGTTGTCGGCGGCCGTTTACCTGGTGCTGCGGCATGCGGCGGGTGGCCGCGCCGGGCTTGACGCGGTGAGCGGGGCCACGATGGTGTCTGCCGTGGGGTTCACGCTGGTCGGCGTGGTCGCGACCGCGTTTCCGCTGCGGTTGCCGTGGTTGCCGTTGCTGGCGCCGGTGGCGGCGTTGGCGATCTATCTGCTCGCCACCCGGCCTTTCCTGCGTGACGACGATGGCTAGCCATCTCCGGCTGCTGCCGCAAAAAGTGCTCTTATCCTGGGATTACTCAAAATCTGCTTGGACAGAACGTCTTGACCGGAATTCGGATGGGGGCAACAATATCGGGGTGCCTCGAGAAGAGCGGGCGTTGATCAACGACGTCGAGCGTCGCCTCGCCGAGAAGTACTCATCTCTTCCGGTCGACCACGTAACCGCTGTGGTACGCCATACGTATTCGCAGTTCCAGAGCAGCCGGGTCAGAGGCTTCATTCCGTTGTTGGTGCAACGGCGCGCGGACGAGGAACTCGAGGAGCTGAGCGTCTTGCGGCCGGATCTGGCGGCAGTCGCGCTGGACGATATGGGTGGGACCGACGTCAAGACCACTGCCGCGGTGTAGCGTCGCGCCGCAGCCAAAGTCCACCGACCGACTACAGCCGGCCTGCTTGCTTAAGGCCGCGGGATCTGGCTGCGGTTTCGCGCGCTGACCTCCAGGTAGCGGTCTTTCAAGGCGTCCCGATCCAACGTTTGCGCACCGGCGATGGTCTGTTCGGCGGCAAGGGCCGGATCCGTGATCGCGGCAGCACCGCTGACGTAGATTTCCTTGAGGCCGGCCATGATTGGAGCAGGTACTTCGGCGACTTGGCCGGCCAGCTCGACGGCCCGAGGCAGTAGCTGATCGTGCGGCACGACTTCGGTGACCAGCCCGATCTGCTCAGCGCGGGCTGCGTCGATCACTTCGCCCGTCATCGACAACCGGCGTGCCATCCCTGCACCGACCAGCTGGGGAAGCCGCGCCGTCATCCCGCCGCCGGGCAGGATTCCGACGCGGGCATGGGTATCGGCGAAAAACGCACGCTCGGAAGCGATCAGGAAGTCGCAACCCAACGCCATCTCCAGTCCGCCGGTGAACACCGCGCCGTTGATGGCGCCGATGATCGGCTTGTGCATCGTGGATGTTCGGCGGATGCAGCTCTCGGTCTGAAACTGCTCGAAGTAGACCGTGCCCAGCCGCTGGGCCTCTTTGAGGTCGACGCCGGCGCAAAACGCGGGGTCGGCCCCTGTCAGCACCACTACCCGCACCGACTGGTCGTCGTCAGCTTCACTCAGCGCGGCATACAGCGTCCCAATCAGCAGCGGGCTCAACGCGTTCCGTGCCGCGGGCCGGTTCATTGTCAGTACCCGAACCGGCCCGGTGTCCTCGCTGAGAACCGGCGTCATGTCAGGAATTGCGCGGCCTGCTGGACGAGATCGAGCAGCGGCTGCGGGTAGATACCCAAGCCGATGGTGACCACCGCGCACACCGCGATGGCCGCTTTGCTCCAGAAGCCGGGCATCACCACGTGCACCTGCTCGGTGTGCGGCTCGGTGAAGAACATCAGCACGATCACTCGCACGTAGAAGTAGGCGGCCACGGCGCTGGCGATCACACCGATGATGACCAAAGGCACCGCGCCGCCCGCGGCCGCCGACGAGAACACCGCTAACTTGCTGACGAACCCGCTGGTCAGCGGGATTCCGGCGAAGGCAAGCAGGAACATCGAAAACAGCAGGCCGACAACGGGATAGCGCTGGCCCAGCCCCGCCCAGTGCGACGTGGTGGCGTCCTCTTCACCGTGCGAGTTACGGATCAGACCCACGACAGCGAACGCTCCCACCGTGCTGAAGCTGTAGGCGACGAGATAGAACATCGTCGCTGCGAGACCGGCCGGGATGGCTGCGATCACACCGGTGAGGATGAAGCCCACGTGAGCGATCGACGAGTACGCCAGCATCCGCTTGACGTCGGTCTGGGTCACCGCGGTGACCGTGCCGACCGCCATGGTCAATATCGCAATGGCCCACAACACTGGCCGCCACTGGTCGTGCAGCGGTGGCAGCGCGACGTAGAAGACCCGCAGCAGCGCGCCGAACGCCGCGACTTTGGTGGCGGCGGCCATGAACCCGGTGATCGGGGTCGGCGCACCCTGATAGACGTCGGGAATCCACGAATGGAATGGCACCGCACCGACTTTGAACAACAGTCCGACCGACAACAGCGCTACACCGATCAGCGCCATCGAGTGACTGTGGTTGGCCGCCAGCGAATGGGCGATACCGGGCAGTGACAGCGTGTTGGTGGCGCCGTAGAGAAATGCAGCGCCGTACAGGAAGAACGCCGACGAAAAGGCGCCCAGCAGGAAGTATTTCACCGATGCTTCCTGAGACACCAACCGGCGATGGCGGGCCAGCCCGCACAGCAGGTACAGCGGCAGCGACAGCACCTCGAGCGCCACGAACATGGTCAGCAGGTCGTTGGCGGCCGGGAACACCAGCATGCCGCCGACCGCGAGCATCGTCAGCGGGAATACCTCGGTCTGGCTTGCCCCGGCCCGCTCCGCCTCATGCTCGGCCGCACTGTCCGGCACCGCCGACGCCTGTGGCGTAAACGAATCCAACCCCGCGGGTGGTGCGGTGGCAGTCGCGGCGCCGGGTCCGGCGGCCGGGTTGTCGCCACGGTGGCGCTCGGCGAAAAAGAGCACGGCGAGCACCGACACCAACAGGATCGCACCCTGCAACAGCAGGGCCGGGCCGTCGACGGCCAGTGCGTGCTGGACTGCATAGCGGCCCGGGGGATCGAGCTGCCTGGCGACGATGACAACAGCCACGGCCGCGGTGATCAAGCCGCCGAGCGCAAGCAGGACCTGCGCACCATAGCGAGCCCGCCGTGGCAGGAACGCCTCCGCCAGCACACCGACCACAGCAACCCCGAAGACGATGAATATTGGTGCGAGCAGCCCGTATTCGACGCTGGGCGTGGGCACAGAGATCGAGGTCATCGGCGCGGTCCTTCCGCTATCCCGGGTAGGTGCGCAGTGCCCGGCCGGACGATCGGTGCGGGGTCGTGCTGACCGATGGTCGCCATGGTGTTACCCACTGCGGGGTTGATGATATCGAGCACCGGCTTCGGGTAGATCCCGAGCACCAACAGCAGCGCGATCAGCGGTGCGACGACCAGGATTTCGCGGGGCACCAGGTCGCGGATCCGCTCGTTGCCCGCTGTGACGGGGCCGGTCATCAGCCGTTGGTACAGCCACAGGATGTAGATCGAGGACAGGATCAGCGCGGTCACACCGAATGCCGCGGACAGCCAGTAGCGGTTGTATGCACCGATCAGCACCAGGAACTCGCTGACGAACGGCGCCAGCCCTGGCAGCGAGACGGTCGCCAGGCCCGCGATGAGGAAGGTGCCGGCCAGCACCGGCGCCACCTTCTGCACACCGCCGTAGGCCGCGATCGAGCGGGTGCCGCGGCGCGAGATCAGGAATCCGGCGATCAGGAACACCGCGGCGGTGGAGATGCCGTGGTTGAGCATGTACAGCGTCGAGCCGCTCTGGCCCTGAGTCGTCATCACGAAGATGCCCAGGATGATGAAGCCGAAGTGTGAGATCGACGTGTAGGCGATCAGTCGCATGATGTCGGTCTGGCCGATCGCCACAATCGCGCCGTAAATGACACCGATCACCGCCAGTGTGACGATCGCGGGGCGGAAATACGTTGACGCGTCAGGGAACAACTGCAGGCAGTAGCGCAGCATTCCGAACGTGCCGACCTTGTCCATCACCGCGGTGATCAGCACTGCGGTCGCCGGAGTCGATTCCACCGCCGCGTCGGGCAGCCAGCGGTGGAACGGCCACAGCGGCGCCTTGATCGCGAAGGCGAACATGAAACCCAGGAACAGGGCCTTGAGCACGCCCGACGACGCGCCCAGCGAACCCGTTGTGACGGCGGCGACGATCGCACGGAAGTCGAACGTTCCCGAACCATGCTGTGCTGTCACAACATACAGCCCAATGACGGCGGCCAGCATGATCAGACCGCCGAAGAGGTTGTACAGCAAGAACTTCACCGCCGCGCGGGACCGCTGGACACCGCCCCCGAAACCACCGATGAGAAAATACATCGGGATGAGCATCGCCTCGAAGAACACGTAGAACAGCAGCACATCCAGCGAGACCACCGAGATGAGCACCATCGATTCGATCGTCAGGGTCAGTGCAACGTAGGCCTGCGTGCCGCGCGATCGCTCACCTCCTGACGATCGCAAGCTCGGCGGAGCCGGGCGCAGCGGGTCGTCAGCATCGGCAGTGTCGTTCCAGCCGGCCACCAGTAGGACGGGCACCAGGACGGTGGTCAGCAGCACCAGCACCAGCGCGATGCCGTCGACACCAAGGGTGTATCCGGCGCCGAATGCCGGTATCCACGGGTGAGATTCGACGAATTGGTAGGTCGGGCCGCCGGTCTTGAAACCCACCGCGAGCGCGATCGACAGCACCAGCACGGCCACCGACACGGTCAGGCCGAGCCACTTGGCGAGCTGCCGCCCTCCCGGTGGCACCAGGATGATCAGCACGGCGCCGATCAAGGGCACCAGCCACAGCGCGGAAAGCCACGGCAGCGTCACCACAGTTGCACCGCCAGGATTGCCGCGACGACCAGCGCCGCGCCTGCCAACATCGACAACGCGTAGTTGCGGGCGAATCCGGTCTGGAAGCTGCGCAGCCACTCGGAGGTGCGGCCCACTAAGCTGGCCAGCGCGTTGACCGAGCCGTCCACACCCTGGTCGTCGAACTCGACCAGCGCGTGCGTGAGCTGTGCACCCGGTCGCATGAACACCTCCTCGTTGAACGCGTCGCCGTACAGATCTGTGCGCGCGGCGACGGTCAGCACCGACACGTCGGCAGGTGCCATCTCGGGCACGCGCCCGAGGTAACGCCACAGGGCGATCAGGAACCCGACGGCGACGACGCCGACGGCCACCGCGCTGATCACCCACGACGCCGCCACCGGTGAGCTCTCCTGGAATGTGGTCACCGGTTCAAGCCAGTGCTGCAGCGTGCCGCCCCAGCCCAGCAGCCCGCCGGAGAACACCGACCCGACCGCGAGCAGGATCATCGGCCAGGTCATCAATGCGGGCGCTTCATGTGGGTGTGCGCCTGCGGCCCAACGCTTTTCACCGAAGAATGTCAGCAGCATCACCCGGGTCATGTAGAACGCGGTGATACCGGCGCCCAGCAGGGCAGCGCCGCCCAGTATCCAGCCGCCGGCTCCGCCGGCTCCCAGCGCGGCTTCGATGATGGCGTCCTTGGAAAAGAAGCCGGCGAACGGGGGCACCCCGATGATCGCCAGGTAGCCAAGCCCGAAGGTGCCAAAGGTGATCGGCAGCGCGCTACGCAGTCCGCCGTAGTGGCGCATGTCCTGTTCCTCGTCCATCGCGTGGATCACCGCGCCGGAGCCAAGGAACAGGCCCGCCTTGAAGAAGCCGTGGGTGAGCAGATGCAGGATCGCGAACGCATAGCCGGCCGGCCCCAGGCCCGCCGCCAGCACCATGTAGCCGATCTGGCTCATCGTGGAGGCTGCCAGCGCGCGCTTGATGTCGTCCTTCGCGCAACCGATGATCGCCCCGAACAACAGCGTGACCGCACCGACGATGATCACGCCGAGTCGGGCATCGGGGGAAAGGCTGTACAGCGGGTTGCATCGCACGATCAGATAAACGCCGGCGGTAACCATGGTGGCGGCGTGGATCAGCGCGGACACCGGGGTGGGGCCCTCCATCGCGTCACCGAGCCAGGCCTGCAGCGGAACCTGCGCGGATTTGGCGCAGGCGCCCAAGAGCAACAACAGACCGATCGCGGCCAGCGCGCCGTGGCTTGCCCCCGCTGCCGACCCGAAAACGCCGGAGTAGGACAGCGTGCCGAAGTTGGCGAAGATCACGAAGATGGCCAGCGCCAGCCCGGCGTCGCCGACCCGGTTCATCACGAAGGCCTTCTTGGCCGCGACGGCCGCGCTGGGCTTGTGATACCAGAACCCGATCAGCAGATAGGACGCCAGGCCCACGCCTTCCCACCCGGCGTAGAGGCCCAGGAAGTTGTCGGCCACCACCAACAGCAGCATCGCCGCGAGAAACAAGTTGAGGTAGGCGAAAAAGCGTCGGCGATCGGGATCTTCGGCCATGTAGGCGACCGAGTAGATGTGGATCAGCGACCCCACCCCGGTGATCAGCAGCACGAAACAGATTGACAGCTGGTCGATTTGTAGCCCGAAGTCGACGTGCAGGCTGCCCACCGGTACCCAGGCGAACAGATTCTGGCTGATGGTCCGGGCGTCGCCGTGCCGGCCGAGCATGTCGGACAGCAGTGCCACACCGACTCCGAACGACGCCAGCGCCGTGGCGCAGCCGAGCGGGTGTCCCCAGCGATCGGTGCGCCTACCGCCGATCAGCAATATCGCGGCGCCGGCAGCGGGCAGCGCGACGAGCAGCCAGATTAAATGTGTCATCCCTCAGCCCTTGAGCAGGTTGGCGTCGTCGACCGAAGCCGATTTGCGGGCACGGAAAATCGTCATGATGATGGCCAGGCCGATCACCACCTCGCAGGCGGCGACGACCATCGTGAAGAAGGCCACCATCTGGCCGTCGAGGTGACCGTGCAGCCGGGCGAACGTGACGAAGGCCAGGTTGACCGCATTGAGCATCAGCTCGACGCACATGAACATCACAATCGCGTTGCGCCGCAACAGCACACCGGCAGCGCCGATGGTGAACAGCAGCGCGGACAGGTACAGATAATTCTGCGGATTCATCACGCACCGTTCTCAGAACCGTTGGAACCACGACCGGACGGCACGCCCTGGTCGTCAAATGTCCGTATTTCCAGTACCGCGGGCACCGACAACCTGGAGAAGGAGCCATCGGGAAGCCGTGCGGCGGTGTCGACCGCGTTGTGCCGGGCATAGACACCGGGACCGGGAAGCGGGGTGGGGTACCCGCCGGGCTGGAATCGCTCGATGGACATCTCGCGCTGTGTCTTGCGGCGCTCGAAGCGCTCCCGGTGCGCCAGGATCATCGCGCCGATGGCGGACGTGATCAGTAGCGCGCTGGTCAGCTCGAACGCCCACAGGTATTGGGTGAAGATCAGCGCCGCCAGACCCTGGACATTGCCTTCGGCATTCGCCTGCGTCAGTCCGGCGAAACCGTGGGTGCTGACGTTGCCGATACCGGCGATGAGCACGATGCCGAATCCCAGACCGGCGGCCACCGCGGCAGCTCGTTGTCCGCGCAGCGTCTCCACGAGGGATTCCGCTGAGTCCACGCCGATCAGCATCAGCACGAACAGGAACAGCATCATCACCGCGCCGGTATAGACCACGATCTGCACCACGCCGAGGAACAAAGCATCTTCGATCATGTAGAACACCGCGAGAACGATCATCGTCATCGCCAGCGACATCGCGCAGTACACCGCGTTGGCGGCCATCACCACACCCAGCGCGCCGATCAGCGCCAGCGTGCCCAGCAGCCAGAACGTCACCGCTTCACCGGTGGAGGTGCGGGTGAGGACGTCGGCGGCCAGCACACTGGTCATCGGAGCGATCACGGGATGACGTCCGGATTCCGGTTGTCGCGCAGGCCTTTTGCGGTGATGTTGCCGCGGTAGTAGTCGGCGTCGGTGGACCCTTCGGCCCGGGGGTGCGGTGCCGGGATCATCCCTTCCTGCAAGGGAGCCAGCAGGTTGACCTTCTCATAGATCAGGTCGGCGCGGTTGTCGTCGGCCATCTCGTAGTGATTGGTCATCGTCAACGCGCGGGTCGGGCAGGCTTCGACGCACAGCCCGCATCCGATGCAGCGCAGATAGTTGATCTGATAGACCTGCCCGTAGCGTTCGCCGGGCGAAAACCGTGCCTCGTCGGTGTTGTCGGCGCCTTCGACGTAGATCGCGTCGGCCGGGCACGCCCATGCGCACAGCTCGC
This sequence comes from Mycobacterium sp., assembly GCF_036490025.1. Lineage (GTDB taxonomy): Bacteria > Actinomycetota > Actinomycetes > Mycobacteriales > Mycobacteriaceae > Mycobacterium. The sequence goes on along the minus strand of NZ_DASXEP010000148.1, from coordinate 39,647 downwards.
AGCCGATGCATTTCTCCAGACCGTCGGCGTAGCGGTTGAGCTGATGGCGGCCGTGGTAGCGCGGCTTCACCGGGCCAGGGTTTTCCGGATATCCCTCGGTGACGGGCCGTTTGAACATCGAGCCGAACGTGACGCCGAACCCGGCGATGGAACTCAGGAATTTAGCCATGTGCAGCCTCCTTGGTCGCCGGCACCGGCGACCGGCCGGGCAGTGGCGGCGTGGGAAATGCCGGCTCGACGGACGCCGCTTGTATTGACGCCGCTTGTACTGACACCGCCTCCGCCGACTCATTGCGGCGCCGCCTTTTGCGAATTTGCTTGTTGCTGAACGGTCTTTGCAGCAATGCCAGCAGCACGACGGTGACGACGATGCTGGCGCCGACCAGCAGCGACGTCCAGTGCGGGTAACCCTGGTTACGCAGGGTGCGGATCGCCGCGGCGATCAGCGCCCAGACCAGCGACACGGGGATGAGAAGTTTCCATCCCAGCGCCATGAACTGGTCGTAACGCAGCCGTGGCAGCGTGGCCCGCAGCCAGAAGTAGAAGAACAAGAAGACCCACACCTTGGCGGTGAACCACAGCACCGGCCACCAGCCGCTGTTGGCGCCCGCCCACATGTTCAGCGGCCACGGCGCGTGCCAGCCGCCCATGAACAGCGTTGCAGCCAGCGCCGACACCGTGGTCATGTTGATGTACTCGGCGAGATAGAACATCGCGAAGCTCAGCGACGAGTACTCGGTGTGGAAACCGGCGACCAGTTCACCTTCGGCCTCGGGCAGGTCGAACGGCGCCCGGTTGGTCTCACCGACCATGGACACCAGGTAGGTGGTGAACGACGGCAGCAGCAAGAACACGTACCAGACCCGGTCCTGGGCCGACACGATCTGCGAGGTGGACATCGTTCCGGCGTAAAGGAATACGGTGGCGAACGACAGTCCCATCGCGACCTCGTAGGAGATCACCTGCGCGGTAGAGCGCACCCCGCCCAGCAGCGGATAGGTCGAGCCCGACGACCAGCCCGCCAGCACGATGCCGTAGACCCCGATCGACGAGAGCGCCAGGATGAACAGCACTGCCACCGGCAGGTCGGTCACTTGCAGCGGGGTCCAGTGACCGAAGACCGAGACCTGCGGCCCGAACGGGATGAACGCAAAAGCCGTGATCGCGGGAATTGTCGAAATAGCCGGTGCCAGAATGAAAATCGGCTTTTCGACACCGAATGGTGTGATCGGCTCCTTCAGCGCCAGCTTGATGCCGTCGGCCAGGCTTTGCAGATAGCCGCGGGGGCCGACACGGTTGGGTCCCCAGCGCAGCTGCATCCGTCCCAGGATCTTGCGTTCGGCGAGGATCGCTATCAGCACGGTCAGCACCAGGAACACGAAGACGAGAAGCGCCTTGGCCAGGATCAGCCACCAGGTGTCGTGCCCGAAACCGGTCATTGTTTGCTCACTCCAATGTTCACGACCGCACCGGGCGTGACGCCCAGCTGCCGGTGCACTGCCGAGCCCGTCGAGTTCAGCGGTAGCCACGCCACGTGGTCGGGCATTTCGGTGATCGTCAACGGCAGGGTGATCCCGCCGCGTGCGGTGCTGACTGTGACGTCGGCCCCGTCAGTGGCGCCGATCGCGTCCGCCGTCGCCGACGACAACCGCACCACCGGCGTGCGCGCGGTACCGGCCAAGTGTGGCTCGCCGTCCTGCAGCCGTCCGTCGTCGAGCAGCATCCGCCAACCCGCCAACACGGCCTCGCCGGCGCCGGGTGTGGGCGCCGTGGCTGCGGCGACACTGGGCGCGGGGACGGCCTCGCCATCCCAGGTGCCCAATCCGTTCAATTCGGCAAGGGTGGCGGCCACCGTGGGGAAGCCGAGGTCGATACCCATCTCGTCGGCCAGGGTGTCGAGGACACGCAGGTCCGGTGTGGCGGCGGGCGGTAGCGCGGCCGGGAAGCTGCGCTGGCGGCCCTCCCAGTTGATGTAGGTGCCCTCTTTCTCCGCGGCCGGCGCGATCGGGAACACCACGTGGGCGCGATCGGTCACCGCGCTGCGCCGCAGCTCCAGACTCACCACGAAGCCCGCGGCGTCCAGCGCGGACAGGACCGCGGCGGGGTCGGCGAAGTCGTCGGGTTCGATACCGCCGACCAGTAGTGCGCCCAGTGTGCCGTCGGCAGCCGCAGCCAGGATGCCGTCGGCGTCACGCCCTGCGGCGGAAGGCAATTCGGAGACGTGCCAGGCCTGCGAGACCTGTGCACGGGCGGTCTCGTCGCCGAGCGGTCGACCGCCGGGCAGCAGCCCCGGCAGGGCGCCGGCCTCGATCGCGCCGCGTTCGCCCGCGCGGCGGGGCACCCACGCGAGCTGCGCGCCGGTGCTGTCGGCGAGCCGGGCTGCGGCAGACAATCCGCCGGGCACACTGGCCAGGCGTTCGCCGACGATGATGATCGCCCCGGGCTTAGACAGGTGATCGCCGAGTTCACCGCCGGCCAGCCCGTCCAACGCGGCGGCCTCACCGCCGGGCACGGTCTCGATCAGCGTGCCCTGCATCTTCTGTAACCCGTTGCTGGCGAACGGCGCAACCGCGTGTACCGCCAGCCCGTGCTTGCGGGCTGCTTTGCGCAGCCGCAGGTACACAATCGGCGACTCTTCCTCCGGTTCGAAGCCGGCCAGCAGGACCACCGGCGCCGACTCCAGATCGGCATAGCTGGTCGTGATCGGCCTGCCCGCGACCCGGGCCGCCAGGAACTGCGTCTCCTCGCTGGAGTGTGGGCGGGCGCGGAAGTCGATGTCGTTGGTGCCCAACACGATTCGGGCGAACTTCGAGTAGGCGTACGCATCTTCGACAGTCAGCCGGCCACCCGGCAGCACGCCGGCACCGCCGGCCGCGGTGGTGAGTCCCTCGATCGCCGCGGCCACCGCATGCGGCCACGAAGCGGGCACGAGTGAGCCGTCTGGGTCTCGTACCAGGGGAGTGGTGATCCGGTCACCCCGGGTGGCGTAGGTGAAGGCCCACCGGCCCTTGTCGCAGTTCCACTCCTCGTTGACCTCGGGCTCGTCGCCGGCCAGCCGCCGCAGTACCTTCCCGCGGCGGTGGTCGGTGCGCTGGGCACATCCCGACGCGCAGTGCTCGCACACACTCGGGGTGGAGACGAGGTCGAATGGCCGGGCCCGGAACCGGTAGGCGGTGCCGGTCAGCGCACCGACCGGGCAGATCTGCACGGTGTTACCGGAGAAATAGGACTCGAATGGTTCGTTGGCGTAGATGCCGACCTGTTGCAGCGCACCACGTTCGAGCATTTCGATGAACGGGTCGCCGGCGATCTGGTCGGAAAATCGGGTGCAGCGCGCGCACAGGATGCAGCGCTCGCGGTCCAGCATCACCTGCGAGGAGATGTTGATCGGTTTAGCGAATGTGCGTTTGACGTCCTCGAACCGGGAATCGGGGCGGCCGTTGGACATCGCCTGATTCTGCAGCGGGCACTCACCGCCCTTGTCGCACATCGGGCAGTCCAGCGGGTGGTTGATCAGCAGCAGCTCCATCACGCCGTGCTGCGCCTTGTCGGCGGCCTCGGAGCTGTATTGGGTGCGGACCACCATGTCGTCGGCGACCGGAATGGTGCACGACGCCATGGGTTTACGCTGGCCTTCGATCTCCACTATGCATTGGCGGCACGCGCCGACCGGGTCCAGCAGCGGGTGGTCGCAGAACCGGGGAATCTGTACGCCGATCAGCTCGGCGGCCCGAATCACCAAAGTTCCCTTGGGGACGCTGATCTCGGTGCCGTCGATGTTCAGCGTCACCAATTCGGGCTCGGTGACCTTCTCTCCGGTGTCGGCGGTTTGAGTCATACCCTCACTCCGTCTGCCTCGAGCATGGATTCCCGGGGGTCGAACGGACAGCCGCCGCCCTCGACATGCGCGACGTATTCGTCGCGGAAGAATTTGATCGACGACGCGACCGGGCTTGCCGCGCCATCGCCCAAGGCGCAGAACGACTTACCGAGAATCGCGTCGGAGATGTCCAGCAGCTTGTCCAGGTCTTCGGCCGTGCCGTGACCGGCTTCCAGGCGGTGGTAGATCTGACTCAGCCAGAACGTGCCCTCGCGGCACGGCGTGCACTTGCCGCACGACTCGTGCTGGTAGAAGTCGGTCCACCGGCCCACCGCGCGCACCACGCAGGTGGTCTCATCGAAAATCTCCAGCGCTTTGGTGCCCAGCATCGAGCCGACTGATCCGACACCCTCGTAGTCCAGTGGGACGTCCAGGTGTTCGTCGGTGAGAAGCGGTGTCGACGATCCGCCGGGCGTCCAGAACTTCAACGTGTGTCCGGCCCGCACGCCGCCGGCGTAATCGAGCAGTTCTCGCAAGGTGATGCCCAGTGGCGCCTCGTACTGGCCGGGTCGAGTCACGTGCCCCGACAGCGAATAAAGCGTGTAGCCAGGCGATTTCTCGCTGCCCATGGACCGGAACCAGTCCACGCCGTTGAGGATGATCGACGGGACGCTGGCGATGGTCTCGACGTTGTTGATCACCGTCGGGCAGTCGTAGAGGCCGGCGACCGCGGGGAACGGCGGACGTAGTCGCGGCTGGCCGCGGCGGCCCTCCAACGAGTCGAGCAGCGCCGTCTCCTCGCCGCAGATGTAGGCGCCGGCGCCGGCGTGCACGACCAATTCGAGGTCGTAGCCCGAACCGGCGATGTCGCGGCCCAGGTAGCCGTTGGCGTACGCCTCGGCCACTGCGTTCTGCAGGCGTCGCAACACCGGCAGCACTTCACCGCGCACGTAGATGAAGGCGTGACTGGCCCGAATCGCGTACGACGCGATGATCACCCCTTCGATCAGGACGTGCGGGGTGGCCAGCATCAGCGGAATGTCTTTGCACGTACCAGGTTCCGACTCGTCGGCGTTGACCACCAGGTAGTGCGGTTTGGCGGCCGCGCCGGTGTCGCCCTGCGGGATGAACGACCATTTCGTCCCGGTCGAGAAGCCCGCGCCGCCGCGACCGCGCAGCCCGGAATCCTTGACGGCGGTGATCACCGCGTCGGGTTCCATTTTGAAGGCTTTGTCCAGCGCCTGATAGCCCTCGTTGCGGCGATAGGTGTCCAGGGTCCACGATTCGGGGTCGTCCCAGAAGCGGCTCAGCACCGGAGTCAATGGTGTTGGCGACGCCATTACCGACCTTCCCCTGAGCTGTCGGCCGCCGGGGCCGTCATACTGCGCTCCTTGGCGACGCGCAGCCCGGCCAGTGTGGCCGCGCCGGCTCCGCCTTGACCCTCGTCCGGCCGCGAGTCGGGGAAACCGGCCAGGATCCGCTCGGTCTCTTTGAATTTGCACAATGGCACACCGCGCGTCGGAGCGGGAGGGTTGCCGGAGCGCAGCCCGTCGACGAGCTTGCGCGCCGACTCGGTGGTCTGGTTGTCGTAGAACTCCCAGTTGACCATCACCACCGGTGCGTAGTCGCACGCCGCGTTGCACTCGATGTGCTGCAGGGTGACCGATCCGTCGGACGTCGTCTCGTCGTTGCCGATGCCCAGGTGCTCTTTGAGCGAGTCGAAGATCGCGTCGCCGCCCATCACCGCGCACAGCGTGTTGGTGCACACCCCGACCAGGTATTCGCCGGTGGGTCCGCGCCGATACATACTGTAAAAGGTTGCGACAGCGGCAACTTCGGCGCCGGTCAATCCGAGTTGTTCGCCGCAGAACTCGATGCCTGCCGGAGTCACATAACCGTCTTGTGCCTGGACCAGGTGCAGTAGCGGCAGCAGCGCGGAGCGGGGATTGGGATAGCGGCCGATGATCTCCGTGGCGTCGACCTCCAGCCGTGCCTGCACATCGGCCGGGTATGTCTGCGGAGCGCCTTCGGTGACGAACTGTCCCGGTTCTTCGGGCGGCGGGCCAAGCCGGATGAACACCCGTTCGCCGTTGCTGCTGGCGCCGGGAGATTGTGCTGCGGTCATCGGTCCACCCCGCCCATCACTGGGTCGATACTGGCCACCGCGGTGATCACGTCGGCAACCATGCCGCCCTCGCACATCGCGGCGACGGCCTGAAGATTGGTGAACGACGGGTCCCGGTAATGCACCCGATACGGACGTGTCCCGCCGTCGCTGACCATGTGCACGCCCAACTCGCCGCGGGGCGATTCGACGGCGACGTAGACCTGCCCGGCCGGCACCCGGATGCCCTCGGTGACCAGCTTGAAGTGGTGGATCAACGCTTCCATCGAGCCGCTCATGATCTTTTCGATGTGCTCCGGTGAGTTGCCCAAGCCGTCGGGACCGACTTTCAAATCAGCAGGCCAGGCGATCTTGCGGTCCTCGACCATGGTCGGTCCGGGACGTAGCTTGTCCAGGCACTGCTCGACGATCTTCACCGACTCCCACATCTCTTTGACCCGAATGATGTAGCGGCCGTAGGCATCACAACCATCGTCGGTGATCACGTCGAACTCGTAGTGCTCATATCCGCAGTAGGGCTCGGCGCGGCGCAGGTCGTGCGGCAGCCCGGTGGCTCGCAGACACGGCCCGGTCACTCCCAGCGCCATGCAGCCGGTCAGGTCCAGATAGCCGACATCCTTGGTGCGCGCCTTCCAGATGGCGCTCTCGTTGAGCAGGTCGCCCATTTCGCGCAGCGTAACCTTCAACGGCTTGAGTGCTTCAGCGATCTCGGTCTTTGCGTCCGGTGGCAGGTCCTGGGAGACACCGCCGGGCCGGATGTACCCGCTGTTCATCCGCAGCCCGGTGATCGACTCGAACAGGTTGAGGATGATCTCGCGGCCCTTGAAGCCGGTGAACATCGGCGTCATCGCGCCCAGTTCCATTCCGCCGGTCGCCAAAGCGACCAGGTGCGAGGAGATCCGGTTGAGCTCCATCATCATCACCCGGATGACGCTGACCCGTTCGGGGATCTGGTCGGTGATGCCGAGCAGCTTCTCCACGCCCAGGCAGAAGGCGGTTTCATTGAAAAATGGTGACAGGTAATCCATTCGAGTCACGAATGTCACGCCCTGCGTCCAGTACCGGTACTCGAGATTCTTCTCGATTCCGGTGTGCAGGTAGCCGATTCCGCACCGGGCGTCGGTAACGGTCTCGCCTTCGATCTCCAGGATCAACCGCAGCACGCCGTGGGTGGACGGGTGCTGGGGTCCCATGTTGACGACGATCCGTTCACCGGGTTCGCCTTTGCGGGCCGCCTCGACGATCTGGTTCCAATCCTGGCCGGTGACAGCGATCAAGGTGTCGGAGCCGTCGTCGCGCGCGGTGCTGGTGGTTTCGCTCATCAGTTGTAGGACCTCCGCTCGTCGGGCGGGGGAATCGTGGCGCCCTTGTACTCCACCGGGACGCCACCGAGCGGATAGTCCTTGCGCTGCGGATGTCCCTGCCAGTCGTCGGGCATCTCGATGCGGGTCAACGACGGGTGGCCGTCGAAGATGATGCCGAAGAAGTCGTAGGTCTCGCGCTCGTGCCAGTCGTTGGTCGGGTAGATCGCGAACAACGAGGGGATGTGCGGATCACCGTCTGGCGCTGCCACTTCCAGCCGAACACGTCGGCCGTGGGTGATCGAGTTCAGCGGGTACACTGCATGCAATTCGCGTCCGCTCTCGTCCGGATAGTGCACGCCGTTGACACCCAGGCACAACTCGAAGCGCAGCTGCGGATCGTCACGGAGCCGGCGCGCGACTTGCGGCAGCAGCTCGCGACGCACGTGCAGCGTCAGCTCGTCAAGGTAGACCACGACTTTCTCGACGGCGTCGGCGAATTCGACGTCGTCGGCTTCCTTCAGTGCCTCGGCCAGCCGGTCGACCACCTCGTCGAAGTAGCTGCCGTAGGGGCGCGGGCTGCCTTCGTCGATGGTGACCTGCCGAAGCAGTCGTCCGTAGCCCGACGTGTCACCGCTGCCCCGGACGCCGAACATGCCGTGGCGGACGCCGATCACCTCGGCGTCGGAGGTGTCGGCGCCAACGGGCGTTCCGCCGACCTCGCTGGCTGCCCGCTTGGGATCGTGTTCCGGCGAACTCATCGCAGCAGCCCATGCATCTCGATCGTCGGCCGGGCGGCAAGTGCCGCCTGCTCCGCCTCGGCGATGGCCTGCTCGCGGTTGACGCCCAGCGGCATCTCTTGAATCTTGTCGTGCAGCTTGAGGATTGCGTAGAGCAGCATCTCCGGACGCGGTGGGCAGCCGGGCAGGTAGATGTCCACCGGTACGACGTGATCCACGCCCTGCAAGATCGCGTAGTTGTTGAACATGCCACCCGACGATGCGCAGACGCCCATGGCAAGTACCCATTTCGGTTCGGCCATCTGGTCGTAGATCTGACGCAGCACCGGCGCCATCTTCTGGCTGACCCGGCCGGCGACGATCATCAGGTCGGCCTGCCGGGGTGTCGCTGAAAACCGCTCCATGCCAAAGCGTGCGATGTCGAATCGCGGGCCGGCAGTGGCCATCATCTCGATCGCGCAGCAGGCCAATCCGAATGTGGCCGGCCACAACGAGTTCTTGCGAAAGTATCCCGCCAGTTGTTCAACGGTCGTCAGCAAGAAGCCGCTCGGTAGTTTCTCTTCCAGGCCCACGATTTACCTCAATCCCACGTCAAGCCACCGCGGCGCCACACGTATGCGTAGGCCACGAAGACGGTGAGCATGAACACCACCATCTCGATCAGCGCGAACAGTCCCAGCTGGTCGTAGCTGACCGCCCACGGGTACAAGAACACGATTTCGATATCGAAGACGATGAACAGCATCGCCGTCAGGTAGTACTTCACCGGGAACCGCTGTCCGCTGCCGGCGTGCGGTGCGTTGGCCGGCTGGTCGCTCGGCTCGATCCCGCATTCGTACGCCTCCAGCTTCGCCCGGTTGTACCGCGACGGGCCGGTGACCTGGGCGAGCGCAACCGAGCCGAGCGCGAAGGCTGCGGCGATCCCTCCGAGTACGAGGATGGGCAGGTAGAGATTCATCCCGCGAAGACGCTCCCTCACTGTGGTCTAGGGGCTGGACTGTGAGCGCAACCACAGCCTAGCGACCGTGTGCTGTCCCGCGCTCAGCAGTCTAGTTGTGAGCTCAACCACAACCACATGGGTGGTGGGCACGCCGATGCATGACTCGCCACGCCGACCATGTACAAGTTACGAATTGCCAAGGGCGCAAAGCCATTCGGCTTGGCTACGACTGAAGAAAGGGGAACGTGTTAGGACCCTGTGCAATGGCAGGGCTGCGCTGTTCGGCAAGCCGGGTCAGCGGCTACTGCACCGGGGTGCGCAGCAACTCGAGCACAGTGCGGCTGAGCCGAATCGGGTCGATCGGATGGGGGACCGAACGCTCGGCGCGTGACCAGTTGGCCAGCCACGCGTCGTCGCGCCTGCCGGTCAGCACCACGATCGGCGGCCCGTCGTCGATTTCGTCTTTGAGCTGCTTAGCGATGCCCATGCCGCCCTCGGGGGTGGCCTCCCCGTCGAGGATGGCCAGATCGATGCCGCCGGCGTCTACCTGCTGGATCACGACCGGCCCGGTCGCGACCTCGATGTAGCTCAACTCGGGCAGGTCCGGGTGCACCCGTTTGCCCAGCGCCAGCATGACGTCCTGTCGAGTCTTGGCGTTGTCGCTGTACACGAGGATCTTCAGGGGTCTGGTGTCGGGCACGGTGCAGATGCTACTGCCCGGCGACCGCTACCGCGGCGCCCGGACGAAGTACGCGTTGGCCCAGGCCGTCGCGGTCTTCGCGACCATTCCCAGCCGATTCCAGCCGAGATCGAATTGGTCCCGGTCGACTTCGGTGTGCGTGGATACCTGCACCGAGCCGTCATCGAGCGTTTTGATTGCGACCGGCAGCGTCACCGGCGCGGTGACGCCTTTGATGCTGAACGTCGCCCGTAGATCGCCGGTGTTGCCGCCGGTCGGCTCGACAGCGGCCACCTCCACGCTGATCTTCGGGTAGCGGTCGGCGTCGAAGAAATCGGCTGACCGCAGGTGCTCGTCGCGTTTACCGATGCCGGTGCGCAGCGACGCAACTTGGATGTCCAGTCGGCCGCAGAGGGCGCCTTCGCCGGTGATCTGACCGTCACCGCCGACGTCGGTGAACCGGCCCTTGACGTTGACCAGACCCCAGAAGTTCCGGATCTTGAAGTTGACGGTTGACCGCTCTGCATCCAGGTTCCATACCCCGACGGTGTCGGGGTCGGTCAGCAGTGTCTCGAGGGTAGTCATTTGCGAGGCTCCTTCATTGCCGGTCAGCTCATTATCGGCGCGAGTTCGGCCGGGTCGAAGTACTCGTCGATACGGCTGATCATCGGTTGAGAATCAGGGAAATCACCCAACTTGATCACGATGCACACCCGCAACGCGATCGATCCGCCGTTGCGCCCGGTGGCGTGCAGAACGTGTTGTTGGACGAAACCGTCGGAAAACAGCCGGCGATCGAGGATCTCGTAGCGGCGCTCCGCGGTGACGTCGATGAACCAGTGCAACACCCGCAACGCCCGAGCCTTGTCGTCGTCGCGGCGTGATCCGGCCCGCCACACCGCGATGTCGCCGTCGAACATCTGCTCCAGCGTTGCCTCGTCGCCTTGTTCGATTGCCGCGAACAGCTGATCGGCCGCATTGGCGATCGCGGAGGCGTCGGCTGCAGGCATGGCAGCTCCTGTGTTGTCTTCGGGTCGGCCCAAAGCCGGGGCAGACATGACCGTACCCGTAGGCGTACGACCAGAGCAGTGGCTCCTCAGGACTTCGATATCAAAACAGCGTGCCGCAGTATGGCGCCTGTTCTGCACTGAATGCGGCATCCAATTCGCGCAGTGCGCCGCTCTCCAGTTCAGTGATGCGATTGGCCCGACGAAATTCCGACACCCGGTGCGCCCCCATGTAAATCGTTGCCAGTTCTGCGAGACCGATTTCGACGTCCGGGGGACCGTCGTGCGGCGTGCATTTGCCGGCACCATCGCGAATCTGGAGCAGGAATCGTCCTCCCGCGAGGCCGAGCGGATCTGTGACTTCGAGTACCAAGTCAGCGTCGGCGGCGTACCCGCGGGCGCCGAGTGCTTCGGGCACATCGTTGATTCGTACCCAGAGCCAGTCGCTCACGCCCTTGATTTCGGCAGCACGCTGGTCGGTGAGCTTGAGTGGAAGCGGATCATCAACCGGTACGTCCATCTCAATGTGGTCGAACATCTCCAAAGCCAATAGTGTCTGCAGCAATTCGCTGTGAGCTTCGTCGGTGATGGCGCAGAAATCCTCGACAACCGCGGTGCCGAAAGGCGGCCGAAATTCGTGATTGGTCGCACTGTTGACTCGATATGTCAGGAAGCCGTCCGGATGAATAGTGCAATTCAGCACAGATCCGTCGTTTCGCTGTGTCGGCCTGTCTTCCAGACAGTCTTTCCACCAAGCCGGGGCCCGCTCCACAGCTCCACAGGTGGTGGCGCGCCATCGGTCATAGATTTCCGGCAAGTCGCGTCTCGCCTCGGCAGCGTTGACCTCGCGAGCTGGGTTTCCGGTCGGCTCGTCTCGCAGCTTCGCGGAGCGACGGTCGATGGAGAGATTCTGGCTGTAGCTCGCCACACCAGCACCGAAACCGTCGTACATCGCAGTCTGGGTCGGAACACCACAGACAATCGGATAGCCGCGGTCGAGCAGTATCCCGAGTCCCTGGGCGCTGAGTTGCCCCCATACTCCTCGTCCCTGATGCGTTGATGCGACGGTGATCATCGTCAGCCATGCAGCTCGCAGGCTGACGCCACCCGGCACGGTGAGCCGCGAGCGGTAGATGATCGACGTCCCTACCAGGAATGGTCGCTGCGGATCGGAGACATCCTCGGCAACCAAGATGTCATCGAGTTCGACTCTGCGTTTCCAGGCCTCGACGCTCCGAGCGTCCACCGGATCGCCGAACGTGCGAGCCTGCTGCTCATAGACTGCCTGCCAGTCATTTTCGGTTGGATGCCGGATGGTGATGGCCTCATCCGTAGTGTTCATCGCTGGTCCAATTCGCTCTCAAGCCCTGCCGACCGGGTACTTCGCGCGCCGAATCCGACGAAGCTGACTTTTGACCTTTATTGACGCTGCGGCATCCAAAACAGGTACCCACCCGCTGAACCGGCCAATCAGTTGCCCTATTTCAGGTGTCAAGGGCCGTTTCCGGTCATCCAAGGTGAGCAAGCCGGTGTCGGGCAGCCTCGATCGGGTATAGCGCAGAGGGGGTGGGCCGATGGCGGAAGGACGCCGAGATGCTGCGAGGAATCACGCGACTTGCGATCGCCGCGCCGCGCCGCATCATCACCGTCACCGTCTTGCTGCTGCTGGGGGCGGCGATCTTTGGCATCCCGGTGATCGGCAGCTTGTCGGGCGGCGGCTTTCAAGATCCGGGCTCGGAGTCTGCAAGGGCCACTGGCCTGCTCAGAGACAAGTTCGGCCAGACGGATCAGCAGATGCTGATCGCGGTGACCACCCCCGCCGGCGTCCGCAGCGATCAGGCGCGCCGCGTCGGCACCGACATCGTCGACCACCTGAAACGATCGCCATGGGTCTTGAACGTGTCCTCCCCGTGGCCTGTCTCCCACGGGCCGCCGCAGGCCGCTTCGATGCTGGTCAGCAAGGACGGCAAATCCGGGTTGATCGTGGCGGGACTGAAAGGCGGGGAGGACAACGCGCAGAAGTACGCCGGCACGCTCTGTCGCGAATTAGTGCATGACCGTGACGGCGTCACAGTGCGTGCCGGCGGCATGGCCGTCGCGTATGCGCAGATCAATCAGCAAAACGAGCGCGACCTGCTGTTGATGGAGTCCATCGCGATTCCACTGAGCTTCGCGGTGCTGATCTGGGTGCTGGGCGGCGTGGTCGCCGCTGCGCTGCCGATTGTGGTGGGCGGACTTGCCATTGTCGGCACGCTGTCGGTGTTGCGGCTGATCGGGTTCACCACGGTGCTGTCTACCTATGCACTGGACTTGAGCATCGCCATGGGTCTCGCGCTGGCGATCGACTACAACCTGTTGATCATCATTCGCTACCGCGAGGAGCTGGCGCGGCTCGGCGACCGAGACCAAGCACTGCTGCAGACCATGGCCACCGCGGGCCGAACCGTGTTGTTCTCTGCCGGCACCGTCGCATTGTCGATGGCGGTGATGGCGCTGTTTCCGATGCCGTTCCTGAAATCGGCGGCCTACACGATTGTTGCGACGGCGCTCATCGTCGCGGTCGCGGCCGTCGTAGTGACTCCGGCGGCGCTCGCACTGTTGGGACCCCGGCTCGACGCCTTGGACGCCCATCAGTTGGCGCGTCGGGCGCTGCCCCCGGTGAGGTGGTGGCGCGAGCACGCCGAAAAGCCGGTCGACTCGCTATTCTGGTACCGATCGACGAAATTCGTACTGCGCCATGCCATCCCGGTCGGTTCGGGCATCGTCGCGCTTCTGCTGCTGCTGGGCGTTCCGTTCGTGGGGGTGAATTGGGGCTTTCCGGATGAGCGCGTATTGCCCCGATCGGCGTCGGCGCGTCAAGTCGCCGACATGTTGGACGACGATTTCGGCAACGGGATAGGAACCGAGGTGTCCGTCGTGGTGCCCGACGCCCGCGGGGTGAAACCCGACGACCTCAAGCGCTACGCCGCCGAGCTGTCCCGGGTACCCGACGTGTCTGCGGTCACCGCGCCCACCGGGACTTTCGCGGCCGGAAAATTGGTGAGACCGTCGGGCGCGGCCACCGGTGTTACGCACGGCAGTGCACTTCTCACTGTGTCCGGCACCGCGCCGCTCTACTCGCAAGCCTCGAACACCCAGCTCAACCGGCTGCACGAGGTCCGCGGTCCGGGTGGACGCGCGGTGGAGATGACCGGGTTGGCGCAGATCAACCGCGACAGCGTTGACGCGATCACCAACCGGCTGCCGATGGTACTGGGGTTGATCGCAGTGATCACGTTCGTGCTGCTGTTCTTGCTCACCGGTAGTGCGGTGCTGCCGCTGCAGGCGCTGTTATGCAATGTGTTGTCGCTGACTGCGGCGTTCGGCGCGATGGTGTGGATCTTCCAGGACGGCCATCTCGGCGCACTGGGCACCACCTCCAATGGGACGTTGAACGCGAATATCCCGGTGTTGTTGTTCTGTGTTGCTTTCGGGCTGGCCATGGATTACGAGGTGTTTCTGGTGTCGCGGATCCAGGAATACTGGTTGGAGTCTCGAGCCGGTTCGCAGACGCGACTGAGTGCCGTCGAGGAGTGCGCCGCCACCGACGAGAGCACGGCTTTGGGCATAGCCGGCATCGGCCGGGTGGTGACCACCGCTGCGGTGGTGATGTCGATTTCGTTCGCCGCGTTGATCCCTGCGCACGTGTCGTTCATGCGGATGCTCGGACTCGGTCTGACACTTGCCGTACTCGCAGACGCCACGCTGGTGCGAATGGTGCTGGTTCCAGTTTTCATCCACCTGCTCGGCCGATGGACGTGGTGGGCGCCGAGGTGGCTGGTGCGGACGCGCCGCCCGGCCGCTGAGGAGCCCCAGGAAACGACGGACCTCGATCGGGAAAAGGTCAGCACATCGGTGAACGACGGTGATTAGCGCATCCGCGCCGCCGGGCGGTTGGGGACAGCTTCGACGCGCGCCAGCTTGAAGATTGCCACCGTCATCGCCGGCACAGCAGACGCCAACGCGATCATCCCGGCGCGATCGGTGTTCAGCGTCTCGCCGAGGACGATGATGCCCAGCACTGCGGCCACGACCGGCTGCGACATCTGCAGGGTGGGCATCGACGCGGTCAAGGGCCCGGCCCGAAATGCCGACTGGCTCCACACGATGCCTCCGAGTGCGGCCAACAGCCAGGCATACAGCTCCGGGGTCTTGGTCAGCACCCACGCGCCATCGCCGAGCCGGGCGACGACCTCCTTGGTCAGCACCGCAAAGACGCCCCACAGCGATCCCGACACCAAGGCGAACAGACCGGCGGCCAGGGCCCCGCCGCGAATTCGGCCGGTCAGGACACACACGACCAACAGCGGCCCAAGCACACCGGCCACCGCGGCCCAGGTTCCCAGTGGTGCGCTCGAACGACCGGCCTGTGGATGACCGACGGTGACGATCGCGGTCACCGCGGCAGTAAGCAGGGCAGCCCAACTCCACTCGGCACCGGTCACCGTGCGGTGCGACCACCTGGCGTTGATCGGCAGCGCGAACAGCACCGAAAACATCAGCAGCGCCTGCACCAGTAGCACCGAGCCCCGGTCCAACGCGGCCGCCTGCAACGCAATGCTCGCGGCAAGCAGGAACGCGCCCCACCACCAGCGCTGATTGCGAAGCAGGATGGCGAACAGCGCGATGGGGCCGACCGACGTTTCGGTGATCCGATGTGCCGCTCGTTGCTGGAGCACGTCGCCGATCGCGATGCACAACGCCGAACTCAACGCCAGCAGAGCGGCAACATCCGTCCGGGCCATCAGCGGTTCTCCGTCGTGTCGAAGGGGAGCAGGCAAATGACCTTCGGTTACCCAATTTTCGGAGCCGTACCGCTCACCGTCTTCGGTCGGTCGGCTGCAACCGCATAAAGCGTTGCGGGCAAAGGCTTTTCGCGGCGGCGGCGTTAGCTGCGGTGGTAACCGGGATGGGCAACCGATAACCGACGCCCAACCAGCGCGCGCAGAGCCGCCTGCACCCCGTCGGCGTCGCCGTCCAGCTCGCCGGCCCGGATGGCAGCAGCCAGCTCGGCTTCGTCGACGCACCCGACGCGGGCCAGCGCGTCGAGGACGCCGTCGGCCGCTTTAGCGTCGGCGAGCAGCTCTCGTTCGACGATGCGCAGCGCATTGGCCGCGACCCGGGCATGGAAATTGACCTGGCCCGCCGTCGACTCCCGCACATCGGTCTCGAGGAATTCGGCGACCGCGTCGATGAGTTCCGCCGCGGTGGGGCGACCGTGCGCGGATGTCATCAGGTCGCGGGAGCCTCGGGACCGCGCCCGACGCCCGTGCGCAGTTTCACCGAGGCGGAGTACGCGAGCGTGCGGAAGCGCAAGACCGGGTCGTCGGACGGTTCGATGCCGTCGGTGACGCGCATCGGGTCGAACACGACGATGTCGCCGTCGTGCTCACGTTCGGTGTCGACGCCGGTGATCTCCAGGGTGCCGACGGTGACGGTTTGGGTGCTCTGCCAGGGTTTGGACGGATCGACGGTCGAGTCACCGTGCGCGGCGATCTGCACCTGGTAGTCGAACCGAACGGGTTGGGACGCAAGGCGTTTGTCGAGTTCCTCGATCAGGAAGTCAGCGCCCTTCGTCTTGGCGACGTCCGGCGGCAAAAACTCCTCGCCGGCGACGGGCTGCAAGTGATAGCGCACGAATCGGTCGCTGCCGTCGGCGGCGACCCAGCGGAACGCATGCAGGCCGTGATAGGCCACGGCGGCGTAGCTGGCCGGCACCTTGTTCGCGGCGCGCACGACCGGCAGCACGGACAACAATCGCGGGTGGGTGGCGATGTATGCGGCCAGCCGCAGCGGAGCCGCGGCGCCCGGGCGCATCGCATGCAACAGCGAGATGAAGCCATCGGGCGTGCTGGCGGGAAACAGCGTGGCCGTCTGGGTGGACACGTCGGTGGTCGACCCGTCCGGCAGGGTGAACTTCACCGCCATCCCGCGTACGCCCGGCGCATTGTCCGGCTGCCCCGGATTGCCGGAGCCGCTGGAGAACCGGATCAGCGCCGGCACCGCCGCGCCGCTGAGGTGCGCGGCCCGGGTGAGTCCGGCGGCCTCGGCGGTGGCGGTGAAGGTGCCACGGTAGAGCTTGCCTTTGGCGTGCAATGCCCGGTTGCCCGGTTTCGCGCCGCCGGTTTCGCGGATGGTTTCGATCGCCTGATCAGGAGTGACCACAGCGAAATCCTATGCGCTCAATCGGCATCGGGGGCCGCGTTGCCGAGCAAGGTGAGCAGGTCCCATTCTGTCTCGCAGACGCGGCGGCCGATCGTGGCCAGTTCCACTGAGCGGCTTTGTCCGCTCAGATGGCGTTCGGCCTGGTAGCGGCAGATGACACCCCAGCGCAGGGTGGCCAGCACCAGCCACCAGTGAAACGCGGTCCGGTCGACTGTGGCCCCGGCGGCTTTTTCATAGCCGCGAAGGAAAGTCTCGACGCTGCCCAGTCCGCCGGCCTCGAGGTCGGCCGGGGCCCCGAAGCGCCAGGCCCGGATGCAGAACCAGGCCAGGTCTTCATAGACCTCGCCGGCGTGCACCAGTTCCCAGTCCAGCACGGCCGTCAACTCGGATCCGTCGACGATGAGGTTGCCCATCCGATAATCGCCGTGCACCAGATGCGGCGGTGACGGCGCGGGCCGGTTGGCGGCGAGCCACCGGAACGCCCACTCGAATGTCGCAGTGGTGTCGCCCATGGTGTCCAACTGGTCGCGCCACTCGGCCAGTTGATCCTCGCGGGTCAGCCCCGGAAGGTTGGCATCGGCGCGATGGACGGCGGCCAGCGCCTCGGCGCACTGACCCAGCAGCCGTGCCCGGCCCGCGTCGTCCAGCTGGCGCTGAATGCGACGGACGATGGTCTCGCCGTTTACCGCGTTGCATATCAGAAATGGATTGCCAAGTGTGCCAACAGAATCGTCGGCGATAAGGACGTGGGGGACCGGCGCGCCGGCGGCGGCCGCGGCGGCTTGGGCGCGGGCCTCGAGTTCCATGCCGGCGTGTACATCGTCGGGCGGGCCGATGCGAAGGATCAGCGACCGCCGCTGCTCGCCCGTGACGGCCTCGAACGCCCATGTCGTCCTGCTGGCTCCGCCGGTCAGCGTGCGCAGATTCTCGACCACCGTGCCGGCGCCGAGGGCCGGTTCCAGCAACCCGGCAAGTTTCGGTGCGAACTCGGGGGCGAGCGTCACTTGCGACCGAACTTGAACAGCCGCTGGGCCACCCGACGGATTTGGATCTCCTCGGCGCCCTCGGTGATTCGATAGCGGCGGTGGTGCCGGTAGATGTGCTCGAAGGGCTCATGGCGGCTGTAACCCAGGCCGCCGAAGACCTGCATCGCACGATCGGCGGCGTCGCACACCAGTCGGTTGGCGCGATAGTTGGCCATCGAGACCTTGTCCGACACTTCCATGTGGTGGTCGCGGTCGAGGTGCCAGGCCGCGTACTGCACCAGAAGCCGAACCATCTGGGCTTCGGTCTGCAGTTCGGCAAGCGGCCATTGCACGGCCTGGTTGGCCGAAAGCGCTTTGCCGAAAACCACACG
This sequence comes from Mycobacterium sp., assembly GCF_036490025.1. Taxonomy (GTDB): domain Bacteria; phylum Actinomycetota; class Actinomycetes; order Mycobacteriales; family Mycobacteriaceae; genus Mycobacterium. The sequence goes on along the minus strand of NZ_DASXEP010000148.1, from coordinate 21,474 downwards.
CGTACCGGCGTATTCGGCGGCCCGATCGATGCAGTACTGGGCAGCGCCCAGGCTGCTGGCCGCTTGCCGAATCCGGTTCTCGTGCAGGAAGGTCTGGGCGACCTCCAGGCCCCGGTCCACCTCGCCGAGCACCGCGGCGGCGGGTACCCGCACATCGGTTAGTTCGACCTCGCCGTGGTCGGTGGGCATGTTGAACGTCCACCAGTAGAAGGGGATATGAAAGCCGGGGGTGTCGGTGGGCACCAGGAACGCGGTGATGCCCTGGGCCTGACCCGGCTCACCGGACGTTCGGGCGAAGATCAAGTCGTGCGTGGCACGGTGGACGCCGGTATTGAATCGCTTGGAGCCGTTGATGACCCAGTCATCCCCGTCGGGTTTGGCATGGGTCTCCAGCCATGTCGCGTCCGAGCCGTGCAGCGGCTCGGTGAGTCCGAAGGCCATCGAGCGTTCGCCGGTGATCAGTGCTTCCGACCATGCGGTGCGTTGCTCGTCGGAACCGAACCGCTCCATCATGATCACCTGCGGAAAGTTCCCGACGATCGACGACTCGTTCTGCAGGTCGTTGTGCAACCCAAGACCCTTGTGCGCCAGATGCTCCCGAATCACCGCCATGTCGATGTTGGAGCCGTCGCGGCCACCCAGCGACGCGGGCAACCCGTAGCGCAGCCAGCCGGCCTCGTCGGCCCGTCGTCGCATCTCGGAGAGTAGATCCTCCCATTGGCGGGTGGGGATACCGTCGTTGTCCCAATCGGTGCGGGCATGCTCGCGACGCTGGTCGAAGTACTGCATGTTCTCCGCTTGCAGCGGGGCGATCTCCCGCTCGATGAACGCATCCATGTCAGCGAGCAGGCCCGGAAGGTGTTGGGGCAACGTGAAATCCACTGGTTTCTCCTTAAACGCCGTACAGGGTTTTCTTCCACACCGTCGCGAGCGTCGCGATGGCGTCTTCGTCGCTGATCTCCATTCCCAGTCTTCCTTGGACCAGGGAAGGCCCTACGAATACAGTGGTGAAGTTCTCGAACAGCAGGGCGATGGCGGCCGCGATGTGCTCGGGATTGAGTTCGGACGCGTAACCGTGCTGCTGAACATGTCGAACCGAGGCGGCGACGATGTCCACGCCGAATCGCCGAAATTCGTTCTGGACCGCGGCAAACCGTTGCTGGGTGGTCGCCAACTGGGCAACGGCGATCATGATGCCGATGTTCTGCTTGAACATGTCCCAGTAGCCGGTGACCACCGAGGTGAAGAACGCATCGTCGTCGGGCGAGTCCGGTAAGTGCAGGCTCAGCCCGGACGGCGACACGACATCGTGCAGAAACGATTCCGCAAGCGCCGCAAGCAGATCCTCTTTGTCGGCGAAGTACCGATAGAACACCGCCGCTGACTTGCCGGCGGCCGAGGTGATGTCTGCCAGCGTGGTGCCGTGAAAACCTCGCTCGGCGAACAGCTTACCCGCAGCCTGCTTGATGGCTGCCCGGGTCTGGCGGCCTTTCGCGGTCAGCGCCGCCTGTGATGTTCCGGCGGCGGGCATCAGTGCGGTATCCGGTCACCGGCACGCAGTAGGGCACTCGGCAAGTCATGGCCGACAACCGATTTTGCGACGCGGGCCGCGGCGATGGCGGCCTGTAGGTCGATGTCGACGTCGATGTCGCTGTCGCGCAGCAGGTACACTAGGTCCTCGGTGGCGATATTGCCGGTGGCTCCCGGCGCGAACGGGCAACCGCCCAGCCCGCCGACCGACGCGTCCAGCCGGGTGACTCCGGATTCGACCGCCGCGTACGCGCTGGCCAGCCCCGCGCCGCGGGTGTTGTGGAAATGCCCACCCAGGGGTAGCTCACCGATCACCGGTCGCAGTTGGGCGATCAGGGAACGCACCCGTCCCGGGGTGGTCGTGCCGATGGTGTCGGCGATCGAAAGGCGGTGGGCCCCATGGTCGCCGGCGGCAGCGGCGATGTCGAGAACCCGCTGCGGCGGGGTGGGGCCTTCGAACGGTGAGTCCCACGCGGTGGCGATGACAACCTCGACGGTGACGTCGCTACCGTGCGCGATGGCCACGATCGCGCCGATCTGGTCGGTGGCCTCCGCGCTGGTGCGCCCGACGTTCGCCTTGCTGAACGTGTCATCGGCCGCTACCACGTATTGGATCGAGCGCAGTCCCGCCGCGACGGCCCGTCTGGCGCCGTTGGGGCTGGCGACCAGCGCGGAGAAGTCGATGTCTGGGTAGTTGTGCAGTTCGGCGGCGAGTTCGGCGGCATCGGCCATCGACGGAACCTTCGACGGGGACACGAATGCGGTGACCTCCACCTCGCGGACCCCGGTCGCCGCGACGGCTGCCAGCAGTTCCAGTTTGGCCGACAACGGGATTGGCTTCTCGATCTGCAACCCGTCGCGCAGCGACACCTCGCGGATGTCGACGTGCGTCATTTAGACCACCTCCTCGGCGCTCAGTTCCTCGAGCTCGGCAGCCGTCTTGCCGAGCAGACCGATGTAGACGTCGTCGTTGTGTTGTCCCGGATGCGCCGACCCGGCGTTGCGGACACTGCCCGGCGACTCCGAGAGCACCGGCGTAATGCCCGGCCCCAGAACATGCCGGCCGAGCCGTTCGTCGTAATGCTCGACCAACATGCCGCGCGCCCGCAGCTGAGGGTCATCGACCACGTCGGCGACGGTGTTGATCGGGCCCGCGATCACGCCAGCAGCACTGAGGGTTTCGATGATCTCGCCAGGTTCTCGCTCGGCGGCCCAAGCGCCGATTATCGTGTCGAGTTCGTCTTGGTTGCGCCCGCGCGCGCGGTGCGTGGCGAATCGCTCGTCGGTGACGAGCTCCGCGTTCCCCATCGCGCGGCACAGCCGAGCGAAGACGGTGTCCTGGTTGGCCGCGATCACCACCCACGAGCCGCCGGCGCAGCGATAGATGTTGGACGGCGCGATACCCTCCAGCCGGGTACCGGACGGACCGCGCACCACACCTGCGACGTCGTAATCCGGGATGGTGGATTCCTGCACGGCCAAACATGATTCGGTCAGCGCGACGTCGACCACTTGTCCGTGCCCGGTGACGCTGCGGCGATACAGTGCGGCCAGCGCGCCCTGTGCGCCGAACATCCCGGCCAGGCTGTCGCCCAGCGACAAAGCCAGCCGCGGCGGCGGGCCGCCCGGGAAGCCGTTGAGGTGGCGCAGGCCGCTGGCCGCCTCCGCCACCGAGGCGTATCCGGGCTTGTGCGAGTCGGGTCCGGTCTGCCCGTAGCCCGAGACTCGAACCAGGATGATCCCCGAATTACGTTGGCTGAGAACGTCGTAACCGAGGTCCCACTTTTCCAGCGTGCCTGGGCGGAAGTTCTCCACCACGATGTCGGATTTCTCGACGAGATCGAGGAACAACTCACGGCCGCGCGGCTGGCGCAGATCCAGGGTGATGGCCCGCTTGTTGCGCGCGTGCACCGTCCAGAACACGTGATGCCCGTCGACCTCGGCCTGCCCCCAGGTGCGCAACGGGTCCGGCGCGGCCGGCGGCTCGACCTTGATGACGTCCGCACCCATGTCGCCGAGCAGCCGGCCGGCGAACGGCCCGGCGATCAGGGTGCCCAGTTCCAGCACGCGGATGCCGTCCAGCGGCCCGGTAGTTGTCATTGCGTCCCCGTGAAATCGTGGCGCGCCAGCCAGTCGGTGACGACGGTGACGGCTTCGCGCAGCTTGTCGCGCTGATCGGCACCGGCGTAATAGTGTGTGGCGCCGCGAATTTCGTGCATCTCTTTGTCCGGATGACCGATCGCCTCGAAGAGACGCCGAGTGTGGCTGGGTGTGCAGGCGTCGTCGGCGAGGTTGCCGATTACCAGCGCCGGCACGGCGATGTCGCGCCCACAGTCCACCCCGTCGCCGTGCGCGTCGTCGTAACTCCACTGGGAGAGCCAACTGCGCAGCGTGGAAAACCGGGCCAGTCCGACCGGGCTCATGTTCACCACTCGAGGATCGCCCAAATAGCAGGTTCCCGGTACCCGTTCGTTGGGATCGACGGCCGGATCGAGCCACCGCGGGTCGGCCATGGTGCCGTGGACGACGAAGCCGAACTCGGCTACATCGCTGCCGGGGCGCCCGCTTGACTTCAATTCGGCCAACTTTTCTTTGACCCAGGCGGTAATCCGGCGGTTGCGGTCGACCTGCGCTCGCCGATACCGGGCCAGGAATTCCTCGCTGTAGGGAGGTTGGTTCGGGTTGTCCGGGTTGTACAGGTCCAATTCCGGATCGCGCTTGGTCGGATCGGATTCGTCGAGGATGGAGGCATCCAGCCACTCGGTCAGCGTGCCGTGCCGGCTGATGTGCGCGGCCAGCAGCATGATCCCGTCGGCGGCCGGCAGGTCGAGCTTGGTGAGATCGGGCCCGTCGCCCGAGGGGCTGGACGTGATGGTCGCGTGCTGCGCCTGCTGCTGGTAGAACACCGACAGCGAACCGCCGCCGCTCCAGCCGGCCAGCACCACCTTCTGATAACCGAGGCGTTCCTTGGCGTCTTTGATGGCAGCGCCGAGATCCTCGATCACCTTCTCCATCAGCAGGGCCGAATCGGTGCCGCGGAACCGGCTGTTGCAGTAGATGACATGGTGACCGGCCCGGGCCAGCGCGTTGATCATCGGCAGGTACGCGCCACCGCCGATCGGGTGCATGAACACCAGCACGGTGTCCGACGAGCTGTCTTTCGGCTTGAGCAGATAGCTTTCCAGCACCACGATTTCGGCGAGACCGCCGTAGACATCCCGGACCCCGGAATTATTCTGGAAGGCAACGAGATACGGGATCCGGTCGTAGTCGTGCTTCATCACTGCTGTCCTAGGTCGTTTGCCAGCACTTCAGCTGACGGGGTCAGTCGCCGGCGGGTGTCGATGGCGATCACCTGCCAGTCGACGCGGGAGTGCTCGTCGAACTTGCGGCGAGCGCGCTCACGCGCTTTCTCCGGCGCGCCGTGGTGAACACCTTGCGGCGCATGGGAGATCAGGCCGGATGGCATGGGGATGCCGTACAGCGAACCGCCGTGGAAGAAGGCGATCTCGTCGTAGTCGACGTTGCGGTGATACCACGGTGTGCGCTCGGTGCCGGGCACGCCTTCGGCGGGTTTGGGCAGGAAGTTCATCACGTAGACCCCGCTGGCTTGCATGAACAGGTGCACGGTTGGGGGCAGGTGCACGCTGTCCGAGGTCACCACGTTGTAGTCGGCGATGTTGAAAGTGAACGGGAAGTTGTCGCCGCGCCATCCTTCGACGTCGAGCGGATTGTGTTGGTAAAACAGCGTTGTCGGGCCGCCCTCGTGAACCAGCCGGACCGGGTACTCGTTGCGGCCGTCGTCGTCGATGGGCTCGGGGTCGGGGATGACGGCCTGCGAGGGATCGAACGGAAAATGCCGGCCCAGCGAACCGGGCGGCGGAACTCGGAACTCGTCGCTGGCCTCGATCATCAGCAATGTCGTCGCGGCGTCGGGCATCTGACGCCAAGTGCATGCCTTGGGCAGATACACCCAGTCGCCGTCGCGGTAGCGCAGCGGCCCGAACTCGGTTTCCAACAGCCCGCTCCCGCGGTGCACGAAGCACAGCAGATCACCGTCGACGTGCCGCACGAAGAACGGCATCGGCTGCTCGCGGCGGGACAGCGAGATCCGGCAGTCCGGGTTGGCGAACATCAACAGCGGCCCACCGTTGGCGTCGGTCGCATCGCCGGGCTTGAGCTCGCTGGACAGCACGTCGATCGGACGCAGTGGACCGTCCGACCGGTAGGCGGTGGGGTCGTGGCGGCGGTACATGTTCGCGGTGCGGCCGGTGAATCCGCCGCGACCGAGTTCGTCGTCCTTCAGGCCATCAAGGTCGGCGTGCAGGCGACGGGGTGTCCTGCCTTTACGCAGGTGGATGAAGGATTCCACAGCGGCTCCAGGGTTGCGACGGCATCGGACAGCAAACTGAAAGTGACGTTACTTTTTCTTTTTGACCGGCACAAGAGTGTGGACCCCGGGCCTTGATGATTTTTCCGACCGGGCGGAGTCTGTACTGGCATGACAAACGACACCATCATCGCCACGATCACGATCCCCGCGTCGGCCGAAGCAGTGTTCGACGTACTCGCGGACCCCACGACTCATGCCGCCATCGACGGGACCGGCTGGGTGAGAGAATCCCTCGACGGCGAGTCTGTGATGGACTCCGGCCAGATCTTCCGGATCGCCATGTACCACGACAACCACCCCGCCAAGAACTACGAGATGGCCAACAAGGTGGTCGTGTTCGACCGCCCGCACGCCATTGCCTGGGAACCCGGCCAGGACGCCGCGGGAGACGGGAACCTTTCATTCGGCGGCTGGATCTGGCGTTACGACATACGCGAGGTGGGATCGTCTGAAGCTGACGTCACGCTTACCTACGACTGGTCGGCAGTAGCGCCCGAATTCCGTGAGCACATTCAATTCCCGCCGTTCGACCCCACGCACCTCGAGAATTCGCTCAAGCATCTGTCTGACCTGGCCGCGGCTCGGTGACTATTCAATCCCGCACGCGCAGGACGACTTTTCCTTTCGCGGTGCGATTCTCCAGCGAGGCGATCGCGGCGGCAGCTTCGTCCAGCGGGTAAACCACCGGCTCGGGCGGAGGCAGCTGGCCAGAGGCGAGCAGCCGCTCGAGGTTGGCCCACTGCTCGGTCAAAGCGTCCGGGTGGGTGCCCGCCCAGGCGCCCCAGCCGACGCCGACGACGTCAACGTTGTTCAGCAGCAAGCGGTTGACCTTCACCGTGGGTATCTCGCCGCCGGTGAAACCGATGACCAGCAGCCGACCGCCGGGAGCGAGCGAGCGCAGTGAATCGGTGAACCGGTCGCCGCCGACGGGATCGACGACCATGTCGACACCGCGGCCGTTCGTCAATTCCTTTGCTGCGTCCTTGAACCCGTCAGCAAGCACCACCTCGGTCGCGCCCGCGGCCCGTGCGATGTCGGCCTTGTCTTCGCTGCTGACCACCGCGATGACGCGCGAGGCACCCAATACCGGCGCCAACCGAAGCGTCGAAGTGCCGATACCGCCGGCCGCGCCGTGCACCAACACGGTCTCGCCGTTGTGCAGCCGACCGCGGACGGTCAGCGCGAAGTACATGGTCAGGTCGTTGAACAGCAGGCCGGCACCTGCTGTGAAGCTCACATTGTCCGGCAGCTTGAACACCCGGTCGGGTGCCAGCACAGCGACTTCGGCCATGCCCCCGGTCAGCATGGTCAGGCCGACAACCCGGTCGCCGGGCTTGACGCGGGCGTCCTGAGGAGCCGATCGGACCACCCCGGCGATCTCGGCGCCCAACACGAACGGCGGGTCCGGCTTGTACTGGTAGAGACCGCGGGTCAGCAGCGCATCGGGGAAGGCCGCTCCCGCCGCGTGCACCTCGACGACCACGCCGTCGCCGGTCGGTTCATCGATCTCGCCGACCTCCACCGCTTCTGGACCGTCGAGTCGAGTCAACTGGGCTGCGCGCATGAGCACCTCCGTCGTCAGGCTGAACGTCGCTACGGGTTGACGTTAGCCTCGTGGAAGTACTTGCGGGACGGCGACCGGGACTCTCGGCGCAACGTCGTGAGGTACGCCTGACCGGATTACTTCAACTCGGTCGAGGACAGGCCGAGCAGGCGGCGGGCCACAACTAATTGCTGGATCTGCTGGGTGCCCTCGAAGATGTCCATGATCTTCGAGTCGCGGGCCCACTTCTCCAGCAGCGTGGTCTCGGAATAGCCGGTGGTACCGACCAATTCGACCGCTTTGAGAGTGATGTCGCTGCCGACCCGGCCGGCCTTGGCCTTGGACATCGACGCTTCTTTGGAGTTGGGGATCTTGTTGTCGGCCTGCCACGCGGCCCGCAGCATCAGCAGATAGCTGGACTCCCAGTCGGCTTCCATCCGCAGAAACTCCGCCGCGGCAGCGCTTTGCACGTGTGACGGCTTGTCGTAGGAAATCTCGACGCCGGCGTCGGTCAGGATTGTGCGTAACTCCTCCAGTGCGGCGCGGGCGATCCCGATCGCCATGCCCGCGACGAGTGGCCGGGTGTTGTCGAAGGTTTCCATCACGCCGGAAAACCCTTTGCCGGGCTCGATTTCCGGGTTGCCCAGCAGGTTGTCTTTCGGCACGCGGGCGTTGTCGAACCGGATGACGGCGGTGTCCGAGCCCTTGATGCCGAGCTTGTTCTCCAGCCGCTCCACAGTGACGCCGGGGTGTTCGCGGGGAACGACGAACGATTTGATCGCCGCGCGTCCCTTGGACTTGTCCAGCGTTGCCCACACCACGATGTGGGTTGCCCGTGAGCCGGCAGTGACGAAGATCTTCTCGCCGTTGATCACGTACTCGTCGCCGTCGAGCTTGGCCGTGGTGGACACCGCCGCCGAGTCGGACCCGAATCCCGGCTCGGTGATCGCCATGGCCGCCCAGACCCGGCCCAGGCGCTGCAACTGCTCGTCGGTAGCAACACCCGAGATCGCCGCATTGCCCAAGCCCTGGAAGGGCATTGACAGCAGCATCGCCGCGTCACCCCAGCTGGCCTCGAGGGCCTGCAGGGCCGCGCCCATGTTGGCGCCGTTGCGGTTTCCTTCATCCTCGTCGCCACTCCGGAAGGAGTTGGCGCCCGACATCTCGACCGTGTTCGACTCCGAGGCCCCGGTGTACAACTCCGAGAGCGTGTCGAGCTCGACCGGGTAGGCGTGCTCCTTGAGGTCGTATTTGCGGGCGATCGGCCGCATCATCTCGGCGGCACCCTGGTGCGCCTTGTCGATCACCGCGTGCAACTTGCGGGGAAGTTCCAGATTGATTGCCATGATTGGTCTTTCGTTGCGGGTCTGCCGTTGTTTTTGAGACCGGGGACTTAGATGACTACGACGCCTTCGGCGATACCGATGGCCCTCAGGTCGCGGTACCAGCGCTCAACCGGGTGCTCCTTGGTGAAACCGTGCCCGCCGAGCAGTTGCACGCCGTCCAGGCCGATCTGCATGCCTTTGTCGGCGCCGAGCCGTCTGGCCAACGCGGCTTCGCGGCAGAACGGCAGGCCTTGCTCGGCCCGGGCCGCACCGCGCCAGGTGATCAACCGCAGCCCATCGAGTTCGATGGCGATGTTGGCGCACATGAACGCGACCGACTGACGATGCGCGATGGGCTCGCCGAAGGCTTCACGTTCTTTCACATACGGGATGACGTAGTCGAGCACCGCGTGCGACGTGCCGACGGCCAGTGCCGCCCAGCCCAGCCGCGAAAGCGCAATGGCCTCGGAGTAATCCGCGTCGCTGGCCTCATCTCCGCCTAACCGCGCGCTCACCGGTACGACGACGTTGTCGAGTTCCACTTTGCCCAACGCGGCGGCCCGCACGCCCATGCTCGGGTCGGGCTTGACGGTCAGGCCGTTGGTCGACGACTCGACGATGAACAGCGCCGGCTTGCCGTTGAGTTGGGCAGCGACGATGAACAATTCGGCGTTCGCCGCGGCCGGCACCAGAGACTTGACGCCGTCCAGCCGGTAGCCGCTCGGTGTGCGCACCGCTGTGGTGCGCAGCGCCGTCGGGTCGAACAGTGGCTGCGGCTCGGCGATCGCCACGCAGGCCTGCGGGACGTTCTCACCGGCGAACTCCTGGAGGTAAGTGGCCTGCTGGTCCGCGCTGCCCCAGTGGGTCAGCGCCGCGGCGACACCGGCCGGCGCCAGGATCGGCAGAGCCAGCCCCATGTCGCCGTACGCGAGCGCCTCGGCAACCAGCACATTGGTGACGCTGGACCGCTCCGCGGCGATGCCGTCGAAATCCTCGGGAATGTTGATCGCCGTGATTCCCAGCTCGGCGGCCTTGGCCACCAGGTCGGGGGGATAGCTGGCGGCGGCGTCGGCGTCGTGGGCCGCGGGGCGCAAAACCTCTTCGGCGAACTGCTCGACGGTCTCGACGATGAGCTTCTGGTCGTCGTCGGGAGTCAGGTCGAAGTAGTCCTTGCCGCTGGTCTTCAGCCGCGTCGGTCCGCTGCGTAGGTGCTGCACGCGCTTGAACTGGCGGCTGGTTGCTCCGGCGGTGGAAAACATCGTCTTGACGCCGTAGCGCAGGGTCCGGTTGAGCGGATCGCGCAGGTTGTATTTGTCCAGGAACTCCTGGCCGACGATCGGCGTGAGCAGGCCCAGCGCTACGTCGATGCCGGTTCGCTTGTGCTTGTACTCGCCGACGGCGGACTTGCGGCCTGCGCGTTTGCGCGGCTTTGCGCCGTTAGGGGAGCCGGTCGTGGGGGTGACAGTGTTTGTCATGACAGCCTCGGTCGTTGGGGCAATGCGATGACTGTATCTTACTCAGGAGTAAGATAGTGGCAATTGTTAACTAGTTCACAGGTTCGACCGGTCGGCGGCCAGTCGGGCCAAAACCTGGTCGTGCAACAGGCCGTTGGTCGCCACCGCACTGCCGCCGTGCGGGCCAGCGTCGCCGGCGAGGCTGGTGAAGGTTCCGCCCGCCTCGCGCACCAGGATGTCCAGCGGCGCCAGGTCCCACACCGACACTTCCGGTTCGGCGGCGATGTCGACCGCGCCCTCGGCCACAAAGCAGTAGGACAGGAAGTCGCCGAAGGCGCGTACCCGCCACACCTCATCCGTGAGGTCCAGGAAGCTGTCTCGCAGACCGAGCCGGTTCCAGCCGGACAGGCTGGAGAACGACAAGCTGGCGGAATTCAGTTGCGCCACTGAAGAAACCGAAAGCCGACGGGCCGCAACGGCACCGACCGCCACGAACGCGCCCGCACCGGCGGCGGCCCACCAACGTCGATTCAGCGCAGGCGCACTGATAACCCCGACTCCGGGCACGCCGTCGTCGAGCAGCGCGATCAGGCTGGCCCATACCGGTACGCCGCGCACGAAGTTCTTGGTGCCGTCGATCGGATCGATGATCCACTGCCGGCCGGCCAAAGTGGTCGATCCGCCGAACTCTTCACCGAGGACGCTGTCACCGGGCCGGGCTCGGCTGAGCGTCCCCCGCAAACCGGTTTCGACCGACCGATCTGCGTCGCTCACCGGCGTCAGGTCCGGTTTGGTGTCGACCTGCAGGTCAAGTGCTCCGAAGCGAGCCATTGTCACCGCGTCGGCCTGGTCGGCCAGGGTCAGGGCCACCGCGAGGTCGTCGTGACTCATCTGACCTACTTTCCTCGGGCTGGTCGACTATCGCATTCTTGCGCAATGTGCGCCTGTTTCGAATCCGTTCAGCCGGGGGATGCAAGCTGTTGCGGTTGGGGAACAACCCCGAGATGGGGTGCGAGTCACTCACTCGCAACGGATGCAAGATTTCGATTGCGCCGTGGAACGGATCGGCGATGATCGGAAAGCTCCGTCACCTTCTGTCGCCGTAGGCGCCGAAGACACGGTCGCACAGAAGGGACGCCGATCATGGGTGACGAAAAGCGAGGGCAAGCCGCCCTTTTCGATGCGTTGACGACCAAGGGGACGGCGTTCTCGGAGGCCGAGCGCCGCAAGTACGGTCTGCTGGGGCTGCTGCCGACCGCGGTGAAGACCCTCGACGAGCAGGTAGCGCATTGCTGGCACGAGTTCTCCACCCGACGCGACGATCTTGACAAGCACATTTATCTGCGTGCGTTGCAGGATCGCAACGAAACGCTGTTTTACCGTGTGCTGCACGACCACATCCCGGAGACCCTGCCGATTGTCTATACCCCTACCGTCGGGGAGGCGTGCCGGCGGTTCAGCGAAATCTACCGCCGGCCAAGGGGATTGTTCGTCTCCTACCCGGACCGTGACCGCCTTGACGAGGTGTTGCAAAACCGGCCCCAACCCCACGTCGACGTGATCGTGGTGACCGATGGGCAACGCATCCTCGGCCTGGGCGACCAAGGCATCGGCGGCATGGGCATTCCGATCGGCAAGCTGTCGCTGTACTCCCTCATCGGCGGTATCGATCCCGCTCGCACGCTGCCGATTGTGCTCGACGTGGGCACCGATAACGTCGAGCTGCTTGAAGACCCGCAGTACCTTGGCTGGCGTCACCGCCGCATCGACGATGAGGAGTACCACGCGTTCATCGACCGGTTCGTCAGCGCGGTGCAACAACAGCTTCCTGATGTGCTGCTGCAGTGGGAAGACTTCGCGACCGCGCACGCACTGCCGATCCTCGCCCGCTACCGAGACAAGTTGCTCACTTTCAACGACGACATCCAGGGCACGGCGGCCGTCGCACTCGGGGCACTGCACGGTGCCGCGAAAGTCGCCGGCCGCCCGCTGTCGCAGCAGAACGTCGTGATGCTGGGAGCAGGCTCAGCCGGTATCGGTGTCCTCGACATGATCCGCCGCGAGATGGCGAACGAAGGGCTATCCGAACAGGCTGCCGCAGAACGGCTCTGGGCCGTCGATGTGGCAGGTCTACTCACCGATGAACGTAGCGATTTGTCGGCCGCCCAGCGTGCCTTCGCACAGCCCGCTGAGCGGGTAGCCGACTGGGGACTATCGGGTCCGGCGCAGCTTGCTGACGTCGTTCACCACGTCGACGTCGGGGTTTTGCTCGGATTATCCACTGCTGCCGGTGCATTCAACGAGGCCATTGTGCGCGAGATGGCCGGCAAAACCGAGCGACCGATCATCTTCCCGCTGTCCAACCCGACCAGCCGCGCGGAGGCCCATCCAGCCGAATTGGATCACTGGACCGACGGACGCGCATTGATCGCCACCGGTTCTCCCTTCGCGCCACTACGCCGCGACGGCGTGGAATACCCTGTCGCCCAATGCAATAACGTCTACATATTTCCGGCTATCGGGCTGGCTGTGACTGCCGCACAAGCGACCAGGGTCACTGACGAGATGATGCGGGTTGCCGCGGCGACCCTCGGTGACGCGTCGCCCGCACTCGACGATCCCGACCAGCCGCTGCTGCCGTCGTGGTCGGACGCACCCGACGTGGCCGTGCGGATAGCGCAGGCCGTCGCGGCGCAGGCCGTCGCAGAGGGCGCCGCTCCGCAAAGAAGCAGTGACGAACTGGCCGAACGGATCGCGCAGGCGCGCTGGAAACCCGACTATCCGCCGATACCGGCCTGATCGCCGTGGGCCGCCCGTCGGCGGACCTACCATGGCGTCGTGTGGGAAATCCTTTGGGTGCTGTTGCTCATCGCGCTCCTGGTTGGCCTGCTGGCGCCGAGGTTGTTCCGTCAGGGACCCCGCGGTGAATCGCTGAGCGGCACGTTGCTGATCACCGGTGTCAGCCCGCGGCCGGACGCCGTCGGTGAGCAATACGTGACGATCACCGGCGTCATCGACGGACCAACTGTCAGCGACTACACGGTCTATCTGCGGATGACCGCCGATGTCGAGCACTGGCCGGCGGTGGGGGAGCTCAAGCCGGTGGTCTATTCGCAGCGCAATCCGAACAACTGGACTTTTGCACCGCCCGAGCCGCCGGCCGGCTGAGCGCGTCAGCCGTGGCTGATATGCAGCAGCTTGGTCAGGTTCGGAAGTTTGACGCGCGGCCTGCCGTGCGGCTCGCCGGCTGATCGTTCGTGCTCGTCGATCAGCTTCCAGTGCGCGTCGGTGACGAGCTTGGGCTGGCGGGAGGCCAGCCAATCGGTGAGTTTGTCGGCGTGGTCGTCGCCGAAATCGGCCACATCGCCTTCTCCGGCGCTGGTGAGGTCGGCGATCAGGGCGTCGATGGTGTCCTGCGAGTCCCGCTTGTTGGTGCCGATCACGCCCGACGGGCCGCGCTTGATCCAACCGACGACGTACTCATTACGACTGCCGGCCACCCGGCCGTCGCTGTGCGGAATGGTCCCGCTCTTCTCGTCGAACGGCAGCCCCGGTGTGGGAACGCCGCGGTAGCCGACCGAGCGGACCACCAACTGCACCGGCAGCTCCTCGCGCTCGCCGGTGTCCTTGGCCGTCACCCGTCCGCTGTCGTCGCTGACCAGCTCGTTGCGCCCGAGCACAATTTTCTCCACCCGTTCCCCGCCGGCAATCTCGATCGGCGAGGTCTGGAAGCGGAACACGATCCGGCGGTGTCCCGGCCGAAGCTCGCGGCCGACGTAGCCACGCAGCACCTTGATGTTCTGCTTGCAGACCTTGCCCACCGCCGCTGCGTCGTCGTCGCTGATGTTCTCGAAGTCGGCCGGGTCGACCACAACGTCGACGCCCTCCAGATCTGCGAGTTCGCGCAGCTCCAGCGTGGTGAACGCGGTCTGCAAGGGGCCACGGCGACCGATGATGATCACTTCCTCCACGCCGCAGGGGCGCAGCGACTCCAGTGCGTGGTCGGCGATGTCGGTGCGGGCGAGCACGTCGGGATCGGTCACCAGGATGCGCGCCACGTCGAGCGCGACGTTGCCGTTCCCGACCACCACGGCGCGGGCGCCGGAGAGGTCGGGCGATATCTCCGCGAAGTGCGGGTGAGCGTTGTACCAGCCGACGAAATCGACTGCGGCGACGCTGCCGGGCAACTGTTCGCCGGGAATGTTCAACGGCCGATCCGCTTGCGCGCCAATCGCATAGACCACCGCGTCGTAGTGCTCGGTCAATTCGGCCGCGGTGATGTGCTCGCCGACCACGACGTTGCCGAAGAACCGGAACCGCGCGTCCTCGGCGGTCTTCTCGAATTGCTTGCTGATCGACTTGATCTTGGGGTGGTCGGGCGCGACCCCGGAGCGCACCAAACCCCACGGCGTCGGAAGCATCTCGAGCATGTCGACGGCGACGTCGAGATGCTCGTCGGAGTCGGCGGCTTTGAGCAGCGATGCCGCGGCGAAGAATCCCGAGGGACCCGAGCCGACGATCGCGACGTGGTAGGGGCGCATAATCCCGATGCTAAACGCCCGCCGCGCCCGCCCGTGGCCAGTCGGGCCTCTGTCGCCGGTAACGTGATCAGGCGTGGACCCCGACCGTCAGGCTGACATCGCAGCACTCGACTCCACGCTGACCACGGTGGAACGGGTACTGGACGTCGACGGTCTGCGCAGCCGAATAGACAAGCTCGAGCATGAGGCATCCGATCCCAATCTGTGGGACGACCAGGCCCGGGCGCAGCGGGTCACCAGCGAGCTGTCCCATACCCAGGGCGAGTTGCGGCGGGTCGAGGGACTGCGCCAACGTTTGGACGATCTGCCGGTGCTCTACGAACTGGCCGACGAAGAAAACGCCGAAGACGCCAGGGCCGAGGCCGACGCGGAACTCAAAACGCTGCGTACCGACATCGAGGCGATGGAAGTGCGCACGCTGCTCTCCGGCGAATACGATGAGCGTGAGGCGCTGGTCAACATCCGTTCCGGGGCCGGCGGTGTCGACGCCGCGGACTGGGCCGAGATGCTGATGCGGATGTACATCCGGTGGGCCGAGCAACACAAATATCCCGTCGAGGTGTTCGACACGTCCTATGCCGAAGAGGCCGGGATCAAGAGCGCAACTTTCGCTGTGCACGCTCCGTTCGCCTACGGCACGCTCTCGGTCGAACAGGGCACCCACCGGTTGGTGCGAATCAGCCCATTCGACAACCAGAGCCGACGGCAGACGTCGTTCGCCGAAGTCGAGGTGCTGCCGGTGGTGGAAACCACTGATCACATCGACATTCCTGAGGGCGATCTGCGCGTCGACGTGTACCGCTCCAGTGGTCCCGGCGGCCAGTCGGTGAACACCACCGACTCCGCGGTTCGCCTCACCCACATCCCGACAGGTATCGTCGTGACTTGTCAGAACGAGAAGTCGCAGCTTCAGAACAAAGTGGCAGCGATGCGCGTTCTTCAAGCAAAGTTGTTGGAACGCAAGCGTTTAGAAGAACGCGCCGAACTCGACGCCCTGAAGGGCGACGGCGGCAGCTCCTGGGGTAACCAGATGCGGTCTTACGTGTTGCATCCGTATCAAATGGTCAAGGACCTGCGTACGGAGTACGAGGTGGGCAACCCCGCTGCCGTTCTGGACGGAGACATCGACGGATTCCTGGAAGCGGGTATCCGGTGGCGTAACAGAAAAGATGACGACTGACACGAAGGTATTAGCTGATCCGCTGCGCGAGGCGCTACACGGCGGCCTCCGCGACTGGATACTCGGCAGCGGCCTGCGCATTGTCCTACTGCTGATCGGTGCCGTCCTCGCGGCTCGGTTCGTCAACTGGGCCGCGCAGGAGGTGACCGGGCGCCTCGACGAGCGGTTCACCGAGAGCGACGCGCTGGTGCGCTCGGAGGCCACCAAGCACCGACAGGCGGTCGCATCGGTGATCTCGTGGGTCTCGGTGGTGCTGATCGCGATCATGGCCGCGGTAAAACTGGCCGACATCTTGAACGTTTCGGTGAAAGGTCTGGTCGCGCCGGCGACGGTGATCGGTGCCGCGCTTGGTTTCGGCGCTCAGCAGGTGGTCAGGGATCTGCTGGCCGGATTCTTCATCATCCTGGAGAAGCAGTACGGCTTCGGGGATTTGGTGACCCTGACCGTCGTCGCGGCGACCGAAGCCAGCGGCACCGTCGAAAATGTGACGCTGCGAGTGACTCGGCTGCGTTCTTCCGACGGCGAGTTGTTCACCATCCCCAACGGTCAAATCGTCAAAACCGTCAACCTGTCCAAAGATTGGGCGCGCGCGGTCGTCGATATCCCGGTGCACACTAGCGCTGACCTGGGCATGATCACTGACGTGCTGCGGCAGGCGTGTGAGCGCGCGGTCGACGACAACCTGCTGGGCGCTTTGCTGCTGGACGCACCGACGCTGATGGGCGTGGAGAGCATCCAGGTCGACGTCGTCACGTTGCGTCTGGTGGCGCGCACGCTGCCCGGTAAGCAATTCGAGGCCGGACGCCGGCTGCGGGCGCTGGTGGTCCGTGCTCTTGCCCAGGTCGGCGTCGACACCGCACGTGAGGCACCGGTAACGGTCGGCGCCATCGACCAACCGGCGACGGTCGACGGCGCCGAGCACGAGACCCAAGGACCCGAGAAGTGACGAGTTTCGTGCGAAAGCACCTGAGACGAGCCGCCGACAACGTGGAACGGGGCTGGCCGGACTACCTGTTCGGCGGGCGGGTGCGGACCTCCACCGCAGTACTGGTGATCGCGTTCCTGGCGTTTTGGTGGGTCTACGACGACCACCAGCAGACCAGCAAGTCGACGAACAACACCCAGGTGCCGGCGACCCAGGTGGTGCCGCCCGGCTATGTGCCCGACCCCAACTACACCTGGGTCCCGCGCACCCAAGTGCAGCAAGGGCCGCCGACCGTGACCGTGACGGAGACGCCGACCACCGCGCCGACACCGACGACGACCACCACGCCGCCGCCACCCACGCCGCCGCCGCTGATTCCGCCGATCGTCTTGCCGCCGCCGTTCGGCCCGGCTCCTGCGACGACGTCGACGGGTCCGGTGCCGGCCCCACCACCCCCGAACCCGCCGCCACTGCTGCCCGGTTTGGCGCCGCCACCGCCGGCCGGCTGAATGACTCGGTCGTCGTTCGGCCATGGCGCGGTCGCGTCGTCGCCCGGCGGCCTGCCCGGCTGCCGCGCCACTCACGGTTACACTGGCGGACCGTGATGATCACCCTCGACCGCGTCACCAAGCAGTACAAGTCTTCGGCGCGACCGGCATTGGACAACGTCAACGTCAAGATCGACAAGGGTGAATTCGTCTTCCTGATCGGCCCGTCCGGCTCGGGCAAGTCGACATTCATGCGGCTGCTGCTGGGGGCCGAGACGCCGACCAACGGCGATGTCCGGGTTTCAAAGTTTCATGTCAACACGCTGCCCGGACGGCACATTCCGAAGCTGCGGCAGGTGATCGGCTGCGTCTTTCAGGACTTCCGGCTGCTGCAGCAGAAGACGGTGTTCGAGAACGTCGCCTTCGCCCTGGAGGTCATCGGCAAGCGCGCCGACGTGATCAACCGGGTGACGCCCGACGTGCTGGAGATGGTGGGACTGTCCGGCAAGGCCAGCCGGCTGCCGCACGAGCTGTCCGGCGGGGAGCAGCAGCGGGTGGCCATCGCCCGCGCCTTCGTCAACCGGCCGCTGATCCTGCTGGCCGACGAGCCCACCGGCAACCTCGACCCCGAGACCAGTAACGACATCATGGATTTGCTCGAGCGGATCAACCGCACCGGGACCACCGTGCTGATGGCCACCCACGACCACCACATCGTCGACACGATGCGGCAGCGTGTCGTCGAGCTGTCGCTGGGCAGGTTGGTGCGCGACGAACAGCGCGGCGTCTACGGGATGGACCGTTAAGTGCGCTTCAGCTTTCTTTTCAACGAGGTCCTGACCGGTCTCCGTCGCAACGTCACCATGACCATCGCGATGATATTGACCACCGCAATCTCGATCGGACTGTTCGGGGGCGGCCTGTTGGTGGTCCGATTGGCCGATCACTCACGCAGCATTTACCTCGACCGCGTCGAGACGCAGGTCTTTCTGACCAATGACATTTCGGCCGATGACGCCAACTGCGAGAGCGCGCCGTGCAAGGCGTTGCGCGAGAAGATCGAGGGGCGCAAGGACGTCAAGTCGGTCCGGTTCCTCAATCGCCAGGACGCCTATAACGACGCCATTCGCAAGATCCCGCAGTTCAAGGATTTGGCAAGCAAGGACGCCTTCCCGGCGTCGTTCATCGTCAAGCTCGAAAACCCTGAGCAGCACGCTCAATTCGATGCTGCGATGCAAGGTCAGCCCGGGGTGGACCATCTGCTCAATCAGAAGGAGCTGATCGATCGGCTGTTTGCCGTGTTGGACGGTCTGTCCAACGCTGCTTTCGCGGTCGCGCTGGTTCAGGCGGTCGGGGCAATTCTGTTGATCGCCAACATGGTTCAAGTCGCCGCCTACACACGCCGCACCGAGGTCGGCATCATGCGGCTGGTCGGTGCCACTCGCTGGTACACCCAGCTGCCTTTCTTGGTCGAGGCCATGGTCGCCGCCACCCTCGGCGTCATCATCGCCGTCGTCGGACTCCTGGTGGTGCGAGCGCTGTTTCTGGACAACGCGCTCCGCCAGTTCTACCAAGCCCATCTGATTGCCCCGATCGACTACGCCGATATCCTCTACATCTCGCCGCTACTGCTATTGGTGGGCGTCGCGATGGCCGGGGTCACGTCATACGCCACGTTGCGCCTGTACGTGCGGCGGTAGCGGTGGCTAAAAAGTCGCCGAACAAATCTGCGCCGGCCCGCCAGATTTTGGCGACCAACCGCAAGGCACGACACAACTACTCGATCCTGGATGTGTACGAGGCCGGGGTGGTTTTGCTCGGCACTGAAGTTAAAAGTTTGCGGGACGGTAAGGCGTCGTTGGCCGATGCCTACGCAACCGTCGACGACGGCGAAGTCTGGCTCCGTAACCTGCACATCCCGGAATATCACCACGGCAGCTGGACCAACCACGAGCCGCGCCGCAACCGGAAGCTACTTCTCCACAGGCACCAAATTGATGTGCTCATCGGCAAGATCAAGGATGGTAACCTCGCGCTCGTTCCGTTGTCGCTGTATTTCTCTGAAGGAAAAGTCAAGGTGGAGCTTGCATTAGCGCGAGGTAAGCAGGCACACGACAAGCGGCAGGATATGGCGCGGCGCGACGCTCAACGCGAAGTGCTTCGCGAATTGGGCAGGCGATCCAAGGGCATGACCTGATCGGCGCGGCGTACGCCCAGCTTTCGGCAGTCAGCTACGGCGTCAGTGATTTCGTTGGGGGTGTGGCTTGCCGGCGGGCGGCTGCGCTCCGCATCATGTTGGTGACCTACCCGCTCGCAACGTTGTTGCTGGGGGCGCTGGCCGTCACCACTGGTGGCCCGATCCATCCGGGTGCCGTGCTCTGGGGTTCGCTCTACGGGATCAGTCAGGCGACCGGCGTGTACTGGTTCTATGCGGCCGTGAGCGCCGGACCGATCTCGGTGGTCTCACCGCTGGCCGCAGTACTCAACGCGGCCGTGCCCGTCGCCGTCGGCGTAGCGCTTGGCGAACGCCCCGGCGCGACAGCGTCGGTGGGCGTGGTGCTGGCGATGCTCGCGGTCACCTTTGTCGGCCGTGAGTCCCCAGACGATCAGGACGTCCGCATCCACAGATTCACCAGCAAGGTCGCCTGGCTGACGATCGGCTCGGGTCTGGCGTTCGGGCTGGATTTCGTGCTGTTGCACCAGGCCCCGGTGGCGTGTCGACTGTGGCCGCTGTTCTTTGCCCGGGCCACGGCAACGGTACTGGTGCTCGCCGTGGCAGCGCTGAGCAAGAATTTCCGGCTGCCGTCCAGAACGCCACTGCGGCTGGCGGCTGCCGCGGCGCTGCTCGATACCTGCGCCAACGTCAGCATGCTGCTGGCGATACAGAAATGGATGCTGTCGTTGGCCAGCATCTTGATTTCGTTGTACCCGGCCACGACGGTCATTCTGGCGATCATCGTGTTGCGCGAAAGGCTGACTCGCTGGCAGGCGATCGGCATGGTGTTGGCGGCGGCGTCGGTCAGCATGATCGCCGCCGCTTGACGTCGGTCTAACATTCTGCGACATGGGCAGTGTCACCGTTCTCGATAAGTCCGATGTCTTGTCGGGTCTTTTTGGTACCTGGGCGAGCCTGGATCGATTGCTGAGCGGGCTGTCCGAACGGCAGTGGCAGACGCCCACGCCACTGCCCGGCTGGTGCGTGCATAACGTGGTCGCCCACATCGTCGGCACCGAATCGGCGCTGCAGGGACTGAGCGCGCCCGACGCCGACATCGATGTCTCGGCGTTGGATCACGTGCGCAACGGCGTGGGGGCGGCCAACGAAGCCTGGGTTCGTCACCTCGGCACCGAATCGGGTGCCGCGCTTCAGCAGCGGTTCCGTTCGGTTACCGCCGATCGGCGGCAACGTCTGACCGATATGTCCGTCGACGACTGGAACGCGCCGACTCCGACACCGGTCGGCCTGGAGAGTTACGGGCGATTCATGCGGGTGCGGCTCTTCGACTGCTGGATGCACGAGCAGGACATCCGCGACGGCCTGGGGTTGCCGTCGGCCGACGCAGAATTGAGCGATCCCGCAGCGCGGCTCTCGCTGGACGAGATCGCCGCGACGATGGGCTACGTCGTCGGCAAACTCGGAAAGGCACCCGAAGGATCCCGAGTCGCCATCGAACTCACCGGTCCGCTGGCGCGGACGATCCGCGTCGCTGTCGACGGTCGGGCGCAAGTGGTGGACGACTTCGGCGGGTCAGAGCCGACCGCGACCATCCGCCTGGACGGTCTGCTATTCACCCGGTTGGCCGGCGGGCGTGCCGACGATACGGCCGGCGTCGAGCTCGGCGGTGACACGGAGGTCGGTGCGCGGATTGTCGAGCACGTCAATTTCGTGATCTGAGCACCGGCCTGTCGGGATGAATCGTTCCTGACCTGCTGTTGAAAAGCGGGTACTATTGATTGTCTTGCCGAAATTCGGCAGGGGTGCGAGGGGCTGAACGGTTTCGACTTCGCGCATCGAATCAAGGGAAGCGTGCCGGTGCAGGCAAGAGACCACCGTAAGCGTCGTTGCAACCAATTAAGCGCCGTTTCAACACAGCG
>NZ_DASXEP010000098.1:0-14543 GCF_036490025.1 Mycobacterium sp. | reverse complement strand
TAAGCCGAACCAACAGCCGGTGATGCGCATGACGATGACCCGGGTCCGGCACCGGACCTGGCAGGGACTGGTGTTGCTGGTGGCCGCCACGGTGCTCAGCTCGTGTGGCTGGCGCGGCATATCGAACGTCGAGCTGCCCGGCGGGCCGGGCAGCGGAAGCGGCGCCTACACCGTGTACGTGCAAATGCCGGACACGCTGGCAATCAACGGCAACAGCAAGGTCATGGTTGCCGACGTGTTCGTCGGCTCGATCCGCAATATCGAGCTGAAGAACTGGGTGGCAACACTCACGCTGGGCCTGGACAAGAACGTCAAGCTGCCGAAAAACGCCACCGCCAAGATCGGGCAGACCAGCTTGCTGGGTTCCCAGCACATCGAGCTGGCCCCACCGGCCGACCCGTCGCCGCAGATGCTGAAGAACGGTGACACGATTCCGCTGAAGAACTCGTCGGCCTATCCCAGCACCGAGCAGACGCTGGCCAGCCTGGCGATGGTGGTGCGCGGCGGTGGCCTGCCGAACCTGGAAGTCCTGCAGAACGAGGTCAACAACATCCTGACCGGTCGGGGGCCGCAGATCCGCGCTTTCCTGGGCAAACTGGACACCTTCACCCGGCGACTCAACGAGCAGAGTGACGACATCACCCACGCCATCGACTCGACCAACCGGCTGCTGGCCTACGTGGCCACCCGGTCGGATGTGCTGGATCGGGCGCTGACCGAATTCCCGCCGCTGATCAAGTATTTCGCGGACAAGGACTACCAAAAGCATCTGATCGACGCGGTCGAGTCGGTGGGGGCGCTCAGCCAGGCCGCCAACCTCTACCTCGGCGAAACGCGTGGTCCACTGCACCAGAACCTCCAGTTGCTGCAATGCCCGTTGAGGGAGCTGGGCCGGGCCTCGCCGTATCTGCTCGGTGCGCTGAAGTTGGTCTTCACCGCGCCGTTCGACCTCGACACCGCTCCGAAGCTGATCCGCGGTGACTTCATGAACTCCTCGCTCGAGGTCGACACGACGCTGTCGGCGGTCGACAACGCGTTCCTGACCGGGACCGGGTTATCCGGCGTGTTGCGGGCCTTGGAGCAGTCGTACGGTCGCGACCCGGCGACGATGATTCCCGACGTGCGCTACACGCCGAACCCGAACGACGCTCCCGGCGGACCCCTGGTGGAAAGGGCGGACCGGCAATGCTGACACGTTTCATCAAGCGCCAGCTGGTTCTGTTCAGCATCCTGACTGTGGTGGCCCTGCTGGTGTTGGGCGTGTACTACCTGCGCCTTCCGACGTTGGCGGGCGTCGGTCAGTACCAGCTGAAGGCTCAGCTACCCGCCTCCGGCGGTCTGTACCCGACGGCGAACGTGACCTACCGCGGGATCACCATCGGCAAGGTGACCGCCGTGGAGCCCACGGAGAAGGGCGCCGAGGCGACGATGAGCATCGCCAGCCAGTACAAGATTCCGCTGGATGCCGCGGCGAACGTGCATTCGGTGTCGGCGGTCGGCGAGCAGTACCTCGACCTGGTGTCGCAGGGCAAGGCGCACGGGTTCTTCTCGCCCGGTCAGACGATGACCAACGGCACCGTGCCCAGCGAGATCGGCCCGGCGTTGGACACCGCCAACCGAGGGTTGACGGTGCTGCCGAAGGACAAGATCGGCCAGTTGCTGGACGAGACGGCGGAGGCGGTCGGCGGGCTGGGCCCGGCGCTGCAGCGACTGGTCGACTCCACCCAGGCGATCGTCGGCGACTTCAAAACGAATATCAATCAGGTCGACGACATCATCCAGAATTCGGCGCCGATTTTGGACAGCCAGGCCACCTCGAGGAGCGCAATCGACCGTTGGGCGCACAACCTCAACATTTTGGGCGCGGAGGCCGCTCAGACGGATTCGAACCTGAAAAGCGTTCTGTCCCAAGCGGCACCGACGGCCGATCAGGTCAACACGGTGTTCAGCGGCGTTCGTGAGTCGCTGCCGCAGACCCTGGCCAACCTGGAGATCGTGCTCGACATGCTCAAGCGCTACCACCCTGGCGTCGAGCAGTTGCTGGTGTTTCTGCCGCAGCTCGGGTCGATTGTGCAGGCGATCTCCGCGCCGTATGAGCAGGACCGGCAGGCCGCGCTGGACCTGTCGCTGGCGATCAACTATCCGCCGCCCTGCTTGACCGGCTTCCGCCCGGCACCGGAGTGGCGCGCGCCGGCGGACACCAGCGTCGCGCCGATGCGCGACGGGAATTACTGCGCGATCCCGCAGGACTACCAGGCCAACGTGGTCCGCGGCGCGCGCAACATGCCGTGTATGGATGTGCCGGGCAAACGTGCCCCGTCGCCGCAGGATTGCCGCAGCAACAAGCCCTACGTGCCGTTGGGTACCAACCCGTGGTTCGGCGACCCGCTCCAGATCCGGAACTGCCCGGCTCCCGGCGCCCGGTGTGACCAGCCGGTGGATCCCGGTCACGTGATACCGGCGCCGTCGGTCAACAACGGCCTGAACCCACTGCCTGCCGATCGGTTGCCGCCGAAGGGATTGACGCCGCCGCCGATCAGCGATCCGTTGCAGCGGCCGGGCTCGGGTTCGGTCCAGTGCAACGGCCAACAGCCCAACCCCTGCGTCTACACTCCCGGTGGACCTCCGGCGGCCGTTTATAGTCCGATGAGTGGCGAGGTGGCGGGCCCCGACGGTTCTAAATACTCCGTCAACAACTCACGTAATACAGGAGATGACGGATGGAAGGAGATGCTGGCGCCAGCCGGCTGACCCCCAACGACACGGATGATTTTTCGTTGGAACCGGAGGCGGTAGCCGACGATCCCACCTCTGAGGAGACTGCCGAGGATTCGTTGGAATCCGACGAGGTGGCCGACCACGAGATCACCGAGTCGGAAGCCGAGGACGAATCGGCGAGCACCGATGCAGCGGACGATTCGCGCCGTGCATCGCGACTGGGCCGCAGGTGGCTCATCGGGATCGCCGCCGCTCTTGTCTTGTTCGCCGGGGGCATCGGTGCCGGCGGTTACCTGGCGTTGCGCTCGCACCTGGACAGCCAGACCACCGCGCGCAACGATGGCGCAGCTTTGGAGGCCGCAAAGGACTGTGTGGCGGCTACCCAGGCGCCCGACACGACGACGATGGCCTCCAGCGCCCAGAAGATCATCGAGTGTGGTTCCGGGGCGTTCCGGTCACAGGCGATCCTGTACAGCGGCCTGCTTGTCGAGGCGTATCAAGCCGCCGACGCCCATGTGCAGGTATCGGATCTGCGTGCGGCGGTGGAACGCAACAACGCCGACGGTTCCGTCGTGATTCTGGTGCCACTACGCGTGAAGGTCTCCAACGCAGAGACGCAGAACCAGGAAGCGGGTTATCGCTTGCGGGTGACGATGG
This sequence comes from Mycobacterium sp., assembly GCF_036490025.1. Classification (GTDB taxonomy): domain Bacteria; phylum Actinomycetota; class Actinomycetes; order Mycobacteriales; family Mycobacteriaceae; genus Mycobacterium. The sequence continues at coordinate 11,168 of NZ_DASXEP010000098.1, read as the reverse complement.
TGCGCGACGAGGGCAAGTACCGGATTTCCAAGCTCGACCAGGTGGCGAGTTGACGTTGCTGGTCGAAGAGACCGAGGCCGCACCGGTAGCGCACAAACCATCGCCGAATGGTTTGGCGCGCTGGCATATTCGGGCAGCCGCGCTCGCTGTCGACGTACTGCCCGGGGTCGCCGTGGTGGCAACGACGGGACTGGTCTGGTTGGCGGTACCCACCGGGAGTTTGTGGTGGTGGGTATCGGTATCCGTCCTCGTCGGTGCAGCCCTGCTGACGATGGTCAACCGGGCCGTACTGCCTGCGGTCCTCGGTTGGAGTCTGGGGCGCGCACTGCTCGGGATCGCGGTCGTGCGCCCGGACGGAGCTGCCGTCGGGGTGGGACGGCTGATGTCGAGGGAACTCGCCCACCTGCTCGACACCCTCTCGGTATTCGTCGGGTGGCTGTGGCCGCTGTGGGACCCGCGCAGGCGAACCTTTGCCGACTTGCTACTGCGCACCGAAGTGCATGGGGTGGCAACCGAACAGCGTCCCGCGGATATCCGGCGGCATACCGCGATCGCGGTCGGGATAGCGGTGTTGCTCTGCGTCGGCGGGGCAGCGGTGAGCGTCCTGGCGATCTTCTTGCCCGATCGCGCGTCCGGTCAGGCGCGCGCCGCGGTCAACGTGCAGGGACCCAAGATGGTCACCGAAATGCTCACCTACGACCCGAAATCGCTGCAACAGGACTTCGCGCGTGCCCGATCGCTGACGACCGACAAATATCGACCGGAGTTGGTCAAACAGCAGGAGTCGGTGCAAAAGGGTCATCCCGTTGTCAACGAATATTGGGTGACTGACAGCACCGTGCTGTCCGCGACACCGGATCATGCGAGCATGCTGCTGTTCATGCAGGGTCATCGCGGCGGCGGTGACGACCAACGATTCATCACCGCCACGGTTCGGGTCTCTTTCGTCAAAGCCAAAGACGGACGCTGGCTTGTCGACGACCTGAATGTGGTGACCAAGCCCAAACCAGCACCGCCCAAGGGGCCGACTCCGCCCAAGGGGAAAAAGTGAGTCCCCGCAAACGGATTCAGCCCGGCGAGGAGCCGCTGCTCGTCGAGCAGGTGCCGAAGTCGACGCGGTGGTCGAGATTGTCGTTGCGACCAGCGCTACCGGCGCAGTGGTGGAAGCCGTCGCGAAGCTGGGCCCTGCCCACGGCGATCACCGGGGCCACCGTGCTCACCGCAGCCGCCGTCGCGACGTCGTCGATCATTCTGGTCAACCAGCGTTCGCATCACCAGGTCGCAATGACGGAAGTCGACGTGCTCGGCTTCGTCAAGGCATTCATGACCGGGTTCACGACGCTGGATCCGTTTCATGCCAATGCCTACTACGATCGGATATTGGCTCACGCGACAGGGGATTTCGCCAAGCAGTACCACGACAAGCAGAACGAAATCCTGGTCCAGATCGCCCAGGCGGAGCCGACCAAGGGCACTGCTCTCGCCGCCGGGGTGGAGCGGTGGAACGACGACGGTAGCGCCAATGTCATGGTGGCCACCGACACCTCATTCAAATCCCCCGACGGAAAGCAAACAGTCGACAACACAAATCGTTGGGTGGTTACCGCCCAGCGGGAAGGCGACCAGTGGAAGATCAGCAGCCTGCAGCAGGTGATCTGACCAAAGAGTCTCCCGATAGCCCATCGGGAGACGGCGCCGTCGACACCGACGGCACCGAGACCGAAGCTGCGCACGTCGATCCGGAAGCCCTCGACACCGAGGCGGCCGGCGACGACGAGAACGCCGATGGCGCAACCGAAGACGAGGAGACCGACGGCGCGGCGACGATGCGCAAATGGCATCCCGCCGGTAAGTGGTCGGCGATCGCGGCGGGGGTGGCGGCAGTGCTGTTCGTAGGTACCGCGGCATTCGCCGGTGCGACAGTGCAGCCGTATCTGACCGACCGCGCAACGGTGGCCACCAAGCTGCGAGTCGCCCGCACCGCCGCCAACGCCATCACGACGTTGTGGACCTACACCCCGCAGAACATCGACAAGCTGGCCGACCGGGCATCGCAGTATCTCAGTGGCGATTTCGCGGCTGCCTACCGCAAATACATCGACGCGCTCGTCGCGCCCAACAAGCAGGCCCAAGTCACCAACACCACCCAGGTCACCGGGGCCGCGGTGGAGTCACTGACCGGTTCGGACGCCACCGCGATCGTCTACACCAACACCGCGTCGACCAGTCCGTCGACCAAAGACGTTCCCTCGCTGAAATACCTGTCCTACCGCCTTGTCCTGCAACGGGATCACGCGCGCTGGCTGGTCACCAAGATGACAACCATTACCTCGCTGGACCTGACGCCAAAGTTCTAGTTGAACGCGAGCCAGCCCGGAAGGGAACGCTCGTGCGAGTCGCACAGCACCTCGCGGGTGTCGCAGTTGCCCTTCGGTACGCCGGCCCCGGCCCACATGCCGCCGGTATCGCGACGCAGCACGATCGCCGACGAGGTGCCGCCGTCCAGCAGCACAGCGGTGTCGCTACCCAGCCCACGGAACAGGTCCTGAATATTGTCCGGCGTGTAGCTACCGCCCTGGAACACATACATTTCGTCGCGAGGCTTGGAGTAGGCCAGCGCCGTACGGGCCGCACTCGGACCACCGTCGTTGAGCTGTCCGGTATTCCCCGGTGATAGCAGCCCGAGCCCACTCACCGCGACGAACTGGTCGCCGCGGTCCACCAGGCCGGTGACGGCCGCGGTAGCGGCATCATAATCGTGGCCATCCCGACCGCCCTTGGGCCACAACACCGTTGGTGCACCACGGTTTGGCAGGACCATCGTGGCCAACGCACTCCAATTCTCATTTCCACCGGACAAGCCTTGCTTGCCGGCGTAAGGGATGGTGCCGGTGACCGCCTGGTTGGCCCGGCCCTTTCCGTGCGTGTTGTCGACGTAAGCACCCAGCGGCGAACTACAGCCGGTCGAGCGCCACGAGCCACCCTTTTGACCGCGAATGTCGAAGAAGTTGGCGTTGATCGCGATGGTCGGCTGGCCAAGGACTTGCCAGGCCTGCACCGCCGTGTAGGTTTCCGATGCCTGCATCAATCCATCGCCGGTGCGCGCGTGCGGGTTACGTTCGCAGCGCGACTGGAAACCCTGGTGGCTGTCGACCAAGAGATGCGGCTCGAGCCGTTGTGAGGCAGCCTTGATGATCATCAGATGGCCACCGCTGCCCCCGTCGTACCAGCTACCGGCGGCGCTGAGCATCGGTGCCGGATGTCCGCCGCCGAAGTTGTACACCAGGTAGGACCCCTGCGTATTGGCGATGGCACTGGCCAGCAGCTCGCGAGCCTCGGCGCGCGCGACCGGTTGCCCCGTACTGGTCGCCAGCGTCAAACACAGCGTCGTTCCGGCGCAGCATGCCGCGATGCGCCGGAAGGCGGTGGCGAGAGTTGGCACGGTTGCCCTTTCGGCGCGAAAGTCATTGCAAATAGCAGAGCATTAACCACAGGTATTACACAGCTACGCGCATAACAGCGGCGTAACCGTTTAGCCGCAGTCCAATGACGTTCGGCCGCTGGGCATTTAGGACGGGCCGGCGGCTCACTCTTCGGGGTACGCCACCTCGGTGTCTGCCGTCTCCGGCGGACCGGCAACGCCGGCAGGCACATCCGCCGCGGGCGCCGGCGGCAGGCGGTGGTAGCCGCGCCGGTCATAGCTGTGGGTGACAATGGCGCCCAGCAGTAAACCGACCACCAGACCGATCGCGGTCAGTTCCAGCGACTGCGACAGACCCGCGTCGGCGCGGCCATTGAGGTAGAGCAAAGACCTTGCGCCCAAGAACACTTGGTGCATCGGTTCGAACTTGGCCAGCCACTCGAAGAACACCGGGGTGGCCTCCAATGGCACCGTCGCGCCGGCCGACGGCAGCCCGAGGATGACGAACACGAACATGCTGACCAACACACCCAGCGCTCCCAGAGCTGCGATCAGCGATGTGGACGTGATACCCACCGCCAATATCGCGAATACACCGAAAAGCCATAACGCCAGGCCGTTGTGGATAGGCATACCCAGCTTGGCGGCGATCAGCATATAGGCCACCGACGTCAGCGGGGCCAGCACCGCCATCAATGCCCATTTGATCAGCAGCGTGCGGAACCGGGATATCCTCACCTGCTCGGCGAATCGATATACCGGTCCGAATTCGGCCGGTACGAAACCGAGCATCGAATCCACCAGCATGCTCACCACGATGCTGCCGGTGAACCCGGCCAACAGCAGCAACAGCGAATAGTAGAACGCTGACAGGCCGTTACCGGTGCCATCCGGCAACACGTTGTGTACCGTCGACTTGACTTCGATCGGGTTGGCGAGCATCAACGCCACCGCGCCGGGCTCGGGCTTCTTGCCGGTTTGCTGTGCGACTTCTTGCGAAAGCCGTTGGCCCACGCGCTGATCAACCATGGCAACAGCGCGCTGAAGCGTCTGGCCGGCGATGCTGGCACCCAGCGTGCCCGCCCGCGGGTTGGTCGAGACGATGATGACCGCCCGTTCGACGCGTCCCGGAGTCAGTGCGCTTTTGGCGTACGTCTGCAGTTTGGACGAGAAGTTCGGCGGAATAACGGCGACGCCGTAGATCTGGGCGGTCTCCATCTGCTGCCTGGCTTGCTCGTGGTTCAACACCCGGACGTCGTAGGCCTCCTTGTCGAAACCGGACAGCATCCCCTTGACCACCTGTGCGCCGGTGGGCCCGGCGTCCTCGTTCAAAATGGCGACCGGGAAGTGCCGAAGGTTGGTCATCGGTTGCAAGATTCCGCCGAGATAAAACGCCGCCAGCGCCGACAACACCGCGAGTGGGATGACAATCGGCAGAGCCCAAAACCTCACCGTCCGAGTTGCTTTCGGATTGGGAGGGCTCTCGCCGAGGGAGGCGTCGTCGCCGGTTACGCCGTCGGGGACTGAGTGACGTGCTTGCGATTCAGACATTACGACTCCTGTTCGTCCGCGCTCACCCTAGTATCCGAGCGTTGCGTGCATCTCCCAGACGAGGATTTCGGCGGCATCGCGGGCAAACACTTGTGCACCGGCCGATCCGGTGAACCGCGCCGTGTCACCTTCGGCAAGCTCAGACACGTCGTCGGACCCGCGGAGGTCCAGCCGTCCGCGGGCGACAAACACATGCAGATAAGGCGCCGCCGGCAGCGCGAGTTCGGCATCGGCGTGCAACCGCGCGGCATGTAACGCGGCCGATCGGTTGTGAATGGTGATCGCCGCATCGTGGCCCGTTATCCCCGAGGCGATCGTCACCAGCTGCCCGTCGAGTTGATCGTCATCAATCGCCTGCTGCTGGTAGCCGGGTGTGACGCCGGCCTCGTCGGGCCGCACCCACATCTGGACGAAGCGCACGGGGTCGGTGCTCGACGCGTTGTTCTCCGAGTGCGAAATACCGGATCCGGCCGACATCCGTTGTGCCAGACCGGGATAGATCACACCGCTAGTGCCCGCGGAGTCGCGATGGGCCAACGCGCCGTCCAGGACCCAGGTCACGATCTCCATGTCGCGGTGCGGATGGGTATCAAACCCGGCGGCGCCCGCCACGATGTCGTCGTTGTTGACCAGCAGCACCCCGTGATGGGTGTTGGCCGGGTCGTAGTGATCGCCGAACGAAAACGAGTGCCGGGATGTCAGCCACGATGTCATGGTCACCGCCCGGTCAGCGGCTCGCCGTATCTGGACGTTGGCGGGCACGATGTCACGCTACCCCGGGGCTCAACAGCTTCTGGGCGTGCCGCAGCGCGGCGTCGAGATCGGGCAGGGCCAATTCGTCGCGACCGCCCAGGTGGATCTCGATCTGGTACTCCGGCTGGCCTTCCCGCCCGAATATCGGCAGCACCACGAATTCGGTTGAGGACAGCTCGGTTTCGAGCACGCTGGTCACCGATTGCAGCGTCACGATGGTCATCAAGGTGCTCAGCTGCCGGGTCACCTGCGCAGTGGACTCCAATGACGCGAGCACCGTCGCGAGCCGGTCGTGCAGCGAGCTGTGCGCGGCGTCGAATCGCCAGGCCCCGTAGCCGCGATCGCGGATTTCGGCGAGTACCAGCCGATGCGCCGCGATGTCGGCGTCGGTCAGCCGCGGTGTGACCCGCCGCAGCCACCCGTCGATCGCATCCTCCTCACGCCAGGCCATCGCCACCAGGCCGAACGGCGGTCCGATGGGAAAGCGCTGACCGACCGCATGCTCACCGTCGGTGCCATGGCCGACCGCGTCGACGGTGATGAGGTGCGTCCGGCCGATCTTGGACATCGAGCAACCCGCGCCCAGCGTCGCGTGCAGGAAGCTGAGCGTCTCGCGGCCCCGGTCCAGCAGCGGGAACTGTGCCCGCAGGCCGTGCACCAGCCCGAACAATCCACTGCCCAGCGTGTAGCTGCGATCGTCTCGTCGGATCACCCACGTGCGTCGTTCGAGTTCGGCCAGCACCAGCGCGCAGGTCGACGTGCTGATCCCGCAGGTCTTGGCCAGTTCGGACGATGATCGGCCATCCGGTGAATCCGACAGCGCCGCAAGCACATCGATCACGCGACTGGTGGGCGGCGACTTGGCCGGCCCGCCCGCGTGCTGCGGCGCTGTTGACGAATCCATGGCGACCTTCCTACCATCCGTCCTAAATATCATTTACTGGTTCCTAATAATAGGAGAAACGATGCACAAGGTCGGCGTATGGGGTCCGGGCTCGATGGGGCTGATCGCCCTGCGTGGGGTGATCGACCACCCGTGGCTGCAACTCGTCGATCTCGTCGTGCACAGCGATGCCAAGGCGGGCCGAGACGCGGGGGAGTTGTGCGGCATCGCGCCGGTGGGCGTGACGGCCACCCAGGATCCGGCGGCGCTGCTGGCCGGTGACGCCGACGCGGTGGTCTATGCGGCGGCGGCCAACCTGCGGCCGGCCGAGGCGATCGATGACATGGTGTCGATCCTGCGGGCCCGCAAGAATGTGGTGTCGTGCTCGGTGGTGCCGCTGGTGTACCCCGATGGCATCGACGCGGCGTTGACCGCCCCGCTGCGCGAGGCCGCGGCCGCCGGCGGCGCATCGTTCTTCACCACTGGAATCGACTCCGGGTTCGCCAACGATGTTCTGCCGCTTGTGCTTACCGGAGTTTCGCGCGTCATCGAATCGGTCCGGGTGACCGAGATGTTCAACTATGCGACCTACCCGGACAAAGACGCAGTCTACGAGATTTTGGGGTTCGGCAAACCACCGGAATTCACCGCGTTCGCCGCGGCGCCGGGGATGTTCACGTTCGGTTGGGGCCCGGTGGTGCATCAGCTGGCCGCGGGACTGGGCGTCAAGATCGACAACCTGGACGAGAACGTCGAACGGGTCGTTTCCGAGGAGTCGTTCGATACGCCCACCGGGCACATCGCCGCCGGGACGGTCGGTGCGATGCGCTCCACGCTGACCGGATACGTCGACGGCAAGCCGACATTCGTTATCGACCACGTCACACGGATGCGCGACGACCTCGCGCCGGACTGGCCGCAACCACACGTCTCGATACCGCCGCGCGACCTCGGCTACGGCCCGGCGTCCGGTCGTGGTCTCTACCGGGTGGAGATCGAGGGCTCGCCGAGTATGCGCTGTGAATTCGAGATGGCCGACGACCACGACCACGACCTGGGTGCCCGAATCGCCGGGGCATCCCGGATGGTCAACGCCATCCCCGCGGTCTGCGAGGCATCCCCGGGGCTGCTTTCGGCGCTGGATCTGCCGCTGGTCACCGGCGCCGGGCTGGTCGGATCGGTGGTCGGGCCGCCACCGGACAGTCGGCTGTTCTAAAGGCGTTGCGGCAGACCGAATTTCGCGAACAGCGCGGTGTCAAGGAAAGCCACCACGCGGGACACCCCGTCGGGGGCCATGTCCAGCACATGTAGCTGAAACGGCACGTGGCTCTCGCCGTCGCGCATATACATCGCAGCGGCGGGCTGCCCATTGGCGGTCAACGGGATCAGCCGCATGTCGCCGGGTGCGTCTGCCGGGCACTGCCGATGAATCAGTGTGGCGATGGCCTGCGGCCCTTGATACCAGCCGACGTACGGTGGCATCTCCCAGATCGCCTCGTTGGTGAACAGCTCGACCAGCCGGTCGATGTCGTAGGCCTCGAACGCGGCGATATAACGCCTCAACCGGTCTTGCGCGTCCTCCGAGTCGGGCGCCGCCAACCGGTCGTCGGCGCTGGGCCCAGCGGCTTCGAGTTGCGACCGGGCACGCTGCAGCAGGCTGTTGACGGCGGCCGTGCTGGCGCCGATCGCGTCGGCTACCTCGGCGGCCTTCCACTGCAGCACGTCGCGCAGCAGCAGCACCGCCCGCTGGCGGGGCGACAGGTGCTGCAGGGCCGCCACGAACGCCAACCGGACCGACTCGCGAGTACTGACGATCGTTGAAGGATCAGCCGGATCGCATGACACGTCGGGCAGCGGCTCGAGCCACGGCACCTCGCTGCCCTCGACCAGCTCGGCGGTCGGGTCCGAACTCGGCGCACCCAACCCGGTCGGCAGCGGCCGACGCCGTCGACTTTCCAGCGCGGTCAAGCAGGTGTTGGTGGCGATCCGATGCAGCCAGGTGCGCACCGAAGACTTGCCCTCAAAGCGGTCGTAGGCCTTCCAGGCCCGCAGCAAGGTCTCCTGCACCAGGTCTTCGGCATCGTGCAGCGAGCCGGTCATCCGATAGCAATGCGCGAGCAGTTCGCGCCGGTAGGGCTCGGCGGTGGCGGAAAAAGCCGTCCCGCCGTCATCGGCTAGTTCGCGGGCCAGAACGCTCACCGCAACGAGCTTACGTACCGCCTGTGACGTTGGGTCTACTCTGCCCCTGATGACAACGACGCGTACCGAACGATCCTTCGACGGGGTCGGCGGTGTTCGCATCGTCTACGACGTCTGGACCCCTGACGTGACACCGCGTGGCGTGGTCATCCTCGCGCACGGCCTGGGCGAACACGCCCGTCGTTACGACCACGTTGCTGCGCGGTTCGGCCGCGACGGATTGTTGACCTACGCGCTCGACCACCGCGGACATGGGCGCTCGGGCGGCAAGCGGGTGCTGCTGAAGAACATCTCCGAATACACCGGCGACTTCGACACCCTTGTCGGTATCGCGGCCAAAGAACATCCCGGTGCGACGCGCATCGTGCTCGGCCACAGCATGGGCGGCGGCATCGTGTTCGCCTACGGCGTCGAACATCCCGACAATTACGACCTGATGGTGCTTTCTGGGCCGGCGGTCGCGGCCCAGACGGCCGTCCCGGCACCGTTGGCATGGATCGCCAAATCCGTCGGGGCCATCGCCCCGGGTTTGCCGGTGCAGACACTCGACGCCAGCGCAGTATCCCGCGACCCGGCCGTGGTGAACGCCTACAACACCGACCCGCTGGTGTACCACGGCAAGGTTCCCGCAGGCATCGCCCGTGCGTTGCTGCTGGTGGGGGAGACGATGCCGCAGCGCGCCCCCTCGCTGACCGCGCCGCTGCTGGTCGTGCACGGATCGGACGACCGGCTGATCCCGCTGGACGGTAGCGATCAACTCGTTGCCGCAGTGGGCAGTTCCGACGTCGAGCTGAAGGTCTACCCGGGGCTGTATCACGAGGTATTCAACGAGCCGGAGCAGGACAAGGTCCTCGACGATGTGGTGTCGTGGATCAACGCCCGACTGTGAGTGACCGCGCCGTGCGCCATGGCACGCGGACTGGAAGGTCGTAGGGCTCGCTTAAGTTGGTCCCATGAGTGACGACAAGATGCTGGCGCGTATCGCAGCCCTGCTGCGTCAGGCCGAAGGCACCGACAACGCGCACGAGGCCGAGGCATTCATGTCGGCCGCCCAACGGCTGGCCACCACGACCTCCATCGACCTGGCCGTCGCCCGCTCGCACGCCGACAAGCGCACGCCGGCCCAGACGCCGGTCCAGCGCACCATCACCATCGGGGCGGCCGGCACCAAAGGATTACGGACGTATGTGCAGCTGTTCGTGGTCATTGCAGCAGCCAACGACGTGCGCTGCGACGTCGCGTCCAACTCGACGTTCGTGTACGCCTACGGGTTCGCCGAGGACATCGATGCCACCCACGCGTTGTATGCCAGCCTGGTCGTTCAGATGGTGCGTGCGTCGGACTCCTACATCTCCTCGGGAGCACACCGGCCGACTCCAACGATCACCGCTCGGCTGAATTTTCAGCTGGCGTTCGGCGCCCGGGTCGGTCAGCGGTTGGCCGAGGCCCGCGAGCAGACCCAGCGGGAAGCAAAAAAAGATCGCCGTCGCCCGCCGGGAACTGTAATCGCCCTACGGGACAAGGAAATTGAGCTCCGCGACCATTACCGCACCGCATCAAAGGCGCGCGGTACCTGGCAGGCCAGCCGGGCCGCCGCGGGATATTCGTCGGCGGCGCGGCGGGCGGGGGACTGGGCCGGTAAGCGGGCGAGGCTGGGCAGCGGCGCTGAGTTTTCCGGGGCGCGGACCGCGCTGGACCGGTGAGCGCCGACAGCTCGTCCGCGCGGGACTCGCAGCGCTCGAAGGTCTACGCCGCCGAGGAATTCGTGCGGACGCTGTTCGACCGCGCCGCCGAGCACGGCTCGAACAGCGTGGAATTCTTCGGCACCCAATTGACACTGCCGCCCGAAGCGCGGTTCGGGTCGCTGGCCGCGGTGCAGCGCTATGTCGACGATGTGCTGGGTTTGCCGGCGCTACGCCGGCAGTGGCCTGAGGTGGCGCCGTTGCGGGTGCGGTCTCGGCGGGCCTCCACCGCAGCCCATTACGAAAACCACGGCGGCACAGGCGTTATCGCGGTACCCGAGCACGAAGACGCCGACTGGGCAATGCGTGAGCTGGTCGTGCTGCACGAAATCGCACATCACCTCTGTGATGTGCAACCCCCGCACGGGGCGCAGTACGTCACGACGCTGTGCACCCTGGCCGAACTGGTCATGGGGCCCGAAGTCGGGCACGTACTGCAGGTCGTCTACGCCAAAGAGGGCGTCCGCTAGCTGACTGGGCTAGCTGACGACGACCATCTCGTCGCCGCACGTGCACCGATACGGCTGATCGGCGCCGCCACAGTGGCATTCGACCTCGATGCGAACTCGACAGCCGCAGCCCTCGTGACCACAGCTCAACAAGGTGCCTGCTTCGTTGG
>NZ_DASXEP010000066.1:0-14680 GCF_036490025.1 Mycobacterium sp. | reverse complement strand
GAAGCCGACGCCCGGCTGATGGCGCACGCCGTGTTCGGTCTGCTCAACTCCACTCCGCACAGCCTCAAGACCGGCGACGGCAAGGCGGCGCGAGCCGCGCGCTCACGTGCGGTGATGCGGGCGATGACCGTTGCCGCCTTGAGCATGGGCGCCGAGCTTCAGTGACGAGCATTGCCAGTGTTCATCGGACTTTCGGCGCCGACGGTTGTGCTGCAGGTACCCTGCAGCAATGAGGTGGGCATGAGCGATCGACGTCATCCCGAGCACACCCGTTCAGGCCAAGAGCGCACTGACCAAACCCAACGACTGCACCAGCTCTACCCTCCGTACACCGACCCGGCCTATGGCGGCCAGTCGTTCTACCCGCCCCCTGACTCCTCCGGCTCGTCGCCCGATCCGAACCTCACCAACCCGACCGACAGGCTGCCCCAGTACTGGCTGCAGGGTCACCCCCCGCCGGATCAGACGCCGCAGGTGCCCGAGCACGGGCGACCGAAAGCACCGCGCTGGCTGTGGATCGCCGCGGTCGCGGCGGTGGTATTGGTCGCCGCATTGGTCATCGCTCTGGTGATCGCCAACGGCACGGCCAGGAAACAGACGGCAGTCCCCGCATTGCCGTCGCCGCCGAGTTCGCAGCGCCCGGTGCCGGCCACCTCCACATCGCCGGCGCCGTCGGCCAGCGCGCCGGCCACCACCGAGCCCAGCCAGCCCGCTGACGCGAGCGCGATGCAGACCGTGATTTACAACGTCACCGGCGACGGCCGCGCCATCAGCATCACCTACGTGGACAACGACGGGATGATGCAAACCGAATTCAACGTCGCGTTGCCGTGGACCAAGGAAGTCAGCCTGCCAGATTCGGGCAGCCGGACTCCCAATGTCACCATCGTGAATATCGGACACGACGTCACGTGTTCGGTGACTGTGGACGGACTCGAGATCATCCAGCGCAGCGGCGTTGGGTTGACGATCTGCAATGGGTCGGGCTGAGCCGGCTCAATCGACGCCTGCCACCAGGATTCGGTGCGGGGCACGCACAACGAGCAAGATCAGCAGCCCGACCACCATCACCAAACACAGACCGCCCATACCGGCGCGAACGGCGCCGAAAACGTCCACGAAGACCGAAAACAGCCATGGCGCCACGAACGACACCGCACGCCCGGTCATCGTGTAGAGGCCGAAGGCCACGCCCTCCTTTCCGGCGCTGGACATCCTCAGCAGCAGCGTCCGCGCCGACGCCTGCGCCGGTCCGATGAACACGCACAACAACAGTCCGCAAATCCAGAACGGGCGAGGCCCGGACACGACCATCATGGCCAGCCCCGCCGCGATGATGCAGACCAGTGATCCGACGATGACCGGCTTGGAGCCGACCCGGTCGTCCAAGAACCCGCCGAAGACGGCGCCCAGCGCCGCCACCACGCTGGCGGCCACCCCGAAGATCAGCACATCGGCCGGCGAGATCCCGTAGACGTTGACGCCGAGTACGCCACCGAAGGTGAAGACGCCGGCCAGGCCGTCGCGAAAGATCGCGCTGGCCACCAGGTAATACACCAGATTGCGGTCGCGGTGCCACTCGGTGACCAGGTCTCGCCACAGCTTTCGGTAGCTGCCAAGCACACCGCGCACGGGGCTGAAGAGCTCCGTCGGCGGCGGCAGCCGGTGCGCGGTCAACAGCAGCGGCGACGCGAACACCACGAACCAGCCGGCAGCCACCAGCATCGCCATCCGGACGTTCATACCGTCGCCGACGGGCAGTTGCAGAAACCCGCGGGTGTCCCCCTCGCCGGCGATACAGCCGAAGTAGGCGATGATCAAAAGTCCGACGCTGCCGACGAATGCCGCCGCCAAGCCAAAGCCGGAGATCCGGCCGGAGTTCTGCGGCGTCGAAAGCTGACGCAGCATGGCGTTGTACGGCACGCTGGCCAGATCGCCGCAGGCCGCGGCGGCCGCGAGTAGCACCAACCCCGGCCACAGGTATTCCGGGCGGTCACGGATCAGGCTCATGGCGCTCACCAGCGCCACCACCATGCCAGTCAGCACGGTCAAGGCGATGCGCCGCCGGCGGGAGTCCTCGACCCATACACCAATCAGCGGCGCCAGCATGGCGATCGTCAATCCGCCGATCGCCAGCGCGCGACCCAACCAGCTCGCCGGCGGCACGTCGCCCGCCAACCCCTTGCCGACCGTGCCGGTCAGATAGACCGAGAACACGAACGTCACCACGACGCCGCTCACGCCGGCCGAACCGGTGTCCCATAGTGCCCATGCCAGCGCCTGGGTTCGCTCGGTTCTGGGCGAACCGTCACTGCTGGAATCAGGCATCGTTGGTCTGTCTACCATTGGCGCATGCCGGTACCCGCCCCCAGCCCCGACGCTCGTGCCGTTGTCACCGGAGCCTCGCAGAACATCGGCGAGGCACTGGCCACCGAATTGGCCGCCCGCGGCCACAGCCTGATCATCACGGCACGGCGCGAAGATCTGCTCAACACCCTGGCTGCCAGCCTGACCGAGCAATACGGCGTCACCGTCGATGTCCGCCCCGCCGACCTCGCCGACACCGCCGAACGCGCAAAACTGGTCGACGAGTTGGTCACCCGGAACATCTCGATCCTGTGTGCCAACGCCGGCACGGCGACGTTCGGTTCGGTTTCCACCCTTGACGCCGCGACGGAACGGGCTCAGGTACAGCTGAACGCCATCGCGGTGCACGACTTGGTGCTGGCGGTGCTGCCGGGGATGATCGAGCGCAAGGCCGGCGGCATCTTGATTTCCGGTTCGGCAGCAGGCAATTCACCGATTCCCTACAACGCGACGTACGCGGCGACCAAAGCGTTCGCGAACACGTTCAGTGAGTCGTTGCGGGGCGAACTACGCAAAACCGGCGTACACGTCACGCTTTTGGCGCCGGGTCCGGTTCGCACCGATCTGCCGGACCCGTCCGAAGCGTCGATCGTCGAGAAGCTGGTTCCCGACTTCCTATGGATCTCCACCGAATACACCGCACGGAAGTCGCTGGATGCGTTGGCGCGCAACAAGATGCGTATTGTGCCCGGCGTGACGTCCAAGGCGATGTCGGTGGCCAGTCAGTACGCGCCACGCGCCATCGTCGCGCCGATCGTCGGAAGCTTCTATAAGCGGATGGGCGGCTGATCTATCGCCGGCGTTTGGTGCCGCCGAACTTGGTGCGGATGAACTGGAGGGCAACCGCCTTCAGAAATGCCTGGAAGCCACGACTTTCGAGGAGACGTCTAAACCAGCCCGCTTCCTCTGCAGGTTCGGGCGCATTCTTCGATCCGCTTTTAGCCGGCTGATCGGCTTGGGCCTGCGCCTTTTCGGCTTCGATCTTCTCAGATGCAGATTCACGGTCTTTGGTGTCACCGTAGGTCTGGTCCAAGCGGCTGGCTTTGGCCGCCGTCTTGATTGCGTCATCACCGATGGCGGCCATCAGGGAGCGAGGCGAGCGCAACCTGGTCCAGGCCACCGGAGTCGGGGCACCGCGTTCCGAGAGCACGGTGACGACGGCTTCCCCGATGCCCAGCGACGTCAACGCCGAAGCCAGGTCGTAGACATCGGTTTTGGGGTAGGTACGCACCGTTTTCGTCAGCGCCTTCTGATCATCGGGCGTGAACGCACGCAGGGCGTGCTGGATCCGGGCCCCCAATTGGGACAGCACCTCGTTGGGCACATCGGTAGGCAACTGGGTGCAGAAGAAGACGCCGACCCCCCGAGAGCGGATCAGCTTCACCGTCTGCTCGACCTGGTCGAGGAATGCCTTGGACGCGTCAGCGAACAGCAGGTGCGCTTCGTCGAAGAAGAAGACGAGCTTGGGTTTGTCGATGTCGCCGACCTCGGGCAAGGACCTGAAAAGGTCGGATAGCACCCACATCAAGAACGTGGAGAACAACACCGGGCGGGCGGACTGGTCCCCAAGTTCCAGCAGTGAGATGACCCCGTGACCGTTGTCCTGACGCAACAGGTCATCGGGCTTGAGTTCCGGCTCGCCGAAAAATGTGTCGGCGCCTTCGGCTTCCAGATTGACCAAAGCGCGCAGGATGACGCCGGCCGTTTGCGCAGAAACGCCGCCAAGCGCTTTCAGATCGGCTTTGCCGGCGTCGCTGGTGAGTTTTGCTATCACCGCGCGCAGGTCTTTCAGGTCCAGCAGCTCGTAGTTGTTCTGCTCGGCATAGTGGAAAATCAAGCCCAGTGTTGATTCTTGAGTGCTGTTGAGCCCCAATACTTTCGAAAGGAGAGTAGGTCCGAAGCTCGCGATGGTCGCCCGCACGGGAACGCCAATCCCTTTGGTCCCCAACGACAAGAATTCGACTGGGAAGCCGTTGGACTCCCAGTTGTCTCCGGTTTCCTTGGCGCGCGCGGTGATCTTGTCGCTGCTCTCTCCGGGGCGCGACAGGCCGGACAGGTCACCTTTGACGTCGGCCATCAGCACGGGCACACCTGCTGCCGAGAGTTGCTCGGCGATCACCTGCAGCGTCTTGGTCTTGCCGGTGCCGGTCGCGCCGGCCACCAGACCGTGCCGGTTGACGGTGGCCAACGGGATGCGAATTTGCGCGGTCGGGTCGGTCTTGCCGTCGATGACGACGGTGCCCAACTCCAGGGCCTGGCCCTCGACCGCGTAGCCGGCTGCGATCTGCTGCGCCGGGGCCGTTGCCGATGCGCTGCCCGGGGTCGACTCGGAGCTCATGGTGACGTCTGCCTCTCCACTCGTGGGCCTAGTGCGGACACCGCACGACCTTACTTGCTGTCACGCTCAGGTGGGGTGCCTGCAGGCCCGCCAGCGAACTTTGCTTACTGTGAACGCTGTGCGGGACCAACTGGTGTGGATCGACTGCGAGATGACCGGCCTGGACCTGGGCTCGGACAAGTTGATCGAGATCGCCGTCCTCGTCACTGACGCTGAGCTGAACATCCTTGGCGACGGCGTCGACGTGGTGATCCACGCAGACGATGCGGCGGTGTCCTCGATGGTCGACGTTGTGACCGAGATGCATACGCGGTCCGGGCTCATCGAAGAGGTGCGGGCGTCGACCGTGGACTTGGCGACGGCCGAGGCGGCGGCGCTGGACTACATCCGTCAACATGTCAAGCAAGCCAAAACGGCACCGCTGGCGGGCAACTCGATCGCCACCGACCGCGGCTTCATCGCACGCGACATGCCCGCTCTGGACTCGTTTCTGCACTACCGGATGATCGATGTGAGCTCGATCAAAGAGTTGTGCCGCCGTTGGTATCCGCGGATCTACTACGGCCAGCCCGCCAAGGGTCTCGCGCACCGCGCACTGGCCGATATCCACGAATCCATTCGCGAGCTGCAGTACTACCGGCGCACCGCATTCGTGTCGCCACCGGGTCCCACCACCAGCGAGATCGCCGTCGTGGCCGAGGAGCTCGGCGCTGAACCGCCCACGCCGGCGGGAATGGATTCGCCCGCTGAGGGCTCGACCGGCTAGTATCGACGACGCTGCTACGGCACCTCGAGTGACCGGCCGGCAGCAATGGTGGGTGTAGTTCAGTTGGTAGAGCGTCAGGTTGTGATCCTGAATGTCGCGGGTTCGAGTCCCGTCACTCACCCCAAATAGGCGTCATGGTCGGCGCTGCCCGGCGTAACGCCGATTACGAGCTGCGAGCCTTTGCATCTCCAGCTCGAACGCCACCTCTGCGGTGATAGCGATGACGCCGACGGCCACACCGACCACTCGCCACAGGACGTGGCCGCCGAATACCGCAAGTTGGTCGCGGACGTTGCGACTGACCACCGCCTCGGTTGGTCGATCGCGAGTTTCATTCACAGCTCGAGGGTAAAAGCGCACAGGCACACTCGCCCACTCGGGCATGTCGGCGCTCAATTACCTTGCAAAACAACAGGTATCGCCAACCTGATCAACGGGTTACGTCTTGGCGTTGCCAGCGTGCCACTGATCCCACGGGATGTTCCAGTCGCCGAGGCCTTCGGTCCCGGACAGCCGCGGGCCGAGGGTGTTGAGCACCTCGACGATGTCGCCACGCTTGGTGTGCTCGTAGAACCATTGCGCGTTGCTGGGGCTCACATTCAGACAGCCGTGGCTGGTGTTGGTGTGGCCCTGGGCACCCACCGACCACGGCGCCGAATGCACGAATACACCGCTGTAGGACATCTGGGTGGCGAAATCCACCTCGGTGCGATATCCGTTGGGCGAGTTGACCGGTACGCCATAGGTCGACGAATCCATGATCATGTGCGCGAATCGCAGACCGAGAATGTAGGTACCGCTGGCGGTGGGAGTGCTGTCTTTGCCCATCGACGTCGGCATGGTCTTGACGACATCACCGTTGACCCGCACCGTCACCATCTTGGTGTTGTCGTCGGCGGTCGCGATGACTTCATCACCGATGGTGAAGTGTGAGCGCACGTTGTCCTCACCGAATACGCCGTTACCCAGATCGACACCATAGGTGTTCACCGCGATGTTCACGGCTGTCCCCGGCTTCCAGAAATGCTCAGGGCGCCAACGTACTTCACGGTTGTTCAACCAGTAGAACGCCCCCTCGACGGGCGGGTCGGTCGTCACCACGATGGCCTTCTCAGCCGCCTCGCGGTTGCCGATGTTCTCGTCGAACTGGATCGCCACCGGCTCGCCGACGCCCACCACCTCGCCGTCGTGCGGCATGGCGTACGGCATGGCCAGGTTCTGCGGCGAGTGAGTATGGAACGTCAGCTGGCGGGTGGCCGTTCCGCCCAGCCCGCGCGCTTTGGCGGTCAGCGTGTAGAGCCTGTTGTAGCCCAACCGCTCGGTGGTCGACCAGTGCACGCCGTCGGGGCTGAGTCGGCCGTCGACGGTCCCACCGTTTTCGTTGACCATGTCGACGGAAGCCAGCACACCGTCGTCAGCGCTCACCGTCACCGGGCTGTCCACCGCCACGCCGACAGCACCGTCGGTCACCGACGTGCTGAGTTTGGGGACCAGCAGGTCACCGAATGGCGTGGCCTTGTCCATGATGGCCCGGGGCGCCGGGGCGCGCCCGCCGCCGCTGCAGGCGCCCGCGCCGAAAACGGCGAGCGGCACCATCAGCACGGCCAGCAACTGCCGGCAACCATGCTTAGACCTGATCCAGCGGCCAGCCACCTGCGCTGTTCCCCCTTGCGACGCGTATTGCTGTGTTACTGGGGAGTAGTCTAAGGCGTAGACGACTGTCAACAGTCCCCAGCGATTCATCTCAGGCTCGACGATTTCGTCCGCCGCCGGAATGGCTGTTATTGTCGCAAACGCAGTCCGTCAGGACGCACGCGCCGTTAGCTCAGTTGGTAGAGCAGCTGACTCTTAATCAGCGGGTCCGGGGTTCGAAACCCTGACGGCGCACTTCAAAAGCTGCCGAGGTTCACCGCGTCACCTGTTACGAATCCGGCGCACCGCCAAGGTGGCCGCGAGTGCTGCAATTGCGGCCAGCGAAACCGCCACCGCGGGCTTCTTGACAAACCCGATCGCCAGGGCTTTGGCGTCTTCGGCGAGTCGGCGGGGATTGGCCCGCACAGCCAGCGAGTCGACGGTCGACGCGAGCTGGTCGCGGGCCTTGTCGATCTCTTGCTTGATGGTGTCGGGATCCCGCTCCGCCACTCTCGTCCTCCCTGTCGTCGGCGAACCACGACCAGGCTCGGTCTAGGTTGGTGCCTGCCGACCTACCCTAGATCAGCCGGCACGCATCCCACCTGCCGGTGAACAGAAAGGCAGCTTCGTGACCGACACCGCACGCCTCGCGCCGGGCGACAAAGCGCCCGCCTTTACACTGCCTGACGCCGACGGCAAGAAGGTCTCGCTGGCCGACTACAAGGGCCGGCGCGTCATCGTCTACTTCTACCCGGCGGCGTCGACCCCTGGCTGCACCAAACAGGCCTGCGACTTCCGCGACAGCCTGGGCGAGCTCAGCGGGGCCGGCCTCGACGTCGTCGGCATCTCCCCTGACAAGCCGGAGAAGCTGGCCAAGTTCCGTGACGCCGAGGGCCTGACCTTTCCGCTGCTGTCCGACCCCGAGCGCAAAGTGCTGACGGCCTGGGGCGCCTACGGCGAAAAGCAGATGTACGGCAAGACCGTCACCGGTGTGATCCGCTCGACGTTCGTCGTCGACGAGAAGGGCAAGATCGCCGTGGCCCAGTACAACGTGAAGGCCACCGGACACGTGGCCAAGCTGCGCCGCGACCTGTCGGTCTAGGCGATGGCGATCACCGAGTGAAACCGCCATTCCGTCTCGGCGGTCAGACGCGGGCCCGACGCCCTCCCTGCGAGACTTCGTCGATTCACGCTCCGATGGAGCACAGCCGACCCTAGCTTGGGAGTGCCGCTGATGACTTGGTGGATTGTGAACTACATCCCATCGTGGGTGCTGCTCACCGGCCTGATCGTGCTCATCGCGGGCGGAGCGGTGCTGCTCCAGAGATACGTGCGTCGGCGGTTCCCGGTCCTTGCAGGTGACGCGCACAACGACGTCACCAAGTTCACCTACGGCTTCATCGGGTTCGTCTATGCCTTCTTCATCGGATTCGTCGTCTCCTCCATGTGGGGTCAGAACAACGCCGCAGACGGCAACGCACGCACCGAGGGTGCAGCAGCGGCGCAGATGGCCAGAGACGCAGTCGTTTTCGATACGTCCGATAAGGACCGCATCCGGCAGAGTCTGCTGACGTATGAACACGCCGCCATCGCTGAATGGCCGCACGCCGGGAATAGTCGCTCACCAGATGCCGACACCGCCCTGGCCCGCCTATACCAGGCCTACGGCGGCGTCGCCGCAAAGACGGACACCCAGAAGACTCTGCTCGCGACGTCCTTTTCCAACCTCGACAAGATCAGCCAGGCACGCACCGTGCGACTACTCACTGCCCGCGAAGACGCCGGACTCCCCTGGCCGTTCTGGGCGGTCATCTTCGTGACAAGCAGTCTGGTCATCGGCACCATGATCATCTACGGGGTCGAAAAACCCATCCTGCACTATCCGATGGTGGCCATCGTCGCCGTTATCGTTGCCACCAACCTCTTCCTCGTCATTGAACTGGCACACCCCTATGTCGGCGCGGTATCAACCAGCTCGGACCCATTGCAAGAAGTGGTCGCGGTACTGTCCCAACCCGTCTCATAACCGGCTTTTCCGTGGCCATTATTGGGTCAGGCCAAGTTCGCCAGCAACAGCGCCTCAGCGGTCGCGGCCCGCTCCAGCACCCCCAGGTGCAGGCTCTCGTTGACGCTGTGTGCCTGCGTCGCGGGGTCCTCCACACCGGTAACCAGGATTGCCGCGTTCGGGAAAGCGGCGGCGAACTCGGCGATGAACGGGATCGAGCCGCCCATGCCCATCTCGACGGGCTCAGTCCCCCAGGCCTGCCGGAACGCCGCCCGAGCGGCGTCGTATACCGGCCCGGAGCCGTCGATGGCGTACGGCTGCCCGACATCTCCGGGCGTCACGGTCACGTGTGCACCCCACGGCGCGTGCTGCTCCAGATGGGTGCGCAACGCGTCCAGGTGCGCGGCGGCGTCACCGCCGGGAGCGACCCGCATACTCACTTTCGCACGGGCGCGTGGGATCAGCGTGTTCGACGATGCCGCAATGGATGTGGTGTCGATGCCGATGACCGTGATCGCCGGTTTGGACCACAGCCGCTGCGGCACCGAGCCGGAACCGATTTCGGCCACGCCGTCAAGCAATCCCGATTCGGCCCGCACCCGCTCGTCGGGATAATCCACTGCCGCGGCGGTGCTTTCGTGGAGGCCCGCCACCGCCACGTTGCCGTCGTCGTCGTGCAGGCTGGCCAGCAGGCGCACCAGCACCGACACTGCGTCGGGCACCACACCACCCCATAGGCCTGAGTGCAGGCCGTGATCAAGCGTGGCGACCTCGACCACGCAGTCGGCCAGTCCGCGCAGCGATACCGTCAGCGCCGGGATGTCGGTACTCCAATTGTCCGAATCGGCAATGACGATCACATCTGCGGCCAGCGCATCGCGATGGGCGACCAGCAGTCGGCCCAACGACGGCGAACCGGACTCTTCCTCACCTTCGACGAACACCGTCACCCCGACCGGCGGCTGACCGCCGTGCGCCCGGAACGCCGCCAAATGTGTTGCGATACCGGCCTTGTCGTCGGCGCTGCCCCGCCCGTAGAGTCGGCCATCGCGCTCGGACGGCTCGAACGGCGGCGACGTCCATTGGGCAGGGTCGCCCTCGGGCTGCACATCATGGTGGGCGTACAGCAGCACGGTCGGCGCTCCGGGCGGTGCCGCATGACGCGCGATGACCGCGGGTGCACCGCCTTCGCTGACGATCTGAACGTCACCAAAACCCGCCTGCGACAACAGGTCTGCAGTAGCTTGTGCGCTGCGGTGCACCTGGTCGCGGCGGGCCGGGTCGGCCCACACCGATTGGATACGCACCAGATTCTCCAGATCGTCGCGCACCGAAGGCAGTACCTCGCGCACGCGTTCGACTAGATCGCTCATGGTCTTCGAGGCTAGTCGGCCTCCAGGATGGCTACCGCGGCCGCGGTGCCGGCTTCGTGCGTCAACGACACGTGGATCGTGACGTCCTTCAAATGCTTGGCGATGTCGCCGGTCAACCGCACCCGCGGTCGGCCCCACATATCGGTGACGACCTCGATGTCGCGGTGGATGTCCTCGCGCAACACCGGCCGCTGGGAAAACCGCGACCCGGACCAGGCCTTGATCACCGCTTCCTTGGCCGCCCACCGCGCCGCCAGGTGGCGCGCGGCCGACGAACTCTTGTCCGAGGCGTCACGCCGCTCGCCTGGCGTAAATGTCTCGGCAAAGACCGTTCCGGGCTGATCGACCTGCTCCGCGAACTCAGCAATGGAGACAAGGTCTATCCCCACTCCGACGATGCCCATTGGCGCCGCTCCTCCTCATCACAAAGCTCTGCATCATCGCTGCGCTCTGCATCGTCGCTGGCGCGGCTCATGCGCAGAAACCTATCGGACCTTCACCGGGGGTGGTCAAAGACGGTAAAGGTCGCCGTCGCCCAATCGCGCCGTCGCGTCGAGCAACATCGTCGCTTCCTGCCGCTTCTCGGACACCTCGTGGTCGAAGCGACGGTCGGCGGGCCGCTCGTACAGCGGGCGGCCGCCGGCGATCGCCGACGCCAGTCGGCGCTGCCCGGCCAGCAGCCGAGCGTCGGCCCGTCGCTGGTAATCCGCGCGCTGGTCGGCGTCCAGAGTGGCCAGGAAGGCCTGCGGGTGCACCAGCGCGACCAGGCCGGACACGTGGCCGAACCCGAGGCTGGTCACCAGCCCGGCCTTCAGCGGGAACTTCTCGCCGAGTCGCAGCGTGTCGCGGACCCAGACGAAGTGCGCGGAGTCCGCGAGTTCGTCGTCGACGCAATCCAGGCTCCGGTTGGGCGGGATCACCCCATCGCGCAGGATCTGGCACAGCCCCATCATCTGGAAGACCGCCGCGCCGCCCTTGGCGTGCCCGGTAAGGCTCTTCTGCGACACGATGAACAGCGGCGCCCCGCGAGAGCGGCCGAGCGAATCGGCCAGCCGCTCATGCAGTTCGGTCTCGTTGGGGTCGTTAGCCAACGTCGAGGTGTCGTGCTTGGAGATCACCGCGACGTCGTCGGCGCCGACGCCGAGCTTGGCCAGCGATCGGGCCAGCTGCGAATCCTTGCCGCCACGGCCGGCACCCAGCGCGCCCAGGCCCGGGGCCGGGATCGAGGTATGCACACCGTCGGCGAACGACTGCGCGTAGCCCACCACGGCCAGCACGGGCAGACCCATCTTGACCGCGAGGTCGCCGCGGGCCAGCAGGATGGTGCCGCCGCCTTGGGCTTCCAGGAAGCCGAGCCGGCGCCGGTCGTTGGGCCGGGAGAACTTCGAGTCCGCAATGCCCCGGCCGCGCATCATGGCGGTGTCGGCGGTGGCGGCCATGTCACCGAAGCCGATGATGGCCTCCAGCGTCAGGTCGTCGAAGCCGCCCGTGACCACCAGCTCGGCCTTGCCCAGGCGGATCTTGTCCATGCCCTCCTCGACCGAGACCGCCGCGGTGGCACACGCGCCAACCGGGTGGATCATCGCGCCGTAGCTGCCGATATAGGACTGAACCACATGAGCGGCAACGACATTCGGCAGAACTTCCTGCAAGATGTCGTTCGGCTTGTTCCGGCCGAGCAGGTTGCCGTGATACATCGTCTGCATCGACGTCATGCCACCCATGCCGGTGCCCTGGGTGCTGGCCACCAAGCCCGGGTGCACCCATCGCATCAGCTCGGTCGGCGTGAAGCCCGACGAGAGGAACGCGTCGACGGTCGCGACGATGTTCCACAACGCCACCCGGTCGACCGAGGTGGCCATGTCCGGGCTGATGCCGAACACCGTCGGGTCGAACCGGGTGGGGATCTGCGCACCGACGGTCCGCGACAGCTTGGTCTTGCGCGGGACGCGAATCTCGGTGCCCGCCTTACGGGTAACCTGCCAGTCGCTCGAGCCCGGGACCGGCTGGACCACCGTGTGCTCGGCGTCGAACTGGGCGAACCCGCGGGCGTCGGCCTCCGATGAGACGACGAACGTGAAGTCCTTGTCCAGGAACACACTCACCATGAGTGGCGACGCGTGATCGGGATCGATAGCGCCGTCGTCGACGAACTCGCGGATGCCGACGCGTTCGATCACCACGTCGTGGTAGCGCTCGACCAACTCGGCTTCGTCGACCAGGTCGCCGGATTCGGTGTCATACCAGCCTGGTGTCGGGTCGTCTTCCCACTTGATCAAGCCTGTGGTCCAAGCCAACTCGAGCACGCCGGCTGCCGACAGTTCGTTGTCGACCTCCACCTCGAAGCGAGTCCGCGACGAGCCGTACGGACCGAGTTCGGCACCGCCGACGATGACTACCAACTCGGAGGGGTCGATGTCGAGGTCATCCCACACCGGCGGGGGCGCCGGGGTGAAGCCGCGCGGCGGCGACGGCAATGCCGCAATAGTCTCCTGCCCGTCGGCCTCACTGTCGATGACAGCGTCCGCCGTCATCTCCTCGCGGGCCTTGGCGGCCAGCTCGGCCATATCGAGGTCGACATCGCCGAGCCCGCCGGTGAAGTCGACCTTGATCGGCGCGGTCGCCGCGGCCGCTCTCGACTCGATGTCGCAGAGCCCCAGCAGCATTTCGGCCATCTCGTCGGTGGAATAGGTTGTCACACCGGCTTCTTCGACGGCGCTGACGATCGCATCGTTGTGGCCCATCAGCCCGGTTCCACGGGTCCAACCGATCAACGCGTGGGCCAGGCTGACTCGCTGCGCCCACGACGACTCGGCTCCCCATCGCGTCACCACCGCATCCAGCGCCGACTTGGCTTCACCGTAGGCGCCGTCACCGCCGAACATGCCGCGATTGGGCGAGCCCGGCAGCACCACGTGCAGTCGCGAGGCGATGTCGCGCTCGGCGCCGATCCTGGACAGACCGCCGATCAGCCGCTGCACGGCCCACAGCAGCACCTTCATCTCCATCTCGGAGCGCGAACCGGCCTCGGACAGGTCGCCGACCACCCGCGGCGCCGCGAACGGGAACAGCAGCGTCGGGGTCTGCGCATTCTTGATGTGAATCGACTGCGGCCCAAGGCTTTCGGACTGCTCGTGGCCGATCCATTCGACGAGCGCATCGATGTCGGAGTAGGACGCCATGTTGGCGGCGACCACCCACAGGGAAGCACCGAAGCGGGCGTGGTCACGGTACAGCGTGCGGTAAAAGGCCAACCGGTCGTCGTCGAGCTTCGAGGTCGTCGCGATGACGGTGGCACCGCCGTCGAGCAGCTGTCCGACCACCGACGCGGCGATCGAGCCCTTCGATGCACCGGTGATCACCGCGACGTGGTCGTGGTACTTGCCGTTGTCCGGGTTCTCCGCACCGGCAGCGATCCGGCCGTACAGCGACGCGTGGACCTGACGCCCGGCCGCCAGAGCCTTGCCCTGCCACCAGGTCGCCTGCGTCGCCACCACGTGGCCGGCGCCCTCGAAACGCTCCGAGAGCCGTGCCCAGTCGGCGTTGGCCTCGTCTTCGTCGACCAGCCACAGCTTGACCAGATCTTCGCGGGCGCTGGCCCATCGGTCGTCGAACACCACGGCTTTCTTGCCGTCGAACACCGGTGCCACCAGACGCGGCCAGTCGGCGCCCAGTTCGGCGGTGACCAGGTCGATCAGCTCGGCGTCGGTCGTGGCCGGTGGCACACTGACCGGGTCGTCGAATCCCAGCTGGCCCAGCACCAGACGGGCCGCCGAAGCGAGCACGCCGTCGCGGCCGGTGATCTGTTCGGTGAACTCGCCGAGCGCGGCCGCGTCGACGGTCGCACCGCCGCCACCACCGGTCGACGGCAACGCCACCGCGATCCCGCGGCGTGCGGCCACGGCCGTGACCGCGGCATCGATGACGCTGTCGACGGCGCCGGCGTCAGCCAGCGCACCCTCGTGCAGGTGGCCCATCGTGCCGCCACGAACGCTGGTGCCCTCGCGGGTCCCCAGCACGACCTCGACGGTGACGTGCTTGACCCATCCTTCGCCGAGTTCCCAGGTCTTGGTCACCCGCTCGGCGATCGCCGCCGGCCGTTTACCGGACGGACCCAGGATCGTGCGCAGCTGGTCGTTGATCGCGTCGGAAAGCACTGGGCCGTAAGGCTTGTAGGTGCGTGCCAGCTTGGTGACCTG
>NZ_DASXEP010000055.1:0-2381 GCF_036490025.1 Mycobacterium sp. | reverse complement strand
CTGGTCCCGGTGGTCGGGCTGTAACCAGGCTCAGCTCTTCCAGGTGACCTTGTCCGTGCCGCCGGCATCCCGGTACACCACGCTGTCAGGCGCTGTGCCCCCTTTGACGTCGAAGTAGAGCCGCCCAGTTGTTTGGGTATTCGGGGCGATCGGCTGATTAGGAAGATGGAGCTTCTCCTTGTCTCAGATAGCTCATTGGAATTTGGGGATCAAGTCACGTTCCGGCCTGCAATGGTTGTTTGTGATGCGACTTCGGCTTCGGTAGGAGGTTGTCGAGAAGCCAGGCGATTGCTGCGCGATCCTGGGCGGTGCTTTGGTCTGAGGGTGCGGTAGTTAGTGCGGTGAGGCGCAGGCCGTCGATTGCGGCGACCAGTACTCGCGCTGACTGCGCCGGCTCTTTGGCGCCGATTCGGTGCAGGATCTCGGTGAACATTTCCTCGATCGCCTCAACCCAAGTCCGCACTACGGGCTGCAGGTGCGGATGGTCCGCGGCGTAGAGCTGGAGCTCGTATTGGGCTCGAAGCGCGGTTCGATCCTTCGGTGCGAGCTCTTCGGTGATGGCTGCTAGCAGGTTTCGGTTTTGTTGGTGGGGCTTGTCATCGCGGGTGGATAGGGCATTGATGGCGGCTTGCGCCTTGGCCGTTTCCTGTGCTGCGACCCGTTGCAGGGCAGTGCCGACGATGTCTTCCCTGGAAGCGAAGTGATACGTCGTCGATGACAGCGAGACACCGGCTTCGTCGGCGACGGCTCGGTGAGTCAGGCCGTCAACACCGCACCGGCCGACAACCTGCACCGCTGCGCTCACGATCGCGTCGCGGATCTCGGTTGCAGGCCGTCGATGGTTGGCGATGGTGACCGCCTGCCTTTCAGGAGTCTTCTTCCCGCGCGACTTTACAGTACATCTGTACCTACAGTACATTCGTACTGATGATTGAAGAGATGGCGGACGTTGTCGTCGTCGGCGCGGGCATTAGCGGCCTCACGGCGGCGCGGGAGCTGCAGAGGTCGGGCGCGACTCGCTGGGCGGGCACCGAGCACGCCGACCAATTCGCTGGCTACCTCGAAGGTGCCATCCGCTTCGGCGAGCACGCTGCACGAGCTGTGCTGGACGACCTCACCGCCGCGGCCACCGAACAAACCAAGGAGTCCCAACGATGATGAACCGCCACGCCGTGCATGCCTTCGGCGATGACGCACTCGGTCGACACGATGCCGTCGCCCTGACGGAACTGGTGCGCAACCGAACCGTTCACCCAGACGAACTCGCCACTGCAGCCCTGACTCGCCTCGATCGAGTCGACTCCGTATTGCACGCGGTTGCGCGACCATTGTATGAATCACCCCGGCACGCCACCGATCCCCGCGCTCGCCTCTATGGCGTTCCGACGTTCATCAAAGACAACACCGACCTTGCCGGCCTACCCACGACCCATGGCAGCGAAGCATTCGTCGCCTCTCCGGCGCGCAACGACGGGGCATACGCCAGGCAACTGCACAGCACCGGCCTGAGCCTGCTCGGCAAGTCGAGAATGCCCGAATTCGGCTTAAACGCGAGCACCGAATTCGCCGCCGGCCCGCCGACCCGCAACCCCTGGCATACCGGCTTCTCGTCCGGCGCCTCCTCGGGCGGCGCAGCCGCCCTGGTCGCCGCCGGCGTCGTACCAATCGCGCACGGCAACGACGGCGGAGGTTCGATCCGCTGCCCTGCCGCGTCCGCAGGCCTTGTCGGCCTCAAACCCAGCCGCGGACGTCACGTGAACGGAGAACAAGCCAAAACATTGCCCATCAACATCATCTCCGAGGGCGTCTTGACCCGCAGCGTCCGCGACACAGCCGCCTACGTCGCGGCCGCGGAGGACTACTGGCGAAACCCCAAACTCAAACCCGTGGGCTTGGTCGAAGGCACCTCCAGCCGCCGCCTGCACATCGGCTTGCAGCTAGACACCATTGTCGGAGTCGGCGTGGACGCCCAGAACCGCGCCGCCGTCGAACGCACGGCCGCACTTTTGGAGGGCGCAGGACACACGATCACCCCAGCGCCGTTGCCCTTCGGCGCCCAGTTCGCCGAGGACTTCGTGCACTACTTTGCGCTGCTGGCCGATCTGTCGTTGACCACTGCCAAAGTGCACCTCGATTGGTCATTCGACCCCCGCCTAGCCGACGGATTCAACCTGGGTCTTCGCCGCCACCACCGGGCTCGATGGGCCAAGACGCCGGCAACCATCGTGAGGCTACGACAAGCAGCCCGGGCCTACGCGCGCTTCATCGCCGACTTCGATGCGGTGATTTCGCCCGTCACAGCGCATACCACGCCACCCATCGGTCACCTCAGCCCGCACGTACCGTTCGATCGCCTACTTGAACGCCTACTCGACTACGTC
>NZ_DASXEP010000048.1:0-2487 GCF_036490025.1 Mycobacterium sp. | reverse complement strand
CGGACTGTAGGTGGTGGTGCGTTGGCGGGCCGGACGCCCGATGCCGTCGGCGATCGCCCTCAACTCGGCGACGGATTTGGCTGAGCCGAATTCGGAACCGGCCATCCGCGAGATGGTCTCCTCCATCAGCGTGCCACCGAGATCGTTGGCGCCGCCGTTGAGCATCACCTGGGTGCGCTCGACGCCGAGCTTGACCCAGCTGGTCTGGATCTGAGAGATACGGCCGTGCAACATGATCCGTGCCAACGCGTGCACGGCCCGGTTATCCCGATGGGTCGGCCCCGGCCGGGCCGCGCCGGCCAGATACAGCGGCGAGTTCTGATGCACGAACGGTAGCGGCACGAACTCGGTGAAACCTCCGGTGCGGTCCTGGATATCGCGCAGCACGTTGAGGTGGCCGACCCAGTGCCGCGGGTCGTCGACGTGGCCGTACATCATCGTCGAGGATGACCGCAGGCCGACCTCGTGGGCGGTCGACACGATCTCGATCCACATCGAGGTTGGCAGCTTGCCTTTGGTGAGCACCCAGCGGACTTCGTCGTCGAGAATCTCCGCGGCGGTGCCGGGGATGCTGTCCAGACCGGCCTCGCGCAGGCTGGTCAGCCACTCGCGAACGCTCAAGCCGCTCTTCGTCGCGCCGTTGGCGATCTCCATCGGGGAGAACGCATGCACGTGCATCGATGGCACCCGCTCTTTGACGGCGCGCACCAGATCGGCGTACCCCGTCACGGGCAACTCGGGGTCGATGCCACCCTGCATGCACACCTCGGTGGCGCCCTCGACGTGCGCCTCCCAGGCACGTTGGGCAACCTCGTCCGCCGACAATGAGAATGCGTCGGCGTCGCCTTTGCGCTGTGCGAAAGCGCAAAACCGGCAGCCCGTGTAGCAGATGTTGGTGAAGTTGATGTTGCGGTTCACCACGAATGTCACGTCGTCACCGACCACGTCACGCCGCAACGAATCAGCCAGTGCGGCAACAGCCTCCATGGCCGGGCCGTCAGCGGTGGCCAATGCCAGGTATTCCGCGTCGGTGCAGCCGGCGGGATCGCGTTCAGCCGAGTTCAGCGCGGCGAGCACATCGGTGTCGACACGTTCGGGCGCACTGGCGGCCATATCGTGCACCTGCGCGCGGATCGAATCCCAGTCCCCGAATGCGCTCATCAGATCGCTGCGGGCCTCGGTGTTGCGGCCCTCGACATCGATCGCGACATTCAAGTCGACCCGGCCGGACGATGCCACGTCGTCGGGCTCCTGCCACCGCATGCCCACCGGCTTCACGTCGCGGGCCAACCCGGTCGCCGGATCGGCCAGCGCCGCGACGTGGCCGCGCACCCGCGGGTCGATCCACGCCGACCCGGCCTGGACATACCTGGGCTGCGCGGTCAGCCGCTCCACCAGGTCGTATCCCGCTTGCGCGGTGATGGCGTCGAGATCGTCGAGGGCCGGCCACGGCCGCTCGGGGTTGACGTGATCCGGGGTGAGCGGCGAGACGCCACCCCAGTCGTCTACACCCGCGGCGATCAGCGCCAGGCACTCCTGCGGCGATACCAGATTCGGCGGCGCCTGGACGCGCATCGCCGGGCCGAGGACCAGCCGCGTCACCGCGACCGTGGCCAGGAAGTCGTCGATACCGGCATCGGGCGTCGACGCCATCGCGGTGTGTTCCTTGGCCCGGAAGTTTTGCACGATCACTTCCTGCACATGGCCGAACGCCTTGTGCGACTTACGAATTGCATGCAACGTCTCGGCCCGCTCGGTGAGCGTCTCGCCGATTCCGACCAGTAAGCCGGTGGTGAACGGAATGGACAGCCGACCGGCATCGGTCAACGTGCGCAGGCGAACCTCTGGATCTTTGTCGGGGCTGCCGTAATGGGCCTGACCCTTGGTTTCGAACAACCGCCGCGACGTCGTCTCCAACATCATGCCCATCGACGGCGCCACCGGCTTGAGCCGCGACAACTCCGACCAACTCATCACGCCGGGGTTCAGATGCGGCAACAGCCCGGTTTCCTCGAGCACCCGGATCGCCATCGCCCGCACATAGGACAGGGTGGAGTCGTAGCCGCGCTCGTCCAACCAGTCGCGTGCCTCCGGCCAGCGGTCCTCTGGGCGGTCGCCGAGGGTGAACAGTGCTTCCTTGCAACCCAATTCGGCGCCGCGACGCGCGACGTCGAGGATCTCATCAGGCTCCAGGAACATGCCCATGCCCTGAGCACGCAGCTTGCCCGGCACCATGACGAATGTGCAGTAATTGCAGCTGTCGCGGCACAGATGCGTGACCGGGATGAAGACCTTGCGCGAGTAGCTGACCGGCAGCCGGCCGCGAGCACCACGGCGTCCGGCCGATTCCAGACCGGCATCGCGGACCCGTGCCGCGCTACGACATAGGTCGGCCAGGTCCTCGCCGCGGGCGGACAGCGCGGTGGCTGCCTCGTCGACGTTCAGCAGCACTCCGTCGCGCGCCCGTCGTAGCACCCGCCGTAGCGC